>NZ_JBHSMC010000012.1:0-52469 GCF_042655485.1 Lederbergia graminis
GCTAACTTTTCGGGAGCAAGCTCCCAAAAAGTCCGCTCGACTTGCATGTATTAGGCACGCCGCCAGCGTTCGTCCTGAGCCAGGATCAAACTCTCATTGAAGTTTTGAAGTGCACGGATGCACTAACAAAGGCGTTGCCACAGGACGTGGCGAACTTAGCCTTTGTTCCTTAAAGCTCTTGCTGGTCTTACTTAATTATTGTTAACGCTTCGTTTCGTTCAGTTTTCAAAGATCAAACTTCTTCGTCGCCCAACAGCGACTTTTCTATATTAACAAAACCAAGAGGCAATGTCAACAAGTTTTTTTGTTTTTTTATTTCGTTGTTGTCTGTTCTTTAATAAGACAACGAAGAATAATATACCATCATTTTGAGAAACTAGCAATACTTTTTTTGAGCTTTTTTTTAAAAAAATTAGCCTCATAGTAGAATGAGGCTAATTTCAATTAATCACGATGTCTCATAAGCGGGAATAGTAGTACGTCGCGTATGGAAGGAGAATTAGTTAATAACATAACTAGACGGTCAATTCCGATTCCTAGTCCACCTGTTGGCGGCATACCATATTCTAATGCTTCGATGAAATCCTCATCCATTTCATGAGCTTCATCATTCCCTTGTTCACGTTCGCGTAATTGACTCTCAAACCGCTCTCTTTGATCAATAGGGTCATTAAGTTCTGTAAATGCATTCGCATGTTCTCGACCAACGATAAAGAGCTCAAAGCGATCCGTAAATCTTTGGTCATCCTCATTTTTCTTCGCAAGTGGCGAAATTTCAACTGGATGTCCGTAGATGAATGTCGGTTGAATTAGCTTATCTTCTACTCTTTGTTCAAAGAATTCATTTACAATATGGCCATACGTCATATGTTCAGTAATTTCAATATTATGTTCCTTCGCAAGCTTTCTTGCTTCCTCATCGGTCATTTGATTCCAAAAATCTACACCTGTATACTCTTTTACTGCGTCAACCATGTGTAGTCTTGTCCATTTCGGCTCTAGATTTACCTCATGCTCTCCATAAGGGATAGTTGTAGAACCAATAACTTCTTTAGCTACATGGGCAATAAGATTTTCTGTAAGTTCCATAATATCATTATAGTCTGCGTAAGCCTCATATAATTCGATCATGGTAAATTCAGGGTTATGTCTCGTTGATACTCCTTCATTACGGAAGACTCGCCCAATCTCATATACTTTTTCAAGACCACCAACAATTAATCTTTTTAAATGCAACTCAATTGCAATCCTCATATATAATTGCATATCCAAAGCATTATGATGAGTTTCAAATGGTCTTGCAGCAGCTCCACCAGCAATGGAATGCAACATTGGTGTTTCGACTTCCAAGAAGCCTGCTTTATTTAAGTAACTTCTGATTTCTTGAATAATTAAACTACGAGAAATAAATGTTGATTTACTATCTTCATTAGTAATTAAATCAAGATATCGTTGACGGTAACGTTGTTCAATATCTTTTAGGCCATGGAATTTATCTGGTAAAGGGCGTAGAGCTTTCGTTAACAACGTTAATTCATGCGCTTTAACAGAAAGTTCTCCTACTTTTGTTTTAAATATAGTACCAGTAATTCCTACTAGATCCCCAAGATCAACATTATTAAATAGTTCATACTGCTCTTCGCCCACAGCATCTTGTCTTACATATATTTGAATCTGTCCATGAAGATCTTGAATATGAGCAAAGCCAGCTTTCCCTTTTCCACGCTTCGTCATTACACGACCAGCTAATGTAACAGTAACATTTGCTTCTGAGAGCTCTTCTTTCGATTGTTGCTCATATTTCTCTTTAATCCCACTTGTATTATCCGTGCGCTCAAATCGTTTACCAAATGGGTCAATACCGCCGCTACGTAAGGAAGACATTTTTTCGCGTCTAACTTGTAATTGATCATTTAACTCTTCGTGATTCATGAAAAACACTCCAATCTATATAAATACCACCTGACCTATCCACCATTGTACACAATAATTACCATTTAGGAAAAGTGTAAGATAACTTAAGTTAGATATGTGGAACATGTAAAAATTATCATAAAGGTTTATTACTAAAAAAACTGCCAGCTGAGACTGACAGTAGTAATCACGGGTATACCCCTCTGCATTTGCTTTACTTCTGCATTTCAACAACAAAGATAATATGTAACTCACACAACTTTGTGCAAAGTTCACTGTTTACTCGCTATTCTCTCGTATTAACACAACTTGTTATTTCATGCCCGTAGTAGACATGATTTCTGACGATCAATAAGGGTGTTTTGCATTTCAATATTGCCTAAATTTAATAATATAATACCCTTATTAAGGCGTTTCTTTACTATCAGGAGTAAGTTCTTCCTTACTTATCCCAAGGCTGTTTGCAACATCACGAAGAATCCTCTCTGAAGGCAACCTCGTTCCTCGCTCTATCTCGCCCAAAACCGATACTGATATTCCAATATCCTTCGCAAGACCTTCTTGCGTGAACCCTTTTAACTTTCGAAAAGCGCGTATGCGTCTTCCCCATTTATCTGTTTCCATAACCGAACTCCTTCTTTATCAGGTATTTCGTCTAGAACTTCAGCCAAAGGGGCATTTGTTGTTGGGAGCTTAATGCTCCTATTAATTTCTAGAAGTGGAACTATTACAAACGCACGTTCCTGTAGTCGTGGATGCGGCACTTGCAAACTCTCCATCTCAATATTTTCATCATTATACAATAAAATGTCAAGGTCTATTACCCTTGGTCCCCATCTAAATCCCCTTACTCTTCCTATCTCTTCTTCGATATTCAAACACACACGCAATAACTCTATAGGAGATAAACCTGTCTTAATCTGTACTACCATATTTAAAAAGCAATCTTGATCTGTATAGCCAATAGGATCCGTTTCATATATAGAAGAAAGTTTCTCAATAATGATATTTTCATTATTTCCCAAGGAATCAATGGCCTTCTTTAAGAATGATTCCCTATCCCCCATATTAGAACCTAATGATATGAAAGCAAAATTATCCATTACTTCGTCCCCTTGTAATTTCAACTGCTACAGAGCGGTAATGCCCTGGAATTGGTGGATCAGGTTTTACTACCTTTACTGTTAAACGTTCAATTAATGTAAAGGTAGTTAATACCTCTTCTGCAATTTTCTCTGCTACCGCTTCTATAAGTTTGTATGGTTTACCTTCTACTATCTTTTTACAAACTTCATATATTTCAGCATAGCTTACAGTTTTTTCAAGATTATCTGTTTTACCGGCTTCTTGGAAATCTAATTCCGCTACGATATTAACACGAAATCGTTGACCAAGCTTCGTTTCCTCTTGTAACACACCATGATAGCCGTAAAATTCCATTTCATTTAAGTAAATCTTATCCATTTGTATGTTCCTTTCCGATTAACACGTCCATCATTTTTGCCATTCTACTCATTTCTTTCACATCGTGTACACGAACCATATGACACCCTTTTTGAATACCGAAACAAACAGTAGCTCCAGTACCTTCCATTCTTTCATTTACAGGTAGATCAAGAGCTGTTCCAATCATTCGTTTTCTTGAGGTTGCTAGCAACACAGGAAACCCGAGTGCTACTAGTTTGTCTAGATTCTTCATCATTTCAATATTTTCCTCATAATCTTTTGCAAATCCAATGCCTGGGTCTAAAATAATTTGATCGTCCGCTACACCAGCCTTCTTGGCAATGGCAATACTTTCATATATATCTTGAAGGACATCTCGGATAAAAGATTGGTAATTTCTTTCTTCTCTATTATGCATCAAAATAATCGGCACATTATATTCTTTCGCAACTGCAGCGATTTCCGGGTCTTTCTTCGCACCCCATATATCATTGATAATTGTAGCACCAGCTTTCACGGCTGCCTCTGCAGTGTTTGCTTTAAAAGTATCAATAGATATCGGTACGGTCTGACTTAAAGCCGAAACTTTCTCGATTACTGGTACAACACGAGATATTTCTTCACTACTATTTACCGGTTCATGACCAGGTCTTGTTGATTCCCCACCAATATCTATAATATCCGCTCCATCAATAATCATTTGCTTTGCGCGATTAACAGCCTTATCAGACTCATTAAAATGACCACCATCGGAAAACGAATCTGGTGTCACATTTAAAATCCCCATAATTAAGGTTTTTTTAGAAAAATCTATTTCAAACTTCCCACATTTCATAACAGAATTCATGGTTACACCTTTCCCTTTCATTTACATTTCTATTTATATAGTCTACCTTTTTTCATATCGTTATGAAAATAAAAAAGCAAGCCCATATTTGGACTTGCTTCCTGTCATCTTATTTTTCAAAGTTATATAATGCTGTACTTAAATAACGCTCACCATTATCAGGGAGTATCGCAAGGACACGCTTCCCTTTTCCAAGCCTTTCTGCTACCTTTAACGCAGCCGCAATTGCTGCACCAGCAGATATTCCGCCTAATACGCCTTCTTCTTTAGCAGAACGACGAGATGTTTCGAACGCTTCTTCATTTTTTATGGTAATTACTTCATCATAGACTTCTGTATTTAAAACTTTCGGAACAAATCCCGCACCGATTCCTTGTAATTTGTGTGGACCTGGTTTTCCACCAGACAATACTGGGGAGTCTTCAGGCTCTACTGCAAAAATCTTTATATCAGGATAGTTTTCTCTCAAAACTTTTCCTGCACCAGTTATTGTACCACCTGTTCCAATTCCAGAAACGAATGCATCTAATTGATCACCCATTTGTTCCACGATTTCTCTACCTGTTGTAAGGCTATGAATTTCAGGGTTTGCTTCGTTCTCAAATTGTTGTGGCACAAAATAACCATGTTCACTTGCTAACTCATTAGCTTTCTTGATAGCACCGTTCATTCCCTCGGCACCAGGTGTAAGAATTAATTCTGCTCCATAAGCACGTAAAAGATTTCTACGCTCAAGGCTCATCGTATCTGGCATAACAAGAACCGCGCGATATCCTTTTGCAGCTGATACCATCGCAAGACCTATTCCTGTATTACCACTAGTAGGCTCGATAATCGTATCGCCCTCTTTTAATTTTCCAGCTTTTTCAGCTGCTTCAATCATCGCTAAAGCAATTCTGTCTTTAACACTGCTACCAGGATTCATATATTCAAGTTTTACATATACATCTGCACTATTTTCATTTACTAGTCGATTTAATTTTACTACTGGAGTACTACCGATTAAGTCTGTAATTGAATTAACTAACTTTGCCATTATTCCACCCCTAATTCCGAGTAATGTAATTGGTTTATTTAAAAATAACACTCTAACGCCAATATGTCAATTATGAAAGCGTAATCTTTTTTTGTTTTTCACTTATTATAACAAAAATAAGACGGATGTCATCCGCCTTATATTATTGAGTAGCTTCCCCTTTTAGTTCTTCAAGCTCCTCTTTTGTATAGTGGTAGCTGCGATTACAGAAGTGACATTGTGCATCTGCTTTGCCATCTTCGTCAATCATCTCTTGGATTTCCTGCTTCCCTAAACTAATGATGGCATTTGCAAAACGTTCTTTTGAACAAGTACAACGAAATTGTACAGGCAGTGTATCTAATATTCTTACATTATCTGTTCCAAGATACTGTTGTAGCATTTCCTCTGGAGATAACCCATCGTTGATTAATTTTGAGACAGGGGGTGAAGATTGAATGCTTTTTTCTATTTCTGAAATCACTTCATCACTAGCACCTGGCATTAGCTGGATGATAAAACCTCCAGCTGCCAATATTGTATTGTCTGGGTTAACTAGCACTCCCAATCCTACCGATGATGGAGTTTGTTCTGAGTTTGCAAAGTAATACGTGAAGTCTTCACCTAATTCACCAGAAATAAGTGGTACCTGACCAGAAAAATGTTCTCTTAGCCCGACATCCTTCACAACAGATAATGTTCCATCTGTTCCTACTGCACGTCTTACATCAAGCTTACCATGTTCATTCAAATCAAAATGGGTTTGGGGATTCGTTACATATCCACGGACATTTCCTTTCGCATCAGAGTCCACTAGGATAATTCCGATAGGTCCGCCACCTTCAACTTTTATCGTAATTTTATCTTCCCCTTTTTGCATTGCTCCCATCATGACACCAGCAGTCATCGCACGACCAAGCGCTGCTGAAGCAGTTGGCCATGTGTAGTGAAGACGTTGAGCTTCTCCTACTGTCTCTGTTGTTGTCGCAGCATATGCACGAATTTGGCCATTATATGCAAGTGCTTTTACTAAATAATCACCCATTTCCAACTCCACCTTTCACTAGACTATATTTCTTTTATAAATTAGTTGTAATCCTTTAAGCGTTAACTCTTCATCTACAATATCTATTAGCCTTGTTTCTTTTGCAATTAAATTGGCAAGACCACCTGTTGCAATAACAGTAGGTTTCTGTTTACTTTTCTCCATAATACGTTTTACAATACCCTCTACTTGCCCAACAAACCCGTATAAAATGCCAGCTTGCATCGCAGCCACGGTATTTTTCCCGATAATATCATCTACATGCGTTATTTCAATGCGCGGAAGTTTTGCTGCTCTAGAATATAGTGCTTCCGTTGAAATACCAATACCAGGTGCTATTACACCACCCATATATTCACTTTTTTCATTTATATAGCAAAATGTTGTAGCTGTTCCAAAATCTACAATAATTAATGGGTTACCATACTCATGAATCCCAGCCACCGCGTTAACGATACGGTCTGCTCCTACTTCACGAGGGTTTTCATATTTAATATTTAATCCAGTCTTTATACCAGGTCCAACAACTAAAGGTTTTATTCGAAAATATTTATTGCACATTCTCTCTAAAGTAAACATGATTGGTGGTACTACAGAAGATATAATAATTCCTTTAATATCCTCAAAACGAAGACCGACATGATCAAACAAATTTTTGATTAGCATCCCCATTTCATCCTCTGTTTTATGTTTACTCGTTTGGATGCGCCAATGATATTTTAATTTATCGCGTTGATAAACACCTAGTACTATGTTTGTATTTCCTACATCAAAAACAAAAATCATTTCTTTCACCACTTTTACGGAAGACTTTTTTACTTCAAACATCATACCATATTTCACTTTGAAGTCTATAATTTACACTTACTCCACTCCCGATGAACTGTAATCAAAAAAAGAAGACATCTATTTAGATGCCTTCTTCTAATATTTTTTATTCTTTCTTATCCTCGTTATCAAGATTATCAGGAGTTTCGGACGGGATAGACGGTCCTAATTTCTCCGGTCTTCCTGTAACATTTAGATTATCATCTTTAATTGTCTCCGTTACCTCAAAGTCAGTATCGACCTTATTATCATTCACATTTACTTCAGGAGTAGGGCGATCTGGAAGTTTACCTTCTTCGTACAGGCTACGGATTTGTTCTGCATCCAATGTTTCAACTTCCAATAATGTACGAGCAATAAGTTCGAATTTATCTCGGTTATCTCTAATGATTTTCTCCGCACGATCGTAACAATCTTTAATGATACGTTGGATTTCTAAATCAATTTCATATGCAATTGCGTCTGAGTAGTTCTGTTCATTATGCAAATCACGCCCTAAGAACACTTGCCCACCTTGGGATTGACCAAATTGTAATGGACCTAACTTTTCACTCATCCCAAACTCAGTTACCATTCTACGAGCGATACCTGTCGCACGTTGGAAGTCATTATGTGCTCCTGTAGATGCTTCATTAAACATAACCTCTTCTGCAACACGACCACCTAGTAAACCTGTTATCTTATCAAGTAGTTCCGGTTTTGTTTGCAAGAAGCGATCTTCTTTTGGAAGCATTACGGCATAACCGCCAGCTTGACCACGAGGAACTATCGTCACCTTATGGACCATTTCAGCTTCATCTAGTACAAGACCAATAATTGTGTGACCACTCTCATGGTATGCAACAATTTGTCGTTCTTTCTTCGATATAACTCTGCTCTTCTTGGATGGACCTGCAATCACCCGGTCTGTTGCTTCATCCACATCTAGCATATCAATCTTCTTCTTATTACGCCTTGCAGCAACAAGAGCTGCTTCATTAAGGAGGTTTTCGAGATCAGCACCAGAGAATCCAGGTGTTCTCATTGCGATTGATTTTAAATCAACCGTTTCATCTAACGGTTTATTACGAGCATGGACACGTAGTACAGCTTCACGACCATTTAAGTCTGGACGATCAACTGTAATTTGTCTGTCAAAACGACCAGGACGTAATAAAGCTGGGTCTAAAATATCCGGTCTGTTCGTCGCTGCTACAATAATAATACCTTCATTTTCACCAAAACCGTCCATTTCAACTAGTAATTGGTTAAGAGTTTGTTCACGTTCATCATGGCCGCCACCTAGTCCTGCTCCACGCTGACGTCCTACTGCATCAATCTCATCTATAAAAATAATACATGGTGCATTTTTCTTAGCATTTTCAAATAAATCACGAACACGTGAAGCACCGACACCGACGAACATTTCTACGAAGTCAGAACCACTAATGGAGAAGAACGGAACTCCCGCTTCACCAGCTACTGCACGTGCTAAAAGGGTTTTACCTGTACCAGGAGGTCCTACTAGTAAAATACCTTTCGGAATCCTTGCACCTAGTTCCGAGAATTTTCGAGGGTCTTTTAAGAATTCAACAACTTCAACAAGTTCTTGTTTTTCTTCATCAGCCCCAGCAACGTCTTTAAAACGTACTTTTTTCTTATCCTCGGTATACATTTTCGCTTTGCTCTTCCCAAAGTTCATTACTCGGCTTCCGCCACCTTGTGCCTGATTCAACAAGAAGAAGAACAAAATAAAGATAATGACAAATGGAATTATCATAGTAAAGAATGATACCCAGCCACTTGTTTCTTTAGCTGGTAATACATCCAAATCTGCTGAAGCAGCATCAATTCGGTCAAGCATTGCTGGACTATTCATTACATATGTAAGGAAATACTTGCCTTCCTCAGCACCTTTAAGCTGCCCCTTAATTTCATAAACGCCTCTTTCAGGCTGCATGGAGTATTTCGCTACATTGCCACTTTCTAAATGTGTAACAAATTGATTGTAGGTTATATTTTCTGTTGTTTCATTCCCATTTTTAAACCAACTTAATATACCAATCAGAACTAAAAATATTAGTAAATAGAATATGGTATTTCTAAAGATCCGATTCATCCCTTACCTCCTCCCACGGTAAAAAAACTATATACAATGGTATCATATAAATTTCTAGCTTTACAACCATTCAACTTCATAATCAATATATTTTATTCCTCACTAGTATTGCCATATACTTCTGGCTTTAATATCCCAATGTAAGGGAGATTTCGGTATTTTTCTGCATAATCAAGTCCATATCCGACAACAAATGCATCAGGTACTTCAAAACCAACATAATCTGCTTCAATATTTGCTTGTCTTCCCGTCGGCTTGTCCAGTAGCGTTACGATTTTAACACTCTTTGCTTTTCTGTAATGGAATAGCTCGACTAAGTAGCTTAATGTTAAGCCGCTATCGATAATATCTTCTATGATAAGTACGTCTCTTCCTTCAACAGGTGTATTTAAATCCTTTAATATCTTTACTTCCCCAGAAGAAACAGTAGACTTCCCATAACTTGATACATCCATAAAATCCATTTCTAAATATGTATCCACACGTTTTAATAAATCTGTCATAAATGGAGTAGCACCTTTTAAAACTCCAACAACTAGTGGAAAACGGCCATCATAGTCGTCCGTAAGTTGCTTTCCCAATTCATACATTTTGGCATTTAATTGTTCTTCTGTGATTAACACTTCTTTAATATCATGTTTCATTTACTTTGTTGCCCCCTAGGAATGTTTGCTTACTGTACTGTATTTGATAATATTCTTGTTTATGATCAACCGCTGTTTCAAAAAAGGCTTTTTTCAATCCGGGGATCCAGAGGAGTTTGCCGGTATAGTCGGTAATAATTGGCCATACTGCTCTTTCATTCAAAGGTATTTTCATATCAATAAATATATCTTTTACCTTTTTTGTACCATTCATCCCTTTTAACCTATCCCCAGGCCGCCTTGTTCGAACGATTAGTGGCAATTGCACTTCCTTCGCAGGAAGGATCAGTGCATCCTCTGCCGTAATATTCCTTTTACTATTTAAAGGTTCTATTCCTATTATGTATCCATTAGGGAGAACAACCTTATCGCCTACTACTATTTCAAAACGATACGGCTCTGCAGTTTTAATATCATTAAAGGAAATTTGGCAAGTATGATAAGAACGAAGCACCTTTAAACCTTTTGGGAAGTTCAATTTACCGGAAGGATTATCACCCTTCAATAACTGTATGAGCAGATTAATATGATGAGCTGTTATTTCTTCTAAATTATGCTGGTAAAGATAGTTTAATATTAGATGAATCACCCTTCTTTGTAAAGGATTAGCCACTTTTAAAAATGCAGGAATATCAATTATAATTTTGTCCTCTCCCTTTACTTTACATACATTATTATATTCCTGTACGGCTAGTTGTAGAAGATAAGTTTCATCTTCTGTTATATGTTCACTAAATCGTTGAAAATGTTCTATTACTCGGGGATTTTCCTTCTTTATATAAGGGAGGATTTCCAAACGGAATCGATTCCTTGTATAATCCTTTTTCTCATTACTCAAATCACGCCTAGGATTTAACTCATAGTAGGAACAATATTCTTCAATTTCCGATTTTGAAACTGCTAAAAGCGGGCGAATTATTTCTTTATTATTTGAGAATGGCCTACGGACTTGAATTCCTGCACGTGTTATACCACCACTACCTCTCACTAGTCTCATGAGAATGGTTTCTATTTGATCATCCCCATGCTGTGCAACTATGAGTTTATTTAAGTGATATTCCTCCATAATCTTTTCAAAGTATTGATATCGATATTTTCTTGCTGTTTCTTGCATACCTCTTTGTTCCAGTATCATTTTCTCTTTTATGTTGATGGATACGCCATGGAAACTTATTCCCCTTGATTCACAATAATCACGAACAAAGTAAAGATCCTGTAATGACTCCTCTCCTCGTAACATATGGTCAACATGTGCAACGACAATCTTAATACCATAACGCTTCTGTCTGTTATATAAAAAGTCTACCATTGCAAGGGAATCTGGCCCCCCTGATACTGCAGCAAGTATTCTATCCCCTTCTTGAAGAAGTGAGTGTTCTTCTATAAACTGCTCCGTTTTAATCTCAAAATCTAACATGCTAACATTCCCTTTATCCATAGAATTATACTATGTAAGGGCTATGTTAAAACGTAGCCCTCCTTTTATATATGTTACCATTCATCTAACCTAAATTAGTAGTGTAAAGTATCATAAAATATACCCATAAATATATAAGGCATACAAAACAATTGTAAGAATTAAGATGGAGACAGTTTCAAATATAGGATTCTTCTTTTTCTGCTTTTTAACCTGACGTGATTTATATCGAACCGCATTTGACTTAGGTTGTGAATCACTAGCAGATAAAAGTTGAAGCATATCCTTTTTCATCTCCTGTGCAGAGCTATATTGATTAAGAAATGCTCTTTTTAAAACCGGTTCATACCTTACCAATCCCTTGTCGCTCTGTACAACATCCATTAATTGCTTTTTCCCATCTGTATTTTTCGAAAAGCGTTTTGGATAATATAAATTCACCAATAACATCGCTGTTGAAAATAGATCATAACTTGGTTCCGCCTTCCTTGTACCAAGTCCCCAATAGCCACGATCAAAGAATTCGGTAAACTCCTTAATAGCCCTATTGCTTTTCGTCGTGCCCCCTACATCTATACAGCGAATCTTCGCTGGTGGACCTGAAACTATTAAATTTTCCGGTTTTAAATCACCAAAAACCCAACCTTGCTTATGCAAATTCTCTAGTATATCCAGTAATTGCACAATCATAATACCCGCCCAAGACTTCCCTTTACTAGAAATGAAAGAGAGCAAATCTGGACCATGAATGTATTCCATTACATAAAAATGAATTGTTCCATTCTTTGTATGCCAATCATCTACATCAAATAAAGAAGGTCCGAGGGTAGATCCCTGGACCTTCTCAAATGCTTTCAGGACATTAACCTCTGATGTGATGGACATACTATCTGTACTCATCTTCAACGCAGAATACCCAAAACTACCTTTTACAAGGTATACTACCCCATTTGCACCAGCACCTAACTCTTTCACAAGCTGATAGCGGTGTTTATGCCATTTTCCGTTTATAATTGTTCCCGGATTGAATTTACATGGACTCTTCGAGGTATTGTTCATCATCACCAGATAACAACCCTTTCAATGAACGCTTTGCCTTAAAGTGACTCATTGCCACACGTAATGCAGGACCTGTCGGAGTTATCCCTCCAACTGCAAGTTTTGGAAAAATACTAGATAGCAACTCCATGTTAGGTGTCCAATCAAGTAGTTTCTCTACTTCCTTCTTTTTCCCGGGAAATACAAACACAGAAAAGCGATTATTGCCCGTTCGTGCGTTTAAACTAAGAGATAAATCCAGCAGTGCTTCTTTTACAGTAGGAAGTTTTGTCTTCATACTCGCACTCGTATCAATCAATACCAAAACTTCAACATCTGCTGTTTCTCCTAGTTCGTCCACCACCTCCATTACTTCTCCACGTTGATCAGGTGGTAATTCTTCCATATCCACCTCTTTACCGAGGATTTGCCTTAATTCTTTATTTACTACACCTTGTAATGTTTGAGTCATCGCCTTCCTAGTAACCATTTGTACCGTTTGCGACAATTGCGTTGCATATACTACCTGGCTAATTCCACCGCCTGATGAAGCAATACCTTCAATCTCCTGTAAACCTTTCTCATCAATCGTATCATTTTCCATTACACCAATAACATTTACCGTAATTCCTTTTTCCTGAGCTAAGGCAGCCATTGCTACTGGATCTTCACCTTGGTTTGAACAACCATCCGTAATCAGTAAAATTTGTTTTAAATTACCTTTCTTCATGTACTCCCCTCCAGATTCACAATTTAGCTACCATCCTCTCCTTCCTAGCTCTTTTTTATACTTCATTATGATATTTTCATACTTTTACTTTTTATTGGTATTGGTGACCACTTTGGCGTATTATGTTTTACTTTCACTACCGCAATCGTCATATCATCAACAATATGACCGGATCTTGTGCGTATCACCTCTTCCATAATAAGATCAGCTATTTCTTGTGGTACATTCGTTTCTATCTCTCTTAATTTTCGTTTCATCCATAATTCATAGTTTTCAACATTCTTCGGACCTTCGAATATTCCATCACTCATCATAATCAGTAAATCTCCAGCACGTAACTGCTCTGATACAACATCGACATCAAAATCCTGTAATATTCCCATTGGAAGATTACTAGACTCAATCTCTATTATCTTATTCCCCCTTTTTATAAAACTTGGAGTTGACCCAATTTTCAAAAATTTAGTCGTTGCATCTTGTAAATCTATCATCGCCAAATCAAGTGTTGAGAATATTTCATCCGTCGAGCGTAAGGACAGTACAGAGTTAACGGACTTAATCGCCACCTTTTCCTCTATTCCAGATTTTAAGATTTTTTGTAATAGTTTTAGTGTTTCACTAGACTCATGATGAGCCCGCTCTCCATTTCCCATTCCATCACTAATCGCAATTGCAAATTTGCCTGGTCCTAAATCCATCGTGGAGTAACTATCACCTGATAGAAATCCTCCATCTTTTGCAGCATGTGCAATACCCGTTTCGACTACATAAGTTTTGGCTGATCGTAGAGTTGCATATTTATATCCCGTATCAAAATCACCAGCTTCCTCACTTTGAACGATAATAGTTTCATTTAATATGTCCGATATAATTGGAGCAATAATCTTCTCGCTTTCTCCTGCCATACTATGGCTAGGTAGTGTAATATCTATATCCACATTGCCTGGTTCGATGCTAAAGATTTCTACTTGTTCAATTTCAACACCAAAGTCTTGCAGTGCGTCTAGCATCATCTCCTCTTGTCGATAATGATTTTCTTGTTCCCTTTGAATCTCTCTCGCAAAATCTCCCATTACCTCCGATACTCCTAATAATTGCTCCGCAACAAGCTTACGACTTTCTTGAACTTGTACTTTCAATTGTTGGTTCATCTGTAACACATTCAGTTCTTGATGGATAGCATCACGGACTTGCTTATCCTTATTACAATGCTTCCGCAAGTTACGGTTTAATGAATGTGGAATCATTCCAGTATTTTGGTCCATCTCATTCTTGACATTTTTCATTAATTCATAGGTTCTATCAAAGTTAGCGGTACTCCAGCATTGGTTTTTCCGGTAACAAGCTTGGCATGTTCGTTCTGTTACATTACTTAAAAATAGATCAAACTCTTTATCTTCATCTTTATCCGCACTTAATTTTTCTGATTGAGAAAAACTATTGGATAATGCTTGAAATACAGAAGAAAATTCCTCCACACGTCGAACAGTCAAATCTCTTATTTTTCTTGCATACATTTGTTGATCTTGGATATGTTCCTGTGTACCAGGTATGAATCGTGCAATGCGCTCAATTAACCCCCTTGGTGTTAAAAAGAGCAGCATAATTGCAACGCACGACTCGTAAACCGTTTTCATTAATGGGGTATTGGCATCTCCGTACATACCAATTAGTATTGTAGCAACTAATAATCCTATTGCGGTGCCAGCACGCTTTCCTTCTTTTAATAGACCTCCTAATAATCCGGAAAAAGCGAGTAAACTAATTTGAAAGAGACTACCCACATTTGCCAAGCTAAATATTAGTCCAGTAACTACTCCAACGGTCGATCCAACTGTTGCTCCCGCAATAAATGCAAACAAAATTACGAGATAACGAGAGAAAATATGTTCAACTGATAAGTCATATATGTGCCAACCTATCGTTCCAGTCATAACAGATGCGAGCATAATTATGAGACTGATAACTTCTTCCGTCTTTAATGTTCGCTTTCTCTTCTGTTTAGAAAGGAATGGAATACTTTGCATGAATATAAATACTAATACGAAAGAAAAACTAGCCTCTACCGCAGCCATGATAGCATCATAGCGTGTGAATGTTTGTCCATTTTCCATAAATACATAACCACATTTTGCAACAAAGGCAATACCTACGACAATATAAGGGGAAGTTTTGATAATATTGGTGAAAACCCGTTCTAAAACTTTAAAACTAATCATAAATAGTATAGAAAGAGCAAAGGTAAAGACAGCATTTCCTATTGATAACGTAAGCGAACCTGCTAAGAGGCCAAATAGGACAATTGGTGCCTTATTCCTTTTTAACATGTAGACAACTGCGAAGAATGGTAGAGCAAATGGTGAAAGTTCAGATAGAATTAATGCTCTTCCTAATAGAACAGCAATAATAAGCAAGGCGATGCCCTTGTCAATAAAGATATTCTCAAGTTTTTGCATTGTTCTACGGTATCCACCTGAGATATCAATTTTGGCGTTTGGTAAAACTACACTACGAACTGGTTCGATGACGCTTTGATCTCCCTTTTCCATATATATTAGCACTCCCTACTAAATATAATTGTCTCTCATTATACATATGGTAGTTTTAAAATTTTGTCAGTTTGATGGAGGAAAAGCTATAAAACGTTCGACTAATTCGGACGAAAAAAAGCGTAAGTCGTTTGCGATTTGCAAATAACTTACGCTTTTTGGCGTTTTAGTGTCTACGGCCTTGATATGCTAATCCAGTCGCTTTCACTTTTCGTTATAGCGGCGGAGGGGATCGAACCCACGACCTCACGGGTATGAACCGTACGCTCTAGCCAGCTGAGCTACGCCGCCTTGTTTTAAAAAAACACAATATCTATCTTACAATTAGTTGCGAAACCTGTCAATAAAAAATGTAGCTACTTTTCGTTAGCAGCTACATTTCGCATTTATATCACAGACAGCAAGTTAGCCTCTTCTTGCACCTCGTCCTCCACGCTTTGATTCAGTATGACGTTTTAAAGATGATAAGCGGTCCTCACTGTCCTTCAAGAACCGATTCATTTTTTGCTCAAAGCTTTCTTTTTGACGTACATCATTCGCTCTGTTATTACGCGGACGGTGGTTAGAATTAGACTGAGAAGGCGGTTGTTCCTTAGCTTTACGGATGGACAATCCGATTTTACCGTCTTTCTCAACATTTAACACTTTCACTAAAACCTCATCGCCAACTTTTAAATGCTCATTAATATCTTTCACATAGTTGTCTGCGACCTCACTAATATGAACAAGACCTGTAGAGCCTGCTGGCAATTCCACAAAAGCTCCAAAATGAGTGATACCTGTTACCTTACCTTGTAACTTGCTGCCTACTTCAATCGACATAAAAAAATTTATCCTCCTTAAAGTATAAAAAAATAAACCTTACTCTATATTATATAAGAATTTCATTGAAAAGTGCAAGCACATAAAGAAACATCTACATCATCACGATTTAAAGAATAAACAGTGACCAAATATGTTGATGTAATGAAGAGCTAAACTAATGCTTGTATATTTTCAAGATAGTTTAGCTCGTTTCTATAGAAATATTTATTTTAATAGCTCTTTCCCTCTGACAATTTTAAAGTCCAGAACCAACAGCAAGGAACTGTTTACAATACGCTTGGTTTAAAAGAGTGTTCTAATTATAGTTGTAGATTAACAGCGGAGAAAATACACGTAGACTCCTGTGGGAGCAATGGCCTCCATCAACTTGTCTTGCCTCTTTAAGAATCTTCCTCTTCATCCTTATCTTCCTTCTTCTTTGATTCAGGAATAGTAAAAATAATCTCGCCTTCATCTGAAAGAAAGTATTCACTGCGAGCAAGTTTCGCTATATACTCATCATCATTTAACTTAGCAATTTCATTTTCTAATAACTTTTGTTCTTTTTCTAATTTCGCAAGCTGATGTTCTAATTTTACTTGTTCTGCCTGTTTTGCTTCCAATATATTTAACCTGGAAATATAGAAGGAGATCACAAAATAAGATAGAGCGATAGTCAGGACAAGAAACAAGGATAATCTACGGATAAGCAACTTCTTTCTTTTTGCTTTCCTTTTCATTAGAACTTCCTGTTGTTTCATATAGCTTGTCTCTATTGAGGTAACTCGATTTTTCCCAACTCCCATCCCGACACCTCCTCATCATTATTTTTTCAGAATAAGATTTTTTACCTTAATAAAGTGTTTCTTCGTTGTTTTTAATAATCCTGCTAAAAAATTTCGCGTTTTTTCTATTTGTTTTTTAAAGGATTTTGGTAATAACGAGTATATCCATCTGCCAATTAACAGAAGTGGATATGTAACGACCTTTAAAACCCATAATAACACTGACCAGATAAATTTTACAAGTGTAAATAGCACCTTTGCAAGGAACATAACTAACGTGAAAAGTGCCAGAATAATCCCCTTAATTGGGCGATATATAATCGCAAGAAATAACTTTTGAATGACTACTGCTGCAGATTTACAGAAGCTTATAACTCTCTCCAATATTTTATTATACACATTTTTCATCAGTGCCTGATATGCAGAGAAGCCGCATAGCAAACAAAGAATTAAATAAAATCGCAATTCACCATAATTAACAAGGAATAAGACATAAAAGGTAATCAATCCATGAATAACCCAGAATAATATATCATTGAAAAAAACAAGCATCCTTTTGCGACTGCCCCGTTTTAAGAAACGTTGGTATGTGTCAAGCGATGCTCCAAAAAAGCTTCCCATGGCGATCATGGAAAGCATGGTATAAAATTGGACGGTTAATGTCATCGGAATAACTTGCTAAAGAAGCCTTTAGCTTTCTCCCCATGGTGATCATCTAAGTATACTAAGTCATAGATTTTCCCTTTTATCGACACAATCCCTTTATCTACATCTAAATTTTTCATTTGCAAGTTTTGACCACGGATAGCTAAAAAACCCATCGTTGTTTCCAATAGGAATTCTTCATTATCAAAACTCTCTACTTGCTTAACACCAGTAATGTCGAGGATTCTCCTCCCACGCATCGTAACGTCATGTTCTGGTACAGTTCCCTTGGATGGTATTGGCTCATATTGTTGGTTCATTTTCATCCCTCTTTTTCGCACTGATTTTGTTTAATCATATGAGGGGAAACAGGGAATTAGAACAAGCTATCACGTTTTAGAAAATATTCAAACTCTACTTTTTTTACTTTTCATTTAATATTTATCAATTGTTGCACCTAACACGGATCCTCAAAGAATTTCTAGTAGTAATTGAGAAACTTTTCATAGTATAAATCAAATTTATGCTAGTTCTCGAATGAAATACATTGCCTAAATATAAAAAAGGCTAGCCAATTAGCTGCAAGCAGCTTATATTGACTAGCCCTCTTTAGATATTCTATTCGTTATCGTTTTCTATCTTCTCTTCTTTTACTATCTCATACATATTCGCTGCATCTTCTTTTTTGGTTGATTCTTGAAGTTCATTTACTTTTGCAGTAACAAGTTTCTGACCGAAGCGGATTTCCAATGTATCTCCAACTTTCACGTTGGAACTCGCTTTTGCTTGTTGGCCGTTAATGGAAATTCTCCCTTTATCTGCAACTTCCTTTGCTAATGTGCGTCTTTTAATAAGACGTGAAACCTTTAAAAATTTATCTAAACGCATCGTACTCATTTATTTGTCTCCTCTCCTTATAACCCTTGTTTCTTTGCTTCATTCCAAAAATGGTCAAGCCCTTCTAAATCAAAATCTGCAAATGATTTTCCTGCTTCTCTTACCTTTGATTCTATATAGGAAAATCTTCGCAGGAATTTTTCATTTGATGTTTGTAGCGCTTCTTCAGGATGGATACGCAAAAGTCTGGCTACATTTACAATCGCAAATAAAACATCACCTAATTCATGCAATTGTTCTTGTTTATTTCCTTTCGCTAATTCCGCTCCAAACTCCTGCATTTCCTCGACAACTTTTTTCCAAGCTTCATGTACGTCATCCCAATCAAAACCAACTTTAGCAGCAATTTTTTGATAGTCATAAGCTTTTAATAAGGCAGGTAACCCTTTACTCACATCTTCTAATAATGACTTTTCACTTTCCGTATTACCTTTCTCATTGGCTTTAATTTTCTCCCAATTTACTATTACTTCATCTGCATCTGCAGCTTCTACATCTCCAAACACGTGTGGGTGACGACGTACCATTTTCTCAGAAATACTTTCTATCACATCGTCGATTGCAAACATCCCATCGTCTTCACCAATTTGGGCATGGAGCATGATTTGCAGAAGTACGTCACCTAATTCCTCGATCATATTATCAATATCATCACGGTCAATAGCATCGAGCAGCTCATAAGCCTCTTCTATTAAATACTTTTTCAACGATTCATGTGTTTGCTTCTTATCCCAAGGGCAACCATTAGGACCACGAAGCTCGGCAATAATCGCTCTTAAGGTTGAAAATTCCTTATAGGCATATTCCCGATTAGATACTGGAGGAACGTATAGACTTGTAAGGTTATTTAACGATACTTGACGGTCAAGCTCGTACAATGGAACCTTTTGAACTTGTTCCTCTACACTACCTGCGCTTGTTACAATCGTCACTTCATAATCATCTGGATATTTCTCCATTAATGTTAATTTCACATCGGAAGCAATAAATGAATCATATACTTGTGCAATAATGATGTGCTGATGGATATGAATCGATTCTTTCTGAAGTGATGTTCCATCTAGTAATTGAAAACCTTCTACTGGATCCACTTTAATTGCTGTAAACAAGCTATCAATAAAGCTTTGACCACCACTAACTTTTATATTAATTCCCCGCCCTGGACCGCGTTCTAATAATAACTGAACTGTTTTCTCGGCAACCATCGGATGACCAGGAACAGCATAAAGAACATTTTCTACGGTTGCTTTATCTAACAATGTTTCGGTAATTTCTTCATATACCGATTCAAAACTATCGTGTTTTTCATAGACATCGTCGAAAGAAAGATAATGTATTTCTTCCTCTGCAAGTTGATCTACTACTGGATGTTCCTTCGTACGCAAAAAAAGTTGTTGGGAGTTTTTAATTCGTTTATAAATGCCTAGTGGAAGCTGATCGATATCACCTGCACCAAGTCCAATAATTTCAATTTGATTTTTCATCTTAACTTCCCTTCTCATTTCTTTGATGAAATGAATTGCAAGATTCTATTTCCAAAAGGTATAATCGCAAATTCCTCTTCTGATAAAACATTTCTTTTTATGATGATAAATAAGTAGATGAAAGCACCTATTACGACACCAGTTAAAGCACATATACTACTTATAAATCGATTTGTGTCCATTAATTCGAATAACAGTAACCATATTTGCAACCCAATTGTCATCATAATGGCTGCAAGCAAGAGCGACTTACTATTGTTTTTTAATATTGCAATGATTTCTATCCTCTCATTCAGCTTCTTAAGCATAAGAACCATGATAATAAAAAGACTGATAATCGTTGCAAGCGCAGCACCCATTGTTCCCCATAATGGTATAAGTAAGACATTCCCTACTGTTTTACAGACAACTCCAAGCAATATGTACTTCCCAGGGGCAAATACATGCCCCAATCCATGTAATATTCCAGAACTAACAAGGATAAAAGAACTAAATAGTATAGATACCGCTAAAACAGCAAGTACATTGGAACCTTCGCTATTTGCAAATAACATGATATTGGTTGGTTTCATAATATTGACCAGACCAATTGTTGCACCAACACTGATTACTATTGTAATATTCAACGCATTAATCGATTTTTCTTGTAAAGTAGATTCATTATTTTGTCTCCAAGCGGATGCAATTAAAGGGACTAACGCAAGTGAAAACGATGATGCTACAACAGTCCCTAACTGAATCAAAGGCTGTCCACGATCAAAAATCCCTTTTAATACTTTCGCTTGTTCCATTTCCATACCAGAATGACGTAATAAACTATAAATACTGAATGAATCAACTAACTGTAATAAAACAAGTAACATGCCACTAATGCAAATTGCAGTTCCATGAATAAGCACAATTTGTGCTGTTTTATAAAACTTCTTGAAAGATAAGCCGGAAACAAATAAGCGCCTAAACGCTTTCCTTTTCATTGCATAATAGCAAAGTAGCCCAAAGCCCGAGATTCCCCCAAATAGAGAAGCGAACATTGCTCCACTACCTACCGCATACAAAGAAGAACCCTTATTTACTAATAATATTGCGATGATAAGAATAAAACTAACTCGTATAATTTGCTCCAACACTTGGCTAGACGCAGTTGGAACCATATCCCCATAGCTCTGAAAATACCCTCTTCCCACTGAATAGAATGGCAAAAGTAAGAAGATAAAGGCAGTAATCTTAATTAAAGGAGAAAGTTGCACATCTCCCATTAATCTAGCTATGATGTCCGCTCCAAAGAAAAATAACGAAAACAAGCACACTCCTATTATAAGTAGCGTATAAAATGCAGCTTGCATCCCATGAGCAAGATGTCTATATTTTCCCTTTTCACTTTCTGCAGCTAACTTCGAAATAATAACAGGGAATCCTGATGTAGCAAGGATTATGGCTATACCGTAAATGGGATAGACTTGCTGATATATGTAAAACCCAACATCACCAACGATGTTTTGGAAAGGAACTCGATATATAGCACTTAATATTTTTACAATAAAAGCCGCAGCAGTTAATATAAGAGCGCTTTTAATAAAATGATTTGAATTATCTCGAGACAACATACTCTCGCCTTTCCAGTAGAATAGATTAGAGATTAGGAACTATGTAAATATATGTTGATAAGTCACTCTAGACTCCTACGCTAATCAACAGTCTAGTTTAAGTGAAATTATACCATAGAATAATAAAAAGACTTAGGTCCTCTTCATATCATCAATAATCATATGTATGACATGATATGTAAAGGAGACCTAAGCCTTGGGAGGATCAGTCCTGTATAATGAATGATTTCATTTAACCTTCCATCTGCCTCGCTAAGAAGCTTGCTGCAGTTTCTGCAGACTTTTGTTCGATTTCCCCAATTGTTTTATCCTTTGAGAAAATAACAACTGCACCAATTGGGTCACCACTTGCAATAATTGGGGACACCGCATAGGACATAATTTCTTCTTCATTACCTTCTACAAGTGAAACATTTCCTGCACTTTTTTCTAGATGACTGGAGCGCTCCATCATTGCTTTCTCAATGATTGTCCCATTGTTCTTATTCATGTATTCCTTTTTCGATCCACCTGCAACTGCAATTACGGAATCGCGATCACAGATGATAACGGAGCTTCCTAAACTTTCATATAAAGCTTCTCCGTATTCCTTTGCAAAATCGCCAAGTTCATTAATTGGAGAATACTTCTTTAATATTACTTCTCCGTCTCGATCCACAAAGATTTCTAGCGGGTCTCCTTCACGGATTCGCAGTGTCCTTCTAATTTCCTTTGGTATTACTACCCTACCTAAATCATCAATACGACGAACAATACCAGTTGCTTTCATCTTAAGCTGCCTCTCTTTCATCAGATGATTTTTCGGAAGCTGCTCATAATGGACGCTAGCACGTGCTTGAATAACCTTTCATCAATCATTTGATGAGCTTCCGGGTTTATTCTAATTACCATAAGTGGTTGAATTTAGTATCTTTCAGAAAGAGAGAACTATACATGTTTCCTGCTATTTTTTTGAAAAACTAGGAAGGTGTTTGAAGCAATTAAACGTTAACTGCCTTTTTTGCAGTTCCTAGCCCTTTTATGATTTCACTAGCAACTTTTAACCATTCTTCTACAGGTTGACGCCCTATTTTCATTGTAATCTTTAGTTTTGAACCATCCATTCCAAGTCCAATATTTCTACCATGCTGATTACAAATAGCAAACACTTTTGAACCGTCGACTTCTGCAGTGCCTTTTTCTGACATAAAAATGGTGATTTCATTTTTCGATTGTTTAATTGATTCCAGTTTTGCTTCTTTTGCGTATACTTTCATTTCCGCTACATGGAATAAGTACTCTACTTCTTCTGGATAGTCTCCAAAGCGGTCGATCATTTCATCTCTAAGTTCATTAACATCATCAATAGAATGGACATTTCTAAAGCGTTTATACATTTCAATTTTTTGATGTCCATCGCTTATATATTTATCTGGAATATACGCATCTATTTCTAGTTCCACTTCAAATGAAGGAGTATTTTCTTTACTAATTTCACCTTTTCGCTCATCGATTGCCTCTTTTAGCATTTGCGAGTACAGGTCAAATCCAACGGAATCTATAAATCCATGTTGTTGTGCGCCTAGCAAATTACCTGCTCCTCTGATGGATAAGTCACGCATCGCAATCTTAAATCCAGAGCCTAATTCTGTAAATTCCTTAATGGATTGTAATCTCTTCTCAGCTACTTCAGTTAGAACTTTATCTTTTCTGTATGTGAAATATGCGTATGCAATCCGATTAGATCTACCAACTCGTCCTCTTAACTGATATAGCTGTGAAAGACCCATACGATCTGCATCGTGAACTATTAGCGTATTTACATTTGGAATATCTACACCAGTCTCTATGATGGTAGTCGTTACGAGAACATCAAACTCTCCATCTAAGAAGCTTAAAATAATGGATTCCAACTCTGTCTCCGTCATTTGTCCATGTGCATAGGCAACTCTAGCATCCGGAACTAGCATGGAAATTTCCTCTGCTTTTCTTTCAATTCCTTCGACACGATTATATAGAAAATATACTTGCCCATTTCTTGCAAGCTCCCGTTCAATCGATTCCTTTACCATCGCACCGTTATACTCCATCACATACGTTTGGACAGGAAAACGATTTTCTGGTGGAGTTTCAATGACAGATAAATCACGGACTCCGAGCATGGACATATGAAGTGTTCTCGGAATTGGTGTTGCTGTTAATGTTAATACATCAACATTCGCTTTCAGCTGCTTAATTTTTTCTTTATGAGTTACTCCAAATCGTTGTTCTTCATCCACTATTAATAAGCCTAAATCAGCATACTGAATATCTTTTGAAAGGAGACGATGTGTTCCTACTACAATATCTACGGTACCATTCTTCAACCCTTTAGCTGTTTCCGTTTGTTGCTTTTTAGTTCGGAAACGACTGAGCAATCCAATATTAATAGGGTAATCCTGGAACCGCTCTTTAATTGTCTCATAGTGTTGCTGTGCGAGAATCGTTGTTGGAACTAGTAAAGCTACTTGCTTTCCATCCATGATAGCCTTAAACGCAGCTCGAATGGCTACTTCTGTCTTTCCATAACCAACATCTCCACAAAGCAGACGATCCATCGGCCTTTCTCTTTCCATGTCGCGCTTTATTTCAGTGATGGAACGTAACTGATCTTCTGTTTCCTGATAAGGGAAGGAAGCTTCAAACTCACGCTGTAAATCTCCATCTGGCGAGAATGGATATCCTTTTGAGGCTTCTCGTTCCGCGTAAAGTTTGATGAGGTCGTCAGCAATATCTTTTACAGACGACTCTACCTTCTTTTTCACACGTTTCCAATCACTGCCGCCTAATTTATATATTTTCGGCTCTTTTCCTTCAGAAGCAACATACTTTTGAACGAGATCAATTTGTTCGATAGGGACATATAGTTTATCATTCGCTTGATATTTTAAGTGCAAGTAGTCTTTATGAACACCATTAATTAATAACGTTTCAATTCCTAAATATTTCCCAATTCCATGATTAACGTGAACAACATAATCCCCTACTTTTAGTTCAGAGTAGCTTTTTATGCGTTCAGCATTTGAAAGTTTTTGTCTTCGTTTTGTTTTCCTAGTCTTTTTATTAAATACTTCTTCTTCCGTAATTACCGCCATTTTTGCCATTGGAAGTTCAAAACCTGTAGTTAATTCCCCATGGACAATATGGACTCCATGTTCAATAGTATTGCTATTGAATGCAATACCTGCTTCGATTTCATAATCATTTAATACAGCTTGGATTTTTTTCGCTCTTTCTTCATTTGGTGCTAAGAAAATAACAGCAAACTGGTTCTTCTTCCACCGCTCCACTTCCGTTTTAAGTACATGCATTTGACCATGGAAGTTCTGCATTAACTTACAAGGGACATTGGCTATATTCTGTGGACTAGTATTAGGAATATGCCTCATAAACAAAGATAAATAGATTACAGGTCTTTGGTTGTTTGTAATTAAATTGTCCAATGAATGGGAAACATCTAAATCATGAATAATATCACCATTTGCTAATAGTGATGTGTACCACTCTGCTTCCTCTTTAGACAATCTTTCATTCATTTCTTGAATTCGACTTAATTCATCAAAAATAAGGATTCCATCCGATGAAACATAATCTAGCAAACTTGCAGCAGGTTCGTATGCGTATGATAGATACTTGAAAAACTGCTCTGGCTTTTGCTGATTTCGCAATTTTTCAATATCAAAGCCGATATTTTCAGCCATTTGCGTCTTTGCTTGCTCTTTTTTTAATTTTTTTAACGACCTAGCAAGTCCCGCCTCAAGTTTTTGGGCTATTACGGAATACTCGTTACTCTCAATAGGGGATTCCGTAGCCGGACCTATTATGACGCTTTCTTTCTTTTCCTTGGAACGCTGATCATCCAATGAAAACGTTCTTATAGAATCTACTTCTGTATCAAATAATTCAATTCTAATTGGGTCTGCTTCGGTAAGAGGGTAAATATCTACTATACCTCCCCGAACACTAAATTCCCCTGGTGCACTAACCATATCCGTACGGCGATAGCCCATTTGCACAAATGAAAGCATATCTTTCTCGAGATCCATATCCATCCCTAGCTTAATTTCTAATCGGAATTCTCTCCACTGCTCTGGAGTAGGGAGAATCTTCCTCAAACCTGCAATCGGAACAACAAAAACACCTTTCCGACCAGATGCCATATAATTTAGCGTCTCGATCCGTTGGGCGCGTAATTCAGGACTTGCAACACTTAGTTCCGCTGCTATTAATTCGTTTGCAGGATATAAAAATAATTCGTCATCTTGGATGAATTGTTGTAAATCTTCATAAAGCTTCTGTGCTTGTAGAAGATTATGAGTCACCACAACAATAGATCTCTTCGTTTCTTCTGCAGTAGCAGCAATAAATGCGGATCTAGCAGAACCTGATAATCCAGCAATCAATTGTTCCTGAAGTCCCTCATCTATTCCTGAAACAACAGACTGGATTTCATTTTGTTGTAAAATTAGCTGTTTAAAGCCTTGCATGTATATCTCCTCTTCTTCTCCCCAGACTTTGTTGGCAATACGAATAGAAAAATGCTTTGGATTATTTCCAAAGCTCTTAATGAATTAGATAATCATACTGATGCAAATCAGGATTTTTCATAAATGCCTCATGACAATCTTCACAAATTGCTTTAATATGAATATCTCCATTTGATTCGTAAGTAACCATTTCATGCATATCATCTGTTGTTAATATATTTAATCCTAGTTGTTCATTATTTATTTCAGTATCACTAATTGTTGCCATCTTCGCTGAACAATGTCGACAATAATAATGAATAGACATATATATCCTCCTTACCAATACGTTTCTATAGTATGAACAGCATTGTAAGGAGTTATTCGTCTTATCCATTAAATCGATTCATCACTTCAATAAATGGCTTCTCCAGCCACTCTTCACAGGCATCTGCACACTTAGAAATAACTGATTGCATTTCTGTCCATTCTTCCTTATGGAACTTACCAAGAACATAATCAGGAACTGTCATTCCAACTGGTGGACGATTAATACCAACCCTAATACGATTAAAGTTTTGGGTTCCAAGGTGAGCAATAGTCGATTTAATACCATTATGACCACCTGCACTCCCTTTTTGCCTTAATCTGATCTTGCCTACTGGTAAATCTAAATCATCATATATAACTACAATGTCTTCAAGGGCAATATCATAATAATCCATGATTGGCCTAATACTTTCCCCTGATAAATTCATATATGTTAATGGTTTTAATAATATTACTTTTTCATTGCTTTTGTGACTTATAGAATATATGCCATTAAATTTATTTTGTTTAAGTGGCGCATCAAATCGATGGGCTAACTCATCTATTACTTCAAACCCAATATTATGACGGGTTTTATCATAAGAACGACCTGGGTTACCTAACCCTACTATTAATTTCATTGGCCAAACACCCCATTTCCATTATACCTTTTTTTATAAAAAGCAGTTCCTTATATTATACAGAAAAGTCCATAATCTACAAACAAAGAAAAGTGGAAGTGCCTGTTTATCGACGTACAGATTTACTAAGGACCTGACGAGATAAAGGAAACACGGCGAGGGACGAGCCGATGTTGACTTATCGTAGGAAGGTACTGGAAATCTGCTAGTCGATAGGCACTGGAACTAGACAATAAGAAAAGCGGAAGGCGCCCGCTTATCGGTGACAAGCAAATGTTCTGAGACCAAAAAAGGCGGTTTTGACCTTTATTGGTCTCAGGTTATTTGACCTCGAGCCGATGGCGCCTGTAGCTAGACAATAAGAAAAGCGGAAGGCGCCTGCTTATCGGCGACAAGCAAATGTTCTGAGAAGTGATAAAAATTTACAGATAAACATAGAAAAGGCACAACCATACTACGGCTGTGCCATACTTTCATTATTTATTCCTCTTCAGAAGCCTTTTCACCAATTACTTCTGGCTCTTCTGGTGTAGCCTCATCTGTTGATTCTTCTTCTGTTCTTGGTGGCGCGATATTTGCAATTGTCTCATCATCTTCATGATTGATGGTGATGTTGTAGTTTCCTCTAATATCACCAATTGCAATACTTTCACCAATATTTAAGTTACTAATATCCACACTAATTACTTCTGGAATTTCACTAGGGATAGCTGTTACAGTAATTTCATGTAAAATTTGCTGTACAATCCCACCGTTACTTTCTCCAATAGAACCAGACGAAAGCTCAACACGAACATTCGCTTCCATCTCTTGTTTTAAGTCAATTGCTAGAAAATCCGCGTGAGTCACTTCATTCCTCAATGGATCTTCTTGATACTCATGCAAGACTACATTTAGTTTCTTTCCTTCTAAATCTAAGGAAATAACACCATTTCTCCCTACTTCACGCATTACTTTTATGAAGTCTGAGCTATCAATCGCAATAGAAGTATTTTCTACTTGATATCCATAAACAATTCCTGGAATACCTCCTTGTTTACGAACTTCGCTTAATTGTGACTGGCGTTGACTCTTACGCTTTTTCGCTGTTAATACAGTACTCATAAGTATACGACCTCTCCCAATTATGTATTGTTAAAATTTACTTCTATTATTACCCTAACACAAATATTTATAAACTTCTAATCATATGATAGATAATAGGAAATTTTTTGAAGATTTTACATGTTTTTTAACATTAGTAGTTTATCAACGCTACAGCAATATTGTGTTTAGAAAGAAGACATGAAGTTTTTCTACAAAGCTCTGTTAAACTCTGTTGTTGATTTTCGCTCCTGTACACTCGCTTTCCGCGGGAGTCTCGTGTACATCCGCAACAATCAACTAAGTTGTTAACAACAATGAACTTTAACAGAGCCTTCTACAAAAAAGCATTTCTAATAAATAGAAAAGGGTATAATTCCGTTTAAATTAGAATTATACCTTTCCTTATATTACTCGTATTATTATTTGTGTTGATTGGATTGGAAGACGGCGAAGACTCCTGAGGGAATACAGGACAGGGGAGACCCCACAAGGGCTTAAGCACCGCGAAGGCTTTCCGAACCTTGTCTAGCTGCAGGCGCTATCGGCTCGAGGTCAAATAACCTGAGACATGAAAGGCAAAGAACGCCTTTCTTTGTCTCAGAACATTTGCTTGTCGCGGGCCAGCACGAGGCGGGTCAGGAAGGCGTTGCAAAGTACATGGACGTACTAGTGCAGGCGAAGCGACAGGACGTCGCTGTTTGAGCCTGCTAACAGAATATTGCGAAATTAACCTTCCTTCAAGTTCCAAGCGCCTTTCGCTTTTCGAAGCTTGCGGAAAGCGAACACCTGCAGCGAAAATCAACAGTCAGAGTAAAAAGAAATATATAAACATAAAGAGCATCCAATAATTAATTAATTGGAAAGCTCTTTTATAATTTATCTAGCTGCAGGCAGCTGAGTTAGCCGCCTGGCAGGCTAAGAACGCCACATCCTGTGGCAACGCCTGCTTTAGCACGTCCAGCTTCGGAACGGAAATCAACAACTAGTTTATATTAATCAAATAGTTTACTTACTGATTGGTTTTCATGTACGCGGATGATTGCTTCTCCGAGTAATGGCGCAACAGAAAGCTCTTTGATTTTATCTATTTTCTTTTCTTCTGGAAGAACAATGGAGTTCGTTACCACTAACTCTTTAATATTAGAATTTTGAATGCGTTCAATAGCAGGACCTGACAGAACAGGATGTGTACAGCAAGCATACACTTCTTTCGCACCATTTTCTGCAATAGCTTTAGCTGCTAGAGTAATTGTTCCTGCAGTATCGATGATATCATCGATTAAGATAGCAGTTTTGCCTTCTACGTTTCCAACTATATTCATCACCTCTGCCACATTAGGACGTGGGCGACGTTTATCAATGATAGCAATAGGAGCTTTTAGACGATCTGCAAGTCTTCTTGCACGTGTTACTCCACCATGGTCAGGTGATACGATTACGATATCGTCTTTGTATAGACCTTTTTCTTTAAAGTAATCTCCAAGAATAGGTACTCCCATTAAATGATCATTAGGGATATCAAAGAAACCTTGAATTTGCGGTGCATGGAGGTCGAGGTTAATCATTCTAGTTGCACCAGCCGTTTCAATCAAATTTGCTACAAGTTTAGCTGTAATAGGCTCACGTGCCCTTGCTTTCCGATCTTGACGAGCATACCCATAATATGGCATTACAAGGTTAACCGTTCTTGCTGAGGCGCGTTTTAATGCGTCAATCATAATAAGAAGTTCCATTATGTGATCATTAACAGGTTCATTTGTTGATTGAACTACATACACATCACAGCCACGTATGCTCTCTTCTATATTAATTTGAATTTCCCCATCACTAAATCGATTTACAGTACATTTCCCTAATTCTAACCCAATTTCACTAGCGATTTCTTGCGCTAGGGCACGGTTGGAGCTTAGTGAAAATATTTTCAAACTTGAATCACGATATTGATTTGGCATGTCGAACCTCCACTTAATTTTTCATATTTAGCTTCTTCACATAGTCTTCTTTATTAACTTGTCGCGCACGAGCAATTGAAAGAGATTCACTTGGTACATCATTAGTAATTGTTGAACCAGCTGCTATATAAGCACCTTCACCAATCGTAACAGGTGCAACAAGATTAGAGTTACATCCTACAAAGACATTATCCTCAATCTTCGTTAGGAATTTCTTTTTACCATCGTAGTTTACCGTAATGGAACCACAACCGAGATTCACATTGGAACCAACTTCAGCATCGCCAATATAGCTTAAATGAGACGCCTTACTTCCTTTACCGAAGTCTGCCTTTTTAATTTCAACGAAGTTACCGATTTTCACTTCATCATGGATATTAGATTGAGGTCGAATATGAGCAAATGGCCCAATATTTACTTTTGCTCCCACAGAGCTATCATGAACGACTGATTGTCGAATCTTTGATCCATTTCCAACTGTTGCATTTAAAATTTCACTATTCGGTCCAATCTCACAATCTTCTCCAATAACTGTGTTACCTTGTAAGATAGTACCCGGATAAATAATGGTATCACTACCAATTTGAATATCAGCATCAATATATGTTGTTACTGGATCTACAAGTGTTACACCATTACGCATATGGGCTTCATTAATTCTAGCTCTCATAATTCGATTTGCTTCTGATAGTGCTACACGGTCATTTACACCCATCGTTTCTTCAAAATCTGAAGTATTGTATGCTAGAACTTTTTCACCTTTATCTTTTAATATCTCTATTACGTCAGGAAGGTAGTATTCCCCTTGAACATTTTCATTGGAAACTTCCTCCAACGCTGCAAAAAGTGCTGCATTATCGAAACAATATGTTCCTGTATTAATTTCCTTAACGCTTCTTTCTTGTTCAGTCGCGTCTTTATGCTCAACAATTTTTTCCACAAATCCATTTGAATTACGGATAACTCGTCCATATCCAGTTGGTTCGTCGGTAGTAGCTGTCAACACAGTTACTTTAGCGGATTGGGATTCATGTTCATTCAACAAAGCTTCCATCGTCTCGGAAGTTATAAGTGGTGTATCTCCACATACAACAAGTGTTGTACCTTCTTTATCTTGAAGTAAAGTTTTTGCTTGTTTTACAGCATGAGCTGTTCCAAGCTGTTGCTCTTGAAGAACAAAACTACTTTTTCCTTCTAAACTGGACTTAACAAGTTCAGCCCCATATCCAACAACTGTTACGATCTCATCCATCGTAAGTTTGCTAATATTGTCGATAACATGCTCTACCATTGGCTTACCGCAAACTGGATGTAGAACCTTATATAGTTTTGACTTCATTCGTGTACCTTGTCCTGCAGCCAATATTACAGCGAATCTATTTGTCATAAACGGTCCTCCAATACCTTTTTTCCCTTTATGAATATATCTTATATATAGTATTTTATCAAGAAAACGAGGGAATTCGCCACAAATGTTTTAGAAGGAAAAAAAAGGGTATGTAGAAATAGAAGAGGAGTTCTGGTAGAGAAAGCGGATACAAAAGGAAAGAACCCATCTTTAAATAAAGAGGGTTCTCCTTACGGTCTATTCTTAGGAAGCACCGGCTTCTTCTAACTCCGGAACTTCTACTTCTCCCAAACGATGATATTCTGACAACACAACGTCCTGGATTTTGCTGCGGGTGTTCGAATTGATTGGATGAGCAATATCGCGAAATTCTCCGTCTGGAGTGCGCTTGCTTGGCATCGCCACAAATAATCCATTATTCCCGTCAATTACACGTATATCGTGAACTACAAATTCATTATCAAGGGTGATGGATGCAATCGCTCTCATTCTTCCCTCAGTATTGACACGGCGTAGTCTTACATCTGTTACTTCCATTTGTGCTCACCACCTTCTTCTCCAAGATAACTATAAATAGATAATTCAACAAACTTTTAGAATTTCCTGCTAATAATGAAAACTTTTTTAAAAATTTATGAATTTTTTTTGAATAGAAAAAAAGGATGTCTATAAGACACCCTTTCCCATTATTTTACTAACGCTATTACTTCAATTTCTAACTTCACATCTTTTGGTAAACGTGCCACTTCAACACAAGAACGTGCAGGCTTATGGTTAGAGAAATACTCACCATACACTTCATTAATTGTTCCAAAATCATTCATATCGCTAATAAACACGGTTGCTTTTACAACGGAATCAAAAGATGCCCCTGCTTCCTCTAATACAGCTTGGAGATTACGAAAGACTTGATGTGTTTGTTCTACAACATCATCTGATACAATAACACCTTCAGGAGTTAATGGGATTTGGCCAGAGCTATAAAAGATATTGTTTACAATAATACCTTGAGAGTATGGTCCAATTGCTGCTGGTGCTTTATCTGTTGAAATAATTTGCATTGTTAATCTCTCCTTCTCTTATATAAAATCTGCTTGCTCTGAGAAATAATTCCCAGGAGATACTTGAATCCTTTTTTCTTTTACATCTACATCCGTTAATTTTATTAGAGAGATATAATCATCTACAAGACGTTCTTCTTGGTATTCAGATTCTACTAATACCGCTATCCCTGCTACTGTCGCATTAAATTCTGAAAGAAGATTTACCATTCCATTAATGGTTCCTCCTGCTTTCATGAAGTCATCTACAATTAATACTTTTGCTCCCTCTTTTAAACTACGTTTGGACAATGACATCATTTGGAGGCGTTTCGATGAACCAGACACATAATTAATACTTACAGTCGAACCTTCCGTTACTTTATTATCACGTCGAACGATAATAAATGGGACATTTAAATGATGTGCAACTGTCTGAGCTATAGGGATTCCTTTTGTTGCTACTGTCATAATAACATCAATATCCCGGTCAGAGACAGCAGACGCTATATGCTTTCCTACTTCATTTAAAATTTGTGCGTCGCCTAACAAATCAGTCATAAACAAATATCCACCAGGTAGTAATCTTTCTGGATCAGCAATTAAAGTACATAATTGATTAATAAATTCTTGAGCAGATTCCTTCTTCACTTTAGGTATGTACTTCACTCCACCAGCTGCCCCAGGGACAGTTTGCAAAGTGCCAATTCCTTGGTTTTCAAAGGTATCTCTAATAATTACTAAATCTTCGCTTATAGAAGATTTAGCTGAACTATATCTTTGTGAGAAAAATGTTAAAGAAACCAGTTCACGAGGGTGATTGATTAAATAATAAGTCATATCTACAAGACGCTCACTGCGACGAAATTTCATGTTAAAACCTCCTGCAAATCCCAAAATACGAATATTAATATTGTAAATATACATTATCGTACGTGTATTAGCAAGAGAATGCAGTTTTTCTTTATATATAAAATTACAATCTATTCCCCCAGCATTCTAACTGCATAAACTTGGTTACAAAATCCTCTTAATCCATTGTACACTCTTTGCATACGTGAATCATGCTGCACAAGGCCGAATACGGTTGGTCCGCTCCCACTCATTAGAACGGCATCCGCACCAAACTTCTCCATTTGATCCTTAATATGTTGCACTTCAGGATATAAATTAAGTGTAACTTTTTCTAAAGCATTCCCTAAATTCCTGCAAACATTTATATAATCTTTATTTTGAAGTGCATCAATCATTGCGCTTGTGTTTGGATGTTCTATCGTATCCATATTTACATTGTGATAAATATCAGCAGTAGAGACTCCTATTGATGGCTTTGCTAATACAACCCAGCAACTTGGAGGTGCCGGAAGTTTTGTTATTTTCTCCCCACGTCCCTGTGCTAGTCCAGTACCACCATGTACACAAAAAGCTACGTCAGAGCCAATTTCAGAACCAAGTTCTGCAAGTTCTTCTGTTGATAATTTTAAATCCCATAGAGTATTCAACCCTCTTAGTGTTGCGGCAGCATCACTACTTCCGCCAGCAAGACCTGCCGCTACTGGAATTATTTTATCAATAGAAATGGAAACTCCCCGATTAATTGAAAATCTATCCTTCATTAACTTTGCAGCCTGATATGCAAGATTTCGTTGATCATCCGGCACAAAGCGGCTATGGGAATAAATTTCTATTTCGCTATTATTTGTTTCTATAAGTTCAATACGGTCAGCTAAGTCAATGGTTGTCATTATCATTTCAACTTCATGATACCCATCCGCTCTTTTACCAAGAACATCAAGAGACAAGTTTATCTTTGCTGGAGCCTTTACTAATAGTCTCAATGTCATCACCCACTTGTCGGTCACATTATTTTTCCCATTTTAACACGAAAAGCTCATATCTTAAACTTCTGGCCAAAATAGAAACAAAAAAACCGAAGCATAAGCTTCGGCTGCGGGTAGTTAATTGTCTTTAGGTAGGTTCAATATCACTGATTTTGATTCTTGTTAGCTAGCTGTTGTTCTGCAATTTCAATGGCACGTTTCACCATATTACCTGCATCTCTCGCTCTGATGCCTCCCCAACCTTCTTGTTGGACAACATCATAGAAACCTAGCTCTTTCGCCAACTCGACTTTCAAATTATCAGACATTACACCTTTTCTACGACCCAAAACAAATTCCCCCTTTATCCCGCACTATATAGTATGGACAAACGAAGAATTATTATGGAGTTAAAATTTCCCTATAAACAAAGAAAGACTTATCTGCAGTAATAAAAAAGCAGTAAACTACTTTGAGTTTACTGCTGCCCCAGTGCTAAGTTACCTGCCGTATCATCAAAAAATGTAAGTTCAACCGTCTCAGTAAGTACATCTGCATAACTGTATGAAACACGCTCAAAGGCATTTTCATCTTGATCTAATTCGATGACAAATACCGATGGATAAGTTTCTGCCAAAACCCCAGAACGTTCAACGGTTTTTCTGCGGCCTCCATTGGCTTTCAACATTAATTTCTTTCCCAAGTTTGAATCAAGAGACTTTTTAATGCTTGCTAATGTTTTTGGCATTTCGCTCCACCTCACTGATACTAATCATATCATAATCCGGATAAAATGTCAAATAAATATTTCATTTTATCAATGTTACATGTTTGTTGTCAACATTTTTTTATCTACAATATGTTCCAATTTGCAACAACTATAGTATGCACTCCTTTTATTGGATTATGTATAGATTTTGAAATATATAATAATTCCACATAATTACAGTATCTTTGTCGAAAATCATTTCTCAAACGATAAAAAGCAAAGGCAAAAAACCATTGCTTTTTAACATTTTCTTTCACAATTACTCATCTTCAGTTATTGGCCTATATGGCATACCTGTTCGCAGTATCCCTCTCGTTTCAATTCCACCTAAGCCTTTTTCACCTGTTAACGTGTTTCGAAGTACATCCCACACATTTACTCTTTCCATAAAAGGGGTAAAACAAATTTTTGAGACAATGTACACTGGGTCTAGAGCGTGGATATTAACACGTTGGGGGGAACTTGCAAAATTTGCTCCAGCGTATATGAGGGATTCAAAGTGTGATTGACAAGCACCTGCAAAAATAACTAACTGATCAAGATTAGGAACTTTTTTTCTTGCTTCTTTCACTGTTTCTACAAAGTATTTTGAGTGTCGATATGCATTTAAATCTATTTTCTTTCCTTTTGTTTTCGAATAGGCATCATGCCCTGTAATTACGAGTATGTCAGGTCGGTATTGGTCTATTAATTCTCCAATTCGAAGATGCATTTCCTTCTCATTACAATGAACACCAATAACAGATACTCCCAACCTCTCATATAAATCTAAGCATTTGCGCAAATATGACGGATCACCATCTAGGTGAAGTACACGTCCAGGAACTTGAAAATAACTTTGTTCTTTCTCATATCCCATTGTTGCTTCATATTCCCGCTCTAATCGCAGTAAATCTATATCCTGTTTAAACAGTTCAAATGACTGCTCTTCTAACGTTCTTACTGCAGAATTACGTTTAGACCTTTCCGATTCACTAATGGGAATTAAATCAGTCAATGGTGCATCTGCAACTAATCGATAATCTTCACCTGATAGAATAGCAACCTTTCGACCGTCAATCTCCATGATATCGATGACTCGAAACAATATGTCACATTGATGGGACAAGCGGCCGACAATCATATTGATTTTTATCACGGTCGTCAACTCCAATGTAATGCATTAGATATACAAAATAAAAAATCCTATGCGATAGGCTATGCAAAGGATTTTTGCTTTGTGCATGTTTTATTGTCTCTCGTTATCGATTACTGTGAAAATAGCGGATGAAGGGCATCAGTTAGCTTAGCAAATTCTTGTAATGATAATGTTTCTCCACGTCTACTTGGCTCGACATTTGCCTGTTCTAGAGCTCGAATTATTTCTTCTTTTCTCTCCTTACCTGCCTTTAAACCATTGGTTAGATTGTTTAATATTGTTTTTCGACGCTGCGCAAATGACAATCTAGTTATTTCAAAAAAGAATTTTTCATCTACCACATCTACGGCAGGCTTTTCTCTTTTCAATAATCGTATTACTGCTGAATCAACATTTGGTTGTGGCATAAATACTGTCTTAGGAACAATCATGACTGTTTCTGCAGTCGTATAATATTGAATGGCGATAGAGAGCGAGCCATATTCCTTTGTCCCCGGTTTTGCGGCAATACGTTCCGCAACTTCCTTCTGTAACATGACTACTATTCCTCGTAACGGAATTTTACTTTCTAGCAACTTTAAAATAATTGGAGTAGTAACATAATACGGCAGATTTGCTACCACCATCACATCTTCTGTGTTAGAAAACTTTTCGTTTATAATTACTGGTAAATTCGCTTCAAGAACATCTTGATGCAGAACCTCAATATTATTATAAGGTGATAGTGTATCTTCTAAAATAGGTAAAAGACGGCCATCAATTTCAAAAGCAACTACCTTCTTGCTCGCTCTAGCAAGATGCTCCGTAAGTGCACCTATACCAGGACCAATTTCTATCACACCTGATTCTCTTGTCAATCCTGCAAAATCGGTAATATTTCGTAATATATTTGGATCTATAAGAAAGTTTTGCCCTAAGCTCTTTTTAAATGAAAACCCATATTTTTGTAAAATCTCTTTCGTTCGGATCGGTGTAGCAATATCCTTTTGCATTAGTTTTTTTCCTCCTGTATTACACGCTGTAAAGCATTCATAAAATCTGCTCTTGAAATTTGGAATACCATTAACCTTTTATGTAGTTGTTTCCCGTTAGTATAGCCAATTTTTAAAATCTCTCCGATTTTCTCTCTTCTCTCTCTTGCTTTAGGCCCACCGATTAATCCTGCATGAAGAAGATCTTCTTTCGTTATCAATTCATCAATTGGCTCTAACATCACCTGTGCGTCTTTAAGAGCTTGCTGTATAACTTCAGGGGCAGCATGCTCTACACCAATTCCTCTGCCGCTCTTAGGCAACGCTAGCTTCTTTTCAATAAAAGCATGCTTACACTCTGGAACATGTTCCGCAATAAATTTCCTGATTTTTTCTCCAGGATAATCAGGGTCTGTTAGAACAATCACACCCCGTACTTGTTGAGCAAGTTTTATTTTTTCTATTGTTTCAAACGATACAGCTGAGCCATTCGTTTCAATCGTATCTGCGTGGACGGCTTTTTGTACTGCTATCGTATCATCTTTACCTTCTACAACAATTATTTCTTTTATTTTCATATTTCCTCCGAAATAAGTGAAACATTTTTATGATTTTCTCGTCTATATGAGTAGATACATTTTTAACTTGCAAAAAAAACGTATTCCCATTATAACCTGTATTGTTACAAATTGAAAAAGGTACATAAAAAAACAGCGGAAATTTAACTTTCCACTGCTTTATATATCAATTAATTTAGTATCCTGATTTTCACTTTTTTTCGTCCAAAACGGAATGCCTGCTCTTTTGTAGGCATAAATACATCAATTTTATCTCCTTTAATAGCACCACCAACATCACCTGCTACTGCATAACCGTAGCCTTCCACCCACACCTTTGTTCCAAGTGGGATGATTCTAGGGTCAACAGCAATAACTTTGACATCAGGGTTACTACGTAGATTTATCCCTGTAGCAGTTTTACCAGAACAACCGTTGCAATATGCTGTATATGCGGTTGCTTCCACATACATTTCTTTGCCATTCGCTGCTACTGTATTATTTCCACGAGATACTTGAGCAACCATTACTTTAGTTCCAACAGCAACAATTTTATTTTGACTTTCTTGCACCGTTTTCTCTGCAACTAGCTTTCTATCAATCTCTTTACCATTTTCTTTCGTCACTTCATATTCTTTTTTAAGTAAGCCTTCTTTTCCTTGCTGTACAACTTTTTCTGACCCTTTTGCTAATGTAGAGTCTTTCTTTGTGATTACTTTGAAATCAATCGGTTCTTCCACTACATCGGTGACCTTTTCAACGCGGAAGACGTTTACTTCTCCATTTGGTTCCACGTTTTTATCTAGACTTGGCTCTACACGATCTAGTTTACCAAGTGTTATTCCTTGTTGTCTTAAAAAGTCAGCGACCGTAATCGAAGTGGACCATACTTTCTTTTCCTTCGCCTTTCCGTCCTTTAACACAATTGGAAAAGCTCTGTCGATGGATAATTTCATATTTTCATATATTTTCTCATCAACTGAAAAATCAACTTCATCGTGATCATTAATATTGATTTCTTGATTATCCAAGAATTCATCAACTGTCTTAGCAGTAGTCCAGATAGTTTCTTCTGAATCCCCCACTTTAACAATTACCTTCTTAGCTGGTTCCCACACTACTTCTAATTTATTTTTAACTTGAGTGTTTTCAGAATGGGATAAATAGTCATCTTTATTTACAGTCACATTTAGTTCATCTAAGATGTCACCAATTGTATCAGCATGGGTTTTCAGTATAACCTTCTCCCCATCCATTGTTAAAGCGACTGTTTTCTTTGTCCCCTCATACGCGAGTATACTCAATGTTGCCACAAAAACGATAAAACTAGCTACTAAAATACCTAATTTCTTTCGCGTAATGCTTGGAAGCATCGAGTATTTTTCGGGCCTTGTGTTCATACAAACACGCCTCCTTCTTCTCCGAGAGATTATACAAACAACTATTGTTGGTTGTCAACTCACATCCTTTTCTTAAGGTAAGTCCCATTATGCAACAAGGTTAGCCAAAAAGAAAAGAAAGAGTTATCGACAATATTAGCCTGCGAAGAAGTAAAGTCTTGTAGATTTTAATAGAAACTATCTGTTTTTACTGATAATACCAAGAATTTTAAGAATTTTTTTGTCAATCAATGCCGAATAATTTTTTTGCATTTCTCGTAGTTGTCTCTGCTATTTCATCAAATGATAGACCCTTTATTTCAGCAATTTGTTCTGCAACTAACTTCACATACCCAGGCTCATTTCTCTTACCTCTAAAAGGGTGTGGAGCTAAATAAGGACAATCTGTTTCGATGAGTAAGCGATCAAGTGGTACCTCTTGAGCAACTTCTTTTGGCTTTTTCGCATTTTTAAATGTGACTGGGCCACCTAATGAAATATAAAAATTTAGCTCAAGGCACTGTTTGGCGACTTCAGGACTTCCGCTAAAACAATGCATGATACCTCCAACTTCTTGTGCGTTTTCTTCTTGTAAAATTTGTACAACATCTTGAGTGGCATCACGATTATGTATGATAATAGGTAATTGTAGTTTTTTCGCAAGGCTTATCTGCTGACGAAATACCTTTTTTTGAATATCCTTTGGGGATTTATCCCAATGATAATCAAGGCCCATTTCACCTAACGCTACAACTTTTGGATGTGCAGCAACTTCTTCAAGCCATACGAAATCTTCCTCTGTCATATCAATTGCATCGACTGGATGCCAGCCAACACTTGCATAAATGAATTCATACTCATCCGCAAGTTGCAGCGCTTTCATGATTGTTTTTCGGTCAAAACCAACTACAACCATATATTCCACACCGTTGGCCTTTGCTCTTGCGATCACTTCTTCGAGATCATCTTTAAATTGTTCATCGTTTAAATGTACATGAGTATCAAAAAGCATGTTAAATCTCCTTCGTCAAGTATACTCTATTATTTAGTAACATATATCACAGCAAATTAACATTTATATTACATTTAAAAATGAGATAGGGGGTTGCGAAATAATATAAAATTATCTGCCAGAACCCCCTATATTATTGAACTTTTTGTGACAATTTAAACTTACTGAATTGACAGAAAGATTAAATTTAGTTTACAATCGCGCCATTTTCAAGTGACTGATCAACACTCGCAAGGGAAAGAATTCCATTTTTTTCACCAGCAAGTATCATTCCTTGCGATAATTCACCACGCAACTTAACAGGTTTTAAGTTTGCAACGACAATAACTTTTCTACCAATTAATTCTTCTGGTTTGTAGAACTCCGCTATCCCTGAAACTACTTGACGTTGCTCATAACCTAAGTCTAATTGAAGTTTAAGTAGTTTATTTGCTTTCTTTACAGGTTCACACTTCATAATTTGTCCAACTCTGAGTTCTATCTTTCTAAAATCATCTATTGTAATTTCTGGGAGTTTTCCATCTACTTCTTCTGTTTCATTTACTTGCTCCTCCTCTACAACAGGAGCAGAACCTTGCATTTTTGTTTTAATAAAATTCACTTCTTCTTCCATATCAAGTCGAGGGAAAATAGGTTCTCCCTTCTCTACAACCTTAGTATTTGCAGGGATTGCACCAAACTTAGTAACACTTTCCCATGCAGTATATTGCTCATCATGGATGTTCAATTGTTGAAGTATTTGATCAGGTGTTCTTGTAAGGAATGGTTTTAGTAAAATTGCTACTCTTCTTAATGAATCTGCTAAATGTACCATGACACTTGCAAGTTCATTCTGCTTTTCACTATCTTTTGCTAATATCCATGGTTGTGTTTCATCAATATACTTATTCGTTCTGCTAATAAGTTGCCATACAGCACTTAAAGCAACAGAATACTCCATATTCTCCATGGCCTCTTCGTATTCTTTTACTATAACTTCATTCATTTCTAACAATTGGTGGTCAAATGCTGTCACATTACCAGCATAAGCAGGAATAACACCGTCAAAGTATTTATTGATCATAGCAACAGTTCTATTCAGTAAGTTTCCGAGATCATTTGCTAAGTCAAAATTTATTCTTTCCACAAATCCTTCTGGTGTAAAGACACCATCAGAACCAAATGGCACTTCACGTAATAAATAATAACGAAGAGCATCAAGTCCATAACGATCAATTAATGTAACAGGGTCAACTACATTCCCTTTGGATTTCGACATTTTTCCATCCTTCATTAATAACCAACCATGAGCAAATACCTTCTTAGGTAATGGTAAGTCTAAAGCCATTAACATGATTGGCCAATAAATTGTATGGAAGCGAACGATTTCTTTCCCAACAAGATGAACATCTGCTGGCCAGAATTTTGCATATTTCGCATCATCGTCCGTGCCATAGCCGAGCGCAGTAATATAATTTGTTAATGCATCTATCCAAACATAGATAACATGCTTCGGATTCCCAGGGACTTTTATCCCCCAGTCAAAAGTTGTTCGTGAAACAGCCAAATCTTCCAATCCTGGTTTTATAAAGTTATTAATCATTTCGTTTTTTCTAGACTCAGGTTGGATAAATTCTGGATTTTCTTCATAATATTGAACAAGTCTGTCAGCGTATTTGTTCATTCTAAAGAAGTAAGACTCTTCCTTTACTTTTTCAACTGGCCGTCCACAATCAGGACAATTTCCATTCTCTAACTGTCTTTCAGTAAAGAATGATTCACATGGTGTACAGTACCAGCCTTCATATTCATCCAGGTAAATATCACCTTGATCAAGAAGTTGCTTAAAGATTTTTTCAACAATTTGCTTATGTCGAGTTTCAGTTGTACGAATAAAATCGTCGTATGAAATATCAAGTCGCTTCCATAGATCTTGTATACCCGCAACTATCTCATCCACATACTCTTGTGGCGATACCCCATTTTCTTCTGCTTTCTTTTGAATTTTTTGTCCATGTTCATCTGTTCCCGTTAAGAACATTACCTCATATCCGCGCATTCTTTTATAACGTGCCATTGCATCACCTGCAACAGTCGTGTATGCATGTCCTATATGTAAATTTCCACTAGGATAATAAATCGGGGTTGTTAAATAAAATGTTTTTAATTTCTCCTTCATTACTCAAGCCTCCAAACAAATATATTCATGTATACTATTATATAATAAATTCATGGCTTATCCTTCGCATCTTTTCCTCATCCATCCTCAAAATATACGTGAAATTTAGAAATTCCGCAACTTAAGGGGTTTTTTCTCTATATAATATCTTGAATTGACGATATTTGGTAAAATTGTTATAATAGTATAAATGGATTATGTCGAAATATGACGATTGTTAGTTTAATAGAATCAAATAATAGATAGACTTATATAGGAGGCAGAGGAAATGAAATCTACAGGTATTGTAAGAAAAGTTGATGAACTAGGCAGAGTCGTAATTCCAATTGAGTTAAGACGTACATTAGGAATCGAAGAGAAAGATGCTCTTGAAATTTACGTTGATGACGACAAAATTATTTTGAAAAAATATAAAGCTAGCATGACTTGCCACATTACTGGTAATGTATCAGACGATAACAAGATCTTCGCTGATGGAAAACTAGTTTTAAGCCGCGAAGGTGCTCAACAACTTGTAAATGATATTCAAAAAAGATTTGCAGATGAAAACTAATTAATATAAATAAAGAGATTGATTCAAGAAGGGCATTCCCTCTTTTTGAATCAATCTCTTTTCTTTTATCTATTAAAATACTTCTGACCACTCGTTGCGGTGTGCAAGCATCTTTTCAGCAATTTCCTTTGCTCCTTCAAGACTGTGGCTAGCTGCCCAACCACATTGAACCTCGTTACATGCAGGAACTTCTGTTGCTGTTAACACATCTTTTAATGTTTTTTCTACGATGGATAATATCTCATCGTAATTATCATGGTTTATGACAGATAAATAATATCCTGTTTGACAGCCCATAGGACTAATATCCACAATTTGATCTGAGTGATTTCGACTAAATTCTGCCATCATATGTTCAAGTGAATGTAAGGCTGGCATTTCCATATGTTCTTTGTTTGGTTGGCAGAAGCGAATATCGTATTTACGAATTTCATCACCGTTGTTTCCTACTTTAACTCCAGCAAGACGGATATATGGTGCTTTTACTTTTGTATGATCTAGATTAAAACTTTCGACATTCATTTGTTTTGTTTTTGACATGGTTGAAGCACTCTCCCTTTTAAATTAATTGTTATTAACCATTAATGTGGTACGCTTGGTAAACATCACGTTTCGCCATTTTCCGATCCATCGCAACTTGCTTGATAGCTTCCTTAGATGAATGACTCTTATTGTCTATATAATATTGAACATGGGCTTGCACATCTATTGAATGCCACCATTCCTGTGTCTCTTCTTCTTCCATGGCAGCATTTCCTTCTACTATCATACAAAATTCGCCACGTATTTCATTTTCATCTGCCCATTGATATGCTTCTTCTATTGTACCACGAATGAACTCTTCAAATTTCTTTGTTAGTTCACGACATAATACAATTCTTCGGTTGCCTAATATATCTAGCATCCATTTTAATGTATCTTTTAGGCGATGCGGTGCTTCGTAAAAAATGAGCGCACCTGTCTGCTTTTTCAAAATCTCTAACTCTTCTCGTTTTTCCTTTTTTCCTCTGGAGAGAAACCCATAGAAGTAAAATGGCTGTGGGACTATTCCTGAAGCAATTAGAGCTGTCAATGCGGCATTTGCACCAGGAAGTGGAACAACAGTAATTCCCTCTTCCATTGCAGCTGCTGCAAGCTCATAGCCTGGGTCTGAAATACACGGCATTCCAGCATCACTTACTAATGAAATTGTTTCACCATTATTCAATCGTTCTAATAATTCCTTACCAGCAGTATCTTTATTATGTTCATGGTAACTAACTAACGGAGTTTTTATTTCGTAATAATTACAAAGTTTCTTTGTATTTCTTGTATCCTCTGCTGCAATTACATCGGCTTCTTTTAACACACGAATTGCACGAAAGGTCATATCTTCTAAATTTCCTATTGGAGTTGATACTAGGTAAAGGATTCCGCTACTTTTTTTGTCTACGAAGCTCTTCTGTATTTGCATCATGTCCACCTGCTTCTGCTAAAAATTGTTCCTTCTTAAGTCGTGTTAATTGTTTAAACGCATATTCTGCACGCATTGCTTCTCTTTTATCACGGAAGTTTTTCGCATATATGATTTTTACAGGTCGCTTCATGCGTGTATATTTGGCTCCACGCCCACTGTTATGCTCTTGAAGTCTTCTTTCTAAGTCCACAGTATACCCACCATAATACGATCCATCATTACATTCTAAAACATAGAAGTAATGATTATTGCTCATTTCCATATAAAATTTCTCTCACTTCTGGGGAATATTCATTTTCACTATCATATACAAATAAAGGCGACAGCACCTTCAATCCTGGATTACCATCCTTTATTCCTTCTACTAAAATTGTATTTGCTTCTTTACCTTGTTTTGGGTATACAAAGCGGAGCCTTTTAGGTTCCAATCGATACTGACGCATATATGTTAATATGTCCATAAAACGTTCAGGACGATGTACAAATGCTGCTTTTCCTCCTTGTTTTAGAAGTTGGCTGCTCGTTCTGATCACGTCTTCCAATGTGCAGTATATTTCATGGCGTGCAATGGCTAAATGTTCATTTTCATTCATTATTTCTGGAGATGGGGAGACAAAATATGGCGGGTTACAAGTAACTACATCATATTTGCTATGCCCTAATATCCTAGGCATGTCTTTTAAATCTCCATGTACCATCTGTATTTTATTCTCTAACCCGTTATAACTAATACTACGAAGAGCCATATCGTACAATCTCTCTTGTATCTCTACCCCAATTATATTCGCCTTTGTTTTATTACTAATTAATAGTGGTATTACTCCATTACCACTACATAAATCAATGATATTTCCCTTTTGGATAGGTAAATAAGCAAAACGGGCAAGTAGTACCGCATCAAGAGAAAATGCAAATACAGAAGGGCTTTGGATAATACGCAAATTTTCTGCTAGCAAGTAATCCAAACGCTCATCCTCATGTAATTCAATCATATATTATATCCTCCGTTAGCTACATAAAAAGCCCTCCCCACCAAAAGGAGGAAGGCTCTTAATTAAAATTATGGTCTAGTTTACTTTTTATTTAAAAAAGATAGGCAAAACAGGCAATCCTCATCACGACGAGGGCTACCGAAATGGACATTACAAATATGAAAGCCTTCTTGATACAATCTTGCTAAATTATCGTAGCCTTCACCAATTTCGGAAATCTTTTCATACGCAGTCTTTCTCGAGCCATCCCCGTCTTCTTCTGAGGAAAAAGTGTTTGGAGCTTGTTGCTCTATATGTTTGCGTAAATGGTCATTTTCGATTTGTAAGGCGTTGTTTTCCTCTATTAATTCAGCAAGGTACTGTTTTAGCTCTCCAAGTTGCTGATAAAGATGACCTATTTGCATCTCCATGCTGCTAACGGAATCGAAGAACTCCTTTTTATCCATTCATTACCACCTCATTATTCCGGGGCCGAGACAGATGTTGCACTTCCATTCTTAATTTCTTCTAAGGTGAATTCTAACATTCTTTCCTGTCCTACTAAATCTACTTGAATTATACGCTCTAAAATATTTAATCCCACAACCTTACCAGGTCCATTAGGCGTCTTTATACGATCGCCAACATCAGGAAGTTCTGCCTTTGCTGCTTCGTATTCATCATTTTCATACTTCAAGCAACACATTAGGCGTCCACATAATCCGGATATTTTCGTTGGATTTAGGGAAAGATTTTGATCTTTTGCCATCTTAATCGATACTGGCTCAAAATCACCTAAGAAAGTGGAACAGCAAAGCATACGACCACATGGCCCAATTCCACCTAACATTTTTGCTTCATCTCTGACGCCTATTTGGCGTAACTCAATACGAGTCCGGAAAACAGCTGCCAAATCTTTTACTAAATCACGGAAGTCAATCCTTCCTTCCGCTGTAAAATAAAAGATTATTTTATTGCGATCAAATGTATATTCGACATCAACCAATTTCATATCTAATTGATGCTCAATAATCTTTTCGCAGCAAATTTCATAAGCTTCTGTTGCGGCTTGCTTGTTTTCTTCGACATTTAATTGGTCTTTCTGATCAGCAATTCGCACTACTTTTTTTAGTGGTAAGACAACATCATTTTCATTGACTTGTTTATTGTCCGTTACCGCTTTACCATATTCAATCCCACGGGCAGTTTCAACAATCACATAATCGTTCTTTCTGATTGGGTGCTCACCAGGATCAAAATAATATATTTTACCGGCTTTTTTAAACCGGATACCTACAACATTATACAAAAGAAGGTCCCCCCTGCAAATTTAAAACAAGCTGCTCCATTAACAGTTGACTATTAATATTTGCATTTAATTTCTGTTTGGCTTCCAATATCGACGTCATTTGCTCGGACAGTCTTCTTGAAGATGTTTGAAGTGCATCAGATTGCAATCTATCTCGTTGATCTGGATAGACAAGTTGCTCATCTTTTCCTAATTGGATATACAACACATCTTTATATAGGAGTAGCAACAAATTAAGTCCCATATCTAGTTGAGCCTTCTCTTTAAAATGACCCATCCATTCATCCTGAAGAGATGTCATCGCATATAATGGATTTTCTTTCAGGACTTCATACAATTTTAACACTATTCTTCTAGCTTGTAAAAACCATTCATCTTCACTTAATGATAATGCTTCCTGGAATTGATTCGTGACTGCTGCTAGAAGTGGAGCTTTCACTGGATGGATTCCCGTGTCTTGGAGCTTTTTCGTGAAAATTTCAGGTGGAAGGGAATTAAATGTTACTGTTTGACACCTTGATAAAATAGTAGGTAATATTCTTTGAGGCTGTTCTGTAACAAGAATTGCAGTTGTTTCTACATTCGGTTCCTCAAGGAATTTTAATAAACTATTCGCAGCAGAAATAGTCATTTTTTCTGCATCGATAATAACATACATTTTCTGCTTCGATTCTACTCCAGATTTATTAAACTCCTTCCTTAAGTCACGAATTTGCTCAATTTTTATCGACAATCCATCTGGTTCTACAACATGTAAATCCGGATGATTGCCGTTATTTATCCTTCTACAATTAGCACACTCACCACAAGGTTGAACCTTGTCCAATTTATTACTACAGAATAAACTTTCAGCGAACAGCATACTTGCTGCCCGCTTTCCGGTACCATGTTCACCTTCAAATAAATAAGCATGTGCTACTCGTTGCTTTTCGATGCCACTTTTTAATAGCTTCGCTGCAAAAGGCTGCTCTTGTTCAAATTCTTGCCAATTTAAGGACATACGAATCACTCACTAACAAATACACTTATTTTTAAAACTGATGGAATTGATCAATTGGCAGTACAAATACCGTTGCTCCTCCTACTGATACCTCAACAGGATAGGGGATGTATGAATCGGCATTGCCGCCCATCGGCGATACAGGAGCCATAAGCTGTTCACGGGTTTTACAATTATCTCGAATGATTTGCAAGGCTTTATTTACCCTAACATCTTCCGTACCTATCATAAAGGTAGTATTCCCAGATTTCAAAAAACCACCTGTAGTTGCAAGCTTTGTAGCTCTAAAATTATTTTCGACCAGTGCACTCATTAGTCGATTACTATCTTGATCTTGTACAACTGCCATTATTAATTTCATTACATTCACCCCTCCATAATAGTAAAGTCCCTATATTATTATTCATATTATATCAGCTATCACTATATGTTGAAATGAATAGGAGATTTATAATAGATAGCTCTTATCACTCTTTTTCGCTATGTAATGCCAATAATCCTGCTATTATTTCCTTTGTTTGCGAATAAACTTTTTCAATTGATTGACTTGCATCTATCTCAATAATTCTTTCTGGAAATTGATCAATTAACTTCTTATAACCCTCACGTACTTTATAGTGAAAGTCCAGTTTCTCCAAATCAAGTCTATTTACTTCTCTACCTTTATTAACAGCAATTCTCTTTAAACCCGCTTCAGGTTCTATATCAAAATACAATGTTTTATCTGGCATTAACTCTTGGATAGCAAATTGATTCACAGCAAAAATTTCTTCTATACCAAGCCCTCTTGCATTCCCTTGATATGCAAGTGAACTATCAAGGAACCGATCACAAATTACAATAGCTCCACGCTCTAGTGCAGGAATAACCTTCTCTACTAAATGTTGTCTTCTTGCAGCCGCATATAATAATGCTTCTGTGCGTGCATCCATTGAAGTATTATTCGGATCTAAAATAACTTGTCTTATTTGTTCTGCAATATGAATACCACCTGGTTCGCGAGTAATAATTACATCCACGCCAGTTTTAGTTAATTCTTTTTCTATCATTTTAATAATAGTTGTTTTTCCTGCCCCCTCGGGACCTTCGATTGTTATAAATAAACCTTGCATGATAACCTCCATCATCAAGCCCTATAGTAGTATAAGTATATCAAATCAGTTAACGGTTCTCCAAATTGGTAAAAATTGCAATATTCCCTGATTTTATCTGTTCTACTTCGCCTTGGAATCTTGCACCTGATTCTAATAAGAGATGGAGTTGGCGAACGTGATTTATTGTAATCCTTTCACCAGGTAATAGTAAAGGTATTCCAGGTGGATATGGGATAATCATCTTCGCAGCAACTTTCCCTATTGCTTCATTACTTTTTATCCATTCAACTGGTAATGTATCCATATCCTTGTAGGAAATGGATAACTCCGTAATTGGATGATTCATATTGACAAACCCTACGTTCTTATTAGAATCTGCTTTAGTAAACTCAGGGAATTGAATATTGGGGTAAGCCATCCCTTCTTTTAACAATGGTAAAATACATAGTACTTGAAATGGGTCAGCTAATTCGGAATATACTCCTGTACTTTCCAGTTTCTCTTGTAATTGAAACCCTGAATAATGTGGATGCCTAACGATAATTTTTAGAGGGTCATGTGAACATATAACGATCATACCTGATTTTTGAAATTGCTCTATCCAAACTTCTCGTTGCTCCAACGTATACTGAATATCTTGCTTTGTAAAATTAGCAATATAATATCGGGCATAATCAAGGGATGCCATAATTGGATACGAGGGACTACTTGATTGTAATACACTCAAGTAGAATTCAACTCGCTCTCTTGCAATACGATTGCTATTAATATGCAAATAAGACCCCATCGTCATGGCCGGTAATGTTTTATGGGCAGATTGTACAGTAATATCCGCTCCTAAAGTAAGCGCGGATTTCGGAAATGGATCACCTAACGAAAAATGAGCCCCGTGAGCTTCATCCACTAACACAATAATATTATAGCTATGAAGAACTTTAATCATTTCCTCTATCTCATACACTTGTCCATAATAATCGGGATGTGTAAAAATACAAGCTTTAATATTGTCATATTTATTGATCGCTTCATAAATATCATCCATTTTTATTCGGCCTGGAACCATTAATTCTTCATTCATTTCCGGAGAAATAAATACAGGACGAACATTCGCCATTCTTAATCCATTTAATATCGACTTATGACAATTTCTTTGTACTAAAACGATATCTCCTTCCTCACATGTAGCCAATATCATCGCTAAATTTCCAACCGTACTTCCATTTACAAGGAAGTAACTTTTTTCCGTATGATAAAATGATGTTAACAACTCCTGTGCTTCCGCAATCGCCTCATGTGGGTCATGCAAATCATCCAAACCCGTAAGTTCTGTCACATCATATGCAGCATTTGCCTGTAAAATAGGAAAACCTTCATATAATAACCCATTTTTATGCCCTGGCACATGAAAGGAAATAGGCTTATTCTTCCTATGTGCTTCTAATCGCTCACAAAGAGGCATCCTCTTCTGATCCATAAGCACACCTCCAAATACACTTTTCCTTATTTTACTATGATTGTCCCTTATTTTGCTAAACCGAAAAAATAAAAAACCAGGAGCATGTTATTCGCCTCCTGGTTATGACAATATTTTAGTCTCTTTAATTACTTTTAATTGATTAATATAATATTTATACGCAGGATCACTCGTACTCGTAGCAATCATCGCTCTCTCACAGTCTGTGCAAATAAAAGATGTATAAAGATGTATCCCCTGTTTCTGAGTCTTCTCACAAATAATGCACCTCTCCACAACTCCACCTCCATACACATTAGTTTGCCCAATCCTCGAATTTGTATACAAAATTAGTAACATTAAACAAATTGAAGAAACTTATTAATTAATCCTATGCAACAGGGACGCCTACCGTGTTTGTACCTAGCGAAAAAGGTATGTTCCAATTTTTACAGATTATCAGATTTGAAAAGGAAATCATGTACCTAACCTTCAATGGGTTCTGTTATTAGTTTTGGAATGGAGGATTTCTGTCTTTGGGAAAAAATTGTGGAATCTTTGAGTGAGGGGGTTTGAATAAAGGCGTAATGATATAAAGTTGTGGAAATTGAAATGATTATTTTATTCACTTTAATGGAAGCAGGTGTCGACATTGACTACCTTTCAAAGAGATTTTACTCTTTTAGGGAATCATAGCAGGAGTTTGATTACTTCAATAAAGGATTATTACCTTTTTTGGGTATCAGCTTGGGGGCTGATTCCCATTTGAAGCGACTTTTTAGGTTATGGGAATCAAATAAGGGTTCTGATTACTTTTTAAAGTGTTTATCACTTTTTAGGTAATTAGAAGTGGAATCTGATTACCTTTTGAATTCCTGTCGTTTTGGGAAACAGATAGAGGTTCTGGTTACCTTTTGGAGAGATTTCACTCTTTTGGGGAATCAGATGATGAACCTGATTACCTTTCGTAGGTATTTCACTCTTTTGGGGAATCAGAGGACTGGTTTGATTCCCTTCCTAAAGGAATTTTTCTTTTTGGGAATCATACAGCGGTTTTGATTCCCTTCCTGAAGGTTTTTTCTTCTTTTGGGAATCAAACATAATTCATCTCTTACTGAATAGTGACTATAATTAATCCTTTTCTTAAATATGGTATCTATTCTACTTGAAATAGATACCATATTTTCATATTCCTATTCATTTGGGATTTATTCAGCCTCAATAGTGACCTCTTTTGCTTTTTTTCTTACTATTGGGCACTATTCCGCTGTAATAGTGACTTCTTCTACAGTTTTTCCTATTCTTGGTCACTATTCAGGCATAATAGTGACCTCTGTTGCTTTTTTTTTAATTCTTGGGCACTATTCGGCCTCAATAGTGACTTCTTCCACTCTTTTTCTTTTTCATGGGCACTATTCCCTCTGGATAGCTACCTTAATTCAATTTTTTCATTTCTTCGGGCTTTATTATATAACTGGTTTTCTTCATTCCTTTTTCCAAAACAAAAAAAAGCCACCTTCCTCAGAAGATGACTTTCGTTTGCCTGGCAACGTCCTACTCTCACAAGGGCGAACCCTCACTACCATCGGCGCGCGAGCTTAACTTCCGTGTTCGGGCTACGAATCACGATGACCGGCGAATCTCGGCGTCATCGGCGCTCGCTCGATTCTCATGGGCATAGCCCATTGTGAGTCTCACTCTCTTGATTCCTTGATCTTCTTGGTCCTCCTGATTCTCGCCTTACTTTGCATATACTGCGTTACACTTATACCTTCCGGTATAAGTAAAGAACAAAAAAAGCCACCTTCCTCAGAAGATGACTTTCGCTTGCCTGGCAACGTCCTACTCTCACAAGGGCAAACCCTCACTACCATCGGCGCTGAAGAGCTTAACTTCCGTGTTCGGGATGGGAACGGGTGTGACCTCTTCGCTATCGCCACCAGACATATAAGAGAATTTCATTCTCTCAAAACCAGATAATATGGAGAAGAATAAACCTTGAAACAATCTATTTGATTAAGTCCTCGATCGATTAGTATCCGTCAGCTCCATGTGTCGCCACACTTCCACACCAGACCTATCAACCTGATCATCTTTCAGGGATCTTACTAGCTTGCGCTATGGGAAATCTCATCTTGAGGGGGGCTTCATGCTTAGATGCTTTCAGCACTTATCCCTT
>NZ_JBHSMC010000013.1:0-201669 GCF_042655485.1 Lederbergia graminis
GCTGAAGTCAATGGCAAGCAGCTACGCTGTGGCCGTCCATTTTACTATATAAAGTTGGTTGAAAATGTTGTAATAACTTTTACACAATATTATGGACTTGACTCATTTTCCTCTCACCTGGGCACGCAGCAACCTCTAGCGTGACCACCTCCGCAACTTTTCCCTTCAACCGGGCACGATACGACCTCCATCGTGACCACCTCCGTCCATTTTCCTCTCACCTGGGCACGATGCAACCTCCTGCGTGACCACCTCCGCAACTTTTCCCTTCAACCGGGCACGATACAACCTCCATCGTGACCGCTTCCGCCCATTTTCCTCTCAACCGGGCACGATGCAAACTCCATCGTGACCACTTCCTTCAATTTCTCCTTAGAGTGGGAACGCTACAAGTTCTTGCGTGACCGCCTCCTCAATTTTTCTCTTCTACCGGGCACCCGGCAAGCTCCAACCTGACCGCTCCCACCCATTTCCCTCTCAACAGGGCACGCGGCCCACCCCATCATAAACTCATATCCCTTAAACCAATCCAACTTTCAGCAATAAAAAAAGACTTTCAAAAGTCATGTATTTCACTTTGAAAGTCTCCTTATATTATTGATTTCTTCTCCAGTCAAGATGTCCTTTTTCTAAACCGCGGATGAGTAGTTCTCCTGTCCCCATGTTCGTTGCTAGTGGCACTCCGTACACATCACATAAACGCATAAGGGCGGATACGTCTGGTTCGTGTGGTTGCGCAGTTAATGGATCACGGAAGAAAATTACCATATCCATTTCATTTTGAGCGATATAAGCACCAATTTGTTGGTCGCCACCAAGTGGTCCAGATTGAAATCTATTAATTTCTAAGCCTGTTGCTTCCATGATTCTTAAGCCCGTTGTTCCAGTCGCAAATAATTCATGTTTTTCCAGAATTAATTTATATGCTGTCGCAAATTGGATCATATCATCTTTCTTTTTATCATGTGCAATTAAAGCTATTTTCATTTGTACTCCCCCTTAATTGTCTTTTTTAGCGATGATTTCGTATTGATCTAGTCTAATTTCAAACAGTGTAATTGGATCAAGGAACTTCTCTGGGTTTTCCTTTATTTCCGTGTAATCAACCCTATTTTTCTCTAGTTCGTTATTTTTTAATATGACTGTATCTTTTAATGTTTGATAAGGTTCTTTAAAGAAGATTTGGATATCCCGCGCAATTGCTTTCTCGATCAATTCGAATTGACGGAAAAATTTATTGATTACCGACTCAGCTGCTTCTACATAGTCTTCTTTCTCAACGAAGTTCTTATACGTGTTTGCAAGAACGGTATTATTTTTCGGTAGACTTCCAAATAATTTCCCAGCGCTTTTTAGTAAAACTTGGGAAGGCGTTCTTCGTAGTAAAATGTTCTCTTTATCAATTGAAACATTGTCAGAGAGGCGTTCTGCATCCCTTTTCCAATCTTCTAATATAGAGAAATCACATAAAAGATCTAGCGAATCCACACCAAGTAATTCATTAAATCCAGTACTCCATTCATCCATCCGTTCTTGACTTTCATTAAGTTCAGCTTGGGATTGCGCTATCCAGTCTTGAAGCAATTGCTTAAATAGTGGAAGTATCGTCTCATTCATATAATTTCTGATGCGATTATTCATTTCAATATTTAAATCTAAATGAATGGTCCGATAATCCGTATCTTCCTTCATAATTTCCGTTGTTGATTTCAAGAATAAAGGAATCTCTTCCTTCATTTTAGCAGTTAATTTATCTTTCATAGACTTATACGCTTTTTGTAAAACACGAATCTTTTCTTCTTGCATATCCTCTAATTGATGGACAGAGCCATTCAGGCGTCCAACGATATCATCATTGATTTCTATCGACTCAGATAATGATGCTTTCAATTCCTGTTGTTTATCTACTAAACTAGCAAGTCTTTGTCTAGTAAAAGCTAATAGATCTAACGAGCTATTAAAAGAAGGGATGACCGTTTCTGTCCCCAATTTATTATCTTTCTCCCAGCGTTTAATTGCTTGAAGTAGATCGTGACATTCTGTAAGAATATCAATTTCCAAGTGTTCTTCTGCTAGAATTGTACGTCCAGCATTAATAATTTCCTCTGTAAAAAGTTCAGGGAATTGATGATTCCATGCTAACACTGCTGACGCAGCAAAAACACGATCATTTGGACCTGCTACTTTTATCCATGCAGTTAACAAATTCGGTACAACAGGTTTCATCACTGCTAGAGAGTATTTGCCACCAATCATATCGATATATTCTTGCATATAATATGGAGATATGACTTCTGATTCCTCTTTCACCAATTGATTTATTACCTGTAGCCATTCAAAATAAATTGATTCATTTTTATAATGATTCCATAATTTGTCTACTATTTGTTCAAAATGTAGTTTACTTTCTTCTCCAATGACCTGAAGTACAGGAAGATAGTATGTAGGATTTTTCTTGTGCAATTGATCATTTTCAAAAATCGAAAGTAAAATATCAAACCATTCAGTTGATTTTGTACGAATCGATTCATTTACAGCTATCTCGAGTGCATTTTCCCAATCTTGTTGTTCTACAAAGAACGAATAAGCAATCTTCGAAACATTACGGTAATCGGGATCTAGTACAACCGCATTTTTGATCATTTGATTCGCTTCATTAAATTTGTTTTGCTGTACATACAAATGAAACAAGCGCAAATTAATTTCTGTATTAAGGATAAGCGAATCTGTTGTAATTGATTTATATATGTTTTCAGCTGTATCTAAAATATCAGACTCAACATAGGCATCAGCCATATTTTTTCTTGCCCAAGGTTCTAAGTTGTTATGAACATTCTCCCATTTATAAATGGCAGCTTCATAGTCTTTACAATGATAATAGATTTCCCCTTGAGCAAAGCGAATATCGGATAAATCTGAAAAGCTTTGTTTTTGTTCCTCAAAATACAATTTCCCCATAACCTCAACAGGGTGCTGGTTTTCATTTTCCATGAAAGTTTTTTCATAGTATGTTTTATCGATTAATACTGATTCAATCTCTACCATGTTACTCACCATCTCCCTTAGCATTTTAGTTTAGATCTGCAGGATACTTAAGGCCAAATTGCTTTCTTGCTTCCTCCACAATATTAGCTACAATAAGTGAATTCTCATGAGAATTCATGTCTGATTCTAATTTTCCAGATTTTATTAAATGAATAAACTCCTCTACTTCATAATACATGGAAGGATGAATTGTTTCCGCTCCAATTTCTTCCATCTTTCCATCTCGATAGCGTAGTTCAATTCTTTCTAAATCTGATATTTCTTCTATCAGGAAACTTCCTTCTTCGCCTTGTATCTCAGATGGAACGTAAGAATTTACAATTTTAGAATGAGTAATGACAGCTTCAAAACCGTCATATTCCAATAATAAACTTCCGCCACCATCCACTCCAGATTCTAGCATAACGGCATTTGCTTTTATTTTCTTTGGAGCACCAAATAAAACAACTAGTGGAAAAATACAATAAACACCTAAATCCATTAATGAACCATTTGAAAATTGTGGATTAAATGCATTTAAAATCGTTCCCTGACGATAGGCATCATAACGGGATGAGTATTTACAATAACTAGCATGGTATCTTCTTACTTTTCCGATTTTATGTAAGTTGTCTTTTAAAGCAATAAAATTCGGTAATAATGTTGTTTTCATCGCTTCCATTAAAACAACGTTATTTTCCCTTGCTGTATTAATCATTATCTCAATTTCTTTTGAATTAGAAGCTAGAGGTTTTTCACAAAGAACATGCTTCCCATTTTTCAACATAGTAATTGTTTGTTCTAAATGAAGAGAATTAGGACTTGCTATATAAACGGCATCGATTTTATCACTCTTTGCCATTTCCTCCAGATTCGTAAATACATTTTCCACTCCATATTTCTGAGCAAATTCACGGCCCTTCGTTTCTGTACGAGAATAAACAGCCGTCAACTGAAAGTCATTATTTTGTGAAGCCGCTTCGAGCAAGCGATCTGTAATCCAATTAGTTCCTATTACTCCGAATCGAATCATTTTCATTACCTCCTAAGTTCATGAAAACATATTTATTTATACTATATTGTATTTATCACTTTCTTGCATTCATCTTGACGAAAAATAGCAAATAAAGTTTTTTCATAGCAAAATTAGTCTTTGCATCCCGAAGATGTTGTGGTAGAATAATTCCTATATTATTCAAACAATTTTTATAATGAAAAAAGTGATGATGAAGAAGGCATTGAAGAGAATTCCAAAGAGAGTCGATGGTTGGTGAAAATCGGCGAATTAGCTTCAAAAGCTCAGCACTTCTAAACTGGCAATATGCCCGGCGCAAGTCGTTAATTACTCGAGGCTATATGAATGAATACTGCTCATAAATATGGTGAACGAGGGTGGCACCACGATTTTACGTCCCTCATAACTAGGCAAACCTGTCTGTGTTATGGGGGCGTTTTCATTTTATTACAAAGGCAATTGTTCTTCTGTAATATAGCAACAAGTTGATTGTAAAAGGTGCGAGATTCTGCGGAAAAAGCGGGTCAGGGTGAATCCCTACAGATAGCATAGCGATCCCTAACCACCCGTGGAAAGCGAGTACCTGGCAGTTCGCCACTTCCTGTGGCAACACCTGCACCTGCACAACCTGTGCGGCGAAGCGAAAATCAACAGTATTAATTCAAAAAAACATTATTCTGGAGGTTGAAATTGTCATGTACAAAGTTCTAGTAGCCGATGCAATTAGTGATACTGGGTTAAAAGCATTATATGATCATCCAAACTATGTTGTGGATAAAAATCCAGGTTTAGCACCTGATGCTTTAAAAGAAATTATCAAAGAATACGACGCTTTGATTGTTCGCAGTCAAACACAAGTAACAGCTGATATTTTAGAACATGCAAGCAACTTACGAGTCATCGCTCGTGCTGGTGTTGGAGTAGACAATATTGACGTTAATGCCGCTACAAAAAAAGGTATTATCGTAATTAACGCTCCTGGAGCAAATACTATTTCTGCTGCAGAACTTACAATGGCAATGATGCTATCTCTAGCAAGAAATATCCCACACGCTCATGCATCTACATCAGCTGGTAAATGGGAACGCAATAACTTTAAAGGTGTTGAGCTATACGAAAAAACACTTGGAGTTATTGGGATGGGGAAAATTGGTTCCGAGGTTGCAAAACGTGCAAAAAGCTTCGGTATGAATATTCTTGGCTATGATCCTTATTTAACGGAAGACCGTGCTGGAGAAATGGGAATTACGAAAGCGTCATTAGATGAAATTGCTGCAGAAGCTGATTTTATTACTATTCACACTCCTCTAATCAAAGAAACAAGAGGACTTGTAAATGATGACTATTTAGCTAAAACGAAAAAAGGTGTTCGAATCATTAACTGTGCACGTGGTGGAATTATTGATGAAGCTGCGCTTGTACGTGCGTTAAATTCTGGTCAAGTTGCTGGTGCTGCACTTGATGTGTATGAAACAGAACCATCTACTAACACAGAATTACTTAGCCATCCGAATGTAGTTGTAACTCCACATCTAGGAGCATCAACTGTTGAGGCGCAAGAAAAAGTAGCTCACGAAGTTAGCGAAGAAATTATTGAAATTTTTGAAACGCAAACAATCCGTTCTGCAGTTAATATGCCACATGTATCTGGTGAAACACATAAGAAGTTACAACCATATATTGATCTCGGTGATCAAATGGGTGCACTTGCGATTCAATTATTGAAAGAAGCACCAGATAAAGTGGAAATCACATATTATGGTCAGCTTTCCAAGGAAAATACAGAGTTAATTACTCGTACGATTGTGAAGTCAATACTTGCTCAGCATTTAGGTGATGCAGTAAATCTTATCAATGCGCAACATTTGTTGAAAGACCAAGGAGTTACTTCAAATGTTTCTAAAAATCCAAAGAGCAAAGGATTTGCTAGCTACATTGAATTAACTCTTTACAGAGGCGAAGCAAAAGCAAATATTGGTGCAACACTACTTAATGGTTATGGTGCTCGTATTGTGAAAATGAACGACTACCGTGTAGATGTTCGTCCAGAACCATTCTTACTTTACATTAAACATCATGATATCCCTGGTATGGTTGGTCGCGTTGGCTCCATGCTTGGTGATTACGATGTAAATATTGGTACAATGCAGGTTGGACGTTCTGTTATTGGTGGAGAAGCTGTCATGGTATTAACGCTTGATAAAGCAGTTGAACCAGAAGTAATTAACGCTCTAACAGCGATTAAAGGCTTAGAGTATGCTCAATTTCTTGAATTAACAGATGAAAAAATACCAGTTCATAATTAATAAAATGAGGACCGCATTCAGTATGCGGTCCTTTCTGTATAATTAATGGCAAATTCCTAAATTAAATGCTGCAATCCTCGCTTGTGAAAATAGAGTAAAACCCCAAAGGAAAATTCCAACTCCATGTATGATATACCATTTGGAAAATCTGTTGTAGTATTTTCTAAACATAAAAGCAACAAGTGAAATGATTGTGATAATAATGGTTAAGCCTAACATTGCTTTAAAACTAGATGCCCAATAGAATTTATTATCTAATAATGGTACGACAGATATCGGTATGTCATAGACTGTAACGTAATAAATGCCTAACCCCCACGATAAGATCATTAGTCCTAGTAATATATAAAATAGATATTTCCGCAACTGACTCCCCCTTTTCATTCACAAATTTCAAGTAAGATATTAATTCTCAATTTTTAATCCCGAGTATTTCAATATGTTTATCTTATTTTATGAAACTATTGAAAATAAGTCAATCGGAAAAATGCAAATTGTCTTACATTTATTATTTATTTTTACTCATGAATTGATTGATTTTTGTACAGCAGTAATTTTAATGAGATGATAAATAAAAATAGCAATCTGAAAAATCCATTCAGATTGCTATCACAACGATTATTTTACGGAAGCAAGTACAAAATCCCTTACATCCATTACATTATCAAATATATATTTCACATTATAATTTTCAAATTCAGCACGAGCATTCTTGCCTGATAAGCCTGTTAATACTGCTGCAAATGTACTGCCCATTTTTCGTGCTGCAAGTAGATCTGCTAATGAATCGCCAACAATTAAAACCTCTTCTCCGTTTTCAAGTGGAAGTTGCGTTTCGATACACTCCAAAGCTGTCTTCTGTTTACTAGACAATGCCATGACATATGTGTATGGATTCGGTTTAGATAATTGCAGATTTGGATATTCACGTTCGGCTGCAAGCACATCATCCGCCGTTACAATATTATTCACATTGAAATACTGTAACCAATTGAGATGTTTGAAAGGTTCAATCGTTTCTAACTCTGGACGGCCTGTCCCAATTCCAATCATAATACCTGCATCTTTCAGTTCAGCAAACATACGAGCAATCTCTTCTGCCGGAGCAAGTACCTTTTCCTGTGACAAGAAACCTTGTTTACCGGTTTGGACGGATGGCCTCCCTGTCGATTCTAATACATTATCGTCTCCAACATACCATTCCTGACAAATGTGTTCACATGTATCCCATAAAGCCCCAGATTGTGCAAATTGAGAACCAGAAACATCAAGCTTTTCTTTTACCAATTTGTCTATATGAGTAAATAAACCATCCTTTGTCTTTTCAGCATCCGCAAAATTATCAAGCAAACCAAGAAAATCCAATTGAACATTCTTAGTTGCTAATACTTCCCCAATTTCTTGAAGAACTTTCCGATCAATGGGATTTGTAACCCACTTTTCAATATTTGCTTTTTCCGTGCCTTTCACCTGTTCTAGTAAGTGGATTAATTGATTACACACTGTTACGTAAATCATATCCCAGTTTGCATTTAAACCTGCAGATTTTAATAATTTTAAGACTTGATCATCCACAAAAACATTGGAACGAATCTCAGCAATTTCCTCATCACTATATTCCACTTTATTTTTATTAGGCGCTAGCCCTATGTATTTACCACTATTTAATATTTCCCAAACCGTAAGTGCTGATGAATCGAAATAGCGTTCCTCACTTAATAAAACACCATCCACATCAAACAAAACTGTCTTAATCATTCTAATGCCCTCACTTCCAATTATGCTTCTTTATAGTTTAGCAGACTAATTGTTGAATTTCCTTAAAAATCTGTTAACTAATCACATTATAATAATTCGCCTATACACAATTTTTTTATTTGAATAAAATAACTGCGAACTAATTATATAGCCAGGGAGGGATAATATGTCTAGCAATAGAAAGGGTAAAGAAATTCATGTGGAAAACTTAATTATTCACGCTAAAAATGTAGAGATTATAGAAGATGATAGAGATAGAAAACATGACCGTCCGAGAAGAAACCCTTGGGACTCCTTCTGGGGAAGAGGACCATTTGGTAATCAAGAAGATAACGATAACGAATCAAGTGATCACAGATAATAAAAAACTACCGGCATAAGCTGGGACAAAAATAAATAGAAATGAATGAAAACCAAACTATAACGTGAGTCTACAAAATAGTTTGGTTTTTTCTTACTTTAGAATATTAGGAGTGATCCAATAAGAATCGAATAATACAAGCGCAGGAAATACACGGAGACTCCTACGGGATGTGCGGGAGGCCACTGAAAAAGTCCCTTGAATTTAGCGATATGGTAAAACAGAGCTGTTGATTTCCGTTCCAGGCGGCTTTGCTTTCCACGGGGCGTGCGGTGAGCCTCCTCATCGCAAATGCTCCTGCGGGGTCTCACCTGTCCCGCTAGTGAGGGCACTGAAAAAGTCTCTAATTTTGCAGTAGAAAGTTCAAATACATCGAACTTTCTACTGCTTTTTTACTTTATAATAAAGATACTAATTATATGTAGGTGATCTTCCAAATGCTATCAAACCAAGAGTCTCTAAATCTAAGCCCATTCATGGCAATATACGACATAGTTGTACCGAAAGACAATATGTTACGTAAGATCAATGAACTTGTAGATTTTACATTTATATTTGAAGAATTGAAGACAAAATATTGCCTTGATAACGGGAGGAACGCAGTTCCTCCAATTCGTATGTTTAAATATCTACTGTTAAAATCATTTTTTGATTTATCTGATGTCGATGTAGTAGAACGATCAAAATATGATATGTCATTTAAATATTTCCTCGATATGGCACCCGAGGATAAAGTCATCAATCCAAGCTCGCTGACTAAATTCCGCAAACTCCGTCTTACAGATGAGGGTTTATTAGATATGCTTATAGGGAAATCGGTTGAAATCGCGTTGGAACACGAAATTATTAATAGTAAAACGATAATCGTGGACTCTACACATACAAAATCTCGTTATAATCAAAAATCACCAAAAGAGTTTTTACAAGAGAAATCAAAAAATGTTAGAAAAGCAGTGTATCAAATTGATGACTCTGTAAAAGAAAAATTCCCCGCAAAACCAACTTCTAATGAAATTTCAGATGAATTGGATTATTGTAATCAAATCATTTCAATTATTGAAAGAGAGCCACAAATCGCAGAGGTGCCTTCTGTTAAAGAGAAGTTAAATGTTTTAAGAGAAGTCACGGAGGATTTCAAAGAAAACCTTAGCTATTCTAATGATCCTGATGCCAGGACAGGACATAAATCTGCAGACTCTTCTTTTTTTGGTTTTAAAACGCACCTTGCGATGAGTGATGAAAGAATTATTACTTCAGCAGTTGTGACAACAGGTGAAAAAAGTGATGGGAAATTCCTGCAGGAATTAGTTCAGAAGAGTCAAGCAACAGGAATGGAAATTGATACAGTTATTGGAGATACTGCGTATTCTGAGAAGGGTAATATTAGCTATGCCCAAGAAAATAAACTAACTCTCGTTTCTAAATTACATCCAATCATAACACATGGAACACGAACAAAAGAAAATGAGTTTGAATTTAATAAAGATGCTGGATTGTACGTATGTAAGGCAGGTCACTTAGCAACTGGTAAAAAATACGACAGAGGAAATGGAGAAAAGAAAAGTCCAAGAATTAGATACACATTTGATGTAGAAAAGTGTAAAGTCTGTCCACTTCGTGATGGATGTTATAAAGAGGGAGCGAAAACGAAGTCCTACTATGTAACAATTAAATCCAAAGAACATACCGAGCAGGAAGCTTTTCAAAACACAGAGGAGTTTAAGAACTTAGCGAAGTCTCGGTATAAAATTGAAGCCAAAAATAGTGAGTTAAAACACAGACACGGGTATGATATAGCATCATCTGCGGGTCTATTTGGTTTGCAAGTCCAAGGAGCAACGACGATATTCGCTGTCAATCTAAAGCGAATTATAAAATTGCTCAGTGAAAAAGAGTAAAAAATAGCAACATAGTAGGGCAATTTCCCTCTTAAAACAGTGGGAAATTGCCCTTTTTTTGCCATCAACTACTATAATAAACAAAAATATGAAAGATTTTCAGTGCCCTCATGTGCGGTAGCCTGGAGCCCCCACATATAGAAAAGCGAAGGCGACTGTTTAGCGGTGTACGAACGGGAGACAGTCCTGCACTGAGATAAAGGAAACACGGCAAGGAACGAGCCGATGTTGACTTATCGTAGGGGAAGGAATGTCTCGTTCGCTAGCCGCTAGGAGCCTGAGCTAGACAGGTGCGATCAGCACCGAGGAGGCTTCCGAACCTTGTCTAGCTGTAGGCGCTATCGGCTCGAGGTCAAATAACTGAGACATGAAAGGCAAAGAACGCCTTTCTTTGTCTCAGAACATTTGCTTGTCGCGGGCCCGCACGATGCGGGTCAGGAAGGCGTTGCAACAGGATGTTGCGAAATTAGCCTTCCTTCAAGTCCCAAGCGCCTTTCGCTTTTCGAATCCCGCGGAAAGCGAGCTCCTGAAACGGAAATCAACAGATTTAGATTGATAATTAATTTTTAGAAATCGGGTTACAAGGAATTACAGTTTCATTTTATTGGACAAGCATTTTTTATTAACAACTAATCCTCATCCTTCGCATCCCAGTCTTCAGGAATAGGTTCTGATAAATACTCCTCCACTTGTTTTTTATATTTTTCCAATTGCTCAAAATGCGTATTAAACTGTTCTTTATAAATTAAGTAATTCTCCCCATCAAAGATAGCTCTAATTTTCTTCTGTAAAACCAAACTTTTTACAGTTGCTACAGGAAGTTCTAAATACTCAGCTGTTTCCTCAATTGTTAAATACATTATTTCCCACCTCGAAATATATTGACTAAAAGTTACATATTATAATAGAATAACACTTTGGGCTATAGCCTACGTGGTTCGTAACCATCCCACGTAAAAAAACTAGGGAGAGATTGAATTGAAAATTAAAACATTAGTAGTAAATAGTATTTTGGCTGCACTTTATATTGCAGTTACAGGTATTATTGCACCATTCGGCTTTACGCATATCCAATTCAGGGTATCGGAAATGTTTAATCATTTAGTGGTTTTTAACAAAAAATATATTTTCGGTATAGTAATTGGTGTCTTCATTTCCAACTTACTTTTTTCCATACTACTCCCATATGATTTAATATTTGGAGTCGCACATTCGATTATAGCATTATCTTTAACGATTTTCTCTGCTAAATATATTAAAGGAATCTGGCAGCGAATGCTATTTAATACGATTATCTTTTCGTTTTTGATGTTTATCATTGCATTCGAGCTTAACCTTGCACTGGGATGGCCATTTTTCTTCACATGGTTAACAACTGCGATTAGTGAGTTAGTCGTGATGGGTATTGGTATACCAGTTATGATTGCTTTAAATAAACGAATTAACTTTAAAGATATGATTTAAAGAAGAAAGTTAAAAGAGAGTGTCTTATACGGTTTAAACCGTAGACACTCTCTTTTTTACTTTCTCTCAGGTGGAACTTCTTTATTTAATAACTCGAAGAAATTAAGCACAGTAAAGTAACTCATACCTAAGTCTCCGAAACCTTCAAATGCGGATAAAACATCAACACTACATCTTAGTGGCTCCACTTGGTAGACTGTAATCGTGATTTGGTTACGTCTCATCCCTCTTTTTTCAACGAGGATTTCTCCACGCTCTTCATCAACATGAAGGATTTTCCACCCTTTTAGCTTGTTATTGATGATAAACTTAATTTTCTCCATTAATGCTGGTCTTTTTATTTTGTAATAACGACTCTTTAACTTTGGATCTTTAGCACGGTCACTAGTTTCTGTACTAGTTCTCCATAATCCCGTTAATACTCTGGCAACTGACATGCTTTTCCCCTCCTTTTCACACAAGTGACAACAATATGTACTATTATATATATTATATGACTTTTAGAAGCAGTATGTCCATGGTCACGAATATTTAGGTCTATAAATCTTTATACTAATTCAGCAAGCAATCTCTTCATATTCTCTAACCCAACTTTCGTCCCTAGCTTACATTCTTCCATCCCTTCAAATTCCAGCGAAATATAGCCATCATAATTAGAATTCTTAATGATTCTAATAATCTCCCTTACATCGATATCGCCTTGACCGAATATGGAACCACGTAAATAGTTTCCGGCAGTTGTTCGGAAGAAACCATCTCCTGGATTTTCACTTGCAGGGCGAAGATAAAAGTCCTTGAAATGAATCATGGATGCGTAAGGAATATTTTTCTGTACAGCTGAAACTGGGTTTTCATCTACACATAAAAAGTTACCGATATCTACTGTTGTTTTAAAATTCGCTCGGTTCACTTCATGGACTAGTCGTTGAATTCTATCACTTGCTTGTACATAGTAGCCATGGTTTTCGACACTTGTGATAATACCGAATTGAGTAGCATAGTCTGCAATTTCTCGACATGCTTTCACTAGTGTTGGGAGATCGTGCTCAAATTGAATGATAGATGTTTCCTCCAGTGGACGAGATGCGACATCGTGGCGCATCATTTTTACACCAAGTTTATGTGCGATATCTACTTGTTCTTTGACTCGCTTAACCTCTGCTTCTACTCCCACTTCGCTATTTTGAATAAAATTAGCTCCTACTAAATAATGGGATATTTCTATTCCGACTTTATCAGCCTTATCACGAATATAATCTATTAGTTTGTCATCCATACTGAAACCGATTGGAACAATTTCGAGATGATCTGCTCCATTGTCACTTGCCCACTGGATAACATCCAATATGTCCATTTCTCCGGATTGTAATGCTTGATTTAAGCTATAAGAACTAATCCCAATCTTCACTACTATCCCCCCTCTATGACAATACTTTTCTTACTAAGGATACAGATTGTTTTTTCTCAAAAGATTCATAGGCAGCCTTTACTACTTCTAAAGTTCTTAAACCATCTTCTCCTGTAATTGATGGATTATCTTTATTTTTTACCGTAGTAATGAAGTCATCTACTAGGCCCGCATCCATATCATCGGCAAACGAAAGTTGTTGGATATTGTCAGCGTTATCATTATAATGGACAGTATGCTGCTTAAAGGCATCTACTTGTAAGTTACCTTTCGTTCCGATGAAGTTCAAATACACATCGCCCCAAGTCGGGAATGTTTGTGGTCGTGACCAACTCGGATCAATCGTCGCAATCGCACCAGATTCCAGCTCCAATGTAATAATTCCACAGTCCTCGACATCAATATCATAAAATCTTGTATCTAACTCGGCATACACACTTTTTACCTCATCTTTTACAATCCACCTAATCAAATCCATCACGTGAACAATGTGGTCTGTTGCCGCTCCACCACCAGATAGCTTTTCATCAATGAACCAGCCACCTGGCATTTTCCCATGGTTTGTACTATTGATGGCAACCACTTCACCTATTGCCCCACTATCAATCGCGGCTTTCGCATTACGAACAGCTTCGGAAAAACGTACAGGAAAGGCGATTTGTAAAATAACATCTTCTTCCTTACATGTGTTGATCATCGTTTCTGCATCTTCGATCGTCGTAGCAATCGGTTTTTCACATAAAATATGTTTCTTTGCTTTAGCAGCTTTTACGACATGGTCTTTATGGTTGGCATTTTCAGAACAGACAATGACGGCATCGATGTCGGTAGATAATAATTCATCGAGATGATTAAAGTATGTGCATTGAAAATGTTGAGCCATTTGCTGTCCGCGTTCTTCGTTACCATCCCAAATTGCCGCTAACTCCGCATCGGGACGGTTCTTAATATGAGTCGCGTAACTATGAGCGTGCATATGGGCGAAACTAATGATTCCTACTTTCATCTCATTTCACTCCTTCTAAAAACGATACTGGCTGTCCTGTTTCAGCAGACTTTCGTGCAGCTTCCGCAAGTTGAATTGCCTTTAATGCATCATGTGCCGTAACAATCGGTTCGGTTTGATTGGAGAGAATTTGAATAAAATGTTCTAACTGGCGATAATACGGGTCTTTTTTAAGTGCTGTTCTTGGTAATTGGTATTCACGATTATGACGAGATTGGAATGCTATTGGAGTACTATCATCATAATTATAGGTAATCATCCCTTTATCCCCTGCTAATTCATAGGAGGCGCGGAATTGTGTTTCTGCCCATGATAGCTCGATATGAGCAATAGTCCCATCCTCCATTCTTACTGTAATGAGACCATATTCCATGTCCTCTCTTTGAACTCGTTTTGCCATTACCCTTTTCACATCACCGAACGTCCATATTAGCCAATCAAACTCATGAACTCCTAGATCAAGAAACAGCCCACCACTTTTCGAGTCATCTGTGTACCATGAGTTCACTTGTGGGTAAGGTACTCCACGTGACATCCGTATAACTCCAGGTGTACCTATTGCTCCATTGTGAATTTGGTTACGTGCATTTGCATACTCAGGGAAAAATCTCAATGTATGACCAACAAGCAATTGAACTCCGTTATCCTCACAAATTGATATGAGCTTCTCTGCTTCTTCACTATTTATAGCGAGTGGCTTTTCACAAATAATGTGTTTCTGTGCTTGCGCAGCTTCTTTTATAAATTCTCCATGTGAATATGTAGGAGTACAAATATCAATGATGTCCACATCTGTTTTTGCTATCAAGTCTTGAAGACTCTCATATGGAGTAGTTTCATATTTTGCAGCTACTTCTTGTAGTTTCACTTGATTTCTGGCAATTACTCCAACAATCTCAACACCATCCATTTGCGACCATGTGTTTAAGTGTCTTTGCCCTAACTTCCCAGATCCAATGACAGCAACTTTCATTTTATTCACACTCCAATCTATTAATATACTGGATCAATTGCATCCTTACCTGTTAACACCGCTACAACATTCTCAGCTGCACGCATCGCCATTGCTTCTCGTGTTCTTGCAGTTGCAGAGCCGATATGCGGGATTGTTACTACGTTTTTCAGCTGTAAAAGTGGATTGTCTGTTTCGATTGGCTCCTGTTGGAAGACATCTAATCCAGCACCATATATTTGTTTTTCTAGTAATGCTTTAATTAATGCTTGCTCGTCCACTGTTTTACCACGGGAAACATTAATGAAAATCGCAGACTCCTTCATCATGGCAAATTCTTTTTCACCGATTAAATGTTCCGTTTCAGGAGTAAGTGGCGTCATAAGCACAATAAAATCAGACTGTTTTAATAGAGTCTCCATGTCTGCGTACTTTGCGCCAAACTTTTCTTCTGCTTCCGGTTTTCGATTGCGATTATAATAGAGCACATCCATATCGAAACCAAATTTTGCCCTCTTCGCAATTGCCTCACCTATTCTACCCATTCCTATAATTCCGATTGTTGTGTGATGTACATCAATCCCAAAGTATTCTTGTTCGAATTTTGTTTTCTGCCAGTTCCCTGCTTTTACAAGACTATCAAGCTCGGTAATTCTCCTAGCACTTGCTAAAATCAACGCGAATGCTAAATCAGCAACGGTATCATCTAATACATACGGTGTATTCGTCCCAATTACACCATGCTTTTTCATCGCTTCAATATCAAAATTATTAAAGCCAACTGAAACATTGCTAACAACTTTTAGATTAGGGGCACGATTTAATAATTCATCATCAATTTTCACCCAAGTTGTATATAAACCTTCTACATCTTCAATTTCTTTTAACAGCTCGTCCTTTGTTATTGGGCGCTCTTCTGTCCATTCTTTTATTTCACAATGTTGATCGATATATTCACGTACGTGATCTGGAAGTGGTATGGTTACATACACTTTAGGTTTCATTTTTGAATTCCTCCTCTTAAGGTAATTCTAATTATTCTGTCATTATAATTGTATGCTTTATTAAAGCCGCTGGCAATAGATGGAATTAGGGATATAGTATCAAATATCAAAGATTAATAGCTTTTATAATGGTTCGTGAGGTGGAGAATTAGATCTCTGTATCGCTATGAAGACAGGTTCTACAATTATTCTGATTTTTGTCTTCATACGAGTGCTTTGAGGACAGTTTATGCTAGTTTCCTTTAGTTTTGTCTTCATACACCGGTTATGAAGACAACTTTTACTCTTTTGCTGTTTATTTGTCCTTATACTCCTACTATGAAGACAAATATAACTACATAATCGATTTTTTGTCCTCATACTACCGGTATGAGGACAGTTTTATCTTTTATTCTATTTTTTTGTCTTCATACAACGGTTATGAAGACAACTTTTACTCTTTTGCTGTTCATATGTCCTCATACTCCTACTATGAAGACAAATATAACTACTTAACTAATTTTTGGGGGCTGGGAAAGAGGAATATATATGCAAATAAAAACCGAACTATAACTTGATTTTAAAACAAGATAGTTTGGTCACCTATTCAATTACAAAAAATTTATAGTTACCAGCGGAGGAAATACACGAAGACTCCTGCGGGAATAAAGGCCTCGATGAGACCCCGCAGGCGTTTAGCGCCGAGGAGGCTCATTAGCCGCCCGCGGAAAGCGAAGTGTATTTCCGAAGCGTTATAGCTACACTTACATTGTTCGGATTTACATTCAAGTCAAATGGTTATGTCTCAACCTCGTTTTATCTTTTATTCTATTTTTTTGTCTTCATACGAGCGCTTTGAAGACAGTTTATGTGAATTCCACTTATTTTTTTCTTCATACTCCTACTTTAAATACAGATTATTTTCTTAAAAATCATCTGAAAGAAATGTTCAACGAAATGAGCAATTTATTCCGAGATTTAGACGACAAATGGTACACTGTTAACACGTAGTAGTGATTCAGCAGGAGGTAAGATGTAAGATGAAATTTACTGGTTTTGAAAAACGCGATTTCGATACTTTTCATATAGAAAGTCTTGCAGGAAGAATGGAAGCAATCCAGGACAGAATTCAGCCGAAGTTTCAAGCTATTGGTGAAGTACTGACAGATGATTTAGCAGCAGTGCTTGGTAATGAGATGTTTCTCCATATTGCAAGACATGCTCGACGAACGGTTAATCCACCAAAGGATACATGGCTGGCAATTGCCAATAATAAGCGTGGATACAAACAACATCCTCATTTTCAAGTAGGACTGTTTGATGATCACGTGTTTATTTGGTTAGCATTTATTTATGAATTACCTGGGAAATCAGACATAGCTAAGAAGTTTTTAAATGATATCGATATTATCGAAGAAACAATCCCTAATGACTATGTGATATCACTTGATCATATGAAAAAAGATTCCATCTCGATGGAAGAAATCAATTTAAAAGAAGCACTCGTTCGATTCCGTGATGTGAAGAAGGCAGAATTTCTTATCGGCCGTCACATTGATGCAAATGATCCCATTCTACAAGACGGAGAACGTTTTATTGCATTAGTTAAAGAAACATTTGAAACACTTATTCCAATATACAAATTATCCTATTCATAATGACAAAGAGCAGGTATTCCTGGATGGAAACCTGCTCTTGTTATTTAATTCAGCGTAAATGCTTGGTATCGGAATTCGGACCAATCATCTGCTTCTGTTTTCACATATTCGACTTTGATTGTAATTTCTTCTTTACCTGAAGTGAACTCTTCTGGTATGAAGAAGTCCGCATCTCGCCATGCATGTGTTATATTAGAACCTGCATGATACCACGGTCCCACCTGTTCACCATCAACATAAACCTCTGCCAATTGATTAGGGAGGATTTGATCAAAACGTCTTCTCAGTACAACTCCCTTGTTTTCTTGCGCTATCTTCATAGAAAATTCGCTAAAACCGTTATGTGAACGACCTTCATCTTCTACTCCTTCTGCAAAATTACCTTCATACGTGTGTGTTAATTTTCCAGTCCAAGTTTCACCTGATATTGTGTAGCTATGTTCTTCTTCACTTGCCGTATCACCTATATCCAATTCATCCGTCATCGTCATTCTCGGTTCAGGCTGATGATAATATAAAGCTAGTAACCAGTTTTCAGAACTAATATCATTTGCTGCGCCATGCTCGATGGACGCTTTAATATGACTTCTGAATGGTATCGCCTCTGCCATGAAGAAACGGTAGTAACTCGATGATTCCACATTGTTTTCTACTTTTACTGAGGTGTATCCAGCAAGTTGAGTAGAAAATTCCCCATATCCGAAATACCATGCTCCATTGTAGAAATCTTCTGTTCCAGTTCCCTGAATTACCGGTGTTTCACTATGGTCAATATAAATTCGCTCGTCTCCTTCTAAATGCCAACGATCTTCAATCGATGATTGCCCCAGCTCCACTCGTACAGATTGAACAACACCAATAAAGTGTCCTGCACCTTCTTCTTCTAGTATGAGCAAATCTTCTCCATCACCAGCTTTCGCAAACTGATGATTCATTTGTGTTTTAAAATATCCAACATCTGAAAAGGATTCTGCAAATTCACGATGAGCTAGTTTAAAACTTACTCCATCAATCTTTTCTTCTGAATCATTAACTAACACGATTTTTCCACTTTTCTCAAATGGCATCGGTATATTCAAGTACATTTCTCCATCGGAACCCATTCCAGCATAAATCGACCGAGTTTCATACACTTCAAACATTCCCATTGCAAATAGCGGACCAATTGGTGCATCTACACTTGGTTCTTCTTCTCCATCCCAATAAGCTTGAAGACGAATACCTTGCAATAAATGTTCTACATTTACTTCCGATTTTTTTCCGGCAATTTGCGAAGGTTCAATACCAGGAATTTTCAAAGATAACCAATCAATCATTCGAGAACCTTCTAATAATGCCACCTCTAGTTTTGACTGTGCTTCTAATGTTATCGTTTCCTCGACCATTTCTTGGTCTTGATGGACATTCACTGGTTGCCCGTTCCAAATCTTATTCCATATATCATTCATTTTTTCTACATCTTCAGTTCCATCCCATGTTTTCACTTCTGTACCAGGGGCATATAGGTGATAACCAATATTGTAGAAATTATGGACTCCAACTCCATTAGTAGTAATCTTAATCGATTTGTTGAAATTCAACGGAACATTTGATACGAAACCACCGCTGGATAGGAAGTTATGATGTACTAATGGTGCAAGGAAAGGGGCTGTGTCCCCTGTAAAAACATCTTTTAGTCGCATATTAATACTCGGTTCTTCTTCCCCATCAAAATAAATCTTGATATAAGAATTGAACTCATTAAAGGCAGTGAACCACATACGATGTACTGTTCCTGGTCCTTTTACATCAAGCATTACTTTGTCACCGTGTTCATCCTCGTACAAAAAGTTTCCTTTATCAAAACCATCATAGTTTCCACCACTGCGGTCATAACTAGACGCACCACCCGCAAATGTATCTAATCGTAACAATGGTAATTGATCATAGGAATCCAACACTTTATTGATATAGGTTGTGGAATCAGGGAGGTCTTCTTTCTCTTTATCCTCTTTTTGTGTTGTATCTTCCACTTCATCCGTTTTTGGGTTGGAAGTAGTATTAGAATCAAATTTTTGTGCAATGAATATTGCGGTAACGATAACAACTATTAAAATCGCTATTAAAATACTAATTTGCTTTTTTCTCATTTTATTACTCCTCGTATAACCCTTGCATTATTGTTCCTCTATAATGGGAGCATCTTGTGGTGTGATACTTGGGTTAAAGTCTTTAATCGTAGGCCAGCCGTCCACCCATTCTATTTTATCGATGAATAATGGTCGTCTCGTTGCTCCACTACTTAATGTTGGATTATCAGCTGGAATACCGTGATACACCAACCAGTCATTCCCAGCATCATCCGTAATTACCGCGTTATGTCCCGGTCCTACAATATGACCTTTTCCCTCTTCAGGTGGGATATAGCCAAATAACAGAAGTTCTCCACGGTGGTGTATCATATCATCACCATTTTTGTTTACATAAGGGCCGAATAATGACTCAGAACGACCAACCCCTACATTATAAGAACTATTTTTCCCTGCACAACAGGATCCGTTAGAGCCAAATAAGTAATAATAGTCATCCCGTTTTATCACATATGGGGCTTCGTAGTTAGGTCCTGCAACATCAATTCGTTCACCAGCAACGGATAAACCGTCAGGAGCTAATTCAACCGCAAAGGTACCAGAAGTAATTCCTCCGAAAAATAAGTACGGTGTTCCATCCTCGACATAGAGCATTGGATCAATTGCATATACACCCATTTCTGCTGTATCTGTTAATTTTCCATGATCTTCAAATGGGCCAGCAGGATCATCTGCTACCGCGACACCAATTCCTGGGTTTTGATCCCCCCATGTCGATTTTGTATAGTACATATAATATTTACCGTTAAACTTCTGAACATCAGGGGCCCAAACCCAACCATCTTTCCAATTCGGTTTTGTTTCAAAAGCCTTCCCAATATACTCCCAATCTACCAAGTTTTTAGAGCGTATAATAGGTGCTACTTTCAATCCAGCACCATCTCCCCAATCATCCTCTGTTGCATATGCGTAGAAGTATCCATCATCCCCTTTAACAATGGACGGGTCCGCGAATACTGGTTCGAACACTGGGTTTTGATACATTCCCTCTGGAACGTCCTCCGGATTAACGATACCTGTGTCTTCGGGTTCTTTCTCGTCACTTTCCTTATCCTTTTCAACATCCGCGTTCGTTTCAGTTTTATCGGTTGGACCTTCTTGCTTGTTCGTCGTTGTTTTATTTCCTGTGTTGATGGCAATTGCTACTACGATAATTACTACAGCAATTGCAGCCAAAATGGGTAACCAAAGTTTCTTCTTCAACCACATCTACCTCCCTATCGTAAATTTGTTGCTTATATTGTTTTTTTCTATTAATATATGTGTAAACGTTTTCCTGTTGCTTATAGCTATTATATCCGATTTTACCTTTAAAATATTTGGCATTATTAAAGAAAAACTTAACTAATATTGCGTTTTTTTAGTATTATTTTTTATATACTAGTATGAAAGAGAGGGATTCATATGGACTTAAATTATTTATCTCCCTATATAAGGGTTGCATGGGACAGCATCATTGATGATCCTTTTCACATACATACACGAGTAATCTTTGATTATGAGATATTATATGTAAAAGAAGGTGAGCTCGAGGTTACTATTAATGATACAGTTTATTATGGGATTCCAGGGGATATTTTTATTTTTAAACCGAAGGAACATCACTCTATTAAATTAATTAGTAATTCAAGATTACATCAACCTCATATCCATTTTGATTTCTTTTATCAAGAGGATAGCCAGGAGGTAAAAGTATCATATAAACCATTACATATGATGTCAGATGAGGAAAATAAGTGGTTTCGAACAAATATTATTCCAGATATGCCAAACCATATACGACTACATAACCCTGGAATTATTGAAAAACTTATTTTTGATATTATTAACGAAATGGAGAGAAAGCTTCCTTATTATGAAATATCCGCCAAAGGCTTATTTATTCAGCTGTGGACGGAACTGTTACGTGAATATCATTGGATGCAAAATAAACATCTAGTTTCCAACTTTAAACAACTGGAGCTAGTAAAGGCTTATATTAGTCGTAATACAGATCGCGAAGTTACGCTAGATGAACTAGCAGAGATTGCTAATCTTAATAAATTTTACTTAGGAAGACTTTTTAAGAAAACATATGGAGTAACCCCAATACATTTTCATTTAGCCATGAGGTTAGAGAAAGCAAAACAATTACTCCAATTTACCACATTTCCCATCACCATCATTTCTGAAAAACTTGGCTTCAGCAGTATCCATGCATTTAGTCGAGCATTTCGAAAATTTGAAGGTGTATCTCCGTCCTATTATCGAAAAAAGAGCTAATTCCAATTGGAACTAAGCTCTTTTCACATTAATTTTACTAATCAAAAATCCAATGATTCCCGCAATGACTGCAGGTAATAACCAACCAATTCCTTGCTCATACAATGGAAGATTGATTAGTATGCTTTCGATTGATGACGATGTAAAACCTGCAGCTTTGAAACCATCTGTAATACTTACTACTGCTGTAGCAACCAAAGGTAATGTGTAAACGATAGGTCTGCGGTCGAATGTCTTATCAATAAAGGACATCAACATTAATACGATTGCGAGTGGGTAAATCATTAATAAAACGGGTACAGATATTTCAATTAGCTTTGTCAGTCCAACATTAGCAACAAAAGCACTAAAGCCCGCAAAAATGAGAACGAGAATTTTGTAAGACAGCTTTGGTAGCAACTTTTGGAAGTATTGCGCACATGCAGTAACAAGCCCGATAGAGGTCGTTAAGCACGCAAAAATGATGGTCAGCGCAAGAATGATAGTACCTGATGATCCATACAACACATTAGATGCGAGCGTTAATATGGCACCACCATTTTCTTGTATTCCAATAGCTCCAACACTTGTTGCTCCAATATAACCTAAGGAAATATATACAAGAGCTAGCCCAATGGATGCAATAATTCCTGCAAATATTGTTGCTTTCATCATTGGCTTTCCAGCTTCTAGTCCTTCATTCTTTAAGGAATTTATGACGACAATACCAAAAGCAAGTGCTGCTATAACATCCATCGTTAAATAACCTTGTACAAAACTTTCGAAAAATGCATTGTTGCTAAAATCTCCTTTTGGATCTTCAAATGTACCCATTGGTGTTAAGAAGCTTTTTAGAGCAAGTAACCCAATTACAATTAGTAGAATTGGAGTAAGAATTTTTCCAACCCTATCTACTATCTTCGTTGGATTTAACGCGAAGAATATTGTAATGAGAAAGAATGCGATTGTAAATATTGCGAGTGTCCAAGGCTCATGCTGCAATGATTTCGGTAAAAACGGGATAACTCCGATTTCATAAGAAACTGTTGCAGTACGAGGAATTCCAAAAAATGGCCCTATCGATAAATAAATAGCAATAGTTAAGCAGACACCAAAAATAGGGTGCACTCTACTTGCTATCGTTTCAAAATTACTACCTGAATTTGCAATCGCAATAACTGCAATTAAAGGTAAGCCCACTCCTGTAATTAAAAATCCAATCATCGACAATATAAAATTGTCACCTGCTTGTTGCCCAAGTTCTGGCGGAAAAATAATATTACCAGCTCCTAGAAACAAAGCAAACAACATTAAACCGACTGTTATATTCTTTTTAAAAGGTAATTTTCGAGACTGATTCATGATAAAACTCCTATAAATTAATTCAACACCTTATCTATTATATAGAAAAAGTTTCATTTGTCCCGAAATAAACCTTTATTTAAATATTTTGTAATATGGTAATTTTTCCAACCCTACCCATAAACTAGTCTGTTCTATTTGAGAGGCTAACTGGAGCAGTAATCTTTCTTGTCCTTTTGCAGCCATAAATTGTACGCCAAGTGGTAATCCTGCCTCCGAAAGATGCACTGGAACCGATATAGCAGGTTGACCAGTTAAATTAGCCAATTGGGTAAAAGGTGTATAGGTTAAGCTTGGTAAAAACATTTCATATATAATTTCTTGTTTTTCCGCACTAGTAACTGCTTTTTTCATCTGCTCTCTTAAGTTCTCTTCGTTTTCAGCGGTATGGGTTAGTTCCCCTATTTTTGGAGCAATATTAGCATTTGTAGGTGTAATATAAAGATCGAATTCTTCATGTAAGTCCGCCATTTGCGCTGCAGCATTGTCCCATGATGCAAGACTTGCAGAATATTGTGCAGCGGTAACACATTTACCTGCTTCATTTAATAACCAAGATTCAATTTCCAAATCTTTTTCTGAGACCGGTCGTCCAATCGCTTGTTCCACTTGTTCGACCAATCCGGATATTTCTCCACTATTCATAAGATAGTAATTACGCATTAATTGGACGCCATCTACTCCATTATCACGTTCTTCTACTACATGACCTTCAGATTCTAACCATTTAACAATTTTTAAGACAGCTTGCTTAGCATCATCCGAAACGGGAGTTCCTACTGGAGATGCTGTTGAGAAGGCAACTTTTAATGGTTTTGTAAATGGTTTACCTAAAATGTCGAGTGAACTACCAGGAAGCAAAGGAGTGTGGAATGCAGCTGATTGTTGTATAACTTGAAGCGCATCGAGCATTGCTGCACTATCTCTTACCGTTTTACTTAACACAAAATCAATCGAAGCACCTTGCCATTGACGTCCAGCTCCAGGTCCAACTGGCGTCCTTCCTCTCGTTGGCTTAAGACCAACTAAGCTTGTGAATGATGCTGGTATACGGATTGAGCCTCCTCCATCACTTGCTCCTGCTAGCGGAACAATCCCAGATGCAATTGCTGCCGCCGCTCCACCACTGGAGCCTCCAGGAGAATAGTCCGTATTCCAAGGATTTCTCGACGGCCCATAAATTCGTGGCTCAGTTATATTTTTCAGACCAAATTCTGGTGTATTTGTATGCCCAGTCACAAGAAATCCAGTTTTTAATATTTTATCGACGAAATAGGAATTACGATTTGCTATCGATGATTGGAATAAACTCGATCCAGAGGTAATCGGCTCCCCTTTTAATGATTGAGAAATATTTTTTAATAAGATTGGTACCCCCGCAAAAGGGCCATTATTTGAGAAGTTCTCTGCTTCCTCCAATACCTTATCCATTCTATGATGGACAACAGCATTCAAGTCTGGATTTACTTTTTCCATTTGAGCAAAACTTAGTTTAAGTATCTCCCTGGGAGTTACTTCCTTTTTCTTGATTAACTCTGCTATATCCGTAGCATCTAGTTTTGTGTATGTATGAAGATTCATGTATAACACCTCTATGGCATTTTAAAGCTATTGTATCATGTTTGATTAGCACACTTAATTTAACTGCCTTCAAGCTACTCGTTATGGGAAAAGTGTATTCTTGATGACTTCTTTTTGGGGTAAGCACTATGTGATTGGTAAGGTTGACATTTCAGTATGGAATTATGGATAAAATGGATGATAGATGCGTTCTAATGGACGTTATAATGTTGAATTCAATGCAAAATGTCCGATAGAAACACTCTATTGGACATTTCATCACGGAATCCATAGCAAAATGTCTGATAGAAACACTCTATTGGACATTTCATCACGGAATCCATAGCAAAATGTCCGATAGAAACACTCTATTGGACATTTCATCACAGAATCCATAGAAAAATGTCCGATAGAAACACTCTATTGGACATTTCATTGCTGATTCCATAGCATAATGTCAAATAGAACCACTCTAATGGACATCTCATTGCTGATTCCATAGCATAATGTCCCATAGAACCGCTCTATTGGACATTTCATCCCTGAACTCAAAGCAAAATGTCTTATAGAAGCTCCTATAAGACATTTCACTACGATATCCCAATCAAATTGCGTAATAGAACCGCTCTAATCATCATTCCTAACAGAAATCCAGATCAAAACCTTCAATAGTACCTTCCTAATTAACAATCCACCCTAAAACTCAAACCATCATTTTTAATAAAGCAAGAATACTATTCAACTACTCATCCCATACACTATCAATTGTCCACACATCCATGTTAATGGTTGCTTTTCCTCCTCTAGTAAATACTTTTACTTGTTTACTAGTTTCAGAAGGATATATTCTATTGGTAATAACTTTTTCACCCTGATTCGCAAATACTTCGATTGAGGATACATCAACAAATATTTGTAAGTGAATACGGCCATCTTTATGATTCAATTGAGCAACACTAATACCTTGCACTCCATTTCCGGAAAGGTTTTTATTAACTTCTAATAAACCTTCTACCACTTTATATGTTACAACCGTTTTTTCTGTATCATCCTCTGAGCAACGAAGAGAAAAACCTACTTCTTGCACATTCTCATTAATTTCAATTAATGCATTCAGTTCATAACTCACTTCACTGAATTTATCTATTATCGTCGTTTCATTTTCTAATGTGATGTTTTTAAATGAAAAATGGCGATTTCTTAATTGTTTATGTTCTTCAACAGGACGCATGAGTAATGTTCCATTCTCAGCCACAATTAGTTCTCTAGGTATCGTCATTGCTCCAAGCCAACCATAATCTTTCGCTTCTTCAATAGACTTAGATCCCCATATTTCCATCCAAGCGATTAGTATTCTTCTATTCTTATCATCTAATAATGTTTGCGATGCGTAGAAATCGCTTCCAAAATCAAGAACTTGAAAATGATCAAAAGTAAATTTTCCTGCATCATAATCCATATCACCAATTGCATATAAATTCCTTTCTTTTATATTCATTGGTGAAATAACTAATACATGTTTATCCTGAAGTGGAAATAAATCAGGGCATTCCCACATATTCCCCATCGTCCCATCACTTTCTACAGCGACGCCCATATAATCCCATGTATTTAAATCTTTTGATTGATAGAGATGTATTTTTCCAATTTCATCTTTACCTGAACCTACAATCATGTACCATTTATCTTCATGTTTCCATACTTTAGGGTCTCTAAATCCGAAACAATTTTCTTCTGGTGCCGCTTTAATGACTGGGTTATTTTCATATTTTTCAAAGTGGATGCCATCTTTACTTCTAGCAACACACTGTGTTTCCTGTGGATGATTTTCCTCAACATGTCCAGTATAGATCAGTGTTAATACACCATCATCATCTACCGCGCTACCTGACCAACATCCATGAGATTCTAACTCCCCTTTGTCATACCATTCAGATGGAGCTAAGGCTACTGGCAGATGCTCCCAATGGAATAAGTCCTTACTTTTTGCATGTCCCCAATGCATCGGCCCCCATTTTGGTGCATACGGATAGTGTTGATAAAATAGATGGTATTCTCCCTTATAAAAAATTAATCCATTTGGGTCATTCATCCAATGGACGGGAGGCATAAAGTGGTAGTTCAATCGATACTTAGTATTAATAGATTTTACTTCCTTATGAAGTGTATTATTTGCACGTTCAATTAATTGTATATGTGATGCTTGCTCTGACTGGATTTCTTTGTTCCTCATTATCTCCACTCCTTTATCACAATATCTTCATCTATATGCTTCTATTGTTAATTATTTCCTTATAAAAGTAAACATCAAAAAAGGAATATAGCTGGAACAACACACTATATTCCTACTAACATTATTATTTATTTCTCATTTTCTTTACCTCATCATACACAAATTGCACTTGTGGACCTACAATGACTTGGATACTATTTTGTCCAACAATATTGATACCAGGGACACCAGTACTCTTTATCTTCTTTTGGTCCACTGTATCCATATCTTTTACATCGACACGTAGGCGAGTGGCACAATGATCCACCGCAGTAACGTTAGCATCGGATCCTAGTCCTTCGTATATTTTCCTGGCCATTATTGCATATTTATCCCCTTCTGCATTTGTATCTTCTTCAACAGCATCCTCGATGATTTCTTCTGAATCATCTTCTCTTCCAGGAGTTGTTAAGTTGAACTTAGCGATTAAGAAGCGGAATAACAAATAATAAATTACTGCAAACACTAAACCTTGAACTAGTAACATATAAGGACTATTTGCGAGTGGTAACCTAGAGCTTAGGAAAAAGTCTACGAAACCGGCACTAAAACCAAATCCGGCGGTCCAATGGAAAAATGCTGCAATTCCTAGCGATAGCCCTGTTAACACTGCATGAGTGACATATAAAGCAGGCGCTACAAACATAAACGCGAACTCTAGCGGCTCTGTAACACCTGTAAAGAAAGAAGCAAACCCAGCTGCTAACATCAAAGATGCAGTATCTTTCTTTTTTTCCTTCTTTGCTGAATGGTACATAGCAAGAGCTGCAGCTGGCAAACCAAACATCATAACCGGGAAGAATCCAGCTTGGTACATACCTGTTACACCTTTTTCCCCTTTACCAGCCCAGAAGTTTGCAATATCATTTATTCCTGCAACATCAAACCAGAATACAGAGTTTAATGCATGGTGAAGGCCTGTTGGAATTAATAAACGGTTAAAGAAACCATATAACCCAGCACCAATATATTCTAAATTACTAATTGCATTACCAAAGGAAACGAGTGCTGAATAGATGACTGGCCATGCAAAAAATAGCACTAACGAAACAAGCAACATAGAAACCGCTGACATTATTGGAACCAAACGCTTACCACTGAAGAAAGCTAATGCGTCTGGTAATTTTACATGACTGAAACGGTTGTACATAATCGAGGCTACAATACCTGAAATAATTCCGATAAATTGATTCTCTATTTTTCCAAATGCAGCATTTACATCTGCTTCCTCAATTCCTTGTAACATAGCAACAGACTCAGTTGATAGAAGTGTTGTTGTAACTAAATAGGCAACAAGACCACTTAAAGCAGCAGAACCATCCTTATCTTTTGACATCCCCAATGCGACACCGACAGCAAATAGTATCGACATATTATCGATAATCGATTGGCCTGATTTAATTAAGAAAGCGGCTATTGGACTCCCTGCTCCCCATCCCTCTGGATCAATCCAATAACCAATACCCATTAGAATAGCCGCAGCTGGTAGAACCGCAACAGGTAACATAAGCGAACGACCAATATTTTGAAGATACTTCATAATAGAGATTTCCTCCCATCTTTTCAAAAATATAATTGCAGTCTTTCCCGTTATGTTTTCCCAAATATTAGTATGAATACACTTTATTCACTATTCCAAACAAAAAGACATCGTGAAAAAAAGTTTTACCCCTTTTTCACGATGTCTTCATTCAATACAGTTAACCAGGGCCTACTATTTTCCCAGTGAATGTTGACTGGGATATGGAAAGCTTCTGAAAGTAATTGATTAGTAACTACTTCCTCTTTTGGTCCTGCGGCTACTACTTGTCCTTTATTAAGTAGGAGAACATGTGTGATTTCCTTCGTTATTTCTTCGATATGATGTGTAACATATAGTACATGGCATTGTTCCTTGACTACTTCTTGTACGAGTAACAACACTTCTTCGCGAGAGAGTACATCAAGCCCGGAGCATGGTTCATCAAAAATGAGTATTTTCGGATCGTTCATTAATGCTCTTGCTATTAGCACCCTTCTTTTTTCCCCTTGTGACAGATATTGATATGGTTTTCTTAATAAATAATCTAACCTCAGTTTTGTCAATATTCGTTCTGCTTTTTGCCAATCAGCATCAGAAACTTGTTCATATATCCCAAAACTAGCAAACTTACCACTTACGACAATCTCTTCTACCGTTTCATAGTCCATCACTTGTGAAAAACGTTCAAGGGAACTACTCACATACCCTATTTCCTTACGTAGCTCTGGTAGGTTTGTGCTTCCAAAGAGATTTCCTAATACAGAAACCTCACCAGTTGTAGCAAAATGATAGCCTGTAATTATATTAAGAAGCGATGTTTTACCAGAGCCATTCAACCCAAGTATGGCCCAGTGCTCCCCCTCATTCACTTCCCAATTTACATTCTTTAATATTTCATTTCCATTTTTCCTAAGTGAAACATCATGCAATGTTATTACTTTACTCATCTAATCCATCCTTATAAACTAGCGTTTTCTAATACCTTTGCCATTAATTGTGCATTGGGATAGTTCACTTCTTGATATTGTTGTATCACTCGTTCTACATCATAATCAACTCGGACAATCGAGGTTTGGAAGCTACTTTCCTCCACATCAACTATGGCATAGGATGACTTTCGTGTTCCATCAAATGGAAGTCCAACACTACCAATATTCATCACACATTTTCCTTTTATATAGCGAATATATGGTTTATGAATATGGGCATATATCGAGATGTCAGTTCCTTCGACAAGTAATTTTTCCTCGATAGTCGCATCAGTTTCTGAAGGTAGAACAATATCAAATAAGCTACTTGGTGTTGCATGGAAAGCATGAATGTTCATCCCATTATGAGAAAAGTTGATATTAGTTGGTAGCTGTTGTAAATACTCAATGTCTTCACTATCTAGCTGCGCATAAATCCATTCTCGCTCCTGTGTCATCATATCAAAAGCTTGGTCCGGAACTTCTCCTGCTTTCACGCCACGTACAACCCACTCATCTGCATTTCCTTTAATTACTTCGCAGTTCAATGATTGAACAAGTTGCAACGCGCGCTTCGGTTCCGGTCCACGATAGCAAATGTCTCCCAGAACAAAAACCTTATCGACATTTCGAGTTTCGATATCCTTTAAAACTGCATCAAGCGCAACGGCATTACCATGAATATCGGAAATAAATGCGAGTCTCATTTTCAGCACCTCTTATCTTTATTTTTTAAGAGCATAGCTAATATTTGAAAAAACTTCAATTATTTATTGTGTTAAAAAACTGTGTTGCCCAGCTGTGTATAAATCACGCCAAATGTGATTTAATGTGGATGATTCCATAACAGCTTCCATTCCTAACATTCGGATTAATGATTGAACACCATCGAAGGTTGCTTGAGCTGACTGCTTACATGTAGAACTAAAAGCCTCTAATTCTTCATCTAATAAAGAGATGCCGACTTCATGATTATTCCATAATGAGGTGATTCCACTATAAAAATTGTCTACGGCAGCCTTATATACACTTTCTTGCTCTTTTATTTTATCAGTTACATTACTGAATCGTAATTCTGACCACCTATCCTTATTCTTTTCAGCAATTGCTGTTGCTTCTTCAAAAAAGTGTTCCCCTATTCCAAGGCAAACTGCTGCAAAGGATGCTTGCGAAAATTGAACGAATGGGAAACTATGTACAAGTCCTTTAAAATTGTTTTTTATTTCAAAAATACTAAAAGTGCGATCCTCAGGTACTAGGGCATTCTCCACTTTTATCGTGTGGCTCCCAGTAGCCTTTAATCCAAATGCATCCCAATCCTCTACTACTTGAACTTGCTCTTTCATTAATATAAAACTAACAATCTCATCATCGTCTGTCATACAATTAGCGGTAAAAAACGATGCAAATTGAGAACCACTGCAATATCTCCATGTACCATTTACGATATATCCATCATCCGTTTTGACTGCTTTTCCAGTTGGATGCCCGCTCCCAGCAAGAACAGCATTTTCAGGTGTAAAAAGTTTATCTGCCCATTCTTCTGTGAAGTTAGCAACAAACATACCTCCACCTGATCCAATCGTCGTTAGCCAGCCAATATTGCCATCAATAGCCGCTGTTTTTTGAAAAACTTGAACTGCTTCTGGTAGTGTAAGCATTCTTCCACCTAATGTTTCTGGAACAAATAACTTAAATAATTTCTCCGCATACATCCAGTCTAGAACTTCTGCTGGTACTTCTCTTGTTTTATCCATATGTTTGGAATGACTTCTTAACTTATTAATAGTTTCGTTTGTAAACATGTTAACCTCCTAAGAAATTGCATCATAATTTTAATATTAAAATAGTTTTAGATGAAAAGCTAATTGAATGATAGCCTCATTTATGAGAAGTCCGTTTCTACACGAGAGTATAATTCCCTGCCTAGCCAATTTACCAAGTGTCCGCAAATTGCATTTCTAACGTAAGTATTTTTAGCGACTCTGTGAGTATTTTTCAGATAGTGCGAATATCACTCTCTTTACCGCAAGTATTACCCCCGATATCTCTAATATCCCACACCTTTCAACCCTTAAGTACAAAAAAAGCACTCCTACTCATGTAGAAACGCTTTAATCTCTTAATATTCGTTTTAAAAATTGTTGTGTTCTTACTTCTTTTGGTGCGGCAAATATTTCGTCAGGTGTTCCTTCTTCCACAATCACGCCATCATCCATAAAGATTACTTTATTAGCTACATCCCTCGCAAAGGACATTTCGTGGGTGACTACGAGCATTGTTTTCCCCTCATTCGCTAAAGTTCTCATCACTTCTAATACTTCTCCGACTAGTTCTGGGTCAAGTGCAGATGTTGGTTCATCGAAAAGTATAATATCTGGGTTGACTGCTATTGCTCGAGCAATACCTACCCTTTGTTGCTGGCCACCAGAAAGTTGAGAGGGATAGGCATCATATTTGTCAGATAGCCCTACTTTATCAAGTGCTTGCTTACCAATTTCTATTGCTTTCGCTTTTGGAATTTTCCTTCCAACAACTAAACCCTCTGTTACATTACCAAGTGCCGTTTTGTTATTAAATAAACTGTAATTTTGAAAAACAAAAGCTGTTTTTTTGCGAATGGCTAAAATATCTTTCTTACGAGCTTTATTAAAACTCGTTTCTATATTATCTACCTTTATTTCCCCTTCATCAGCACGTTCTAAAAAATTAATGCAACGTAGAAAAGTTGTTTTTCCTGAACCACTTGGACCTAAAATTACGGTTACGTCACCTTTTTCAATTTGAACGTCTACTCCCTTTAAGATTTGATTTTTTCCAAAGGATTTGTGGATATTTTTTATTTGTAACATCATTACTGCCCCCTATCTTATCAGGCAATGACTAATTTATATTTAGACAAGCGTTTTTCATATAACTTAAATAAGAATTCAACTAGACTACAAATAATCAAATATACTAAAAATATATCTATATATGCTTCTACATAATTGTAACCCGGGTTGGCCGCTACTTGTGCTCTTAACGTAATCTCATGTAGTGACATCGCGTAACCAAGGGAAGTCGCCTTAATTAAATTTACAGTTGCTGTACATATATTTGGTAGTGCAACAACTAATGTTTGTGGAATAATGATTCTTCTAAATGCTTGCAGAGTTGTTAATCCCACTGCCATCGCTGCTTCTAACTGCCCTTTACTAACAGTACTAATCGCAGATCGAAATACTTCAATGAGAATTGCAGTCGTATTTAAGGAAAACACGATAAATGCATACCAAATTGGATTTACATCATACACCTTCATTCCAACATCGTATTTTTGGAAAATCTCCTCTAACAAGATTGGCACACTATTATAGATAATAAAAATTTGAACAATGACTGGTGTACCACGGACAAAAGAAACATACACACTTGAAAACTGACTCAATATCGGTAATCTATTTATTCTCGTTAAGGCGAGTAAAAAACCTAATGGTAGTGCAATCGTCATTGCTACAACAGTAATCAATAACGCAATCGGCACACCAGATAAAGCTACAAAAAATGTATCTATTAAAAACTCAAAATCAAGTTGACTGGACATATTCTCACCTACTTACACACTCTTAATGACTTGTTTACCTTTACTAAATAGCTTCTCTAACAAGGAAAAGAACTGCTCTATTGCGATTGATAAAATCCAATAAATGATAGAAATAGCGATATAAATTTCCAGAGCATGCGAATTATAATTGCCTGCGATGATTAAATTAGCTTTCCCCATCACATCGATAAGTCCAATCGTGTAAGCTAAAGATCCTTCTTTCATTAATTCCAATAAAGCATTCCCAAAATTAGGTAGTGCTACAACAAATGCTTGCGGTACGACAATACGCCAATATGCTTGCTTATTACTTAATCCTACACTAACTGCTGCTTCGAATTGACCTTTATCTATTGATTCATAAGCAGAGCGAATAACCTCCGACATTATTGCCCCAAATTGTAGTGTAAAAGTTAGCACAACAAAGAAGATCTTATCCCAATCATTAATATCAATTCCAATATTGCTTATTAATGCAGGTACACCATAATACACTAAAAATAAGAGGACAATGGATGGTGTACATCTCAAAACAGTTGTATAGCCATTTGCTATTTTTCTAGCAATTTTACTATTTCCAACTTTCATAGCTGCCAACATGAATCCTAATAATGTCCCAAACAGCACAGTTAGGATGACAACCCAAAATGTTACTTTTAAATAGGGTATTAACATCGGGAATGCGCCCCATAGATAGGAAGCATCAAAATACTTTTCCATATTTCCACCAGCTTTTATGTGATATTGACGGAATAATCATCTACATATTTTCGTTGAATGCATGGAGTTAATGACACATACATATTTTGTCATCCAACTCCATGCACTACAATTATCTTTCTACCTTCTCCAACACTTCAAATAAATCTCTGCCATAAAACTGCTTCATTAATTCATTTAGTTTCTTATCTTCTTTCAATTTCTTTATTGCTTCGTCATAAGCATCCGCGAATTTTTGTTCTTCTTTATTAAATAGTGGCCATGTTTTAATAACGGCGAATTCGTTATAAACCACTTCATCAACAAGATTATGATATGGTCCATCCTCTGCAAGTACTTGTTTTTCAAACGGTCCTTCAATAGAAACTCCACCGTCTACCCGTCCTTCATTTACCCACTGGATGACATCAACAGAAAATGCATCACCAGCTTGTAGCTTCACTGGATTATCAGGATTTGCTTTGTTATATTCGTCAATAACTGTGTATTGTGCATTATTAGCTGCTATTGGTGCTAGTGTCATATTTTCAGAGGCAAACTGCTCGAGCGTTTTAATATGTTCATTCTCTTTTTTCAACACAAGCCCCGTACTACTCAAGCCAAGGAATTCTTCTGGATAGATAAATTTTTTCGTTCTTTCTTCTGTCCAAAACGCATTTTTGACACCAACATGGTATTTCCCTTGTGTTACACCAATTAGTAGATCTTCATTTGTCGTTCCTACATATTCAAATTCATAATCAGGAAGTAATTCGTCGACTAATTTCATCACTTCAACGTCATAGCCAGTTGCATTTCCGTTTTCATCCAACCATGAGATTGGTTTGGATGCTTGATCATATGCTACTTTTATTTTTCTTACACCAGAATCACTTGATGCCTCATCTGCTCCACAACCTGTTAATAGTGCGAGTAATCCAAACGCTAATACAATTCCACTTATTATTTTTTTCATCATTCTTCAGCTCCTTTTCTCTTTTTCTTAGTTGTTCATTACGAATTGTTTTTATCTGCTTCAAGTGCTGCAACTGCTAGCATTTTTATCGTCATATCATCCATAGGAGGATTATGGAGACCCGCTCTTACATCACGGTAATAACGCTGCAATGGATTACTTAGTTGTAAACTTTTTGCTCCTACCACTCGCATTGCTTTATCTACGATCGTGATTGCCGAATTTGTAACTGTATGTTTTACTACTCCTAGTTCATTTGTTAAATGTTGGCGCCGTGATTCATCATCATACGCATCTGCCACACTATAAATTAAATGCCTCGCTCTCGTAAGCTCTAATTCTATTTCACCAAGTGTTTGTTGTACGTTTGGTAATTCTGCAATAGGTGTTTTCAGACTATTTGGTTGATGACGATTTGCGAAGTAAACAGCATAATCTCTTGCTGCCTGTGCAACACCAAGATAAGTAGCTGGAATATGTAACATCCAACCATTAAATTTCTTCGCACTGGAGCGATCAGGTAGTTCCACCAATTTCGTTTCATCTACTTCCACATTTTCAAGTACGAGATCATGACTACCTGTTCCTCGCATGGCAATTACGTTCCATGTTTCATCAATGGACAGACCTTCAAGATCCTTATGTAGGAGGAAGAATCCTACCTTCTGTTTTTCTTCAATCCATGCAGATGTAAGGAAATAAGTTAATACAGGTGAAGCTGTAGTAAATGTTTTACGTCCATTAATAATCCAATTTCCATTCTTTTTGATTGCATTTGTACCTGGACGTCCACCTCTTGTTGGGCTTCCTGTTTGCGCCTCACTAACTGAACGATTAATGATGGCACCATTAACTATTTCATTTGCTAATAGTTCCAAATTTTCATCTGTCCACGATTTATTTTCATAAAGATCCCCAATTGTTCCTAAGCTCCAACCAATCGAGAGTGCAGTACTTGCATCATAGCTTGCAAGTGTTTCTTGCAGTAATACCATGTCATATACCTTTAAACCATGCCCACCATATGACTTAGGTAAAGTAATACTCGGATAACCTATTTCAACTAATTCTTGAAAATTCTCTACTGGAAAAATAGAATTTTCATCTATATAAGCTGAACGACTCTTAAACGTATCCTCTTTCTCTTTTAAAACTTCCAACCATTTCTTTTGTGTTTCATTTTTAATAAACAAATCCATTTAAGTTTCCCCCTCACTCTATTTATATAATTCTTATTGGATTAGTGTGATTTTATTGCAAAAAAATTCACTTATAAAAAATGTAAAATTAATGGTATTGTAAATATTACCAATTGTCAACAGGTAAATTCGACTATATTTATCGGAAAAAGCGGGTATATGCAACATAAAGTTTAATTATGAGCAGTTTATGAACTTTTAAGCATAAAAAGCCAAACTATATGATTATATCAAGATAGTTTGGCTTGTACTAAGAAGCAACCTTTGCAATAATCACATCATGTGCAAAGTGCTATTCTCGGTAAAAGACTGTATGCAATACAGTAGGTTATTAATTTATATTTTCCTTCAAGGGCTGAATATAACCAGCGGAGGAAATACACGCAGACTCCTGCGGGATGTACGGTAGCCGGAAGACCCCACAGGCGCGTATAGTGCCGAGGAGGCTTCCGAACCGCCCGCGGAAAGCGGAGTGTATTTCCGTAGCGGCATAGTCTTACAGTTTAGTACTAGTCACCTATATACTACTGTTTAACCCCAGTATATATGTGTACAGCATCTCGTAGAAATTCTGCAGTACCTGGTTGCTCTTTATCATAATAGGCCGTAAACCTCTCGTCATCTACATACATTTGAGCAACACCAGCATGTGCCTCTTTCGTATAATTCGGCCAATAATAACAAAGCCATTGTTTATGCAAATCAGCAGCTTTTTGTGCTATATCACTAGCAGGATCTCCTGTTGCAAATGCTTGTGCCAAGGTTTTATGAAGCTCCTCAGAAAGTTTAGTTAACTCTTCATGCTCCGCTTCGGTCATATTTAACACTTTTTCATTTGATTTATTAACCGTTTCATCCCCATACTTTTCACGAATCTCTTTCCCATATTTCTTTTCGTTATCATCAACTAACTTTTTCTTAAATCCTTCAAATTTTTCTTTATCAGACATTGTAATTCTCCCTTCATTTGCAGCAATTGTCTTTTCAACATTTAAAATTAACGCATCCAATTGTGCTCTTTTTTCCATAAGTTTTTCATGATGCTCTTTTAGTGCCTTTACTTCATGAAAGTGAGGTGATGAAATAATATCTTTAATTGCATCTAAGTTCACACCTAATTCTCTGTAAAAAAGAATTTGTTGTAGGCGATCAACTTCAGTTTGCCCGTAAATTCTGTATCCTGATGAATTGATTCTTGCCGGCTTAAGAAGGTCAATCTCATCATAATACCTTAATGTTCTCGTGCTAATCCCCGCCAACTTTGCTAACTTTTGTACTGTATATTCCATTTGATCACCTCCTCAACAATAACGATACACCTTGACGTTGCGTGAAGGTCAATAATTAATTTATATAATTTTTCAAATCGCTATTTGGTTTCCATCTATTCTCACAACCATATTGAATCGACTGTCGGTATATTATGGTCTTGACCGCTTCTATCAAGATCATTTCTGACCTTCCGTTTAGGTCAATTGGTTGTGATAAACCCTCTCTAGTCCATTTTAAAGCATTACTCTTGTCAAAACCGTCTTGATAGTGCTGCTCTCAACCATTTTAAAGCATCACACTTGTCAAAACGGTCTTGATAGTGCTGCTCTCAACCATTTTAATGCTATACACTTACCAAAACCGTCTTGATAGTGCTGCTCTCAACCATTTTAATGCTATGCACTTACCAAAAACGTCTTCATACTACTGCTCTCAACCTTTTTGCAACAATTCACCATACAAAACCGCCTTGACTGACTTTGATTATTTCTAACTCTCCGTTTATATCGAATGGTTTTAATTACCATACTTTTTCTAACATTGTTTCTAAGAAAAACAGTCATATTTAAGTTGCAGCTTCATACACATTATTATCCATATAAGTCTGGAGGTATGAATGTGAAGGAAGCATATCAGGATTCAGTAACTGTCAATGAAAGAGATCTACAACGATATTTTGAATTGAATATGCAAAAAAAGGAAATTGAGAAAGAAATGAATCAATTAAAATCTTTTTTTCATCAGTTCTTGGATTCGGAGATTGGAGAGTTAGAAAAAGGAGAATTAGAACGTGGTAATTTTAAATTACAACGGCAAATCCGTTCGGCCATTTTATATGACGAAGCATCAACTGTCCAATTACTAGAAGAATTGAGGTTAGAAGATTGCATCATTCTTGAGAAAAAACCAGATATTGAAAAATTAGAGGCAGCATTTAAGCTTGGTATCGCTGAAGAAAGTGCCTTCCAGCAATGTAGACAAACAAAAAATACAAAGGCAATTACAGTAAAAAAAATCGGGAGGTGACAATACCTCCCGATTTTTCACATTTAGTTTGGTAATATTTTTTTGTAATAATTATGATCTAAGATTTTTGTTGAATAATAAAATTTTGCTTGAACAAGCGATTTTACATATTCTACGTATTCAGCATCGACTTCTACACCGTCATTCGCAATGAATTTTCCTGTTACAGCATTGTATTTTCCCTTATCGGTTATAAAACTTTTGTTTAAGAAAGTAACAAGTGGCATAGAGTCTGAGAAAATATCTCGACCCATTAACAATCTCGAGTCATATTCAATTCCCATTAAATTCGATAATGTAGGCAATATATCAAGACTTGATGCAGGTTTCGTAATTGTTGTTGGTTCCATACCTTTGTTATAGAGAATAAATGTACTTTTGTATAGTTCAAAGTTCTTTTCGACGTTATGACCTGCTAGTTCATCGATTGTTTCGTCATCTAATCCATAAGGATAGTGATCAGCACTTAAAGCGATTAAAGTGCGGTCAGCTACTCCAGCTTCTTCAAGCTTATTAAGTAAATGTTCCAAAGCACGATCTAGCTCAATTTGTGTTGCTAAATATGCTTTTGCTTGCTCAGAATATGGAAGATGCTCTACATGCTTTTTATTCTTCCAAGCAATATAATTCCCAGTAAAAGAGTATTGCATATGACCACTTACCGTCATGTAATAAGCATGAAACGGCTCATTATTTATATAGTCGTCTACTGTTTTCTCTAACATCTCTAAATCAGATTCTGGCCAAGTTTCTTTCACATCTAAGCCATTACCTAATCCTTTATAATCATATCCCATGTTTGGATGTGAAATATTTCGACCGTAATAAGTGTATGTGTGGTTATGATATGCGTTTGTTTTATAATTCAACTTCTTTAATTGATTTCCAAGTACAAATGGAAGATGGTTACTACCAGATCGTTGAAAACTCCATACTCCACTCTTCGGAATCAAGCTTTGCAGTGCAACATATTCCCCATCTGAAGTACTAACACCCCATATTGGCGTATAAAAGTTCGAAAAGTTATAACCTTCATGAACTAATTTATATAAGGTTGGGGTTACTTCTTTATGAACTGCATATGGAGAGAAACCTTCTGCAGTTAAAAGGATTAAGTTATACCCTTTATACTTACCTGTCATATCATTTTTTGCTGTAGGCTCCATACTTTGAAAGAATTTGTGCATTGCTTTTACTTCTTCACTTTTTTCATTCCCTATTAATTTAGAAAAATCAATGTCCATGACATTATATTCAATAATTTCCACGACATCTTCTTCTTGTTTTTCCTGATCTTTCTTACCCCCACTTACTTGCGAAGAATTATTGGGTAATGGCTGAGGTGGCTCTAACTTTGGTGACCAATGTGTTAACAGGCGTTGAAGGTCAAGACGCATAGTAGTTAACAATCCTAATCTCTCGACTGAAAGAAGTGGTAGGCTACTATTATAATAAAGGTCGTAGGCAGAATTTTGTTCTTTGCCACTGACATTCACTGCCCCAATACCAATTAACTGTACTAAGACAATGCAGCAAATTAATACTAATCTTTTTCCCCATCCTATTTTTTCAAACGAAGCTAGTTTCCTTCCAAAAACAATTAAGACAAGTACAGGCAAGAACAATAATAAAATCAAAACAATATTTTCTTTTAATAAAGTTGCAATATCTTTCCAAAACTCTAATACTTGTGCTCCGTTTCCAACAGAATAGGCACTATAATAGGTACGAAAGAATTTAAAGTAAATTAATTGTGATGAATAAATAAAAGCAACTATTGTTAGAAAGAGCACAGATAATAAAAACTTAGACATCCCTTTAAAAAGTGTTGAAATAAGATAAAATATGATTGCAAAAACGATTAAAAACATACCCGATCTTATCAAATCAATAAGTTCAAAATCCTCAATAGTATGAATACGAAATATAATTTCCATAAAGAATACGGAAATAATAAAGTAAATGAATAAGGAATTCACCTTAATCACTTTTCCCATTACAGCGTCCCCCTTAATCTGCCCTCTTTTTACCCATACAAATAATGTTGCCAAAAGAACAAATGTCCATACAGTAATAATATTTCGAAAATAGTAACTCCAACATGCCTTTATTATTAAATTAGACGCAGTTTATAAATAAAAGTTTCAATAAGTATTTTTTTTCAACAAAAAAGGACAGCTTTTTTGACTGTCCTTTTCCTCTATTATTTTAATATGGATAATATGGTGGTTGGTACGGATACTGGTATGGATTTGGATAAGGGTATGGGTAAGGAGCTGGAGGTGGGTATGGATATGGTCCGTAGTTGCCTGGTGATGTTACTGCCCCAAGCGCTAGTCCTCCTAATAATCCTCCAACAAAAGGAACTCCATAATTTGGGCCTTTATTTCCCCCGTGATGTCCGCCATGATGTCCGCCATGGTGCCCCCCATGATGTCCGCCGTGATGTCCACCGTGATGTCCGCCGTGATGTCCGCCGTGATGTCCGCCATGATGTCCGCCATGATGTCCGCCATGATGTCCGCCATGATGTCCGCCATGATGTCCACTTTGCATATTTCTATAATTCATTTAGTTTCCACTCCCTTCCATTAATGAAGCTTCTTTTAGTTTATGCAGGATAGATGTCTTAAGAGTGGGCAATATACCTTAATTATGGAAGAATAAACTATCTATACAAAAATGCCCCCTAATAATTCGTGGGCAGCTTGGTCATGTTAAAACATATAGCTCCAATGTTTATTTATTTCAGTAAGAGGTAAATGTCACGTATCATCAAGCTGAATTAACAACTTTAATAGCGAGTTTTTTCATCGGAAATTTCTGTTTTAAATATATTAAAAAAATTCTATTGACTTGCGATTGCAATACTATATAATTATACTGATTTTCTAATGAAAGGCGTGATGTTAGGGTTGGAAAATAAGCTGAAACTGTACGGCTTTAACAACCTCACAAAAGCACTTAGCTTCAACATCTATGATGTTTGCTATGCAAAAAGTGGGCGGGAGCAAAAGGATTATATTGCTTACATTGATGAACAGTATAATTCAGAAAGATTAACAAAAATCTTGTACAATGTGACAGAAATTATTGGAGCACAAGTACTAAATGTAAGTAAACAGGATTACGATCCCCAAGGAGCTAGTGTTACCATCCTCATTTCAGAGGAAGCCTTTCCGATAAGTCAGATTGATGAATCATGTAATTTAGGTGAACCTAATCTTGCGAAAAGTAGAGATACAATTCTAGGACATTTAGATAAAAGTCATGTAACCGTCCATACTTATCCGGAATATCACCCAGATAATTCGATTGCTACATTTCGTGTTGACATAGATGTTTCCACTTGTGGAGAAATTTCACCACTTAATACGTTGGATTATCTTATCGGAAGTTTTGATTCGGATATTATCTCCATCGATTACAGAGTTCGTGGATTTACTCGTGACCTAAATGGAAAAAAACTATTTATGGATCATAAGATGGCATCCATTCAAGACTTTATTGACAGTAATACATTACAGAAATATGATGCGATTGATGTAAATGTTTATCAATCAAATATTTTTCATACAAAGATGTTAATTAAAGATATTGATTTACAAAATTATTTATTTAATACAGACGTATATGAACTCCCTCCTAAAGAGAGGCTTCATATTATTAATAATTTGCGCAGAGAAATGATCGAAATCTTTAGCGCTTCTAATATTTATGGCGGGTAAGGGGTGATTCATATGGTACATCTTTCACAGGACAGAGCCCCAATCATGGAAGCATTAAATAAATACCGTTCCATGCGGGTTGTTCCTTTCGATGTTCCAGGGCATAAACGTGGAAGAGGAAACAAAGAATTAGCAAACTTTTTAGGAGAGCAATGTCTTTCTGTCGATGTAAATTCGATGAAACCATTAGATAATCTTAGTCACCCTGTTTCCATTATTAGAGAGGCAGAAGAATTAGCAGCTGATGCATTTGGTGCTAAACATGCCTTCCTAATGGTAAATGGAACAACTTCTGCTGTTCAAGCAATGGTAATGACTGCATGTAAGGCAGGAGAAAAAATCATCTTGCCACGAAATGTACACCGCAGTGCAATAAATGCCTTGATTATTAGTGGGGCCATTCCCGTATATGTAAACCCTGGAGTAAATCATGAACTCGGGATTCCATTAGGTATGTCGGTTGCTGAAGTAGAGAAGGCAATTTTAGAGAATCCGGATGCAAAAGCAATATTAATTAATAACCCTACTTATTACGGGATATGTTCCAATCTTGAAGCAATCACTGAATTGGCGCACCGCCATCAAATGCTTGTGCTTGTAGACGAAGCACACGGTACGCATTTTTATTTTGGAGAAGACCTTCCTGCTTCAGCCATGTCTGTTGGTGCTGATATGGCTGCTGTTAGTATGCACAAATCTGGTGGTTCATTAACACAAAGTTCCTTCCTATTAATAAATAATGACATTAGTGAAGGATATACACGGCAAATAATTAATCTAACTCAAACAACAAGTGGTTCATATTTGCTTCTTTCCTCCCTTGATATTTCAAGGAAAAACTTAGCTCTACACGGCAAAGAAGTTTTTGAAAAAGTAGCAAAAATGGCACAATATATGCGTGACGAAATTAATCGCATCGGCGGATATTATGCTTTTTCAAAAGAATTAATCAATGCGGACACCGTGTACGACTTTGATATTACAAAGCTATCCGTTCATACACTTGATGTCGGTTTAGCGGGAATCGAAATATATGATATTCTTCGTGATGAATATGACATCCAAATTGAATTTGGAGATATCGGGAATATTTTAGCTTATATTTCTGTTGGTGATAGGCAATTAGACATTGAGCGTTTAGTTGCTGCATTAGGTGAAATTAAACGTCGTTATGCAAAAGATCGTAGTAGTATTTTTGAGCATGAATATATTACACCACAGATCATCTATACTCCTCAGGAAGCATTTTATGCACCAAAACAAAAGCTACCTATTTCAGAGAGTGCTGGCTATATTTGTAGTGAGTTTGTGATGGCTTATCCTCCTGGTATCCCTATTCTTGCACCTGGAGAACGCATTACGAAGGAAATCTTGGATTACATTGCCTATTCCAAGGAAAAAGGATGCTTCTTAACAGGTACAGAAGATAGCAAAATCGAACATATTAATGTGTTAAAGGAGGAGTAGAACATGGTCTTATGGTTTACAGAGAACCACTCACCAACTGTTCGTTTCTCAGTAAAACTAGAAAAACAACTATTCTCAGGCAGTAGTGACTTTCAAAAGATTGAAGTTTTTCAAACAGAGGAATTTGGAAAAATCTTAGCGCTAGATGGTCTTATCATGGTGACAGAAAAAGATGAATTTATTTATCATGACATGATAACTCATGTTCCAATGGCAACAAATCCGAATATTAAGAAAGTACTAGTTATTGGAGCAGGAGATGGCGGCACGATTCGAGAACTTACAAGATATGATTCCATTGAGCAGATTGATATGGTTGAGATTGATGAATTAGTGGTAGATGTTTGTAAAGAGTATTTACCCCAAACTGCATCCAAGCTCGATGACCCAAGAGTGAATCTATTCTTTGAAGATGGTCTTCGCTACGTTCGCAGCAAAGAAAACGAGTATGATCTTATCATCGTAGATTCTACGGATCCTTTTGGACCAGGTGAAGGTTTATTTACGAAAGAGTTCTATGGCAACTGTTATAAGGCATTAACGGACGATGGTATTCTTGTGAATCAACATGAAAGTCCATTTTATGAAGAAGATGCTGCAGGAATGAAAAAGGCGCACCAACGAATCATAGGATATTTTCCAATTTGTCATGTGTATCAAGTACATATTCCAACCTATCCTTCTGGACACTGGTTATTTGGATTCGCCTCAAAGAAATACCATCCAATTAATGATTTAGATGCGGATTCATGGAACAAGCTTGGTATACAAACAAAATATTACAATACCGATATCCATGTAGGTTCCTTTGCTCTTCCAAATTACGTAAAGGAGCAGTTAAAAGATGTTGAATAAAAATATTGAAACGTTTATTGGTTGTGACAATGAATATCAAGAATCTAAAATCGTTATCTTTGGAGCTCCATTTGATTCGACAACCTCCTTTCGTCCAGGAACTCGCTTTGCCAGCAAAGCAATGCGTAGTGAATCTTTTGGAATAGAAACATACAGTCCGTACCAAGATAAAGATTTAGAAGATATTGCTGTCTTTGATGGCGGTGATTTGGAATTAAGCTTTGGAAATACACGAAAAGCACTTGGACAAATTGAAGAGTTTGCAGATAAGGTTCTTGATGATGAAAAGATACCTTGTATGATTGGTGGCGAACATTTAGTAACACTAGCTGCAATTAAAGCTGCAGCTAAGAAGTATCCTGATCTACATGTAATCCAATTAGACGCCCATGCAGACTTACGGGATGATTATTTAGGTGAAACTTTGTCACATGCAACTGTCATACATCGAGTATGGGATATTCTCGGAGATGACCGCATATACCAGTTTGGAATCCGCTCCGGGGACCGAAGCGAATTTCAATGGGGACAAGATCGTGTATTTACTAATAAGTTTAACTTTAATGGATTAGAAGAAGTAGTTGCTAAATTAGCTGGGAAACCTGTTTATTTAACAATTGATTTGGATGTACTCGATCCTTCTGTTTTTCCAGGTACAGGTACCCCTGAAGCAGGTGGAGTTAGCTTTGTAGAATTATTAGAGGCAATTCTACAAATTAGTAATCTGAATATTGTAGGCTGTGATGTAAATGAATTATCTCCAATGTTTGATCATAGTGGTGTTTCAACCGCAGTCGCTTGTAAAGTATTAAGGGAATTATTACTAGCAATATCAAAATAATTTATAGGTGGTGGAAAAATTGGGAAAAGCTTTAATTATTGGTGCTGGCGGAGTTGCTAGCGTAGTTGTTCACAAATGTTGTCAAGTTCCTGATGTGTTCGAGGAGATTTGTATCGCAAGTCGTACAAAATCGAAATGTGATGCTTTAAAAGAAAAACTAGATGGCGGTAAAACGAAAATCCAAACTGCTCAAGTAGATGCGGATAATGTTGAGGAATTAATCGCATTAATAAATGATTTCAAACCAGATATTGTCATCAATGTGGCACTTCCATATCAAGATTTAACGATTATGGATGCATGTCTTGCTACTAAGGTAGATTATTTAGATACAGCAAACTACGAACCACTAGATACTGCAAAATTTGAATATAAATGGCAATGGGCATATCGCGAAAAATTTGAAGAAGCTGGAATTACTGCCCTACTTGGTAGTGGGTTTGACCCTGGCGTTACAGGTGTCTTCTCTGCTTATGCACTAAAACACCACTTCGATCAAATTGACTCAATTGATATTGTAGATGCCAATGCTGGTGACCATGGTTATCCTTTCGCAACAAACTTTAACCCAGAAATTAATATTCGTGAAGTAACTGCGAATGGTAGTTATTATGAGAATGGTAAGTTTATTGAAACAGAACCAATGTCTATTAAACGTGTCTATGACTTACCTGAAATTGGACCAAAGGATATTTACTTATTACACCATGAAGAGCTTGAATCATTAGCTATTAATATTCCAGGTGTGAAAAGAATCCGTTTCTGGATGACTTTCTCAGAAAATTACTTAACACATCTAAAAGTCCTTGAAAATGTTGGGATGACATCCATTGAGCCAATTAACTTTGAAGGAAAGGAAATAGTTCCTCTTCAATTCTTAAAAGCAGTGCTCCCTGATCCTGCTTCTCTCGGACCGAGAACAAAAGGAAAAACAAATATCGGGTGTATCTTCCAAGGTACAAAAGATGGAAAACCAAAAACTTACTATGTATACAACGTATGTGATCATCAAGAATGTTACCGTGAAGTTGGTTCTCAAGCTATCTCCTATACAACAGGTGTGCCTGCAATGATTGGTGCAATGATGATATTAACAGGAAAATGGAAAAAAGCTGGCGTATATAATATTGAAGAGTTTGATCCAGATCCATTTATGGATGCTCTTAATCAATATGGACTACCATGGCAAGAGAGCTTCGATCCAAAACTAATTGATTAAGGAGGAATCACCATGAATTTTGATGTAAATGCTGTGCCTTCTCCTAGTTATGTGGTCGAAGAATCATTGCTAAGAAAAAATCTAGAAATATTGAAGTCCGTCATCGATCGGACAGGCTGTAAAATCTTACTTGCTCAAAAAGGTTTTTCAATGTACTCTGTATATCCGTTAATCGGTGAATATTTGGATGGTGTTACATCTAGTTCCTTAAATGAAGCTCGGCTAGGACGTGAAGAAATGGGCAAAGAAGTCCATACGTATGCCCCAGCCTTTTCAGACGCTGAAATAGATGAAATTCTAAATCTTTCTGATCACATTGTATTTAACTCTTTCCATCAATGGAATAAATACAAAGAAAAGGTTCAAAACCATTCAAGGAAAATTGAAGTCGGATTACGTATTAATCCTGAGTACTCTGAAATTGAAGTGGATATGTATAATCCTTGCTTTGCTTACTCACGTTTTGGTATTACACTTGAAAATTTTGATGCGAGTCAACTAGATGGTATAGATGGTTTGCATTTCCATACCATGTGTGAACAAAACTCAGATACTCTCGAACGTACTGTAAAAGTAGTCGACGAGAAATTCGGTGAATATATAAAGCAAATGAAATGGATCAATTTCGGTGGTGGTCATCATATTACTCGCCCCGACTATGATTTGGATACTCTAGTTAGATCCATTATGTACATGAAAGATAAATATGATATCGATGTATATTTGGAACCAGGAGAAGCAATCGCTCTTCATACTGGATATCTAGTTACAACGGTTTTAGATGTTATGGAAAATGGCATGCAAATAGGCATATTAGACACTTCAGCTGCATGCCATATGCCAGATGTCCTTGAAATGCCATACCGTCCTCATATCATAGGTTCTGGTATGCCGAATGAAAAGCAATACACCTATCGATTCGGTGGACCTACTTGTCTTGCTGGTGATGTTATTGGTGATTATTCTTTTGATCATCCATTAAAACCTGGTGATAAGCTTGTATTTACTGATATGGCGCACTACACGATGGTCAAAAATAATACTTTTAATGGGATAAACCTCCCTTCGATTGTTTTAAATACGATTGATGATGGTTTAAAAGTTTTAAAGCGATTTGGTTATGAGGATTTTAAAATACGATTGTAGATTTTATATCCATTTTAAAAAGGGTCGACAACAAGTTTCATTCGCTTGTTATCGGCCCTTTTGATACTTTTATACAGCGTCTGTTGATTTCCGCTGCAGGCGTTCGCTTTCCGCGGGCGGTTCGGAAGCCTCCTCGGCGCTTATAACGCCTCCGAGGTCTCCCGGATACCGTTCATCCCGCAGGAGTCTCACGCCTTCCGCTACAATCAACCCTCTAAAAGTGAATACGCTCTTTTGTTTATATTTCCTCAATAACCTTGTATACATTATTCAATTTACAAATTAGTTCATTCAATATTTTCCGCCAATTTTTATTTGAACCGTTCTTATTAATTTCGCCATAATATTCATATAACTAAAGTGTTTTACTTCCAGACATCTGCAAAACCTTTAATTTGACCATCATCATTCTCTGCAATCACAGTAGATCGCTTCCTGTTTTTAATAAATTATTAATTTCTTTTTTGTTCTTTTATTTCTACTAATAATTCAATTATACGATCATTTTGTTTGTTTATGGATTTTAAAGTTTTTTCAATGATGCTTGTAGATATAAAGATAACGATAAATATTGCAATTAGAATAAAGATAACCACTCTTTTCCTCCAATCCAATTATTGTTCTTGTACACAGTTATTCAAAGCAAATACTCTATGCATTTATCATATTTTAAACTGTATGATAACTATCTTTCTTCAATCCCTCAATCAATAGTTGTTCAAATTCATGTGCTTGTACTGGTTTGGAGTATAGGTAACCTTGGCCGTAATTGCATTGGTTTTTTGCGAGAACTTCTGCTTGGAATTCATCTTCAATACCCTCTGCGACAACTTCCAGATTTAAATTTAGCCCCATATTAATAATCGTTCTTACCATTGAATAATCGCCAGCTTCTTTTATATCATCAATAAACGCTTTATCGATTTTAATTGTATCTATAGGCAATTCCTTTAAAATAAATAAAGATGAATAGCCTGTTCCAAAATCATCTATTGCTGTTTTAATTCCAGTTGCTTTCAAGCTTTTGAGCATTTCCGTCGATTCCTTAATATTTTGCATAATACTTTCGGTAATTTCGAGTTCAAGTAATTTAGGGCTATATCCTATTTCCTGTAAGCCCGTATGAATTTTTTTCAAAAAGTCTTGTTGTTGAAATTGACGTGCCGAAACATTCACTGCGATCGTTAAGAACGGGAAGCCCATTTTTTGCCATTTTCTATTTTGTTTACATGCAGTTTGAAGAACCCAATCTCCGATCGCTGCAATATCACCTGTTTCTTCTGCTATTGGTATAAACTCATTAGGTGAAATAAGCCCAAATTCTGGGTGATTCCATCGCAATAATGCCTCCGAGCCTATTATTCTCCCGGAATGCAAATCAACTTTCGGTTGATAGTAAAGTGACAATTCATTCTCTTCTAATGCTTTACGCAATCCATGTTCGATAGCTACTTTTCTTTCTAGTTGTCTATTTAATTCTGAATTAAAAAACTGAAAATTATTCTTACCATTAGCTTTGGCCAAATACATTGCTGCATCTGCATTCTTCATGAGCTCATCTGCATTTGTTCCATTATTAGGATATGTACTAATTCCAATACTCGGTGTAATTGAGATTTCATATTCATCAATAACAAAAGGTTTCGAAAACTCTTCCAAAATCTTTTCTGCTGTAATTATACAATTATTTGGATTTGTATTAGGAATGATAATGGTAAACTCATCGCCACCCAAACGATAGATTTCATTGGACGATGGCAAAGTATCTTTTAATCTCTTCGCACTTAAAACAAGAAGATTATCTCCAATATGATGACCAAGTGTATCATTTATCATTTTGAAGCGGTCCAAATCAATTAATAAAAGTGCAAGTGTATGATGTTTCTTTTCCGCACTTTCCATCATTTGTGCAAGTTCTAGTTTGAAGCTGGCTCTGTTTTTTAATAGTGTGAGTGGATCATGATATGCTAAAAATCGATACTCACTCATTAAATGGTCATTCTGTTTCATAATAGTAAACTGACGAACAATAACTAATAGAAAGAGAATACATATACCTATATTTAGAGCATTCACTTCCCATTCATTATTGAGAATAACTAAAATCAATAGAAAGATAATGCCTAGGTATGGGAATATTGTTCCCTTCGTTTTTTCATACGTAATCTCTTTCACTTCAGGAATTGGTTGATTTGGTTGAATATCTAAACTAGCACTGCCCTTAAAAAGAATCGCTAGTAACCACAATGGATCTATATAACCACCTAAATCGTAACTTCCTTGAATATTATTGTAAACAAAAATCGCATCTGCAAGTATTTGTAAATAAAATACGATAATGATAAATTTTAGTTGCTTACGAATTCGGCTCCGTTTAGAAAGAAAATATAAAGTGGTCGTGACAAACATAATACTTAGACTTAACATTGGATATGCTAACGTTTTAAATGATATTGATAGAACATTTCCACCAAATTCTAATATGGAGTCAATGAAATACTGAACGCTTACCGCATTAGCAATCGTTATGAACACTACTATATTAAAAACATAATGACTGTTCGTCACATACATACTTATAATTTGACTCATATATATTAATGCACCTAGAAAAAAGAGGTAGGAAACTAACCACAAATAACTAGAAACATTTGGATATAGTGGCTTACCAGTTGCTACTAGGAAACAGAACCAGACAAAATTGGAACTAATGTAAAAGAAGACTCCGCAACATAATAGCAACCAAAAATATTTTTCTCTGCTTTGTATGTATCGGTATGTTCTATATAGTAATATAAACCCAACCGTTCCCCCAACAATTGTAAAAATCGAAGCTCCTACCATCCTTAACCAGTCATCATCTTTAACGAAATAGATCCAACTATAAAATAATAGAATACTTATGACGACGAATAAGTATACTAATCGTTTCGATATCAATCTCTCACGTATACTGATGATCATTCTCTGCCTTTCTCATTCACATTTACTAATTGTAATCACTCTATTAGCAACTAATTTTATCATATTAATTTCATATTAAACTAGGATAAAAATTGGTACTATTACCACAATTTGATAGATTCAAGCAAAAAAGTCTGGTTTCCCAGACTTTTTATAATTTTTGCACATACTGTGGATTCGCTGTTATATAATTACCATTGCTAAGTTTATACATCTTTGAACCATTTACAGTTAATGTTTCAACAACTGTAAACTCTTGACCACGCTTAAATGTATCTTTCTTCGCATTCCAATCTGGCTTATTATAATACCAAAGTTCGTATGATTTTACTCGAACTTTAAATGTCTTGGTGGTAGATTGTTGCTTATTATCTGCTGGATTTATCCAGCTTCCAGGTACCCCTTTCTTCTTTGTCACATTTATCATTCCAGAGGCTCTTTTATATACATAATAAGATCCTTTTGTCACATTGGTTTTTTTATTTCTTTTTGCTTTGGCATCTGCAGCAGTAATATACCCACCAATCGTTTTTTGAACTTTATATTCTCCTGTTTTACTCGGAGTAGAAGTATTCGCAGACTTTACCATCTGTTTCCTTTTCAAGTTATACATATCAACGATGCCTTTACAAATTGCATCTGCACATTTTCTTCTGTATGAATCTTTTTTTAGTAAAGCCAATTCTTCCTTATTATCATAAAACCCACATTCCGTTAGGATTGCTGTCATGTTTGATTCTCGTAATACATGGAAATCAGCACTTTTAACTCCACGATTTCGTAATCCAGTCGCTTTAATTAATTCATTTTGAACTTTATTTGCTAACTCAAGTGCTTCTTTAGGTCTTGTGGTGTATACATATGTTTCAATTCCACCACCTGTATGCCATCTTCCCGTATATGCATTTGCATGAATGGATATAAATAAATCTGCTTTCCAAGCATTAGCCCGATTTGTTCTTTCAATTAAAGGCACATCAATTCTTCGGGAGGCATCATGTGAAAAGGAAGTTTGTACACCTTGGTAGTTGTTCAATTCTTCTTCCAGATACTCTGCAACAGCACTAGTAAACTGAAATTCTCGCAACGATCCATCTGGAGAGCGTTTTCCAGCCGTATTAGGACCGTGACCTGCATCAATCATGATTTTCATAATTTTCAACTCCCTACAAAATATATAATGCAATATATGTAAGAAGTGTTCTCATGGAAATCATACTATTCTCATTTGTAATGAAAACGTAATAAAAAGAGCCACGATAACATCGTGCTCTTCAAAACATACTTAAATCGAGTTTTTTAGATAACATTTCTAATAATTTAATACCTGCGATGCTATTTCCTTTTTCATCTAGTGATGGACCAAAAATGCCAATTCCAAATTTTCCTGGAACAGCACCCATTATCCCTCCTGAGACACCACTTTTTGCCGGTATACCAATTTTTATTGCAAATTCTCCTGATGCATTATACATTCCACATGTCACCATGAATGTTTTACAAATCCTAGCAACCTCTTTTGGAATGATTTGTCGCTCCCGTTGTGGATCATATCCATCCATCGCAAACATCATTCCTATATTGGCTAGAACTAAGCAATTCATTTCAATTGCACACTGTTTCGAATATAAATCAATTAATTGTTCAATGTCTTCATCAATAAAATGATGTTGTTTTAAAAAATAACATAATGCACGATTTAAATCAGACGTTTCAAACTCAGACTGAGCAATTTCATGATTATACGTTAAAGATATATCACCAGTTATTTCTTTTACAAAATCTAATAATCGCTGAAAACGATTTTCAACGGTGTCTCCTTTGATTAAATGTGTAACGACAAGTGCACCTGCATTAATCATCGGATTAAGTGGTTTTCCTGGAGACAATGTTTCTAATTTTATTATGGAATTAAACGGATCTCCTGTCGGCTCCATTCCTACGTACTGAAACACTTCTTCTTTACCTAGCTCCATTAACACATAAGCTAGGCTAATTACTTTAGAAATACTTTGTAGAGTAAACTTTTTTTCGATATCTCCTGCAGATATACAACGTCCATCAGGATAATGTATTGCAATTGACAAAGCTTCTTGATTTTCCTTGCCAAGTGCAGGAATATAATCTGCAACCTTTCCATCTTTAGCATACTTTCTTGCCTCTGTTACTAATTGATATAATTCTTCATTTGATTTACAAGGCATCTGCATCACCATTGATTAGTATTTTCTATATTTTACTTTTCACTCTACATTTAGTTCATTTTTATTCTCTTCTCTAATGTTTGCGCTTGCAAAAAATATCTAAATTATTTTTATAGAAATTGAACTTATTTGTATAGTCAGGGGCTTTAAAAGGTGGTAAGATACTATCTGATTAAGATTGGTATTATACAGAGAAGGTGAAAAGTTGACATCAATTAGTGCAGGAAAGCTTGTAGAAAAGCCAAAGATGAACAAAGAAGCAAAAGATTTAAATCTTTTTTTCTTAACTTGGCCAATCTTTTTAGAGCTTTTTCTTTTCATGTTGATGGGTATTGCAGATACATTCATGTTAAGTGAGATATCTGATAATGCCGTCGCAGGTGTTGGTGCCTCCAATCAATTTTTACAAATCTCCATTTTAATTATGGGGGTTATTGGAAACGGAGCATCAATTGTTGTTGCACAGTATATAGGGGCTCGTCGTTTTAAAGAAGTAGCTAAAATTTCAGCAGTAGCAGTCATGCTTAATCTTATTGTAGGTATTGTGATAAGTGTCATATTTTTATTATTTGGTCACGTCATGCTTCAAACATTAAATTTGCATGGTGACATATTAATTCATGCTAAAAGCTATTTAAACATTGTTGGTGGGGCGATATTCCTTCAGGCAATGATTAACGCTCTAGCTGCAATCATTCGTGTACACGGACATACAAAAGGAACGATGTTTGTTTCACTTGGAATGAATATCATCCATATTGTTGGAAATTACCTGCTAATCTTTGGACATTTTGGTTTTCCTAAACTTGGAGTAGAAGGAGCAGCAATTTCTTCTGTATTGAGTCGATTACTTGCTTTAATTGTTTTCTTTTGGCTTTTTTATCAAATTTCACATGTAAAAGCTAAAGTTAAATATTACTTTACATTATCTAAAGAATATATTAAAAAAATTCTCCAAATCGGAATTCCATCTGCATTTGAACAAGTGATGTATCAATCATGCCAGATTGTATTTTTGTATTATGTTACGTTCTTAGGAGACAGCTCTATGGCTGCTCGTCAATATGCAGTAAATATTTCGATGTTTATCTACCTTTTTGCAATGGCGATTGGAGCTGGAACTGCGATTATAGTTGGTAGATTAGTAGGAGGAAGGCGCAGTCTAGAAGCTTATAACAAGGTGTGGAAAAGTTCTCAATATGCAATTGCGGTGACCTTCATTATGGTTATCCTAGTGACAATTTTCCGAGAACCATTAATTGGATTATTTACTGATAATCCAGAAGTCATCAAAATTGGCGCAAGTGTACTTGTTTTTAGCTTTTTATTAGAGACAGGTAGAACAATAAATATTGTTTTCATTAATTCATTGCGTGCAGCTGGAGATGCAAAATTCCCAGTATTAATTGGAGCTTTTTCGATGGTTGCAATGAGCTTACCACTTGGATACTTCCTTGTCTTCTATCTCGATTTAGGCCTAATCGGTGTTTGGCTAGCAATAGCAGCCGATGAATGGACTCGAGCCGTAATTATGTTCCTAAGATGGAAAAGTCGCAAATGGGAAAAATATGCAATTGTTCAAAACTAAAAGGGTGGTGCCAAGTACCGCCCTTTTTCCTTAGTTAAGGAGGTGTAGAGTATGGATTCAACACTGTTTCATTTTGTAAACGATATCGCTGGAAAAAGTACTATCCTGGATAATATCATGATCCTTTTCTCGAGGTTTGGAATTTTTGCATTTATCCTTAGTATTATCATTTTTTTATTTATCAAAAATAAAAGATCCATTGCCAGTTATGGTATATTCTCCATCGTTTTTGCATTACTAACTAGCCGCGCACTAAAATATTTGATCGATCGGGATCGACCTTTTGTAGTAGAAGATGTAAATCTACTCTTTGAAAAATCAGCTTCACCATCGTTTCCAAGTGATCAAGCAACTATTTGTGGTGTGTTCATCGCCTGCTTTTGGATGCTATCTCCGAAATGGCGCTGGCTCACATTAATATTAGGATTACTAGTAGCAATATCTCGTATCTTTGTAGGTCACCATTATCCGAGTGATGTATTATCAGGTCTTATTATTGGAATCGTATTTTCCACCATTATTTACAAAATAAATCCATTAAAAAAAAGCACTATAGAATAGTGCTTTTTTTCTATATATTAACTCACAATCGATTTTGCTAATTTAATGCAAAGTGTATCGATATGAAAAAATTTACTTTCTCTTTTTGTTTTTGTAACAAATGTTTTTATGTTATTAAGGGAAGGATAATTCCGAAGTTGTCCTTCGTATATACATTGAAATTGGCCACTATATATAATATCTTTTGGTTTCACAAGATTGGCTGGTTTACTTTTGATGGAGATGCCGCCTTGTTTTAATGTTGTAGCAACAAATTCAGAACAAAAGTAAGCATTACCTCTATTCCATTCCTTTTTCAGTAGAACAGAGAAAAGCCCTAAAAAGTTATATTTATATTGTTGCTGTTCCTCTTCAATTTGTTGGACAAATTCGATCATTTTTTCATAGTCATCAGATGATATTTGGCATTTATAAACAGCGCAAGTTGCGCGATTAAATAATTTACAATTTAAATTTTCCTCAACAAACCCACCAATAAATGGATTTGCAGGTTTCTTTCTTCCAAAACTATATGTTTTATCTAAAGTTTGCGAGAAGGAAATTGAAGCATGATTTAGTTGATCTCTCGTAAACATTTTAATCATTTTAGTAAATAATGTTCCTGTATCAGTTAGCAGTATATAAACTTCCAATTTGTTTCCCCCGTTATGCATAGATACTCTCCTTATCAAGAAATGGAATTCAATGCCAGCAACTCTACTAAGGAAGTACACATCATTTCTTACATCATTTATTTTCCTATGAATCTAGTTTGCTGAAAACAAACTGCAGTTGTAATTTTTACTAGGACCTCAGATGTAGATATTTGAAGGGATATATTTATTGTTCTCTGCATAGCGAAGTGACGCTTGTTTAGAATAGGTTAATTTAGGTCTACTGTCAATTCATTTTTTTAAGAAATATAATTCAATAAAACTTGAAATGTATGATAATTTCAGCTATTTTCTAATTATATGATAGAAAGATAGAGGAAAAAATATGAATAAAGAAATGATGGTATTCCGTTTCGATGAGTATGTCGATGCACCAATTGATGTCGTATTTGAGTTAGTAAATGATGATGAGAAAATCAAATTATGGAATACTCTTTTAGTCGAAAATATTTATGAGAATGATGAAGATAAATACGACTACAAACCCGGAATGAAGTTTAAGACCGTGCAAAGAGTGGAGAAAAAAACCGTAACAGTGGACTCGGAAATGATTGAATATGATCCACCTTATAAAATCATCATGCATTCGACATCTAAAGAAGGTTTAAGTATATCCAAATACTTCTTAACAAGAGAGGGAACTGGGACACGAATAGTGGTTGAATCAAGTGTAATTCCCAGCAATTTCTTCTATAAGTTAACAATCAAACTGTTTGGTTGGGCAGTTAAAGCTATGTACATCGAACAATATGAAAACTTAGTAAACTATATTGAAAATGAAGTAGCAGACTACTAATTGAATGGCTCTGCTAAAGTTCATTGTTGTTAACAACTTAGTTGATTGTAGCGGATGGGCACGAGACTCCTGCGGGAACAGTACGAGCCGAAGATCCACTTGGCAAAGCGTGTTTTCTTTGCCAAGTTAGCTGGGCCGTGCCCGCGGAAAGCGAGTGTACAGGAGCGAAAATCAACAACAGAGTTTAACAGAGCTAATTGAAAAAGGTATCCAATAAGTCATCATACATGACTCGTCGGATACCTTTTTTCTTGTTATATTTTATGGAGTATTAATGTGAAATTGCGATTTGAAAATTTCAATTAGACATTTTGACTTAGATTGTAATATGTAGTGTCGATTAATACCGCTCTATTAGACATTTCATCCAAGAATTCATAGCCAAGTGTCCATTAGAAAAATCCTATTGGACATTTCAAACAATATTACATAGCTAACTGTCCATTAGAAACACCCTATTGGACATTTCACTCAAGATTACAAAACGAAATGTCTATTAGAATCCATCACCAGTTTAGCTCGTGATTAAATTTGTGTTGTGATACAAAGAAAATCGTCCTCCTTTAAGAAGGACGATTTTATATGCTTCTTTTTAGTTAGTATATAGGCTCTCTTCTGGTCCTAGATACGATGGTTTCACTGGATTATTTGTTCTATAAATTATGATTCTTTCCAGTACAACTGCCGGATCAACTGCCTTGTACGTTATCTTGTTCAAGCCTTTATTTAAATTAACCTTGTTTTTACTTTTATGAATATTGTCCGTTACACCGATAGACCATGGGCGATTGTAATAATCTCCACCTACAAAATCTTCTGATACTGAGTTAACAACTTGAAACGGATTATCATTAGCAGAAATGGCATATCTTAACTTTCCACCTGCATACACAGGGTTGCTAGGAGAAGTATAGCATTCCACTTCATACTCCCCTGATTCCGTAACATAAATATTGTACGTCAGTGTTGGTGCATCTTCCTCTGCAGCAAATGATTTTGTAAATGGATATGCCTTCACCCCAGTTCCTGTTTTCCCAAAATTCTCTAGGACAATCCACTTATCATCACTGAACGTAGTGCTTTCTGCAAAATTATGAGCATTGATTGCAATATACCCTTCTGTCTCCACAAATGTTTTCCGAGGAACTTCTATATCCACTCTTGCTACTTCTGGGTAATGCCAACCTTCATCATTCCAGGATTCAAAGCAGAAATGCTTAGAGAGCCCCATCCCATACCATTTACCATCAGCAATGGTATGATATTCATCTGTTAGTTCATTATCTCGCTTTATTCCCGCTTCCACTTTATCCGCAAAAGTATTAGCAATCGGTAGAGAAAGCTTTGCAAAGTACTGACTATATGCTGCATAAATACTCATCTTAATAAGATTTGCAGAAGCAACCGCCGGAAAATAAACTAAGCCAATAAAACTATCCAAATTCTCTGAAGGCATTATGGCTCTTAGCTTTTCACACTTGCTTTCTATTTCTGCAACCAGTTCTAAAATTCTCTCTGCCTCACGGTAATGTTCTATACTATAAACCTCAGGCTTCACTACTTCTGGTCTGCGAATACTATTTAAGTACGTATACTTATCTAGCACGTAAAAGATCTCACTTTGTTCCAATTTGCCGAGTGCAGGGAATTGCTGCGCTACCCAATCTTCAAGAAATTCATCACATTTGTTAGGTGCAGTAGTCCCCCACTTCTCAAAGTCATAAGCTAAAGCCATGAAGTAAGATAGAGGGAGCTCCTGTGGTTTTATATCTCCTACGTTCACAATCCAAGCCTCTCTCACTCCAAACTCCCAGGCCATTGTCATCTGTTCCCACACCTTGGAGAGATGGGTTGAATTCACCCATTCATATGAAGTTGGTGCTCCATGATAATCAAAGTGGTAATACATTCCCCATCCACCATCACGGTCTCGTAAGTCTTCTCGTGGCAATGTACGGACATTTTGGAAGTTATCGTCAGCAAGCATGAGCGTAACTCCATCTAGTTCCTCCCAATCAATTAAACCTTCTGTATGTTCATTTCCATAGAAAAACTTCTCGACTTCCTTATAAATAACAAATACTCGAGGAATCTTCGTTATATCAGGATTTATTATTTCTCGCATTAGATTGTGTTGTGTCGTTATAATATCTCGTAACACATTAATATTTTCTTCTAGAGAGCTGTCATGTCGAAGTAAAAGTGAATCAGCTTCACCTCTCATACCAATTGTAATGAGGTTTTCAAATTTACCGTTCCTTTTAAGCCCATCTTCCCAAAACTTTGTTATGCCTTCCTTGTTGTTAATAAAGCTCCATTCATTACCATAAATCGAATCTTCCCCTTTAAAATGCTTAAATTCCTCTCCTGCTCTACAGCATGGCTCATGGTGAGAAGATCCAATAATCACTCCATATTCATCCGCTAGTTCTGCAGATAACAAGCCAGGACCATCAAGTGAAAAGCTCGAGGACCACATTGCCGGCCATAGATAATTTCCTTTTAATCTTAGAAGGAGTTCAAATACGTGATCATACATATTTGCATTAAATCCGCCAAAAGATTTCATCGTCCAATTTCCAAATGCTGGCCATTCATCATTGATGAAAAATCCTCTATATTTCACGGATGGCTCTTTAGATACTTGTACAAAATCCTGCCCTAAACTGATTTCTTCTTTCTTTATAGGCTTGCTGTCACCCCAATATAATAGTGGTGACACGCCAATTTTTTCAGAAAGCGTGAATAGACCATAAATGGTTCCTCTTTTGTCGCTACCTAAAATGACAAGCGTATTGTCTGAGCCTGGAACTAAGTCTTTGGCAAAGAAAATAGAGAAAACTTCCCTTTTACCTTCTATTTCCTTTGCTTGAGGTAATGACTTTGCTAACTCACTATGCCCCACTGTAAGAACAGCAATAACCGTTCTTGATGCATCAGATAACTCTCTTTTGATACGTGGTCTTTTTCCACTTACGAGTTCAATATCTGCTGCAACCTTTTCCGCAATTTTCACGACACCTGATAACGCTGTTTCTTCCAAATACAAATCAGCTACATAATCCTGTTTCGCTACATTAAAATTCATTATAACTCTCCTAAAATATCATTATAATGAAAACATACATTAGTATGTAAGCACTTTCAACATCTCGTTTTATGACATTTGTAACATCTCTTTACTTCTTTTACTAGCACATTGTCATTCCTGGATTCATTCATTACAAGTAAGTCGGTTTTATACAAGATAAAGGTATGTTGTTAAATAGGAATTATATGTTAAGCTTTTTTTGAGGTGAGACGAATGAAAACGAAACCTATTTATGTAGAAATACCGATACTGAGTAAGATGAATGAGCTATGGGAAGTCACACAGCAACCACATATGCATGAGCAATGGGATTTACGTTTTTCCTCGATTACTTATAAGCATAAACAGGAAAATGAACCACAACTGTTTACATATGAAACGAAGATTGGCTTCGGCTTAAAAATTGCTGGTTGGGGAAAAAGTGTCGGTAATTTTAATGGAGAAGATGGTTCACGCACTTCCTCTCTCCACTTCGGAACTGATCAAGCAATTTCAATCATCCGTGAAGGAAGAGGATACTGGAAGTACAAGCCGAATGGCAATGTAATCAACTTTTCAACTCAATACGACTATGATGTGAACTTTGGAAAAATTGGGAAGGTGTTTGATTACTTCATTTTCCGTCCGCTAATTGGTTGGGCAACCGCACTTAGCTTTGATGTGGTAAAAAGGTGGCTTGAACAAGGTGAGCTACCAAAATCACAATATATCCGATTCTTCTGCAGTTGGATGATTACCCTCCTTTTCTTTTTCGTTTGGTTATATCATGGACTAGTTCCTAAAATTACACATACACATGCAGAAGAATTAATCATGTTACAAAACTTAATTTCTATTAATGATGATCCAGCAAAGCTAATTACGAGATTAATAGGTCTCGCAGAAATTACTTTTGGTATTATATTGTTATTTTATCGGAAAAAGAGAAAACTTTTCCTATTACAAATGCTTGCATTTCCTTTTCTTGCCGGAGCAGCTATTATAGGTAATTCTAATTATTTGTTACATCCATTTAATCCGTTAACGTTTAATATAGCCTTATTCGTTTTATCCATTATTGGCTATGTACTATACAAAGATATCCCATCCGCACGAACTTGTAAGAGAAAGAGGTGATCACTGATGTCTATTTACAAACAAGTAATGGGCAATGAATTTTTCAAACTTCATCCTAAGCTTCAGCAAAGATATGAATCCACATCATTTCGAGCTACTGGAGTAATGTATAAAATTCAAGGAGCACCTAAGTTACTTGCTCCCCTTCTTAGATTAGGAGTTAAACGAAAATTGCTATTTCCGGAACACGGTAAAAATATACATTTTACAATTACAAATACTCCACGTATTGGGGCAAATGGAGAACGACAAATACATTGGGAAAGAATATTTTATTTTAAAGAGAAAAAACGCTTCTTCAATGCACTTATGAGCTTGGATATGGAGCGAAATATAATTAAGGACTATCTTGGGGAACCGAGTTTAGTATATTCAGATCTTATGTTTTTTACGACAGACGGAGGAGCTTTACAAATACTATCAAAGAAACAAAGACTAGTACTAGGTAAGTTGGAAATTCCACTGCCGAAATTTTTGCAAGGACTTGCAACTGTGACAGAAAATTATAATGAAAAAATACACGCATACCAAATTAAGGTGAATGTTAAAAATCCTTTAATTGGAACAGTTTTTGCCTATGAGGGAGAATTTAAGGATGAAGACATTTTATAAATATACTTTTGTTCATGTTCTGTTATTTTTAATCGTAACTATATTTAGTTTAGATAAATGGCCATACAGTTTATTAACTGTTGCTCAATTAATTTACATACCAACAGCACTTCATTTCATTTTTAAAGATGATGCATGGTTCCGTAAATGGTATTTCTTCTTTGCCATTCCAGTTTACATTTCTATAGCTTTGTTAAAGATAACAGATCAAACTCCATTGGATTGGTTACTAGCGACCATTTATTTATTATTTACTTTCTGTGTGGCAATATATGGCGTAGTCCGTTTTTTACGTATTGGTTGTACTCAGCTAGAGGAGTTCTCGATTAACCTCGGTCTCATTTATTTAGTAATGGGAGGGATATGGTTCTTCGCCTTTGAATTGAATATTGAAACTGGGTTTCCACCATTAATAACATGGTTAACAAGTATACATTTTCATTATTCCGCCTTCCTTCTCCCTGTTTTCACTGGCTTTTTAGGGAGAATATATAAACCTATTTCTTATCATTACATATGCACCATCATCCTGATTTCACCTATCATTGTAGCTTTAGGGATTACATTTTCCCATTGGGTCGAACTTTTTTCAGTTGTCTTATACATTGCTGGTATTTACGGATTCATATATTTGTCTATGAAAGCACCAATTTCTAGTCTTAAACAGAAATGGATGATTTTCATTTCCTTTTGTTCTTTAGGCGTAACCATCTTTTTCTCCTTTCTTTATGCTATTGGAAATGCATTAGGTCTAATAATTGTGGATATTGATTTTATGCTGTTATTTCATGGGTTTTTAAATTGCATTGTATTTGCATTAGTAGGGATAATAGGCTGGTCCATATCCATTCCGGAACCTAAGAAACGGACAAACTTGCCTGTAAGCAACATTCGTGGCAAAGGTGTAATTGGTGAAAAAATAATAGAAAACATTGTAAATCGTAAACATCCTGTACAAGGTCTTGTAGATTCTATGGATTCATATGAGCCACAAGTAAATGTTTCAACTTTAGCGCCTACTATTAAAGACTTCTATGAAAACACTAAAAATTATAAATTATATGCACAAGTAAAATGGCATTGGTGGTTTATACCACTCGCTTTTATGTATCGATTAATTAGTCAACGAGTACAACAGATCAACTTACCCATTACGAAGAAAAAGGTAGAAATGACAGGAGACATCCTTTCTATTAAACGTGAATTAGATGGAAGGAAAGCACCAAGAGCTTGGGTGCGAAAGATCAAAGATAACGTAATCTTTGTAGCACTTTATTCTGAGCATGTATCAAAGGATAGAACATATATGAATATCGCACTTCCCCTTCCAGCATCAACTATGGTTGGTATTTTAAAGTTAGAGCAAAATGAGCATCATCTTATTTTAAGTAGTAAAGGCAAAGAAGACGATGAAGCTGGAATATATCTTGCAATAGGGAAACTGTTACCTAAATTACCTATCGCTGAGGAATTTCATATAGAAGAAGTTGATAATGGAAAATTAATCGCAACACATTGCATGTGGATTTTTGGGATCCACTTTTTAACAATTAATTATGATATTGTGAAGAAAACATTTGCTAATAATGACGGTATAAACGAAAGAACAGTAATGAATTGAAGCCAAACTAACTTTCTGAATGTAGTTAGTTTGGCATTTTAATTTAAGCATTTTTGTTTAAATCAATTCTTTCACACACATTCCTTAGCCCTATCGGGAACTGCACTCCACAATGACATATTAACTTTTATTTTTAATAATTTGGTGTATGATTTGTAATGTGCGCTCGGGGCTAAAGGTGGAATTATCTATAAGAGTGGTCCATGACTCATTTAAAAATGGCTCCCTCTCTGCTAAATGTTCCGTTATCCATTTTGGTACAGCATATTGACGTTTTTTCAAGCGCTCTGCAAGTGTATTTTTATTCGCATATAGTGTTATATGGTGAGTAACTACATCTCTATTAATATTACTTAATACATCATCCACTTGGTCTTTTCTAAAAATTGTATTCCCAAAAATAAATACTACATCAATATCACTGTTAAAAAAACCATTCGCTAATGTGCCTGTGTTTTGCCTAGCTTTTTTCCATATTTCCAAATAATCAGGTGCAACAAAGCTAGGATCAATGAATCCATAAATATTATCTATATCAATACCTGCTATTTTATTATTATAATACTTACCTAATTCATTTCTTAATAGTAAGCGTAAAGTTGTTTTTCCAATACCACTCGGTCCGCTTATTAACACAACAGTCTTCCTCATTATTTTATCACCTACTTTTTTATGTTTTCTTTTCATGATTTTTAGTTATTAGTAATCGAATTCCATCCTCCAAAGGTATTCTTGGTTGCCAATCAGGTAGCAACCTACCTTTATTCCATGGAACCATAATCTCTCCTGGTCGATAATCTAAGTCCCATCTCACATCGATGGTACTTTTTGCTATCTGTTCAAAGAGGCGGACTAGTTCTTTAAGCTTAATACGATTTTCACTACTTACGGAAAATCTCTCAAACCCCTTAATACGCCCCGTACTTAAGTGCTTTGCTGCTACTATATAGGCATCAATCACATTCTCTATATATAAAAGATCTAGATACTGTTCTCCTGGTGACATTAATAAAGTACTTTTTTCAACAAATGATTGATACAAAAGGTTCATTATTTTCGGCCGCGGATCATTAGGTCCAAAGTTATCAAATAATACAAGATTAATTATATTTAACTTCGTTGAATAAAACCGTAGTATATCTTCATAAGCTTGCTTCGTTGCTGCATATAGACTATTTGGATTATACTGTTCCTGATTTACATGCTGTGAATACGAGCTAGTGTTAATTAAATATTTCACATTGCAATTAACCATCGCTTCAGCAAGAAATGTACCAAATAGTACGTTGCTATGAACCATGTTGTTAATATCTGAAGATTTGTATTGAATGGAAGCAAAAGAGGCTAGGTGATAAACAATTTGAGGCTTTGCTAGCTTAATTGAATTTTCTACTGATTCGTAGGTTCCATCATATTGATATATGTCTATTTTTTCACATATAGGCTCGATTAATGTTAGCTTAGATGATGATCGAACTAATACAGAAACTTTGCAACCGATGGTCACCAACCTCTTTGCTAAACAACTACCTATATATCCTGTTGCTCCTGTTATCAAAACAGGAATATCTTTTAAGCTACTCATTTTGAACATCTCTTACTGCTAATCCACTCATATACTGATTTATTTGCTCAACTGTGATATCTCGCATATTCTCGTTTTTTTGGTACGCCATATGCCATTCAACTATATACTGCAAAGCATTTGTTAAATTCCAAAGTGGTTGCCAGCCAAGGATACTTTTTGCTTTTGAACAATCCAACATTAGTAAATCAGATTCTTGATATGGTATGTCAGGAAAAGCTTCAACTTTTATATCCGTACCACACATTTCTATTAATTGATTTACCACTTCACCTACTGACCTACAATCATTATATTCTGGTCCAAAGTTCCATGCATCGGCATATGTTTCCTTGCCCTCATAGATTTTCTGTATCAATAACAAATAACCACTTAATGGCTCTAATACATGTTGCCATGGTCGAACCGCATTTGGACGGCGTAGTTTAATCTCATTTTGATTTACTATCGCTTCCAAGCATTGAGGGATTAAGCGATCTTGTGACCAATCTCCCCCTCCAATTACATTTCCCGCTCTTGCTGAAGCAAGCACAACCCCATGATCATTTATTTGATTAGGATGGAAAAAAGAGTGACGATACGCTGCTGTCACAAGCTCTGAGCATGCTTTACTTGCAGAGTATGGGTCCTTTCCACCTAGTGGATCGATTTCTCGATAACCCCATAACCACTCTTTGTTTTCATAACATTTATCTGTTGTAACATTAACGACAGCTTGAATCTTACGTCCCCGTTCAATCGCATACCTTACTGCTTCCAGAAGATTAACTGTGCCCTGTACATTAGTTTGAAATGTCATGACTGGATCCTTGTACGAAATTCCTACGAGCGGCTGAGCAGCCATATGAATAACTATTTCTGGGTTTGCATCGTATAATGCATTTTTTAATTTCTCACTATCATTAATATCAGCAATATAGGAGTCTACTAAATCATCTAACCTAGCTAATTCATACAGATTCGGATGTGTAGAAGGTGCTAGTGCATATCCAGTTACCTTTGCCCCCATCTTGGTTAACCATAAACTTAACCAAGCTCCTTTAAAACCGGTATGACCGGTTAAAAAAACTCTTTTATTTTTCCAAAAAGAAGCATTTATCATCTTATGACCACTTCTTCCATGGTGGATTACCTGTGTTCCATAATTCGTCTAATTGATTTCTGTCACGTAAAGTATCCATTGGTTTCCAGAATCCTTGATGTTTAAAAGACATTAATTGATTTTCTTCTGCCAGTTTTGGTAATACATCCGTTTCAAATACACTATCATCACCTTCGATATATTCAAAAACTTCCGGTTCTAATACAAAGAATCCACCATTAATCCAATGGCCGTCACCTTGTGGCTTCTCGATAAACTTATTTATTTCATTTGTACTTGATATATCTAGTGAGCCAAACCTACCCTCTGGTTGAACTGCTGTTAGAGTGGCATATTTTCCATGTTGTTTATGTGAATTAACTAACATTCTAATATCGATGTCTGCCAAACCATCACCATATGTCAACATGAACGTTTCATCATTAATATAAGGTTTCACTCTTCCTACTCTACCACCAGTCATTGAATGCTCTCCTGTTTCAACTAAAGTTACTTTCCAATTTTCTACTTCATTTCTGTGGATAGTAAACTCAATTGTTTCCTTTGTGAAGTTGTACGTAACATCCGATTTTTGCAACATATACTGTGAGAAAAACTCCTTAATTACATTTCCTTTATATCCAAGGCAAATGATGAACTCATTATAGCCATATGAGGAGTAGATCTTCATGATATGCCATAAAATCGGCATCCCTCCTATTTCAACCATTGGTTTTGGCTTTATTTTTGTTTCTTCACTTATTCTTGTACCTAATCCTCCAGCTAAAATAACGACTTTCATTTATATCCTCCTTTTTTTCAATTTAAGCAATAATATGTGCATTATTAAACTTTTGGTTGTACAAGTACCTATATTTGGAAAAAAACAAGCTAATATACTATACAAACTATACAAGCGTTCATATATTATCCAGAAATAAAACAGGAGAAGGGATGATATAAATTGCCGAAGGAGAGTTTTTTAAATTCTATAAAAAAATTTCTAGAAGAAAAAAAAATGTTTAACACAGTAATTGGAGATACAAAGAATAACGATAATCTCAACCATATATGCGTTACAGCAAGTAAGGATTATATACTGCGAATATTAGCTATGTACTATTCTCTTGTTACACATTCAAAAAATTTTAAACTATGGGTTTGTTGTATGGATCAAGAAACAATTTCATTTCTCAAAGAAATGAATTTCCAGCATATGGTGATATTCTCTGTCAAAGAAGTGGAAGACATTAACTTACGGTTAATTAAGCAACAACGTAAATTGAACGAATACTGTTGGACACTGAAAGCACCACTGATTCATTATTTGCTAACAAGATATAATTTGGAGTCTGTCTTATATTGTGACGGTGATATTTACTTTTTTTCTGATCCAAATGAGATTTTCGAAGAATGGGGTAATGCATCCATTTATTTGTGTCCACAACGTGATGCAGAATGGGTAGAAAAAAAATACGGAAAATACCAAGCAGGAGTTATCGGATTTCGACATGATACTATTGGCCTTGAGTCTTTAAAATGGTGGCAGAAAAAATGTGAAGAATGGTGTTTCGCTTTACCTGATAAAGAACGCTTCGGTGATCAGAAGTATTTAGATGAAATTCCAAACATGTTTTCAAATGTTAGGATATCGGAACATTTAGGTATTGATGCAGCACCTTGGAACTGCATCTACAACAATAACTATCGTATAGAAAAGAAAAATGATTCATTATATATTGAAAAGAATAAGCTGGTAGCCTACCATTTTGCTTGCTTCTCCATCTTTAATGAAGATGAATTTGATCTTTGGAGTTTAGATACTCTGAAAATAAGAAGTACGATAAAAAATAACATTTACATTCCTTATATAGAGAAAATCCGTGAAATAATTCAAGATTTAAAAAACAGAGGATATGATGTAAACCATTTTTATAGTAAAAAATCAAATGTGAAAAGTTATTATAAGTACACAACGTTTCGGAGAAAAATGGACCAAACCGATGAATTTTATTGTATGGCTACGATTATTAGTAAAGAATACTTGGTAAAGGGCTTGGCATTCCATCAATCTTTACTAAATCTTGGGGACGAATTCCATTTATGGATTTGTTGTATGGATTCGGAAAGCTTGAATATATTATCAAAGTTAAATCTAAAGAATGTAACACTAATTCCTGTTAGTGAAATTGAAAACAATATGATCGCCAAACTTAGTGAGAAAAGAAGTCTTACAGAATGTTGTTGGACTATGAAAGCTCCTTTATGTGAGCATATTCTAAAACATTACAGTGAGATTGATTATATTATTTATTGTGATGCCGATATGTATTTCTTTTCCAGTCCTAAACCAATTTTAGACGAATGGTCTACTTATTCTATTTTCTTATGTAAACAAAGAAGTACCAGAATGATAGAACACAAACATGGTATCTATCAAGCTGGTCTCCTAGGTTTCAAACGTGAAGAAAATAGTTTAAAAATCCTTAAATGGTGGAAAGAAAAATGTTTAGAATGGTGCTACGACCAATATGAGGACGATAAGTGGGGAGATCAGAAGTATCTAAATAAGATTCCGAATAAATTTATTAATATTAAAGTCATCCAAAATATCGGTATCGATGCTGCACCATGGAATATTGTAATGGTTGATGGGAATGATGTTACACGTAAAGGTAGTCGTATCCTTATTGAAAATACGGAAATAGTATGTTTCCATTTTGGTAGTTTACTAATGCTAAGTGAAAATGAATATGACTTATGGAAATTAGAGGAACTCACTTTCACCAAAAGTATATTAAAAAACTTATACAACCCTTATATTAAAGCATTACAGCAAAAATATGAGGAATTATTATCTATTGATAATACAATTCATTATTTATCACATACAGCACCTGATTACACTCCTATGAACGTACACAAATTTTAAGATGTTTTTAACAATTTATTTCTAAAAAAACAACACTTTCAATGGAGAAAGTGTTGTTTTTTTCATTATTGGATAAACTACAAATTAAATTACCAGTTAAAATGGAATAAAGGAGAGTTTACATGGGTGCAATTGAACGTGGTGGATATATATTCGAACCGGAATATAGTGTCATTGAACAAAAGGCAGCAATTCATGTTTATCAAAATGGCGAGTTTATAGAGGAACTGAAATTTAAATTTAGAGGGGCAGCACCTGAACCTAGCCAAATTGAACAGGTTGTCGATGCATACTGCCAATCCCATGGGATTTGAATTTCACGGGAAAAAAGGTAATCCGTCTGCCTTTATATAAAAGGTGAGACTGTGAAAATAAGTTAACGTAATAGCTCTGTTAAACTCTGTTGTTGATTTTCGCTCCTGTACAATCGCTTTCCGCGGGAGTCTCATGTACACCCGCTACTATCAACTAAGTTGTTAACACAACAATGAACTTTAACAGAGCCAACGTAATAAAAGGACTATCATCGTATAGTTTATTTTCCCCAGTCTCACCACTTTCTCAAGGTATTTCTATTAAAATTCCCCAAATTTATAAGTGTTTATTTTTCGGTTATTTTAATAACCCTTCTTTTATCGTTTTTATATTCCATTCCATCATTGAGATGTACGTATCTCCATCCTCACCAGGTTCTGCAAGAGAATCCGTAAAAACCTTCCCCATTATTGGAACGTTCGTTTCTGATGAGACTGCTTCCATACTTCTTGGGTCAATACTAGTTTCTACGAATAAACCTTTGATCTGTTTCTTTTTAATAATATCTATTATTCTTGTAATCTGTTGTGGAGTTCCTTGATTTTCCTGATTTATTTCCCAAATATATTCTGCCGTAAATCCATATGCATCACTAAAATACTTGAAAGCTCCTTCACTCGTAACTAATACACGTTCCTCTACAGGAATTTCCTCAAATTGTGTCACTGCGTTATCATGAAGCTTTTGTAGTTTTGCAATATACTTTTCTGCATTTTCCTTATAAATATCTGCATTATCTGGATCAACTTTTATTAAGCCATCCCTTGCATTTTCTGCATATTTAATTCCATTTCTAATGTCTAACCAAGCATGTGGATCTTCTTCACCTTGCCCTTTCGTTGTAAGGTACTTCACATCTACTCCTTTACTCATCAAGAAAACCGGAGCATCTTTTCCATTCTTATTTGCAGTTTCCATCAACTTATCAAACCAGGAGTTTCCTGCTTCTAAATTAAGTCCATTATAAAATACAGCATCTGCATCGGTTGTTTTCTTTATGTCTTCCGGAAGTGGATCGTACTCATGTGGATTCGATCCGATTGGCGCTAAACTATGAATCTCTACTAAGTCACCACCGATATTCTTCACAATGTCATATACGATCGAATAGGTAGTTACTACTTTTACTTTTCCATTATCCTCTTCACTTGTCTTTCCCTTACCACATGCTCCTAGTAGAAATAGTCCTACTATGAAAATGGTTATAAATTTGAGATAATGTTTCATCTTTTACCCTCCTTTTATTTTAATGCCAACGAGGCTCTTTTCCTTTTTGTTTTAAATGCCTTCCAGACAATTCCATGTTTTGGTGAAAACAAAAATACTAATCCAAAGATTACTGTTGCTGTTATAACAATGGTTGCTCCTGAAGCAAGATTATGAGTATAGCTAAAGTACAAACCAATAGTAGCTGAAACTATCCCAATTCCTGCTGCGATAAGAATCATTATCCATAATCGTTCTGTAAGTAAGTACGCTGTAGCTGCAGGTGTAATTAGCATCGCTACAACCAATACAATACCTACTGTTTGTAAGGAAGCTACTGTCACCATCGTTAATAACGTCATGAGAAAATAATGAATGAGTTTAGTTGGAAGTCCATATGCAGCTGCCATCGTCGGATCAAACGAAGACACTAACAATTCTTTATAGAAAAGATAGACAGCTAGAATGACAAAAACTCCAATAAATAATGTCATCCACATTTCAGAAGTTCTAACTGCCAAAACATTCCCAAATAAAATATGATATAAATCAGTACTGCTTTTTAACATAGTGATAATAATGATCCCTGCAGCAAATGCGGCGGTGAACATAATACCAATGGATGTATCATGCTTAATTCGACTATTTTGCGATACAAATCCAATTGCAATAGCAGTAATAACGCCACTTATGACTGCCCCAAAAAAGAAGTTTATTCCTAACATATAGGAGAAAGCTACTCCCGGGAGTACTGCGTGTGAAATTGCATCTCCCATTAATGCCATTCCTCGAAGTATGATAAAACAGCCCATTACCCCACAAATTATCCCCACGATAATAGATGTAATTAACGCTTTCTGTAAAAAACTGTACTGGAAGACTGCCTCAATAAATTCCATTACATAGACACTCCGATCTCATTAATAAAAGCAAACTGGCCTCTATAGGCTTTTGAAATAATATCCGGCTGAAACACTTCTTCTACGGTTCCATAACTGACCAATTCTTTATTCAGTAAAATTAATTCCTGGAAGTAATCATTCGCCTTACTCAGATCATGATGAACGACAATCACTGTTTTTCCTTGCTCGCAAAGTTCTTTTAGTATTTGAATGATTGTCTCTTCACTCGTCATATCTACACCAACAAAAGGTTCATCTAAAAAAAACAACTCTGCTTTCTGTGCTAATGCTCTTGCTAAAAAAACTCGTTGCTGTTGTCCTCCAGAAAGCTCTCCAATTTGCCGTCTACTAAACTCTTGCATGCCTACTCTTTCAAGACACTGAATTGCCCATTCTTTATGTTCTTTCTTAGGTCGTCTAAACCAATTTAGATGCGGATACGTCCCTATTAACACTGCGTCTAATACTGTAATTGGAAAGTCCCAATCAATATTGCTCCGTTGCGGTACATATGCAATTTTCTTCCTTGCTTGTTGGATGGATGTACCTAAAATAGACAAGGTTCCTTTATCTTTGGGGATAAGATTTAAGACCGCCTTCAAAAATGTAGATTTTCCTGCACCATTGGGTCCAATAATGCCTACTAACTTCCCAGTTTCAACAGTAAGACTCACTCCTTTCACTGCATCCGTTCCATAATAAGAAACATGCAGGTCTTCTATAGCTAGTGCTGTCCCCATATCGCTTCTTCTCCTTTGTTCATTATTGATTATTAATTTTATGAGCAAGCGCACAAATTGTTACCTAAAGAACAATTTTGTCCCTAAGTAAATAATGTTGCCTTAATGCAAATTATAAAATGTATTCCATAAATGTCAACACTATTTTTTCCAAAAAATAGTGGGACACTTGAATTATCAAATGTCCCACTAGATAAAATATTTTTATTGTATTCGTTATTTTTGATCGTATTCCTCGAGCGTAATTTGCGAAACTCCGATTATCTTCATTTTTTGATTCTTTTTTAAGTCCAATTCTACTTTTGTTTCACTTAATCCGCCAATTATTTCAAACACTCTTGGAGTAGATCCATGTTCAAATATTTGAATATACCCTAGGCCATAGCCAGATGCGATATATTTCCCTGGAGCAATATCTTTACCAACTTCCCATATTCCTGCATGTAGTTCCTTCGTTATTTGAGTTTCAACTGGAGTAATAAAAACTTCATCAAAGCCATCAATATGAACGGCATGTTCTCCATTTAAATCAACCGTTATACCATGAACGGACCCGCCGTACACTTCATTCATTAATTCTTTTCCTTGCTTGTCTGTAATTTCCACAGTACCAGCAGCATGACCAGAGATATGGTATCGCCCCCGAGGAAGGATAATAGTTTCGCCATATTGATCAATGACATCTATCAACATTTCAGTAGCTTCTGAGTTATTACGATCAATTGAATCATATATGGTATTACTTATTTCCCCAATAATGTCATCACGCTCATCACCGATAATTTCATAGTTTGTTTGATATTGTTGCACTTTATCTGTTTGTTGCTGGCACCCACTTACAATTAGTAAACAAACTAATATCTTACTTATCCAAATAATATTTTTCATAATATTCTACCGTCCCTAATGGTCCAATCGTTAATTCCTTTTGTTTATATGCAAGCAGTTTTTCTAACATTCTTGATTGTTCCGTTATTTCCATACCGGCTAGCGGAATACAGCATAAATGATTCCCTAAATATAGATGATCCTTTGGAAGTTGATTTAAAATCTTCTCATATTGTTCCGGACTTAACTCAAGTTTTACATAGTCATTACTATCTTCACCGTGACGATGTTCGTGAATAATTACTCCGTCTTTCAAGAAAATGACTCTATCTGCATATAGGTCTAAGTTTTCAAGTAAGTGAGATGCCACAAAAATTAACTTATCTTGTTTTTTCATATCCAATAATAAATTAGATATTAAGGCGACATTTTCTACATCAAGTCCATTCATCAATTCATCCATCAACATTATCGGAGTATCTGCTGCAACCATCATGGCAAAACAAAGTCTCTGCCTCATTCCTAAAGAATACGTTTTAACCTTCTTTTTCGCATAACTAGTCATATTTAACTGTTCCAATATTTGAGGAACGTGTTTCTTCGTCCCTTTCCACATATTGGCATATAAATTCATATGGTCGACACCAGATAATTCTTCTAATAAGTCTCCTTGGTCTGGAAAAGTAGCCATCTGTTTCCGTATTAATAATTCACTTTTCTCTTGTTTATACGATAGCTTTCCATGAAAAGTTACTTTTCCCGTATTTGGTTTTAAATAATTTGCAATTACATTAAATAATGTTGTCTTCCCTGTTCCGTTTGGAGCTACTAAACCAATAATCTCTCCTTTTTCAGCTGTTAGAGATAATTTATCTAGTACTTTTTTATCTTTATATGAAACTGTAATATCCTTTATTGATAACACGAGCTCTCCCCCCTTAATATGCTTTCGCAATTGGTTCATCTTTTGGTTTTTTACGATATGACAACATATGGATAATATAAATACTGCCTATCACAATTGCAATAAGGAGTAGTAACATCAAAACAGCATAGCTAAAGTCAACTGCATTATTTCCTAATGTAATTGCTATATCACCTGATAAGACACCCACGATATCGATAAATAATAGAGGTTCTATCATGATCGATTTAATCCCTGCTGCCATCATCACTTGAGGAATAGCGAAAATACCTAACCCGACTAGAATATTAGCATAGGCATTTTTAAACAACATATTTAATAATATCGACAAAAACATGATAAGTAGTGAAACTACTGCAAATCCCGTGAAAATGTAAAGCAAATATTTCGTCGTAGAAACAGCAATGTATTCACCATTCTCATAAATTAGGACTGGGAAGGAAAAGTCTCCAGCTAAAAGTTTCATTGCTGCGTAAAGGATGCCAATCACAAAGCCTCCGAGTAAAAATACATTTAATTGAATACTATAGATTGCTACTTTACTTGTAATCTTTTTCAAAAAGGAGATTGGTAACCCCTTTACAACAGACGCATGTCGTTGTTCATAAACTAATAATTCACTACCACTGATTAATAAAATAACCAAAAATAATATACCGCTCATCGCTTCTAATGCATTCTCGACATAGTAATTCGTCTTAAAGGAATCTTCTTCCAGTGGGAGCTCATTGTCTTTTATATAGTTTAATAGTGCTGTATCCTTTAGAATTTCTTCTTTTGGTGTGATAAAGTGATCCGGTAACCCTTTATTCCCAAGTTCATGTATTTTTAATTTCAGTTCATTTAACTGCAAACCACTTTCAATGTATTGCTCACTATCATTCCCCATCCCGATGTAATACACCTGTAGTTGTACCAATTCGGATTGCTTCGTTAGAATGTTATAAACCTCTGCAATTTCAGGTACATCCTCGCGTTGTTCATCAATATACTCAAAAGCAGCAAAGGTCTCTTCTGATTCTATCCTTTTTTGTTCACGTAGTGTCATTGGTTCGTCTTGACTGTAGTAAATAAAGAAAACGAGAAAAAATAATAATAAAAATGCAGCAATAAACCAGTTTTTGCGATTATGCAACAATAATTTCGTTTCATAAAGAGAATATCTCCAGAACATGTTTTTAACCCTTTCTATTAAACGCCATGATAAAAACGTCTTTTCGTAATAAAACGCGAAGTAACATACAGCGCAATTTCAATTATTAATAATGTGATAGCTAAAACTATTAATCCTTTACCATAAGTAATAGACTCTACGTTTACTAGAAACATTTTTTCCCCACTTATTATTTTTCCAAATTCAAAGTATGTTTGTGGAAAATTACTGATATCAATCCCAAACAACTTATTGGTCGTTCTTGAAAAATAAATTAGCTCGGAAAATAATAGGACTGTACTTACCATAAGAACAAGCCAAGCGTTTTTAAATAGAAGACCGAGCATAGCATTCAATCTTATAAACAGATAGATAAGAATAAAGAAAAACGCTAATCCCTTCATAAGGAACTTTCCAAGTGAAATGGTGTCATATTGATTAAAGCTGAATCCGTATTCTGGTTCTGCCCTCGGTAATGTAATAGGAACTCGAATGTCAAACGAACCAAATCCATTCAGAATTGTTAGTACAATGGAAGCAATGACTAGTAGGGCTGCTAAGATAATAATCGTATAAGAAAAGGAGACAAATGATTTTATATTAATTAGTCGATACCATCCTATCGGTAGTCCTTGTAAAACTGTTTTATTTTGGCGATCCCTTGTTAACATGTCGCTACTGAAATATATAGCAACAAATATAATACCCAATACAGCAGTTCCTAATAAGATATTTTGAATCGTTTGCAATGCTGTTTTTTGCTCAATCATTTCATATGTAACTGGTAATTCTTCCTCCAAATATCCTTGATATCGGAGAGTTGTTTGGTTAAAGGCAAATTGGTAATCATTACTGAGGAATATTGATTGTTCTAGAAGCTTTTCATCTGTTGGAACACCATTTTTTAAAAAATCAAGTAATTTCAAATGTGCAAATCGAACGAAATCTCCATCCTCGTAGGAAGTTACCAATTTACTTAAGAGTTTTATACTATATTCATTTTCTGCGTAAACAGCTCTGCCTGACATCGTAGAAAAGCCAGTGGCACCTCTTGCCTTTTTCCCTTGCTGAACAGCTTCCAAGTTTTGAATTTGCTGTTTCGCTTTTTCAGGATCAAATGTGTCATTCGTTTCTTTATTTGGTTGAAAAATAAAGCAATAGCTTAAGATTAGCACGACTAACGCCATTACAAATAACACATTTTTCTTACTTTTCACCATCATCTTCCATTCATGGATGAGCATAGACTTCATCTTTATTCTTCTCCTTTAAAAAGCATTTTTCTATAAAACATGTACATCATCCATTATTTGGTCCATACACACGATTTTGAATATTAGATATTACTCCTTTTTCAACTCGATTTCTTAAGGTTGTTCTCCAATTTTCTGCAAGTAACTCACAATCTCCAAGGTTGCGAGCTAGCTCTAGATCATCCTTTTCCACATGCATAATTTCATTACATCTTGCTATTGTCCAATCAGGAAAAGGACGGTTTAGTAAACGGAGTGATTGACCAGCCTCTACATATCCTTCTTCTATTACTCGTAAATACCAGCCTGTTCTTCCAGTATGTTGAATCAATAATGCTAAATTTTTAATTTTATATCTACGTGCCGGTTTCCAGCATGGTTGTCTTGGTTGCGATACTTGAACAATTGCTTCTCCAACTTGATACGTATCACCAATACACACCGTACTTTCAGATGCATTTTCTAGTAAGAAATTTTCTCCCATTCCTCCTGCTGAAATATCTACTCCATTAAGCTCTTTTCTCCAATAATCATAATGCTCAGATGGATAAACAAATACTGCCTTTTCAGGACCACCATGATTCTTTAAATCTGCCTGCCCATCTCCATGTAAATTCGTTTTGCTTACATAAATAGGTCCTTGCACAGGCTCTTTAAAAATAGCACTTGTCCATTCTCTATCCATTGGATTTGGAGCATCCTTTTTTCCAACTGTTTTTGGCTTACCAATAAATAATTGTTTCAATAACATTTCTATTCTCTCCACTCATTTCTTTCATTTCTGAAACTAAAAAATATTCAATTCGTATATAGTATTACTTAATAGCATAGAGTTCGATTTCTATATATGTCAATGAGGAATTTGTAAGAAAGGGGAATAGAGGAGCAATGAGAGATTGGTGGCAGAAAAAGAAAACAAATACACGTAAATATAAAAAAAGAAATGATCACTATTCTTTCCTTGATGGTCTTGCTGATATTTTATTTTGGATACCTGAAATACTTTTGTTACCGTTTCGCTTATTATTTTGGATTGTTAGAGGTTTTGGTAGGTTGTTTCATGATATTTTCGATATTACTTAAGAGAAGATCCGTCTATACATGATGGATTTTTTTACGTTTATATTTAAATTCGGAGGACAATTGCCTACCATTATTAAAGATCATTTTCCAATAACTTGAAACTAACTTTTGACATGTTATGAATACTTTTCAATAAGCCGATAACACTATATACAAATATGACTGATGAGAGGAATTTGTATAGTGAATCTTCATAAATCAAAAACGTCGGAGCCACTAACTGCAGCTGAGATGGGTAAAATGTGGGCAACTTATAATGGTAATACTATGGCACAATGTGTCCTTCAATATTTCCTACAGCATGTAGATGATAAAGATATCAAAAAGGTAGTAGAGTATGCCTTAAATCTTAGTAATAAATTAGTCGATCAATTAAAAATCATATTTGATAAGGAAAATTTCCCCATTCCAGTTGGATTTTCTAAAGAAGATGTAAATATAGGTGCACCAAGATTATTTGCGGATGAATTTTACTTACACTATTTAAAATATACGAGTAAAGCAGGGATGAGTATATATTCGATAGCCATTCCACTAGTTACGAGACAGGATATAAAGGACTTTTATTTAAGTACGCTTCATTCTACATTACACTTAATTACCAAAATAAATAATACGCTAGAGAAAAAAGGTATGTTAATGAAACCGCCTGTTATCCCTATTCCAAATAAAGTAGATTTTATAAATAAGCAAAGTTTTTTAAAAGGTTTTTTGGGTGATGTTCGCCCTTTACATGCATTAGAAATATCACATCTTCATGATAATATTGAAAATAATGTAGCGAGTAAGGCGCTCCTACAAGCATTTAGTCAAGTGGCGAAATCAGAAAAGGTGCAGAAATTTTTCATTAGAGGAAAAGATATTACACATAAACATATTCAAAAGTGTTCAGAAAAACTGGAAAATGATGATTTACCAACACCACATCTTTTAGATTCGCTCGTTACTACGTCTACTTTCTCACCGTTTTCAGATAAATTAATGTTATGGCATAAGATTGATATGTTTGCGATGAAGATTCGGTCATACGCAAATGCTTTATCACTTGATGGAAGAAGAGATATTGGAGCAATGTACGCAAAGATGTCAATGGATGTTGCACTCTTTGTGGAAGACGGGGCAAATATCATGATTGAAAAAGGCTGGATGGAAGAACCACCAAAATCTACTACATGAGCTAGAAGCGATACTAGATTGTAGCTAACAATCTTAATAATTTTGAATAGGCTTTTGACATTTGAAACATCTTAATAGTAGAAAGGAGTGGAGACAATGAGTCAAAAACGTGCCGCCACTGTCTCCAGGTTGACCCGCAGTATTACCATATTGGTGTTGGGTCTTAACTAAGTCACATAAAAGCACGCCAAAGTCAACACAAAGGTTATTGTCCTTAATGACTAAGTCACAAATTTCTCCACTAAGTGCACCGCTTTGACAAACTTCATAACCTACTGGTGATGTTGTAGCACCTGTAACTTGAGCAATAACAGGATTTGTAGCACTTCCTATCCAAATTAGATCGCTAGAACCCCCATTTACATCAATTAACTCTGTGTCAAGTCCGTAGTTTGTAAAATCTCTATCAGATATGAATCCCATATAAGTGCTAGAATTATAAACTGCTAACCCTTCAGTAAAACAATGTCCTGCTGTAAGTAAATATTCATTATTGCTATCGTGAACAGGAAATCCAGAAGTACATAAGGCATCTCGATAATCTCTAATGAGATCTCCACCATTCCACGGAGCATAATCATTAACACGGCTTGCCCATAACTTAGGAACATCATCAGGATTTATATCCTCTATTATGATGTTTGATTCGCCAAATTTTTCAATTAAATATTTTTTTTCAGATTCAGTTAAATTTTCTACTTCTATTTTTACTTTACCAGCTTTGATATGAGGACCAAATGTAACAATTTTAATATCTTTATTATTTTTTAAATCTGAAAAGGCATCCTTCACTTTTTCCTGTATTGATAACATTTGCTTTAAAGAATTAGGTGATTTATGAAATAATATCTTGTCTGCTGCTATATTATTTTTAATTGAACTTGTTATTTCTGTGCTTAGTTTCGTTAAATAAATTTTTACAGCAGAACCATCATTAGTTAATTCGACACCAGCATAAATATCTGGAAATAGAGATTGTGCCCTTTCTGCAGCCTCCATTCCTATTTTTCCAGCAGAATTTTCTTGGAAGATTCTCGCCTCATCCTTTGAGGAAACTCCGATAGATTTTTCTGTTAGGATCTTCTCTGATTCGGATTGTTCATTTTTTAGCGCATAAGCACTAAAGGAGAATCCACCTAAGATTACTGCGAATACGATTACACTACATAGTAGAAATACTTTGTTTTTGTTACCCATACTAATCTCCTTTTCCAAATAAATTAATTTAGACACAATAGGTAAAACTATTCAGATTTACATAACATCCCCTCTTTCCCATATATTACTAGTTTAACATATGAGTCTGTATTTTCTAATAATTTAATTGAATACAACAAAAAAAGTAGCTATTTATTAAATCCGCTACTTAAATTAAATTTTTATTTAGCTGTAAATTCATCCAATATAACAACTTTATATAGATTTCCAATTGGTGGATTAGAATAAAGTAACAAATCATTTCCAATGGTTAATACTTTTTTACCTTCAAATGTCTTATTTATTAATTCCTTTTCTTCTATGGTAAATAAAATTCGACCATTGCTACCTTCAGACAATTCCCCTTCGAATAGAACTGTGTTTTTATTTTCATTAATTTCTATTATTTTACCGATTCTTACTCTCAAATCTTCTCTTAATTTATTCGGGTATTTTTCCAACACCTCTTTTATAGCTGCTTCTTTTAAATCTTTAATATTATTAAATCCCATGTGTGTGTTGTCCATTTCATTAATATTATTTATAGTGCTTACTTTCGAGTTAACTTGACCTACGTTTTCTTTGGTATCTATAAAATCACCATAAGATAAAGTTAAAACTAACGTTATTAGAGCTGCAGATAAAGTAATAAAATTAATGCCATGCTTTTTTAAAAAGTAGTTTTTTCTTTCATATTCATTGTAACTGTTAGCCCTATTTATTAGATTATGGTGTATATGATCAAATTCTTTCTTTCTCATCTTTATATTTGAATAACTACCAATTTTCTTTTCTATGGACTTTAACTCATCCTTTTCGTTCATGGTATTTCCCTCCATTGATTGCGTAACGTTTTTAATGCTCTATGGTAAGTGGTTCTAACCTTTTCTTTTGACCAATTTAAAACAGTGGCTGCTTCATCTACTGACAACTGATTAATTCCTCTCAATACAATAATTTCCTTATAATTTTTATTTAACAATTGAATAAGGTCGTATAGTTCTTTTGCTTGGTGATTATAAAAAAATACTTTTTCAGGATTTAGCTCATTAGTTGCTAATTCTTTTTCCATATCATCAATTGACAGAAATTTGTTCCATCTGCTTTTTTTCTTGTTCCTCATTTCATCAATTGCTAAATTCCTTGCAATTGTAAAAAGCCACGTTTTTGGACTCGAATTACCTTTAAAGGTATTGACATTAATTAAGGCTTTAATGAATACTTCTTGAACTAGATCTTCTACATCTACGTTTCCTGTATAATAAACCAAAAATCGATACACATCATTGCCATATAAATAAAACCATTCAGAAATAATACTTGCTCTAGACATGAAGTTTTCCTCCGTTTTTCTCCTCGCTTAATAGACGTATAAAATTGATATTTATGACAGCAGATTCACAAATAATATAATGATTGATTTGAATAATCCATACATTTCCACTTAACATAACACCTGTTTTGAGAAGTACGAAAAAGCGAGATGCTCCAATGGGGTTTCTCGCTTTTTTATTAGAAATCATTGACCTGTTTAAATGAATGTATGAAATTTGATAGAACTTACATCGAAGAAGTTATGCTGCTAACTGTTATTGAACTAACGGGGCGGATTGGTTGAAGAAGGAAATGACTAATAAGGAAAAGAATTATATAAGGAATATGACTATGCAAAAGGTGATGTTTATGAAAGAAGTTAATTCGAAAACCATTCATCCAGCTATACAGAAACTTCTCTCCTTTGCCACATCAGAATTTAAAGTGAATCAAGAATATGAAAGATATTTGAAATCATTAAATCGAAAATTATATAGTTTTGAAGTTGAAGGGGTACTTGTTGGTTGTATAGGTATTGAGATTATTAATGTCAATGAGTGCGAGATTAAACATATTGCAGTTTCTTCTGATCAAAGAGGAAAAGGGATTGGTAGCAAAATGATTAATTATGTTAATGATAAATATCCATTGATTTCTGCTGAAACTGATAATGATGCAGTGGGTTTTTATCGAAATTATGGTTTCAAAATAACAAGTCTGGGTGAAAAGTATCCAGGTGTTGAACGTTTTCTATGTAAATTCAATAGTAAATAGCTGATATACCTTTTGCACTTTACGAATGTATGAATTTGGTTAGAAACTTACATTGCAGAAAGTTATGCTATTTATTAAACTATGCGGTAGAATAATCGTCTACTCCTTCACATAACACTCGTTTTAGGAAGTATGAAAAAAGCCAACCCTTTATTCGCTATAAAGGGTTGGCTTTTTAAATGGGGCTACAGACTGAATCTATAAATGCTGCATGATACCAAAATAAATAAGTGCATATGCTAAATCAATTTCCTCTGTCGTACCCACATGACCCTAGGGTGTTTATTCTGGTTATTACGTAAATACGTACTTATATTTTGGGTTATAAACGGAACTTTCATATATTAATTCATTTTTCTTTGGCATCAACTATCCATGTTGTTGCTGGTACCTATCTTCTTTGAATTCTGCCTCTTTACTTTTAATGTTATGTTAACTACAAAGTTTGTTTTGAAGAGAAAAATGAAAGTTATAGTATTGAAATTCGATATAAAGGAAAAGCTACTATTCAAAATGCAGATTTTAATAACTTAATACTACTTTGCAATCATATTTTGAATGATAAAGAAATAAACTAGGAAAGGTGATACATTTGACTAAAAAAAAACTAATTATTTTATTTATTGGATTTTCCCTCTTTCTCGGTGGATGGCAATCTGTTAAAGCATCCAAACAAAGTAGTGTAGAAAAAGACTATTATGACTTGGGTTATAAGTCCGTTTCAAAAGCAATAAAGGAAACAGAATCTTATTATCAAACAAACTTACACTTACCAAGTAAATTACCGCCATTGACTTTTACCCACTCATTTGGAAGATTTAATAAGGAAAATGAGAGTCTTGAGATTGAATACTTAAATGAGGAAAAACATTTTAATTACATTATAAATGTCATTCCTGCTAAAAAGGGAGAGAAATTACTTTCAAGTACAGATACTAAAATCTCATTGAAAGACGGAACACAAGCTTATTATACATTATCGAGAATGGATGAAAAAAATTTAATTATTTTTATGTTTAAAAAAAATAATTGGACTTATATATTAAGTATCGAGGAAGACCTAATAAGCAAGCCTTTGACAACTTTAGTAGATATTGCAGACTCATTATAAATACAGTGTAATATAAATAAAAAGTCCCCAATAAGCTGTTCGTTTTAAATAACTTATTGGGGGATATTAAATTAGATTATGGATTAACTTTCGTATTTATTTTCTCCTATAAAATTCAGACGAACCAGAAGTTGTATGAAGTTGGTACCAGCCCTGAGTATCATTATTTGTCTTAGATTCCCAGAAGACTTCATATTGCCCACCTGGGTTGTTTAAACCATCAAATATCAATGTAGCATAGAAATCCACAGGTATATCTATTACTTGTTCAGTTTTAGCTGTGCCAGGGTGATAAATTTCCCAAAAAGTATGCGCTTTTTCCCCTGCATGAATGCCAGACTGATTAACTGTAACATAAAGTGTAGATGTACCCGTACCTAGGTATGCCGTCGCCCAACCCCAGTCACCAATCGTATCGCTTCTTAAAGACCATTGTGGAGATTCGTATGCTGCAAAAGTTGTTGCAGAGAAACCTAAAACAAAAATCGAAATAAGAAGTAAAGAAATACCCCTTTTAATCATTTAATTTTTCCTCCCTTTAGGTTTAATAAAATACTTATCGATAGTCTTTTAATAAGCCTCCCTTCTTTTAATTCTTCCGTTCTTTGCCAGTTTCCAATGATTGGATATTGGTTATTTATATAGATTGGAAGATTAATTCCTTAAAATAAATAGTTTTTTAGTTAACTAACGAAATCTTATTTGATAAATAAGGTCTTTTGTTATTTGTTGTAAATGGATTTTCGACAGCAAGTACAACCAAATTAGTTGTAGATTTAAACTCATCTGGAAGATCCATAGAGCGTTTAATAATTCCTTTTGTATCTGTAGATACAAACTCAACATCCGATTTTATTTGTATTATATCTAGTATTATTACAGCATATTTGCTACTGTCGCTTTCGTTTTCAAAACTTATCCAGATATTGTTTAAGTTGCTCTTATGTAGGAGACTAATTGGATTGTCTAAATCTATTAAAGATCCTTGGTTAAGGATAACTTTCTCACCATAATTAGCTATAGTAGAGTGGGCGTCAACCTGAATAAATTCAGGTGGATTAATTTTATCTGTTGAAACAATAATGTTTGATCTATGAGCTAAAATATGCTCAAAACCTGGTACAAAAATTGGTTCTTTAAATATCTGTTCTGGTTCCCGAATTATTACGGTAGTTAAGTCATGTTGACCATCAACTAACTTCGGAAAAATAATATCGATCTTTTCTATTGCATCTGCATCGATATTAAAATCAAAATATGTATGTTCTCTCCCATCAACTAAAAATGTAATAGGTTTATAATCTATAAGGAAAATTACTCTGTATTTTTGATTACTATCGAAGCCATTTTTTATTTCTAGGGAGGGGGCAAACTGTTCATCCGTTTGAATATTGAATATAGAACTAGATTTCATTGAAACTGATTCATCTTTTAAACGCATACCCATATAACTAATATCTGGAGACGTTTCTTCAACGATTTTATTTTGATTATCTTGATTAGTTGTACTGTTATCCTCTTTATTAATTGCATTAGTACAACCTACAAGATTTAGCACCAAAACTAAGAATACTAATATCTTTATTAAAGAACTAATTATAGACCCTCCTCTATTTATTTGCTCACCTATCTTATTCTACAAATACAAACCAAATTCCTGCATACTTTCTATTAATTCAAATAATAAAGATATTTCCTTTTAATAGATAAATCTAATCGAGTAGAGGGAAAAAATTGGTTTATTTTCCCTCTACTCGATTTTACTGAATGTATGAAATTAGTTAATTTCATACATTCATTTTCGCTATTCTGTTAACTTTGTAGAAAATCCTTGATATACTAGATTTACGCAAAAAAATCGTACATTCAAAACGTTGATTTTATTGAGTGTAAAAGGATGAAGGAAAATGACCAATCAAAATCAAATAAAAGATGTGCAGCCACTTCGAAGTAAGCAGCAAATCGAAGATATGAAATGGAGTTTAAAAAAATGGTGTGGAGAACGGGACTACATTCTTTTTTTAATCGGGATTAATACAGGTTTACGTGTAGGGGACTTGTTACAGCTAAAAGTATCTGATGTAAAACGAAAAAAGAAAGTATTAATCCAAGAAGGGAAAACCAAAAAGCCACGGACCATTAATCTCACCAACATTTATGATGAAATACAATCGTATATTGTTCACATTGATTCACAGTGGCTTTTTCCAAGTCGTAAAGGGGAGAACCCTATTACTCCTACACAGGCTTATAGACAGCTAAATAAAGCAGCTAGAATGGTAGATATTGTTGATGGAATAGGAACTCATACCATGCGAAAAACATTTGGGTATTGGTTTTACAAGCAAACGAAGGATGTTGCGAAACTCCAAACAATTCTAAATCATAGCCATCCAGAAATCACTTTAAGGTACATAGGAATTACTGATGAAGAAATTGAGAATGATTTAAATAATTTTGTCTTGTAATATTGAAAAACATACTTTATACCTCTCGATGAATTATATTTTTTAAAAATTGGAAGGATTTCCCTTTATAAGTGTAGAAATTTATTAAAGAATCTAAAAAATTTTATAAAGGGGGAAACTCATGTTTAAAAAAAGATTTACTTTACCATTTGCCTCATTAACTGTGGCTACATTTCTTCTTGCTTCAGGGATTTCATATGCTGAAGAGGGAGGAAAAGCAGTACCAGAAAAAGGGGAAATTGCAATTTCAAATGAAAGTCAAACAATAATCGATACTACTAACAACGTGAAAATTACAGTGACACCCATAACATCTGAGATAGTAAGCCCATTAATTTCAGATCCAGCAGGGTGACAATCTAGAGGGAAATATAGAGGACATGCGTATACTGGTGATGATACATTTTATTACACACCGGCAGAAGACAATGTGAATTGGATTTCTGGTGGTGGAGATTTTAGAATAGTGTTTACTGATGTGACGAATAGTTTTACTGCGCATTTAAGAGAGTACGATGGAATAGGTAATGCTGATGAATTTGTGGGTGAAAAGGTGAGAATAACTGAAGATTCTATTGTAACCTGGAGCCCTATTGATAAGTGGGTAGATGGTGGGAATGAGGAAGCTGAATTTTATATTACCACATATAATGCCTCGCCAGGACAAGCGAGTTTTTATGCTGAAGGATTTGATTGATATTCTACCAAAAGATGCCCATCCACAAAATAAAGTGGGTGGGCATCTTTTGGTAAATATCAACTTTGGGATACAGAAATCAATAAATTATTCTTTATTACCTATAGGATTACTATGGTCATAACTTAAAAGTTTTATTTTTGTTTCCTTATTATTTTTACCCGTTGCCCCTGGTGTAACACCAAATGTTAAAGTATCAACACCTAAAGTATTATTATTATTTTCAGCTTGAATATGGATTTTCACCACAAACATAGCTTTTAAATTATTCCCTTTTTCACTTTGGTCAACCTCAACTACATCATGATTTTTTGACCAATGATATTGAAACCTTGCAGTATCATCCTTGTAATAATCTATAACAGCATCACTGATTGGCTCATCCATAAGTCCTAGTATAAGATTATCAAATTTACTAGGAATTTTAGCATTAGCTGAGACAATGTTAGTACTTAAAAATAAAGAAAAAACAACTAGACATATTAATTTTTTCATTTTTCTCCTCCTTTAAAAAGGTCAACGCTTTAAAGGTATTTTTGCCAAATAATATTACTATATACAATTAATTTTTAATCATTTCGATCTTCAAGAAACAATGAACATACAATGTGGATACAACTTCTAAAAAAATGATTTAACGTTTATATAGTACTGAAAGGAGTAATCAGTGAAAAAATTCATATTATTAGGAATCCCAATCTTCTTTTACAGAAACAGTATTTTATATTTTTATTATAATCTAGAAGGTTTAATCAATTTAATCGTTATTTTAATTTGCTTAATCTTTCTTTTAAAACGTACAACCTTTAGGAATATGTTTGATTGGTTTATTGGGATTTGTTTTGTGATTTACTTTTGTATATTGTATTATCAAACTATTTATCTTAGAGGATTCATTTTTGAAGGTTATAATCACTCAGTAGAAAACCTTAAATCCTTGTTTTATACAATTAATCTTATACCAATAAAAGGTATTATTAGCGAAATAACAATTAACCCTTCCGTACTTTCAGCGCTATATCAAATTTTCGGAAATACTTTCATGCTTACACCATTCACATTTGCTATGCTCTACTTCAAATGGACAAAAAGTTATAAGCAAACTATTTGGTATTCCTTTATTTGTACAGCTGGAATAGAATTAATACAGTTTTTTCAAAGTTTATTTTACGCTTTATTTGTAATAGGTTTGAGAAGAAGCACCGATATTGATGATATAATTTTAAATACTATAGGTGCCGGTATAGGAATAGGATGTTACTATCTTTGGTCCAAAATAGAAATTCGGTTCAATAAAGGAAATTCAAATATTTCAATTTAATTTTAATATGTTTTCTTATAAAATATACGGCATAGTTTTTGAACAAATATCAGGATAATAGGAAGATAGCCATTGAAATAAATAGGAAACCTGAAAGCGAGGGATGACGTATGATAGCAACTGCTTTGATCATTTCTTGTATTACATTAGGAATTAGTTTGTATACGTTAAAATTAGCATTAGAAAAATAAGAAGGATCGATGGGATACAGCCAAAAAGGTAAACCTAACAGTGATACTATAAAAAGCACAATTGCAGCAGAAGATTTAGAAAAAGCTATTCATCCCACGAATCGCCAAAATTCCAAACAATAATTATTCTTCCAATACGAAATAGTCCCTGGTTTAACACTTCGTTATTTAAACCAGGGACTATTTCTTTTTTATTGATTTCTATTAACCATATAGTCCAGCAAATATTTAAGAAATCCATATTGTTGTGGGACTTGATGCAGAGTTTCCATTGCAAGACAATAATGGTCCCACATTTCCTTTTTTGCCCCATCCACTCCAAGGACGGTTACAAAGGTGGAACTATTATTATCAAGATCTTGTTGTATTGGTTTTCCAAGTACTTCGACATCCCCTTCCTCATCCAGTAAATCATCTTTAATTTGAAAGGCAATGCCAGCATGATAAGCAAATTTCTTAAACATCTCTATATGTGATGGCTTCTCATTTACAAGTATTAGAGGCATAATAATAGACGCTTCAAATGCAATTCCTGTTTTATAAAAACACATCAAATTTAGTTGCTCTAATGTTAACTTTTTTCCCTTAGACTCTAAATCCAAAGCTTGACCTTTACACATTTCCATTGTTTTTTGTGCAGAATATTGGATTAATCGTAGAACAAATTTAGCATCAAAACCGTTCAGGGATATCTGCTCTTCGATAGCTTTCTGCGTTAAAAATAAACCAGTTAATTCTGCAATCGCACTATTATATATATGATGTAGCGTTGGTCGCCCTCTCCGTATTTCAGCATTATCTTGTGAAGGTAAATCATCAAAAATTAATGAAGCAGTATGCATATATTCTAATGATTTTAATAACGGTAATACAGCTGATTCATTAAGACCATACTGCTTTGCCATCATCCAAGCAACGAATGGTCGGATTCGTTTTCCATCCCCCTCCAAACTGTAATTTACCGCATCCATAAGTGGTTCTTCTAACAATAATGTTTGTTCATTTTTAGGGATAGGTAAAACATTATTCAATTGAATTCGAATCGTTTCCATGTTAGCTGTAAATTCATCTTGTTCTTTCTGTTCTTTTCTCAAATTCGCAATCATTTCATCCCGCAGCAATTTATCAAAAAAGTCCACATCATCTGCTTGACGTACCACTTTTTGAATGAGATTGTTAAATTTTGAATTTGACGGTGCAAAAATCCCCATTACTTCTTTATATTGCTCTTTTCCACATTTCTCTTTAAAACGTTTTATCCCATTTATTGCTCGAGCTAAAATAACTTCCCTTGTATTAGGATCAGATTGATAAATATGATGAATTAGATTGCAAATAACTGTCCAGTATAATTCAAACGGATTTAGTAAGTCTTTGCGCTTCTTATGATATTTCCAATAGTAAGTATAAGGAGTAACTGCACCTTCCTCCATATCATCAAACATATCAGCAAAGTCATCTGCAAGCTGGTTGTATATCCCGTAGTAAAAAGTTCGATTATTAAAGCCCTCATCCGTTTCTGGGCTAAGTACCGTTCTAGCAATTAATCTAGAATACGCAGATTTTAAGATAATCGGGACATATATATCCTCATTTGTATACTGTTCATTATCTAAGTCCTTTTCACGATCAATTTCCTGCGAATGAAAAAATATATACGCTTGCTCGAAAAATTGTGTATGTGTTTCACTACTCAAATTAGCTTTTATATACTCAAAAGCAGCCTTAAGTTCTTGATGTACAAATTCGATAAGCTGTTTATTTGGACCAACCCATTCGCCGAGTTGAGGTACATTACCTGTGATTAGGGAGATACGAATGATTTTAGTATATTGCTGTTTCTCCGCTTCCGTTAAGACATTAGCATCAAGAAGATCATCAATAAACGGATATGTTAATCCGTAACAATATCCAAGCCTTATTGCTTTATCAAGTCTAAGTTGACGGTCTTGTTCAGATAGATTATCATCGATTTCTTCAAATTCATGCATGACAACCCCTGCGATTAATTTAATTAGTTTTCTTTTCGCATGTTCTTTATCCATCCCCACTGGTATGTTAGAGGAAACAATTGTTAGCTTTTCAAATAGCCAGATGATGGTGGATTCAATCCCATACTTTTGGGACCATCGATACAAAGTAGCCATATTAAAAAACTCTGACTTGTCATCAGATAAAAGTCTTTTTTTCACACTAGCAACTGCCTCTTGTATCTTTGTCTGTGTCTTCTCATTGTCCAAAGGCTTTCCTAAATCACGCAAATACAAATAGGAAATACTTCGTTGTAAATAATTATCTAATTTCCCTGTAAAATTAAGCCATTCAATATAATGGCGATAATGCTTTGTTTTAGACTTTCTTCTCCCATTCCAACGATAATGAATATGATGTTTTTTCCATATATGTATATCATTCGTTAACGTTGAGACATAATTTTTCTCCTGCAATTGCGTATGTAGTGCTTTAAAGTAAGCTATTGCCTTTTCTTCAGCTTTTGGATATTTCATATTAGCAGCTAGCAAAAAATCTTCATTCATATAATTAATACCTCAACTTCACGTTTTCTCATGGCTAGTTATTCATATTAGATAGTATTATGTTTTATTTTAACAGTAATGACTTCGTGTTACTTTTGAAAAACCTTTTATATTGAAAGTTAATTCTTACATGGTGAAAAGCAACAAGATTCAAGTTACGAAATAATTCTTATAACGATGTAACACACCGTATAATATTTTTTATTATTATCGGGAATAAATTATACATTCACTCATATATTTCATTTGGAGTATTGAATTCATTCCAAAAGAAAAGGTGAGAATCTGATGATTGTTGTTCATTTTATTGAAAATAGAAATGTCATATTAACACAATTACGAAAAACGGTGCCTACTTCAGGTGAAAATATAAGAATTAAGGGTCGTAATGGCAGTGTGGTTGATATAAAAAAAATAAAGGATAACGTAGTACATGTTTATGTTACCATGGTAGCTATTACGAAGAAGAATGTCATGCTGGATTCAAAAAAGAAAAGAAGATAGCTATTAAAACAGTAGAGGCTAAGCAGAAGGTTTAAAATGAAAAACCTTACTACTTAGCCTCTATTTAATATTTATTCTTTCTCATAATGGAAATAGTCGAAATCTACGTAACCACCAATTTCTTTCGTAGCATAATTGAAAAGTCCAATTCGATAGCCCATAAAATGATCTAACGTATATTTCATTTTTAACGGGGAACCTATTTCAATCCAGTCTTGTCCATTTCCCGAGTAATAAAATGTTGCTATGTCTTTACTATCTTCAAAGTTAAATTTTATTTTTACAAAAAGCAAATCATCTTCTATAAGATGTTTTTCAACTACTTCTTCGCCACCATTACCGTCATTTACAGTCGCTATTACATATTTCCCATCATTTTCAACCGCTACCCCAACCGTACCAAAGGTATTTTGCAGAGCTACGAGACCTGCATGGTCACCTATTTTCATATTAGACATATCCATGGACGTAATTCCTGTACAATATGGACCCTCTGTTCTTTGAGTTAATGTATTTCGAGCACGTAAAATACTGTCAGCAATATATCCTGTTTCTAATCGTAAAAAACCTGGTCTTTTGATTACGGACCACAAATCATTGTCTGGATTATGATTCCATTGCCAATTCAACTGCAATTTATTTTCCATATAGTCAAAGTCATCACTAATGACCAATGGCTTAGATTGTGTAGGAGGCAAGTTAATTTCTATTTCTTCCGGTGCCTTTCCGTTAATTCCAATCATCGGCCATCCATCCTCCCATTTAACAGGAAGAATATATGGAATTCTGCCGACTGCATCATGGTCTTGGAATAACATTGCATACCATTCCTCATTCGGTGTATTAAAAATGGCACCTTGAGCGATTCCTTTATTATGGTAGCCCATATCATCATCAAAAATAATTTTACGTTCGTATTCTCCAAGAAGGTTGTTGGAACGATAACAAATTTGCCTTCTGCGTCTATTACCAACTGTTGGCCACTCAATAAATATTAAATAATATTGGCCATTTATTTTATATGCATGGCAGCCTTCACAACGGAGGCCAATTCCCTCCGTTTCTGTTTCTAGTAATAGTTGATTTATCCCACCTTCTTTAACAGCGGTTACATCTTCTGTAAGTTCAGTAATACGAATATGACCACAGCCATAAATTACAAAAACTCTCCCTTCATCAAATAGCAATGCAGGATCATGATAAATACCATCAATAGTAGAGCGCTTCCAATTTCCGGATTCAATGTCGTTTGTTTGATAAATATAAAACTTCCTAGAGTCATTACTAGAAAAACAAACATAAAATGTACCTTTATGATAACGTAAACTCGCAGCCCATGAACCTTTTCCATAGATGCCTTTCCCATCTATTAAATTGTGAGCATCATTGTCTTCTAGTTGATCATAAACATAGCCAATAATCTCCCAATCAGCTAAGTTTTCAGACTTCATAATTGGACAGCCTGGCATTGAATGCATACTAGTACTCACCATATAATAAGCGTTTCCAACTCTAATTACATCAACATCTGGAATATCAGACCAATAAATAGGATTTTTTAGTACTGTTTTTATCACCATTAACTCCCCCATACTTTTTTCTACCTATTTACTATTCTAGATTAATAGAAAGAAACATGTCTAGTCACATTGGCTTAAAAGCTTTAACATCTATACTTTCCCATGCCATTTTTGAGTTCGTATCGGACAACGAAATTAATCTGTAACAAATGGCAAGCATATCATCATAATATGCTATGACGTCTTATCTAGATCCAATAAGGAAAGGAGGCTTGTTATGTACTACTCATTTTACCGGTATCCAATATATAGCTACTTTCCAGTACCACAAAATGTAATTTACTCCCCATATCTCCCTTACCGTGAGTATCCTCCTGTGGATCCAACAATGCTGATTGAATCTGTAAATTCATATCGTGTCTTATTAGATCAAGGGAGACGTTTATTAGATAAATTAGGTGACAAGACATTTTCAATGAAGTTAATGGAAGCTGCTCAACATGGAAATCAAGCCGAAGTAGATCGCTTAATTCATACAATAGTTGGAATATCCGTACCAATTAAAGTTAGCTACACACCTTCTGGAGTAATATTTACCCTTGAGTCTCCTGCGTTGAGTAAAGGCGCCAATTGTTGTACATTAAAGATCACCCTAAAATGGGGAAAATAATTTAAACATAACATCCTTTCTATGAACATTTTTGTTATTTTTTTCATAAAAAAAGGTGATTAATCTCCCATCACCTTTTTCTTTTATTTTATTAAAATATTCAATTCTTCTTTACATAATAATTTTTGTCCCCGATTTGAATATCTTCTTCATCCCCGTTATGGATAAAAAATAATGCATTCTCTTCCTTCCCATCGTCCGATTTCATCATAATTGTATTATTTTGAATTTGATAAGTACCAATAGTATTACTATCTGACGAACTACCGTGTGTAGAAGGACCACCACTAGTTGCTCCTAGACTCCCTAAGGTAACACCAGAAAGTTCAAATGTACCATTCGATTCTAATATTAGTTTATACGTCCAAGAGCTTGCCGCTCCGTTTACTCCGATCAATCCAAAATAACCAATATAAGTGTACGTATTATCCAATGTGGTTCCTTTTGGTACAGGTATAACAGGATTAAGTTTGATCTTGTTTATCACTAGCTGTTCATCCGTTATTTCAATCGGTACTGATTCCCCATCACTAAGCTTTAGCATACCATCACTTATCTTATAAGTAAGACACTCATTCTCTTTACAATCAATCGTTTCAGGTCCTCCATTGTCGGGTAAACCAATGAACACATTATTTTTTGGTAAGAAGGTGTAAAAATCCCAACACATACCTCCACATTCGGAACCGCCAAAATCATCACGAAATCCAGCATACATTCCATTAAGATTATCTAAATTTAATGGGGTATCTGGATCACTAGGTTTATAATTTGATTGACTACAACCTGTAATTATTACAATTGCTGCCAAACACAAGATAAATAGTAACCTCTTTTTTAACATGTTTGCTGTTCTCCCCCTTTCTATAGCCCCTTAATTTCACTGTATTATTCTATGTTTCAAATCTTCTATCAATAAATAATTGAAGGAAAGTAATGAAATACCCTTCCTTATTCTTATATTTAGAGTATTTTTCATAAATTAACTGAGATTCACAGGTAGTAATACCTATTCAGTTAAAATTATAGTCCAAACTATATTCATTTCATTAAACTCTAAGAATATATGATCATGTAGACCGCTTAGGAAATACCCTGCGTTTTCAGCTGGCTTAGTGAAGCGAGAGCGCTGGTAATTGAAGGGAGACTGTAGACACAACATTCTGTTGATAGGCTCAGACAGCGACTTCCTATCGCTCTTGCTAAAGCACTGGTCTGTAACTTTATATTCGTAGAGTGGGAAGTCCACACCTGTAAAAACAACTCTTCGAAAGCAAAATAAAAAACGAACTATATTGATTTTTTCATCAACTGTATAGTTCGTTTAATACTTTTTTATTCATATATTCCGTATGTGCTACTAACTTCTTGAATGAAGATGATACCATTTCCTGGCTCATCAATTTTCAGTTTATCTCTGATAGAAGTAACGATTGCTTCTGTTGTTTCTTTTTTGGATAAGATCATCACAATTTCTTTCTCAGGTTCAATTTCCATTGAAAACAATTTACTAGTTTCATGGATGCCAGAACCTCTCGCATTGATAATTGTTCCACCTTTTGATCCAGCTTCGGTTGCAGCGTCGATTACATACTCTGCATTACCTTTTTCCACGATAATCGTAATGGCATCATACATGGTATTCTCTGCACCCCCACTTTCCTTCATACCGTCTGGTCTACACTTACTAGCACCGAAAACATTCTTCACAGGAATGGTATATGCTATCCCGTGACCTGGTTTATTAAATTTATATTTATTATCAAGCTCTTCCAATGCCTGATCAGCTGTCGTTTTATTAGAAACCATTACTACAATTTCTTTTCTCATTTCGGATAAGGCTAGAAAATTCAGCAGACGATTATTGATTGTGCCCTTTCCTAAAAGCACTGTCCCACCTGAAATACCGCATTTCTTAGCTGTTTGCAGTACTTTACTTCCAAGGCCGAAGTTAACAATAACACAAACAATTTCATAATCGGCAATTTCAGAACTATTCCACATTCCTTTCTAGTCCCCCCTTTTTTGATTTTAATTTAAAAATAACACCTAAAACTTGTAATGCAATTAATGGTGTTAACGCAACCATCGCAATCATCCCAAAACCGTCTACAAGTACATTGGCGCCTTCAATTGCCTCTGCTGCCCCTTGAACAAACGCTAATATAAATGTAGCTGTCATAGGCCCTGATGCTACTCCTCCTGAATCAAAGGCGATACCTACAAATAATTTGGGTACAAAGTACGTCATAGCAATTGCAATTGCGTACCCAGGTAGGAGTAAATGCCATAATTGTAAGTCAGGAATAATAATTCTTAACATAGAAAGTAAAACCGCAAAACCGACTCCAATCGATAGTGCAATCATTACGATAGATCGCTTAACATAGCCACTTGTAACATCCTCAATTTGATGAGTTAGAACATGAACAGCAGGTTCCGCTAATATTGTTACGAATCCAAGTACAAATGCGACTATAACAATATATGCTTTATTATCGAGATTAGCAATGCTATAGCCTACCGCACTACCAACATCCATAAAACCAGCATTGACACCAACTAAAAATAATATAAGACCAATGAATGTAAATAATATTCCAATTAAAATATTTCGAACAGTCTTCTTTGATAATTTAAAGGATATTTTTTGAAATATAAGAAAAATTATCACAATAGGCAGCAAGGCAAGTAAGACTTCACCCGCTATAATTGGAAGCTTTTTAATAAAAGGTCCGATAATTGAATTAGAAATATTCACTTGTTCTAAACTTCCTGTTATTTTGTCACTCTTAGAAACGATAGACATAATCATAACGGATATGATTGCTCCAGTGGATGCAATAGCCACTAAACCAAAGCTATCCTTTTCAGAAGCTTTACTATCCTTTTTCAATAATGATACACCTAAAGCAAGTGCTAGTATAAATGGAACTGTTAATGCACCAGTAGTTGCTCCAGAAGCATCGAAGGATATAGCTAAAAACTCTGGGGATGTAAATATTGCTATTACAAAAATAAGCAGATATATTACAGTAAGTACTTTGTAAAGTGGAATATTGTATACAATCCTTACTAGTCCAAAAGCGAGTAAAGCTGCAATGCCAATCGATACAATTACGACAATTAACCATTTTGTGATTAACCCAGATGTTACAAGCTCGATTTGTCCGCCAAGTATATGTAAATCGGGCTCCGCAATAGAAATAAAAAAGCCTAACAGTAAACCAGCTATAATAACTACCCATATTTTATTTGACTTTGCTATGGATGCCCCCATGTTCTGGCCAATTATTGTTAAGCCAATATCGACTCCAAATAAGAAAATGGATAATCCAATAATGATGAGGATAGCGCCAATTATAAATCGGATAATTAGAGAGGATTCGAGATGTATAACAGTAAAATTCAACAATAAAACGATTACAGTAATGGGGATAACTGCATATAATACTTCCTTCAGCTTGGAAACTAATACACTCAAATAATGATCAACCCTTTCTATAATGAGTAATGTTTAGAAGTTTCATAGATATTCAAGAACTTCATTAGATAAATAGAGACTTCTTCATAGATAACCATCCATTTTTATCTATTTTTTTCTACAAATTTACTTTTATAAAAATTATATCATTAGTTTTTTATAATTAATATTTCTTCTTTTCATTTTTTTCAAAAAGATTCATATTTTTGGATATATACTTCTGTTATATCAATGACAAATAAGAGATTGGGACAAAAGGAATATGATTGCAAATAAAAACTAAACTTTAACTCAATTTCCAAAAAAAGGTGGTTCGGTAGCTTTATCAATTATAAAAATTTTATTGTTACAAGCGGAGGAAATACACGAAGACTCCTACCATGGAAATAAAGCTTTAAAAAGTTAGCTCTGTTAAACTCTGTTGTTGATTTTCGCTTCTGTACACTCGCTTTCCGCGGGCACGGCCTCAGCTAACTTGGCAAAGAAAACCGCTTTGCCAAGTGGATCTTCGGCTCGTGCTGTTCCCGCAGGAGTCTCGTGTACATCCGCTACAATCAACTAAGTTGTTAACAACAATGAACTTTAACAGAGCCTAAAAATTAAATCTAACTTATACATGCATCGTATAGACCTACCCTAGCACATTTCCATTCCCTGTGGTGTATTTTTGGATACATGGTTGACTGCGGGATGTACGGTAGCCGGGAGACCCCACAGTTAGAAAAGCGAAGGCGACTGTTCAGCGGCGTACGAACGGGAGACAATCCTGCCCTGAGATAAAGGAAACACGGCGAAGAATGAGCCGATGTTGACTTATCGTAGGGGAAGGATTGTCTCGTTCGCCAGCCGCTAGAAGCCTAAGCTAGACAGGCGTGTTCAGCGCCGAGGAGGCTTACGAACCGCCCGCGGAAAGCGAAGTGTATTTCCGAAGCGATATTTTCTTAAATAAATTACAAAAAGAAAGAGCTATCTTTTCTTGATAGCTCTTTCTTCATTTATATTACTATTAATTATCTTCGACTAGCTTTTTATATTCATCCATTTGTTTTTGTATTTCCTTAAGCACTTTTTCATAACCTGCAGCTTCTAGTCTCTTTCTGAAGTCCTCAACTGCTTTTTCTGGGTCACCAGCTTTACCAAAGGCAATGGATGGTACCATTTGTGAAGTTACTTGAGATAGTGCTGCGATTTCAGAGTTCACAGGTGTAGCATCAAATACGAATCTGCCATATGGGTAAGGCTTCTTAATCTTATCATATTCAGCGTATATTTCTTCCATTCCATCCCAAGTATCAACTGAAGGAATCTCGAATTTGTCTACACGTCCACCCCAGAAGTTAGTGCCAAATGAATGCTCTGTATCGTCATACCCTTCAGGTCGAACTCTTTTTCCATCTACAATTTCATATTGTACTCCTTCGATTCCATAGTTGAACAATTGATATATTTCCTTATCATTTCGTAGAAGATCATACACCATAAGCGCTCGTTCAGGGTGTTTACTATGGGCTCCTACTGCTGTCGCACCATGTGTAATTGTCATAGAAACTAGGTTACCACGCGTATCTGCCCATGCAAACATATCAATCTCGGAACCTGGTTGTTTCTTGTCCATTTGCGTACGTAAGCCAGAGAAAGTTTGTGTATGATGTTCGTCAGCACCAGTTTTTCCTGCCTCAAATAACGCACGTGTATCACCTTTGTAATTCAATACGTCTGTGCGCCAAAAGCCTTTATCGGCCCATTTTTTCATTAGTTTCGCGTAATCTACGAACATTTCATCAAATATTGGACTTACAACGGATGTAAAATCATCAATCGACTTACCCCAATAAACTGGAAAAACTCCTGTCGTAATTGGAAGCTCAATTGCATCGGAATAGGCTGTTACATATCCCCATGCTGTCTGTACATTCGTTCCCTGTACATCCCAAGGAATTACACCTGGTTTATTGTCTACAATGCCTTGAAAATATTTTTCTAACGTTTCGAAGTCCTCAATCGGCTCATTAATTCCGAATTCTTTCGCCCAATCTGTGCGATAGAACATTCCATGGTTTACCCATTGCGTAAAATCGTCTTCTGGAATCATGACAATCTTACCATCGTATTTTGTTTGATCCCAATGTTCTTCAGGAACTTCTTTCCAAGTTTCAGGTGCAAATTTTGGGAGGAGATCAGAAATATCTTTGAATGCTCCCTTTTGTGCATTTCCCCAAGCATCTAACCAGTCTGTAGCTGTGATAATTAAATCAATAGGTTCACCAGAAGCCAGCGTTAGATTATATTTTGTCATATAATCTGCCCATTCAATCCATTTAATTTCTAGATGTGCATTTACTTTTTCTTTTAATTTTTCATTTACTTTTTCCATTACCTTTTCCAACTGACCATTCGTTGGCTTATCCCCTAATGTCATCATCGTAATGGTAACAAATTCAGAAGTATCAATTTCACCATCTTCATTAATGGTTGTAGTTGGCTTATTGCCTTGGGATCCACTACATGCTACAAGAATAAAAATCAACAGCAAAATCAATAGTCTTACCATAAATTTTTTTGGCTTGAACATCTTATTTCCTCCCTTTTTATATGAATTTAAAACTCTATGAAATGAGGAAAGTCCTCAATCATATCAACATTAACCCTTTACTGCACCAATCGTTATCCCTTTAATAAAGTATCGTTGTACAAACGGATAAAATAGAATAACTGGTCCAGTAGCTACTATTGCAGTAGCCATCTTCATCGATTCCAATGGTATATCTTGAGGTGGCACATTAGATGCTGCAGCAGAGTTTCTAACATATTCTGCACTATTGATCACGTTATAGAGAAACAACTGTAAAGGTCTGTATTCCATATTAGAGGAAAGGAAAAGCATTGCATGATACCATTCATTCCAATATCCTAAGGCAATGAAAAGACCGATTGTAGCTAAAGCTGGAGTAGACATCGGTAAGATTAATTTAATAAATATCGTAAAATCTCCCGCACCATCCATCTTTGCTGATTCCGTAATCTCATGAGGAATCGACCTAGTAAATGACTTCATCATTATGATTAGAAACGGACTTAATAATCCAGGCAATAATACAGCTAAGTAATTATCTTGTAGTTGCATATATTTCGTTACTAGAAGGTAAAACGGTACAAGTCCACCTGAGAAAAGTGTCGTAAAGTAAATATAAAACGATATTTTGTTGCGATACAAAAAGTCCTGGCGTTGTAATGCATAACCTGTCATTGCGACAATAAATAAACCTAATGCAGTACCAACAACTGTAAGAATCAAGGTTACTACATATGAGCCGATGACGAGTCGAGGATTTTGAAATACAAGTTCATATGCAAAAGTAGAAAATTCTTTTGGCCATAAAGAAAAGCCATAATCCATGATAGCCTTTTCTGTTGTAAAGGAAGAAGAGACTATCAGAACAAAGGGTAAGAGACAACATAATGCAAAAAGACTGATGAATCCATATCCAAAAAAGCGAACTACTACGGATGAAAAATCTATATTACGTCTAGCTGTACTTTCCATAAAATGTGTCCTCCTTTAAAACAATGAATTTTCTGGTGAAACCTTCTTCACTATCCAGTTAGCTGTTATTACGATAATGAATCCAAATACAGATTGATATAAGCTAACAGCACTTCCTAATGAGAAGTTGAAATTTGTCATTAATGTACGGAACACATAGGTTTCAATAATATCTGTCGTTGAATAAAGCATGGCATTATTAGCACCTACAAGGTTAAAGAACAAACCAAAATTCCCTTTTAACACTCCACCTAAGGAGAATAGTAATAGTATGATAAAAGTTGGCTTGAGCCATGGGATAATGACATATCTAATACGTTGAAATGCATTTGCTCCATCAATTTCAGCCGCCTCTATAATTTGCTTATCAAGTCCCATAATGGCAGCAAAATAAATAATCGATCCATAACCTGTTGACTGCCATAAGAAAGTAATGACAATAATGAATGGCCAAATTTCTGGGTTTGAATATGTTTGGACTGGATCTAAGCCAATCGCTTTTAAAAATGAGTTTAGGACACCATAATCGTAACTAAGGATGTTATATGCTAGAAGACCAATTAATACAGCGGAAATAAAATGTGGTAAAAACATGATGGTTTGAGATACTTTTTTGAACCACTTACTGGCGAGTTCATTAAGCAAAATTGCTACACCAATTTGTAGGCAATTCCCCAGGATAATAAATGCCAGATTATAAGCAATCGTATTAAACGTTAGCTTCCACAGGTCTCCAGTCATTACTAAAAAGCGGAAATTTTCCAAACCAATGAAAGCACTTTTAAAAATCCCAGCAGTATAGTTAAAATCTACGAAAGCTATGTATAGGCCTGGCATCGGTAGATATGCAAACACAGCAAAAAAGATAATTGCTGGTAAACACATAATTAGAAGGGATCGGTTTTTCTTTAATCTTATAAATATAGAATCCTTTCTTTTCTTTTCCAGAATTGTTGCTTGTGACTGTGCCGTTACACTTTTCATTTAAATCCTCCCAACGTATGTTTTTTCATTCAAAGTAGCAACCAACTATTCGAACTTCAGCCATTAATAGATTCCTATCAAATTTTCAGCCTATACAATACGTAAGAAACCCCATTGAAATCGGTTGCATTTTTCGCAAAACTTAACTCCCTCAACCTTACACAAATAGAATTATGCGAAAAATTGAAATCAATGTTCTGAAGAAATAAAAAAATAACCTCTTCCTCTTTTTCGATAGACTATCAATGTTCCATAGTTCTCTATTTGAAAGCGGTTACTTTATTAAATTTATTATATTCCTCATACAGATCAATGTAAATAGAATTTTCGAAAGAATTTTCTGCATATTCCTACATTTTTCTACAAATCCTTCTCTTTTATCTGCTTATATTATAAAAAAACTGATTTCCTCTGTGGAAACCAGTTTTCCTATCATAACTGTTTCATATTATTCCTTATCAATTAAATATTGCAATACCTCTTCTAGTGTTAATCGTTCCTGCTGATGAATCTGTATGTTATCCCTTTGAAGAACGGTTTCTAACATATGAACATTATTTGTAATAATTTCTGGTGGCTCTATTTCATAATGCAGTACATTGGGATGTTGTTTCACTAATTCCGAAAGATTCGAAATTCTAATTCTAGCCCAATCATGGTATATGTCGTCCTTATTAAAGGATTGGATTATTTTTCCACTCTCCAAAACGATAATTTCATCACAAAGTTGATTGATTTCATCTATCGTATGGGTGGCCATAACAATGCTTTTGTCTCCATCTTCCATAAACTTTATTAAATCTTCTTTTATTCTTCTCCGTGATGCAATATCTACCCCAGCTGTCGGTTCATCTAATATGAGTAAATCTGGATGATGACAGAGCGCAAAAATAAATTCAATTTTTTTCTTCGTTCCCTTAGAACATTTATTGAATTTTTCTTTCACGTCAATTTTATAGCGCATAATTAGTTGTTCATACAGTGCCTCATCCCATGTAGAATACCAGCGGGAAATGAACTTTTTCATTTCTGATACCGTTAAGAATCCATACCCATCTAGAATTTCTCCTGCATAACCAACTCTTGTCTTCCAATCTGATTTAATACTATTAACATCCTGACCAAAAAGTTCCACATGTCCAGTATCGGATTTTAATAAATTCATCCATATTCTAAATAACGTACTTTTACCTGAACCATTTGCGCCTACTAATCCTACAATTATTCCTTGTTCCACCTGTAAATCGATGGGACCAAGTGTAAATCGTTTTAATTTCTTCGATAACCCTTTTACTTGTAAAATTGAGGTTTGCATGTTCATCCCCCATTTTTAAATTTTTTCACCATAATATCTCTAAATATCGAATGCAATTCTTGTTCTGAAATTCCCACCTGCATTCCTTGTTCAATAGCTTTTTCTAATCCTTCTTGCACCACTTTATGTTTCGTCTCTTCCTTCATCGTCGTTTCCATTTCTCGAACAAACGTCCCTTTTCCTTGCGCTGTTTTAATAAAGCCACTCGCTTCTAAATTTTGATATGCCCTTCTTGTCGTTATAACACTACATCCTAATTCACTAGCTAAAGCCCTGATGGAAGGAAGTGAAGATCCTGGCTTTAGTTGACCACTAGCAATCATTGTTTTAATTTGCATTTCCACTTGATGATAAATAGGTTCACGACTATCTTCAGAGATGTGGATAGGTATCTTCATAGGTACCCCACTCCCTTCTACACATAATCTCGGTTAGTTAAGCGTCTCTTTAATAATTGATGCCAGGCATAAAAACATATAATACCAATGACTAAAGAAAGTAGACTAATATACCAACCGCCATCTTGAATAAAATCAATACTCGATTCAATAATGCCTTTTTGTACAGAAGGATAGTAGCTAAAAATTGCGATGATAAATAGAACAATGTAAATAAATGGGACAATAAATAAGTAACGACCTTTTAATCCATTTTCCAAAAATGGACTCATTCCACCAAGTGCAAGCATGAAACCAGACCATAATAAAACAAAGGCTACATACTCTCCTACACTCATAAAATCCGAAAATGTATCCGTATATATAAGTACAGCCAGTGCTGTACCAAATAAAGCAATCAAATTAAGAGCTAAGATGACAAGCATCACAAGCGTCCTACTTAGTGCTATAACGGAGATGGAAATTGGCAATGATCGTAGAACAGCTATCCGTTTTCCATAAGGCTCTTCCACAGCTGCCTTATAGCTTAAATACGGTTTCGCCATGTATATAGCTCCAAATCCTGGAGCTACTCCAATAATGATAAAGTCCAACATGTAATGACTAATCGATTTATCATTAAATTCTATAATGAAAGCTTGTGATCCTGAAAGAATGATACCTACCATAGATCCAATAATCATGCTAAATAGAAATGTAAATACCACAGCTATCCAGTGTTGTTTAAATTCTTTTTTTGCCAACCAAATAGCATCATTTAGCAATTCACTCACCTCATTTATTAATCATTTGTTTGAAAGTAATTGATAATTCCTCGATCTTCTAATCCCATTAAATCGACCCCAGATAGTAACAAAACAGTGAAAACAATACTCCAAATTGTAATACTAGCTGAAACCCATGCAAATGTTCTTTTTTTATTACCACCGAATGACATGCTTGCAATAGCAGTTAAATGACTCCCCACAAGTAGTGGCCCTAACATTGCTAAACCTGGCAAACCATATTTTTTCCATAATTTTTCTGCACGTGCAGAGCGTTTACTCTCTTTTGTCTCTTCCCCTTTTTTACGTTTTTTCCTCCAATTTTTAATGTGATCAATAAATAAAATGACAAGGAAAACAGTCAAAATGTTTCCTAATAACCCGATAATCATTACTGGAATTACGGAAAGACCAGCAAGAGACGCAATTGGAATCACACCATACGCCTCAAATAGTGGGACTGCCGCAAGAATAAAAACTAAAACATATCCATAAATTGCCTTCATCAACCAATTCCTCCTATAAACCAAAGTGTTAAGGTGTATATATCTATATACACACCTTAACACAGTTCATTTAATTTGCAAACCCTTTTTTTAAAAATTAAATGGGACATGGGGTCAGGAACCTTGGACCATTTTCAAAATGTTTGAATAACGGGACAGTCGTCCTGACCCCATGTCCCGTGTTAGAATGAAGTTGTATAGATAATGAATGGAGGGGCTCTCTTGATAAGGAATCTTTTGCTTGAGCGTAATCTGCCAAATGTATTAAGTGGTATAGAAAGTTTGGAGGAGTGGGAAAAGCAAAGAGAAGTCTTGAAGGATATGTTGTGTAAATATGAATATGGATATTTCCCAGAAAAGCCAAAAGAAGTGAAGTTTGAGATTATCGAGACTGATTCACATTTCTGTGCCTCCAATGTTGTATTACAAAAAATTAAATTGACAGTCTCCCTTCATAATGGTGATTACTCCTTCCCATTTTACTTTGCTTGTCCGAGCGCAAATGGGAAATACAAGACAATCGTTCACATAAGTTTCAGTCCACATGTTCCGGATAAATTCATGCCGTCAGAAGAACTTGCGGATAATGGATTTGCAGTAGCATCCTTTTTTTATGAAGATGTAACTTCCGATAATGATGACTTTTCTATTGGACTTTCAGGATTACTATATCCTGATGGAAAGCGCTTAGAAGATAGTGCTGGAAAAATTTCTATTTGGGCTTGGGCTGCGATGCGAATCATGGACTTTTTGGAAACACATGAGAAAGTCGATCTCTCTAATATCACTATTGCAGGACATTCACGATTAGGAAAAACAGCATTACTCACTGCAGCTTTTGATGAAAGATTCGCGTTTGTATTCGCTAATAACTCAGGTTGTAGTGGAGCAGCAATTAGTCGAGGAAAAGTCGGGGAAACAATAGAAAAAATTAATCTTTCATTTCCATACTGGTTCTGTAAATCTTATAAGCAATTTTCTAATAAGGAGTTTGAAATGCCTTTTGATCAACATTTTCTAATGGCACTTATTGCTCCTAGAAAGATTTATGTATCCAGTGCAGAAGATGATATGTGGGCAGATCCAACATCGGAGTTTTTATCATGTGTAGCCGCTTCTTCTGTTTATGAAAAAATTTATGCCGATAATGGGCTTGTACATGATGGCTCATTACCGGAAGCTGGAGTATCACTTCACGACGGAAATATAGGATACCATAAACGAGCAGGAACTCACTATCTTAGTAGATATGACTGGAACCAGTTCACGGACTATGTAAAACGACATAGTAAATAAATTTTCACTCTACGGTTTGTATTTTAAAATCTAATGAACTATTAAACTAAAAAACTATTTGACATCAAGATATAGGTAGTATAAAGTAAAATAAATACATTGAATATGTTCTCCTAAAGGGGAGTAGCTTTTACAACAAAGTCGTCATTTCGGTGAGTTTTATGCTCCCCGGCTTTGTTGGCAACGAATTGTTGTTAGCAAGACCTTTACCCAAACGGTAAAGGTCTTTTATTTTTTTAAAACCTTTACCAACTCTGGTAAAGGTTTTTTTATTAGCCTCATCCGCCTTTATGAACTTTCAACACTATGAATTTTAAGGAGGAAATTAATTGGATTTCTCGATTTTATTGGAGTACGGCTGGGTATTGTTACTTTTAATAGCACTAGAAGGATTACTAGCAGCTGATAATGCACTCGTATTAGCAATCATGGTCAAACACTTAGATGAAAAAGAAAGGAAAAAGGCGCTATTCTATGGATTAGCTGGTGCATTTGTATTCCGCTTAGCATCCTTATTTATCATTTCATTTCTTGTTGACGTTTGGCAGGTACAAGCAATTGGTGCATTATACCTTCTGTTTATCGCTATTAATCACATTGCTAGGAAACTCTTCTTCAAGCAGAAAGAAGAGAGTACGAATGATAAGCCAAAGAAAAAAGCCGGTTTCTGGGGGACAGTTATTAAAGTTGAGCTAGCTGATATCGCTTTTGCAATCGACTCTATCCTTGCTGCAGTCGCATTGGCAATGACTCTCCCGAACACGAATCTTCCACAAATTGGTGGAATGGATGGGGGTAAATTCCTTGTCATTTTCGCGGGAGGATTAATTGGATTAATCATTATGCGTTTCGCAGCTAATCTTTTTGTAAAATTACTTCATTCAAGACCTGGGCTCGAAATCGCAGCATTTGCAATTGTTGGTTGGGTTGGAGTTAAGCTTGCTGTATTAACTTTAGGACACCCTGATATAGGAATCTTATCCACTGATTTTGCACACTCTACTGAGTGGAAAGTATTCTTCTATGTCGTATTAGTAGGAATTGCTGTAACAGGGTGGTTTATGACAAAAGATAAAAAGGTACAAGAAGCATAGGGATCATACATGAATTGTGCGCCTTTAAAATTCCAGCTCATAGATATGATTAAAATGAGTACACTATGATATATTAGCAATTACGGAGGGTAATCTATTTTGGCGATAGCACTCATAACACTTATTGTGTTGATTTTTGTAAATGCCTTTTTTGCAGCTTCAGAGCTTGCATTTGTAAACTTAAATGATAAAAAGGTAAAGCGAGCAGCTGACAATGGCGATAAAAAGGCTAGAAAACTGTATAGTCTTATATCAAAACCTAGTCTCTTTCTAAGTACTATACAAATAGGTATTACATTAGCTGGTTTTTTATCCAGTGCATTTGCAGCAGATTTCTTTGCAGAACCATTAGCAAACTTGTTATATGATGTAGGTGTTCCAATTTCATTGGATATCTTGAAGACTATTTCAGTCGTCGTGATAACAATAGTATTATCATATTTTACTTTAGTATTTGGAGAACTTGTTCCAAAACAGCTAGCATTACAAAAAGCTGAATCCATTTCCTCTTTTGCTGTTGGTCCTATTTCAATATTAGCAAAAATCTGTTTACCTATTGTAAAGATCTTAACTTTTTCTGTTAACACTGTCATTCGCTTATTTGGCGTAGATCCCAATGCTCAGAATGAAGAAGCCACAGAAGAAGATATCCGTATGATGGTAGACCTTGGCAGAGAGAGAGGAACAATCAACCAATCGGAAAAGTTAATGATTGATAATATTTTTGAATTTAATGATAAGCTAGCTTCAGATATTATCACTCATCGCACGGATATGTCTGTCATAGAAATTAATTCTAGCCTTGATGAAATACTGGAGCAAATTAATAAGTATAAGTATACAAGGTTCCCTGTCTATGAAGGAGATATTGATAATATTGTTGGTGTTCTACATGTGAAGGACTTATTTCAATATATAAGTCGAGACAAAACGAACTTTCATTTAAAAGAAGTGATAAGAAAACCATACTTTGTATTGGAGACACTAACCATCGATGTTTTATTTTCAAAAATGCGAAAGGATAATGTCCATATTGCAATTGTACTGGATGAATTCGGTGGTACAGAGGGAATTATTACTATTGAAGATGTGATTGAAGAGATTGTTGGTGATATTTCTAGTGAAAGTGATGATCCTGAATTATCTGATGTGGAAATAAAAGAAATCGCGAAAAATCAATACTTAGTTAAAGGCACATACAGACTTTGGGAGCTTGAAGATATAGTACACATCGATCTTCCAACTGATAAATTCGATACCATTAACGGGTTTCTAATCAATAAAATTGGCTATATTCCATCTGTTGAAGAGAAACCTGTCATTACCTACAAAAATTTAACCTTTGAGGTAAAAAAAGTACTAGATAATCGAATCGAAAACGTGTTAGTAACAGTAGAAAAAAACAATGAAGAAAACGAAGAGTAAAAACGAACAGGTCCACAACTTGTCAAAAATAGACATGTTGATGGACCTCTTTCTTTGTAGTAGCTTTATACAATGTATATTGATTTCCCGCTGCGAGGACATTATAAAATATTATTGTCAACCGCATTAGGTAATTAAATTTACTTATTAAGACAATTTCTTTTTACTTAATTTTACAATCTACGGGTTTTATAAATAATTTTACGAATACTATCGATGGACAAATTGTACAGTCGCTCCAACTCTTCAAAAGAACGTCCTTCCCGATACAATTGGAAAATTTCTGCGTTTCTTTGAGCAATTAATCGACGTGAACCATTCACTTCTCCCCATCCCGCTCGCTCATTATTCTTCTTTGGGATATAAATTAACTCTCCCTGAATATACTTCTGTAGCTCCTTTAGCAAATGAGGGGGAAGCACCTCTTTTCCATTTTTATATTGCAAAAATTCTTATCCTCCTTATTTATTTGTATAAATAAACAGTCCGTTCCTTTAATCATTTGAAAAACCCCTTTCGTTCTATATTTTAGGAAAGCCTTTACAAAAGATTATATAGCTCACCTTGTTATTAATAGTATACTTGAATCTTAGAAAATTAATAGTAAAAGAGGTCGCAATCCATGCGACCTCTCATTTTGTGATTTCCACCTAAGCGGAAATCACCTCGTTGTTCGTGATCAAAATAATCAGCCTCCTTTCAAAAAAACTATCGGCCCGACAACCTTATTAACTCATATTTTAGTGGCCATCCTCAAGGGATAAAATAGTTATAATTAATCTTTCCTTATAGTCGTTCAACTTTATCACCAACCATCACCGAAGCCCAAATGAAAGCATACATTATATTAGACTTTTAATGCTTATAAAGGGGGTTTTCATAGATGGATTTAGTCGCTGCACATTGGGTTTATTTTCTAGGAACTTGTATCATTATTTTAACGATGCTATTTCGTCAAAATATTGTGGTCCCCTCCATTATTTTAACTTTTTTGGTGGGGTGGATTTATACTGACTCCTTTACAACAGGGTTACAAACTATATTCAATGCGAGCATAGTCGCTGCTGGGGAACTATTCAATATTTTCCTGATTATCGCAATTATGACAGCATTATTGCACTCAATGAAATCATTAGGTACAGATGAGCTAATGATTAAGCCATTTCAAGGTGTAATGAAGAATGGCCACATCTCCTTTTGGATTCTCATTTTTGTCACATATATTATCTCACTCTTCTTTTGGCCGACACCTGCTGTACCACTCGTTGGCGCCTTACTTATTCCTGTCGCAATCCGCTCTGGACTTCCACCCATAGGCACCGCAATTGCTGTATCACTAGCTGGCCAAGGAATGGCCTTGTCATCAGATTATATTATTCAAATTGCCCCAACCTTAACAGCTACAGCTGCAGGAGCAGATGTAAATATTGTCGCAGACCGTGCATTTGTATTGTCCGTAATAACCGGAATGATCGCTATTGTAATTGCCTATATCATCATTAGAAAACAAATTTCATCTCCGTCCAATCAACATTTACTTTCTTGGGAAAAAGTTAATTTGCATTCAACACAATTAAATGAAGCCACTAATCAAGAAGACTCCACTAAAAATAAATTCAGCCTACTATTTGCTATTATTGTACCTGTCACATTTTTAATCATTATTATTTATATGTTTCTCGCTAAATTTTCTGATGTGATTCCTGCCGTTGAAGGTGGAACTGGAGCAGCATTAATCGGTGGTACCTCCGCCATTCTGCTTATCGCTGCATCATTATTTATTAATATTCGCTCATCCTTAAATATAGTGAGTGATAACCTTGTGAAGGGATTCGTATTTGCTTTTAAGGCAATGGGTCCTGTCATTCCTATAGCAGGCTTTTTCTTTCTAGGAAGTGGTGAATTATCTAGTAAAATATTCGGTATTAATCCAGAAGAAGCACCTTCTCTCTTATTTGATCTAGTTGTATCCGGACAACAATTGATACCGGAAAATCCATTTATAGTTGGGTTTGCTATCTTAATAATTGGGGCAATTACTGGCTTAGATGGTTCTGGTTTTTCCGGATTACCTTTAGTCGGTTCTTTATCAGGAGCACTTGGTCAAAATGTAGGCATTGATGCAGAAACTTTATCTGCTATTGGTCAAATGGGTTCTATCTGGGTAGGCGGTGGAACACTAATCGCTTGGTCTTCTCTCGTAGCTGTTGCTGGTTTTGCAAAGGTTCCAGTAATGGAAATTGTAAGAAAGTCGTTTATCCCTGTCACAGTTGGACTCATCATATCCACCTTTATTGGACTATTAATCTTCTAGAAATGCAAAAGCCCGATTTCTATACGATTTCGGGCTCCTACATTTTTTACGAACGTATCAATTATTTATTTAATCTTTTCGCTAATGTTAAAAATAAATATATGAGTAATAGCGCGTATAAAATGATCCAAATAAACGGAAACAATGACAGTTCCGAAATACTGATACCATTCCAATCGATTAATGTTTTATGAGTATGAATTGCCGGTGGAATAATCCAAACAATGTACTTAACATAGGCTGGTAAAATATTATAAATACCAAGCGATGCGATAGAAATAACAATAACTAGTGCTAAGCCTCCGTAAGAATTGACGGCACTATCTGTAATGGCATTACTAAATAAGCTAGCAATACTTATTCCTAATATCGATAAAACAATATGATTTATAATTGCAACTGTACCAATCATTGGCGTTACAGTATCATTAAACATTTGAAAAATAATTGGATAGATAAAGGTAAAAATAGTGAGTATGATCGCAATGAAAAATACTGATATAAGTTTTGAAACATAATATCGATTCATACTCCCGATGTGTTTTATGAATAATTGTCTCTGGACAGGGGTATCAAGTGCGAGAACACTAATACATAACCAAGCCGACACAACATATAGCATCGATGCAGTAACGGCATAGCTATCCAGAATAGGATTAGGTTTATAAGTATAGAAAACAATAATTAAGATAATATATGTTGAAATTGGTGCAAAATACTTATGGGAACGTACATAGTCATGTAAACTATATTTGATTAATTCTAACAAAGGAATCTCCCCTAATAGTAAGATTTTCTATTCTGACAGGTTATTTCCCCCCTGCCCCTTTTCATCATGTAAGTAAAAATCCACTACATTATCTACACGACGGATACTTCCTTTTAATTGTAGAATTCTAGTTAGAATCATATCACTGTCTCTTACATGCACATATAGAATTAATTTACTCTCCACTTTTTTCATAAAAAGTACCTCATCCCAACTCATCACTATACCATCGTCTAGTTTCTCTAATTCTATTAATTTCATTTCTTGCAGCTTCTTTTGTTTCATCTTCGTAATACTCCCATTAGATAAATGGTAAGCAGTATCTACAATTCCTTCCAATATATTAGATTCATGATATGTTAATAAAACGGTTGTACCTTCCTCGTTCATTTCTTTTAATAACTTTAGTAATTCTTGCTGTGCATGAGCATCTAGTCCAGAAATTGGCTCATCTAAAATTAATAAATCTGGTTTATCTAAAATTGCTTGGATGATACCTACTTTTTGGATATTTCCTTTTGACAAGTTCATTATCCATTTGTTACTTACTTCCTCTAATTGAAAACGTTGAATGTAATCAGGAATATTTTTTTGGAGATTCACTGTAGAGATACCGTTTATTTTTCCAATGTAGTGTAAATATTCACCTGGAGTAAAACGGATATTCTTCGGAAACCTTTCAGGCACATAACCAATGTTAATTTCTTTGCTAGGATGATAAATTTCTCCTGAACTTGGTCTTTCGATACCTGCAATTATCCGTAATAATGTACTCTTCCCGGTTCCATTTCCGCCTAGAATTGCAATATTTTTATTTTTTTCAATCGAAAGAGAAACGTCACGTAATACATAATTACTTGCATATACTTTTTTAATATTTTTAAGTTCTACAAGTTTGTTCATAAAACTCCCCATTATCCTTTTTTAAAAAGCATCTGCTTTTGATGATTGCAGATGCTTTTATTTGAGTATTTTTCCTCTTATGTATAGCTTGTCATTACTATTTTACCGTTTTCCTGCGATCCACTTATTTCCACAATTCATACATCCATTTACAATATCATTTCGTCCATAAAAACCACGAATTATTGAGACTGGGATTCCTATATAAAACAGAATTAATCCAATTATATTTAAATTTGCTGATACAGCTACATTATCAAGTGAGGGAAATAGAATAGCTAAAAAGATACAAATTGCAAACGTGATTAGTATTGTAATAAACATATTACTGAAACTGTACCCTCTTTTGTTCGCTACAATTTGAGATGATTTACACTTCTTACAAAATACCTTTCTCTCTCTTCTTTTTAAGGTATTTTGATGCTCAGTTTGTTTTATGACAGTATTCATGATGACCTCCAAATGTTCCTAATATATCTCTATAAATACTTTAGCAAATCTTTTGAACCTTTTCTATTAGGATGCCAATCCACAAAAAAATATCAGACACATAGATGATGTCTGATATTTTTAGAGATAAATAATTTATTTAGTTTAGCGTAATGTTTTAAGTGCTCCACTCCAAGCAACTACTTCATTAAGCATAGTATTTACATTTTCGTTGTGTAGCTCTTGAGGGTTAAATTCTGATCCATTAACAAAATCAGTGAACAAGCTCAAAGTTGGATGTGTACGAACATCTGCTACTTTTTGCTCTGCAAGAATACCACGTAAATGTTCTGCAGCACGTGCTCCACCAGTTGAACCATAACTTACGATACCAGCTGCTTTGTCATACCAAACTTCACGAGCAAAGTCGATAGCATTCTTTAACGCACCAGAAATACTGTGATTATATTCTTGAACAATGAAAACAAAACCATCTAGACTTGCTAATTTTTCATTCCAAGCAGCAATTCCAGGTTCAGTTCCTTCTGTAGTTCCTAAAAACGGAAGGTCGAATTCAGCAATATCTACGATTTCATAATTTGCATCTCCACGTTGATCCGCGATTGATTTTACCCATTCTCCAACTTGTGGACTTACGCGACCTTGACGAGTGCTTCCTAAAATAATCCCTATGTTTAATTTTTCTGTTGTCATCGTTTCTTCCTCCTTAGATTGTCTTCCAAATAATTTATCTATGAAACCCAATTGGGACACCACCTATTCTTTTTATCAGTAAGTTACTTTACGTAAGTAAGTATAATAAAACCATCAGATTATGTCAAGTAATTAAATTAATATTTGTTATTTGTTTTATATTTTGTGGTACAATTATGAATAAGGGGGAATTATGATGAAACAGCCTGCAATTTGCCCAAAATTTGAAAGGGCTATCACACTACTTAGTCAAAGATGGACCGCATTAGTGATCTATCAATTATTAAAAGGAACACAGAGGTTTAACGAAATCCAATCTTCCATTGGTATCAGTGGAAAAGTATTATCCGAACGATTAAAGGAATTGGAGCAGCAAGGTCTTGTAAAACGAGAAGTAATACCAAATACGCCAGTCATTATTGAATACTCATTAACTGAAAAAGGCCGTTCCATGGAGCCCATTTTAAAAACAATTGAAAACTGGTCACAAACATGGGTTACTGACGAATAAGATGTATCTTAAAACATGAGAAGGAATGCAGAATATAAATGAAACTATTAAAAATAAAAAGACATTAACATCGCATCTTTAAGTAGCGTTTGTTAATGTCTTTTTGCAATATAAAAAAGTTATTTCGCTATAATCATTAACTTAAATATGGAATATTTAGTGCCTTCCTAACTTCTTTGAAATTGAAGAAGTCAAACAAACTCAGGTGTCTTTGCTTCCTTTTTCTTCTGTTTTAATGCCTTTTTCAGCATTGGTACAACCTCTGTTGCTAGTAATTCTATATTTTTTTCTACCATATGATATGGAAGACCACCAATATCAATTTGTGCTAAGAATCGTGTATGTCCAAATAATTCATGTTGTTTTAAAATCTTCTCCACAATTTGTTCTGGACTACCTACAAATAATGCTGTTTCAGGACTAGCTAAGCGCTCAAACTCTGCTCTTGACATTCTTGTCCCCATTCCACGTTGACTATTAACATAATTCCAATAATTAGAGTAATAAGGATAGTATTCATCTTTCGCCGCTTCGGTTGTTCTTGCAATATACGTATGGCCCGTTACCCCAACCTTTAACATTTCTGGATTATGCCCAGCATCCAATCCAGCCTGACGATAAATATCAACGAGTGGTTTAAATCTCTTTGGATCACCACCCAATATTGCTAAAGCCATCCCAACCCCTAATTTACCTGCACGTTCTGCACTCGAAGGAGTCCCTCCAACGCCAATCCAAATTGGGAGTTGTTTTTGTACTGGTCTTGGAGCGATTTCTGCATTTCTTAACGGAGAACGAAACTTTCCATTCCAAGTAACAACTTCATTTTCATTCAGTTTTAATAATAATTCCATATGTTCATTAAAAAGTTCATTATAATCATCAGTACTGTATCCGAAAAGTGGGAAGGATTCAATAAAAGCACCGCGACCTGCGAATATTTCTGCACGGCCACCTGAAATTAAATCTAATGTAGCAAAATCTTCAAATAATCTAACCGGGTCAAGTGTACTTACTACACTTGTAGTACTTGTTAATCTTATTTGTTCTGTTGCTTGTGCAATTGCTGACAATACTACTGCAGGAGAAGAAACGGCATAATCTAAACGATGATGCTCCCCTACCCCAAATAGATTAAGACCTGCTTCGTCCGCTAACTTCGCGGCCTTCAGTATCTCATCCATTCTCTGTTTAGCACTTATTGTTTTCCCAGTAAGGGGGTCTGGTCCTATATCGGCAAGTGTATAAATTCCAACTTCGAATTCTTGTTGTTTAGACATCCCTATTTCTCCTCATCTATATTATTTTCTTTGTTATTAGTTGATAGATTAATTAAATAGTTTATGATCTAATGATAAAACTGATTTGTCAGCCAAAATAAAGTATACAGATATTGCTAGTAATGCTACATCGAGTTCATATCCATTCAGAAAACCTAGTGAAAGCTTTGCTGTAAAAATAGCACCTAACATAATGGCTGTAAATAATAAGCCTAAAATTCTTGTTCCTAGACCAAGAATAAGACCAATACCACCAACTAATTCAATTGTAGCAACTCCATAAGCAAAAAAGCCAGGAAGACCTAGACTAGCAAAATAATCAGCTATATTGGAAATCCCACTTTGGAATTTATCTAATCCATGAAGGAAGAATGTAAAACCTATTACTACCCTTAAAATAACTTTTGCAATTTCATTTTTATTCATCTTTAACTCTCCTTTTATCAGTTAGTTACTTTATGTAACTTAGTTTATAATCGTTATTTTATTTTGTCAAGTAACCTTTATGAATTCAATTCAACAACTAGTCACATATTCAAATATTAAGCTACAATTTACTTATGAAATACTTGGTGTTATGAATGAAGTAAATCTTTTAAAAAACATTTTCTTTAATGATTAATCATTAAAAAAGGTCTGTTCATTATACGCATGAACAAACCATTAATTTAATACCTCTTTATTCATTTACCAACAACCTTTATTTTCGCTTCTTTATCTACTCTTTTTATTATTTCATCCACTGTTTCATCTGGTGTTAATGTAGACGAATCAATCCATAGACCTATTTTAGGGGTATTACTCATAAATTCTCGATACAGGTTTTCAACAGTAAAGCCAACATATCCTTTCTTATTCCTATTTTTTTCGCGTTGTTCAATCGTTCTTATATTAGGGTTCAACACAATTACATAAACAGAATAGTCCTTTAAGAGCTCGATAAAATATAATAGTTTTTCCCCTAGATAATTATCTTGCACAACAACGGTAAACCCATTATCGTAATATTGCTTTGCTACATTTGCAGTAATTTGGTACCTCAAATCAAGTTGATTCAATGCTTCTATACTCGGTTTATCAGACATTTCCTCTCTACCACTTACGATCATCTTGCGAAAAATATCTCCTCGAAGATGAACAGATTTTTCTAATCTTTTTGCTAATAATTCCGCAACAGTAGATTTCCCAGCTGCCATTACACCTGTTATTATATAAATTGCTTTTCGCATAGAACTCCTCCTTTAATTTGCGTTGTCACAAAATCTCTTACATCGCACTTATTTATGATAAAGCATTTTTCAAACTTAAAGTATATTGAAATCGGTTTCATAGAGTGTTACTATTCGTTATAAGAATATAAATATATAAAAATAGAAAATCATTCCAATCTATAAGGGGTGGAAAAAAATATGCAATTATTAAGGAGGAAGGTTCCATTGGTATTATTATTAAGTTTATCATTCATTGGGGCAATGGGAGGCTGTGATAATCAAAGTAAAAAGGTAGAACCAAACAATACTACTACTTCAGAAAATGAGCATAAAGATGATCAACATATAGACACCACCCCTAAAGAGATTAGTATCAACATAGATAGAAAACACCAGGAAATAGACGGTTTTGGTGCTTCAGGTGCTTGGGCGATGGATCCTATAGGGAGTGAATGGTCAGATGAAAATAAGGAAAAGATAGCAGATTTATTATTTTCACAGGATAAAGGCATTGGATTATCTATGTGGCGCTTTAATATTGGGGCAGGAAGTGAAGAAACCGACCAGGAAATAATTAAAGATCGATTTAGAAGAGCGGAAAGTTTTAAATCTGGAAAAGATGAAGCTTATGATTGGAACAAACAAGCAGGTCAGCAGTGGTTCCTCCAAGCAGCTAAAGATCGCGGAGTGGAGGAATTTATCGCTTTTGTAAATAGCCCTCCCGTATGGATGACAAAAAATGGCCACGGGCAACCAGATCCATCCATTGATGGCACTAATTTAAAAGAAGAACACTTTGATGATTTTGCAATATTTTTGGCGGACGTATTGGAGCACTTTGAACAAGAGCAACTGCCTTTTAACTACATTAGTCCAATCAATGAACCTACTTGGGATTGGAATAACGCTGGGCAAGAAGGCAATCGTTATAATATTGAAGATATGAAAAATGTTGTAAAAGCTTTAAATAGTGAACTACAAAAACGGGGATTAGATACAGAAATAGATGTAAGCGAAGCTGTTGAATATGCCTCTTTACTAGATGATGACCTATACTCCGAGCTTTTTGGAGGTCATTATAGTAGTGGAAATGCGAGTGGAGCATATCCAGGTAAGTATAGAGAATATATCAAGGAGTTTTTAGGTGATGAAACGATAAAAGAGATGATTGGCAATAAAATTAGTGCGCATGCCTATTGGTCTGATCATTATTCTGGAGACGAACGCCTCGTCCCATTAAGACAAAAAGTACGGGAAAATCTTGATCGATATGATGAAGACGTCAAAATATGGATGTCAGAATACTGTATCTTAGGTGATCATGGTCATGGTCGTGATTTATCGATACAATCTGCACTTGATGTAGCTCGTCTAATGCACTTTGACTTAGTAGAAACTCAAGTCTCTTCCTGGCAATGGTGGCTAGCAATGTCTCCATATAATTATAAAGATGGGTTGCTCTATACGACCTACCAAAAAGAAGGGGATCAGGAACTCATCTTTGAATCTAAATTATTATGGGCATTTGGAAATTATAGTCGATTTGTTCGTCCAGGTGCATATAGAGTGGACTTACAAGGAGCAAACGATAAGGACTCATTAATGGGATCTGCATATTATAGTGAGGAAAATAACCAGTTATCGATAGTGTTTGTGAATTATAGTGATGAAACACAGCCAGTGAACATTCATGTAGATGGTATAGCAAAGGAAGTCGAACATATTAATTTTCAAGCTTATATCACTTCGGAAACGCATAATTTAGAAAAAATTAGCGATTTTTCTACACAAGAAACATTCCAAGTACCACCTAGATCTGTCGTTACATTAGTTGCAAAAAGTTAATATCATATAAAAAAGGCGTGCATGAAACACTAGCACGCCTTTCTTGTAATTATTAATTTGTTGAAGTGATGTTTTTTCTTCTTAGTACGAAATATAAAACTCCACCTGCTAAAACTAATACGAAACCAATAATTAAAATATTAAAGTTGTTAGTTGCTGTATTCGGAAGAACTTCTCCAGAATCAGTTGGAATTAGATTAGTTTCTGGTTCACCTTCAAACACTCCAAATGTACTGAAGTGAGTGGTATCAGCTATTATTTCTCCATTCTGATATTCTCCACCAACTAATTGCCACTTATCTTCCTCATCATTCCAATAATAAACTTTTACATTTTCAGGTATTTCCACTTGTTTTGGATCAATTTTAAATGAAAGTTGAACTTTTTCATTAAACTGATGATGCAATTTACCATCTGCTTCAATTGTAAAATCGTAAACAACTAAGGAGCCCTTTGCTTCCATTTTCTTTACCTTAATTTCAAGATTTTCTGCTATAGGTAAGATAGAAGCAGGAATTTGCACATCTACATTCCCATTTCTAACATCAATCGTTGCATGAGCATCTTTTAATGCTTGTATTTGTTCTTTTGCAAGTTTAAGTTTGGCATACGTATTATTCACTTCTACAATTACTGTTACTTTTTCTTCTAGGTTATCAAATGCATCATCATTAATTACATAATTATTACCTGTTTTCGTAACAGAAACTTTTATTTCTTTTCCTTCACCGGATTCTTCGTCTATGTTTTCATCTGGTTTTTCATCTGTATCTTCACTTGGGTCCTCGCCTGGATTTTCACTTGGATCTTTGTCTTGATTTTCACTTGGATCTTTGTCTTGATCTTCAGTTGAATCTTCACCTGGAGCTTCTTGATTGCTACTTACATCGACAATTCTACCTTCGACACTAGTTGGGATAGTTTCTAAGCTTACTAGATGATCTCTAAAGTTTTCCCAATCTGATAAGCCTAAGTCTGTTACGCGCCCTTCATTATAAGCTTTTTCAAAGACTGTATATCCATCTCCACCTTTTGCTGTGAATGCATTCGTTGCTACGGTGTAAGTTGTTGCATCTTCTACTAGAATATATTTCCCCTCATCATCTTTATATGATATAGAGACAACACGTTCTCCAACCGGCTTCGTAGAATCGAATTCCACTTTACCCCCTGCTACATGTAAGAACCCGCCATTTTCTAATGGATATTTACTGAAACTAATCTCGAATGCTTCTTTTAACTCTGTACCGGTGACATCCATCGTTGCTAATGTGTTTCCGAATGGTAATACAGTAATAACCTCTCCTACCGTGATAGGACCAGCATTTATTGTTTCGCGAATTCCTCCACCATTTTGCAATGCCATTATCACATTTTTACCGGTGAATTCTTTTGCTTTTGTAAGCATTCCATCTGTAATAAGATTACCTAAAATTGTTTCGTTTTTACGTACACTTGGTGCGCTATTGTCACCATTTGTACGGGGATTTTCCAATTCAATTTTTGTTGTTACTCCAATTTCTTCTTGTGCCACCGCATCTACCTTTGATTTGAATGGTGCTAAAATTTCTGCTGCTTTTGGATCATCTTCTTGTTCACCAATTGCAATTAATTCTCCAGCTTGTCCAATTACTACACCATTTTCATCAAATGTAACATCTAGAACACCAAGATTACTATTAGCATTACCTGACTGTACAATAATGGTTGGAGTTTCATCCTTCGCAATTACGACAGGCTCTGATAATGCTGTATGACTATGTCCACCAACAATTACATCAATACCTTCTACTTTTTCGGCAAGTATTAAGTCATTATCAATAGCACCATTATCATCATAGCCAATATGTGTTACTGCAATAATTTTATTTACTCCTTCTGCTTCAAAAGCAGCTACTACTTTTTCCGCAGCTTGTAAATAAGCTTCAAATGTAATTGCACCTGGACTAGATAGCTCTTTTGTTTCTTCGGTCGTTAAGCCAAAGATACCAACTTTTTCTCCATTAATTTCTTTGATTATTCCGTTGTAAATCTGACCATTTTCTGCTTCCTCTGTTATCACACTATTGAATATTCCAGTAAATTTTTCATCTTGTGAGAAATCTACGTTGGCACTAACAAATGGAAAATTAGCTCCTTTAATAAAATCAACTAGAGCTTGATGCCCCTCCGCTGAAGAGCCTAAATCAAATTCATGATTACCAAATGTCATTGCATCATATCCCATTAGATTCATAAATGCCAAATCTGCTTTTCCTTGAAATTCATTAAAATATAACGTACCAGTGAAAACATCTCCTGCATTTAAAAGAAGGGAGTTTGCTTTTTCAGCTCTTACCTCTTTTACAGCTGTGACAGTTTTCGGCATTTTATCCAAAGCTGCATGTGTATCATTTGTATGCATGATCGTTAGTACATAATCATTCTGTTCTTCCGCACTTGCAGCAGGTAAAAAACTTACTAAAAAACTTGATACGACTAAACTAAAAGCAAGTAAAAATGACAACCCCATTCTTTCTAATCGCAAATTCATGTTTCTCCTCCTCATTTTTAAATTAATTGCATATGTAGCGAAAAAGCTCGTCTTACTATTAATCAATTAACATTCGTTCTAGGATAATTGTAGCGATTTACTATTAATCTATTATTAACTTTGTGTAAATTGTGTGTTTTAGTAGGTAAACAATTTTAAAGAGGTAATTTAGTGGAGATTTTTTCTTTATTTACATAAAAAAAAGACGAATTAATTATTTAATTCATCTCCTTTTTAAACACTCTTCTTATCTTAGATATTTTGCATTACAAATTCATAAGTCATCTCTGCTACTCTCTTATTTCCTGCAGCTGAGAAACCATGTCCTTCTCCTGCAAATACTTCTAATTTTGCATTCGCATAACAGTTTAATGCTTTCTCTCCATATTCAAGTGCAACAATGTCATCTTGGTCGCCATGAAAAATTAAGACCTCTTTATCAAATTTCCCAATGTGTTCAAATACATGATAGCCATGGATTGATTCAAAGAATACTCTACCTAAAGAGACTCCCCAAAACTCAACCGTATCAGGGATACTTTCTTTTGCAGGAAATCTATTAGTCCAATTATCAGGTATTCCTAATGCAGGAAATAATAATAATATCCCTTTTATATCCTCTTTATAATCCTCCGCAGTTAATGCTGTTACTAATCCACCCTGACTTCCACCAAAGAGAAAAATATTGTCTTCATCAACATTCTGCCATTCTTTCAGATTATCAATCACAGCACTCAAATCTTCCTTTTCGGTGAAGATAGACATTTCGGTCGTTTTTAAGTCACTATTGGAATGTATCGATCCACCACAAAAATCAAAACAAAAAGCTCCAATTCCCTTTTCCGCTAAATATTCACTATTCATTGCAAAGTCTGCATGTGTTCCGTTATATCCGTGGCTAAAGATAACAATTGGGAATTTCCCTCTATTTTCTGGCATATAGGAAACACCGTAAATCTCTCTATCATGATGTTTTATCTTGACGACATTTTTAGTATAGTTATTCATTTTAAAATCCTCCTCAAAATGAAATAAAAAGATACTAGCTCCATCACAAATAATTATAATTACATTTTACAGTGACTAAGGATTTAATTCTATTATTAATCAAAATGTTTAGATTTTTTACATAACAAAAAATAGACCAACAGAATTCTGTCAGTCTATTTCACGCTTTATCCTCTATATTTAATTGCAAGTCCTTTTAAGAAATTCCTTGCAAAATTATCGAGGCATTCTTTGTAATTTTTATGACCAGCTTTTCTTAAAAACGCTCCAATTTCTCCTTTAGATACTCTTAATCCAGCCTTTTTAAAGATATCAATCATATCTTCTGTCGTTAATGACAATGCTATTTTTACTTTCTTTAAAAGAAGATTATTTACACTTTCATTTATTTTTTCAGTTGGTTCCGTTTTTGTTTGTTGCCCAGGCTTAGGTTCTTGTCTTCCCCTTTTAAAAACAATGAGACCATTTAGAAATGAATCTAACATACTATTCGTACAGTTAATTCGTTCTTCTGTTTCTGCATCATCTGATTCTTTCATAAGGATTTTCACCACATCTGGAACAGATACTTCCACTCCACCTAACTGAAATATTTCCGCCATTTCTTTATTTTTTATGTTTAATGCATATCTTAATCGTATTAATATATCGTTATTATCCATTTGTTTTATCTCCTATTTTATATGTATATGATTTATTTCATTGCAACCCTAATATTATCTGGAATCATCACGACTTCAGTAGTTAAATCTATACCTGGATAAGAGGAATCGATACATTCATTCCAATACTCCAAATGTTTCTTGTCAATCCAATGTTCAGAATCCTCTACATCCTGCCCTCCTTCTCCTTGAACAGAGTACCAATAGAGATATTCATTTCCTTCGAATTCTTCTCTAAAGATAGTCTCAATATACATTTTTTCGCCAGCTAATGTCACAAGCACATCTTTCATATTATCATGTAAAAACTTCAACCATTCATCAACTTTTTCAGATTTCCCCTGTTTTACTTTAAATCTTGTTAGTTCAACGTTCATCTCTTTCTATCCTTTCACCCAATATTCGCTGCCGTCTTTATTTCTCTCCATAAAGCCATACTCAATTAGGTATCTTCTTATTGTGACAAAATCATCATAAATTTGCTTTAAAATTTCATTCACTTCTTTTTCTGTGTAAATTTTAGTTACTTTAAAATGCTGTATTATATTTTGCAAAACAATCAATTTTCGCTTTTCCTTACTTGGGAAAGTATCTAGTTTTCCATCCTTCCCATCTTTAAAATAGGTTGATAACACTTTTTGTTTTTCGGTTTCTGTTATTGCATAACGATCATCCACCATTGTAGCCCCCTTGTGAAAGCTAATAAACTTATCTTCATTTTTTTCTTCTGTATTCAGCAACTGCATTATCGTTAAAAAAATCTTAGCTTGCTTCTCTTTTTCTTTTAGTTTGAAGCGGTGATTCCTAATTGTTGAAGTACTACCTCCATTTAGCTCTTTTACAATTTCTTTGTCACTCAATCCATTTTTAAAATGTTGCAATAATTCCTTCTGATGATCAGATAATCCTGTGTACTTTTTATCTAACTTAAGCAAATAATCAAATACGGATCCATGATTTTCTTGTATATGTAGTGTTACTGCTCTCTTCGCTTCGTATAATGCTTCGTTCATTGGATATATAATGCCATCCACAAAGCTCTCACCACAAAGGAGACAAGTATACTCCTCTTTAGAAAATATATACCCATTTGAAAGTTCTTCAATTGATGCATTCCAGAAAGTTTCTTCTACGTTCATTTGTAGACACACCTCTAGTTCGTTTATCTATATACAAACATATTATATTATTGTTTATATAAAATCAACTTTACAATTATTTTATCAAAGTCTCTTAACTCCTCAACTGTTAAATTGGTTCTCGAAGAATAAAAGTGTGATTATATGCCATCATAATCACTATAGATTAAACAGGATAAAGGAGAGAAGTGATGAAAAACTTAGCACGCATTACTACAGTATTTATGCTTTGTCTAAGCATTTGCATGAGTGGGTTTAACACAGCAAACGCACAAGTGGAATATGTTCCGAACGCGGGTGTGTATATTAACGGAAAAATAGTTAATGGAATTAATCCCATTATTGAGGATGGTATATACTACTTACCATTTGTGGACCTTGCGAAAATTTTGAAATATAACAGTATCAAGTTTGAAGCAAATACGAAGACATATGAAATAACAGATGGATCTACCGTTATTCGAGTAACGATGGGTGGATCACGAGCTAAAAAAGGAAATGAATATATAAATATAAAGCCGCCAAGATGGATAAATGATACAGCATATATTTCATTACACGCAGGTGGAGCTTTGTTTAATTCTTATATTACATTTAACAAAACGAATGGCTCTATCCAAATTCAAAATCCGGCAACTAAATATGTCGTTCACAAAGGAGATACACTTTACAATATCTCTCGCATTCATCATATAACTGTGAATGAATTAAAACGTATTAACAATCTTACCTCAAACTTAATTTACGATGGGCAGGTCTTAAAATTACCTCCTGCTGATTCCTCCAAAGGGGAAATGGAGCCTATCAAAGAACGCGAGCCTGTAAAAAAAGACAATAATGCACCTCCAGCAGATTTAGCAACACAAATCCTGTTAGATGCGAAGAAATACATCGGTGCAAAATATAAATTTGGTGCAACACTTGCAGAAGCTCCTTATTTATTTGATTGCTCTTCTTACACACAATTTGTCTTTGGAAACAATGGGGTCCATCTTCCAAGAGTATCAAGAGATCAAGCTAGTAAAGGTGTATCTGTCTCTACATCTAGCTTAGAGGCCGGAGATTTAATGTTCTTTACGATGACTGACACTTATACTGATGGAAGAGTGGCGCATGTCGGTATTTATATGGGTGATGGTAACATGATTCACGCTTCAACATCTAAAGGTGTTACAATCACAACGAATGTATTACAAAATCCTTATTGGTCCAAAAATTACTTATTCTCAAAACGTGTTCTTCAATAACAACTTAAATAAGACAAGAACTCCATTGGGTTAACGGTACACCAATGGAGTTCTTTTTGTATTTTGATTAATCTTCTTTAGGCGATTTAGAACACGGATATTATGTGGTGTTAAGGAACTTGCTCCAAAGAGAGGTTGAATTCGTCTTATAGGACAGGGTCTCAAGATAGGTTCAGTACATATACATAGGCGAGATTGTCATGAGGACTGGGTCTCATGACGGGTTCAGCACGTATTCATTGACGAATTGGTCGTGAGGACACGTCTCATGACGGGTTCAGCACGGATTCATTAGCGAATTGGTCGTGAGGACTGGGCTCATGACGGGTTCAACACGTATTCATTGACGATGGTAGTGAGGATAGGGCTCATGACGGGTTCAGTACGGATTCATTAGCGAATTCGTCGTGAGGACTGGGCTCATGACGGGTTCAGCTCGAATACAATAGCGAAATGGTCGTGAGGACAGGGCTCATGACGGGTTCAGCACGTATTCATTGACGATATGGTCGTGAGGACAGGGCTCATGTCGATTTCATCACGAATATATTATCGAATTCGTCGTGAGGACACGTCTAAATGACGGGTTCAACACGAATACATTAACGATATGGTCGTGAGGACTGGGCTCATGACGGGTTCAACACGTATTCATTGACGATATGGCCGTGAGGACACGTCTCATCATGAATTCTAAAAAACAGTTATCTAAATCAACTTGTCTCATTCGAAAAACACACTTGGATATTCCACAACACCCGAGGCATTTTTGAGAGCACCTTCTTTTAGTTCCACTGCCATGAACGCCTCGTCTGGCACTTCAAAAGGTGCTTTAATTCCCCATTTAGATGCCTTTTCGAAACCAAATTTCGGGTAATAATCCGGATGACCTAATACTACTACTGATTTAAATCCAATCGCTGTTGCTTTCTTCAACGCTTCCGAAATTAACCTTTTTCCAATTCCTTTATGTTGATATTCAGGCAAGACAGCTATTGGTGCAAGAGCTAGTGACTCTACTGCATAATTATCATGTATTATCTTAATCTTAGATAAAAGTATATGTCCTACTATATGATTCCTATCTTTATCTACTGCCACTAAAGATAACTCTGATATATATTCGTCAGAGTCTCTTAAACGAGCTACTAACTTATGCTCATTTTTATCACTATGTTCTGCATTAGCAAACGCAGCCTTTATTACTTGCTCCACATCTTCATAATCCGCAGCAGTTTCTTGTTTTATAATAATATTCATCATACCTTACTCCTCTATCACTCAATCATTTAGTTTTATTGCTTCATTAATAAGAGAAGTAAACACCTCTGGATTGATCTCTTCCATTTTTTTAATCTTAACATGACGCATTGTTTTTCCGGTACCTTCTAATAGGTTGTGTGTATCTTTTTCTACAAGTTCATTTCCCTTATGAAAACCAAGATTGACATGTTTCTTACTTGCTTGAAGATAACAAACTAACCCTTTATACGAATAATTGGGCATTGACCATTTAAACTCTTCTTCCAATTTTAGTGATGCGTTAAGGATAATCTCTCTTAAGGAATTTGTAATTTCTTGAATATCCTCAGGTAAATTCACAATATACTCATCCACTTCTGTTATTTTTCTATTATCCATAAAAAATTCTCCTTTTTATTTCATATGTAATAATTATACTCTAGTATTATTTTATATATAGGGCGAGTTAACTTCACAAATCGCGGGTAAACTTCTCGGAATCACGAGTAAAACACCCACAATCGCGAGAATAACATCCGCAATCGCGAGAAAAATCTCATAATCGCGAGAATAACATCCACAATCGCGAGAAAAATCTCCGATTCGCGAGTAAACATCCACAATCGCGAAATAACTTCCCGAATCGCGAGTACACCTCTTCAATCTGTTTGCTTTGAAAACCCAAAAATATTAGATACTATATAACTAGAACGATAGAGCATAGGAGGAGTTAATATGGAATTAGTTGTTTACTTAGCAGGGCAAATCCATGATGATTGGCGAGATGAGGTTGCGCAAAAAGCGAAGGCAAAAAATCTTCCTCTCAAATTCGTTGCACCACAAACAGACCATGACCGGTCAGACAATATTGGTGAAGATATTTTAGGCAAACAGCCATCTAACCTTTATAAAGATGCAGCTGCTTCAGATATTAACAATTTTAGAACACAAGTTTTAATGCAGAAGGCAGATGTGGTTATTGCCTTATTTGGTGAAAAATACAGACAATGGAATACAGCAATGGATGCAAGTATGGCAATTGCGATGAATAAACCAACGATTATCATCCGTCCGGAATCTTTAATTCACCCTTTAAAAGAGCTTTCCAATAAAGCAAATGTGACTGTGGAAACAGTTGATCAAGCGATTGATGTTATCAGTTATATTTTTGAATAAAATAAAAAACAGTGAGCTTACATATTGCTCACTGTTTTTTGTATTAATAACCATCAAATACATCCTTTTTTATATTTCGTTTATGAATATTTTTGTTTCCGATATAACTATAAATAGATGTAACCATCGATTTCGGTCCGGCAATATAGTAGTTACCGTCTTCCTTATTATCATTAATAAACGTGTCTATATCTTTTTGTAAATCATCTCTTGATTCAAGGTATTTAATAGTTATTAAACTTTTATTCGCTATTTCGTCCAGTTCATTCTTAAATAAATAAGGCTTTTGACTATCCATATATAGTAGATTTATTTTTCGACCTGATCTACCTCCATCTGCTTCTAACTGTTTCAGCATTGCTCGAAATGGTGTAATCCCCATACCACCTGCAACAAGGAGTGCAGGACTATTTCCTTCTAGATAAAACGGCCCTACAGAACCACTTACTCGTATCTTCATTCCCTTTTCTAAATCAAGCAAAGCTTTCTTAAATTCACTTGGATTATCACCAATTTTCGTTGTTATTCTTATCACACCTTCTGAAGGTGCTGAAGCGACACTAAATGGCCGAGTAGGATTTTTTATTTTTTTATGTGTAATATCAAATAAACAATATTGTCCTGCTTTCCAGGTAAAATCATTCTCTTTTTCAAATAGAAAACTATATACATTTTCAGTTTCTTTATAGCTTTCCATAAATGTAATTTCTCTTTTTTTAAATACAGCTAATGCATCTTGAAAAAAACCCATGTCGTTAACTCCTTTAACTCTGAAATTCAGCGTATCTTTCCTTGTGGTGTTGCAATATCTTACTCTTCACCAATAACTTTCTTAAGCTCTTCCACCTTATATGTCCAACCACTTTTCGCACCTTTATATGCATAATCTTCCTGGTTGAATCCAGCATGATTAAGATGTACGTATGTTGTTTCTCCTTCTTGTTTTAACGTCCATGTAACTACCGTATCTATCGGACCACCAACCCACGTGTAGGATAATTTATTAGGCTTGTCCACGATTAGGACTTCACTATCTACAACTAAGTCAATTTCCTTATTTCGAAACTGACATTTGTATCCAACTTCGGGCTTAAAGTTATTTTCCATTACCCAAAGTGCTAGTGTTTCAGAATTTGTTAAAGCATCCCATACTTTATGTATTGGACTCTTAAATTGAAAATCTAATGAAATATCTGCCATTTATTTATTCCTCCAAAATATTTTTAAGTATATTAACTCGTTCATTCCAAAATTCCTCATAAAAGGATAACCAGTCTTTTACTTCTTTCAATGGGGCTGCATTTAAGCGATATCTTGTTTCTCTCCCTATTTTCCGATTCGTTACTAAATCAGCTTCTTTTAGGATTGTTAAGTGCTTGGACACAGCTGTACGCCCCATTTCAAATTGAGATGTTAGTTTATATAGTGGTAACTCATCTGCTTGAGCTAACAAATGAATTAATTTTCGTCTAGTTGGATCGGCAATTGCTACAAAGACATCCGTTCTTTGTACTGTATTATTCAAAATCCTCCCCCCTCACCTTAATAGGACACCAATCAGTGTCATAATTATATGACACCATTTAGTGTCCAGTCAATGGTAATTTTTCTAGAAATAAAAAAACAGTGAGTATAGTTTGTCCTATCTCACTGTTTTCCACCCGAATCTTTATTCTATTTTTCACTTACCAAATCTACATTCTTACTTAAAAACTCATCCAACATAAAACGAACTTCATCTGTTGACTTTGTATTCATTAATTCATTTCTTAACTCACTTGCTCCTCTAAATCCACGAACATATATCTTGAAAAAGCGACGTAGTGGCTTGAACAAGCGTGGTTCTATTTCAGAATATTTATCAAAAAGATCTAAATGTAACCTTAAAAGATCTAACAACTCTTGACTACTATGCTCTCGACGCTCTTTTTCAAATGCAAATGGATTTTTAAAAATACCTCTTCCAATCATAACCCCATCGACACCATATTTCTGAGCTAGCTCTAATCCAGTTTGACGATCAGGAATATCACCATTAATGGTCAATAGTGTTTGTGGTGCAACCTCGTCACGTAGCTTCTTAATCTCGGGGATTAACTCCCAATGGGCATCGACATTACTCATTTCCTTTTTCGTGCGGAGATGAATGGAAAGATTTACAATGTCTTGTTTCAAAATGTGTGTAAGCCAATCACGCCATTCGTCTACATATGTGTATCCAAGTCTAGTCTTCACACTAACGGGTAATCCTCCCGCTTTTGCTGCTTGAATTAATTCTGCTGCAACATCTGGACGGCGGATTAAACCACAGCCTTTACCATTCCCTGCTACATTTGCGACAGGGCAACCCATATTTATATCAATACCACGAAAACCTTTTTCTGCCATTCCAATACTCATTTGACGAAAGTATTCAGGCTTATCTCCCCATATATGAGCAACGATTGGTTGTTCATCTTCTGTAAAAGTTAAGCGCCCGCGTACACTTTGTTGTCCATCTGGGTGGCAGTAACTCTCCGTATTGGTAAACTCCGTGAAAAACACATCTGGTCTACCCGCTGCACTCACTACGTGGCGAAATACAACATCTGTCACATCTTCCATTGGTGCTAGTACAAAAAATGGCCGTGGTAACTCATGCCAAAAATTATTCTTCATGTTAAACAACCCTCTCAATTTATATAAAACGATATCTCGTGAAGTCTATTAAAATTTTTTTCAGACACAATATTATACTCTATTTTTTATTTAATCACAATTTACCCTCGTTCATCTACTATACCAACATTTCTTATATAAAATGTACATTAACAATAGCTAAATTTATTAAATTACCATAAAAAGGAGTTAACACAATATGAAAAACTCGGGCTCCATAATGGAACCCGAGTAATATTCTTTCTTAGGGGAGAATCATTCATGTGATACGATAAACTCCGCGTTCCCCACAACCTCATACTCACCAATATTATAAGGCAAAATGAAATGACTTCCTTTTTCTATATGAAAAGACTGTTCTCCAATTTTTACATCAGCTGTTCCTTCGACAACACTAACTTGTAAAAAGTCTTTGTTTAATGTACGTGTAGCTTTCCCATCTAGCTTCCAATGATAAACGGTAAAATACTGTTCCTCGACGAGTTTTTTCTCTACTAGATCACCAATTACGGTTTCGATTTGCTCAACCTCTGCATCTTTGTGGGGAATCGTTGTTACCTCTTTCGCACGGTCTAGATGTAATTCACGCTTATTCCCAGCAGAATCCATTCTATCGTAATCATAGACACGATATGTAATGTCTGAGCTTTGTTGCGTTTCTAAAATTACAATTCCTTTCCCAATCGCATGAATTGTACCGCTTGGAACGTAGACAAAATCTCCTGCTTTCACCTTGATACGTCTTAATAGCTCGTCCCATTTTCCTTGGTCTATCATTTGCTCTAATTCTTCACGAGATTGTGCATGATGGCCTAAAACTAGCTCAGCTCCCTCTTCCGCACTTAACACATACCAACATTCTGTTTTACCGTATGGAACCCCTTCTACATTTCGAGCAAACTCATCATTAGGATGTACTTGAACGGATAAATCTTCTGCTGCGTCTAATATCTTAACCAAAAGTGGATATTCTTTCTGCTCGGTAGACTGTTTATTAAAGAGCTCTCCATGTTCATTCCATGCGTGTTCTAACGTTTTTCCTTGCAACGGACCATTTGCGATCATACTTGATCCGTGTGGAAGTGCTGAAATTACCCATGCCTCACCTGTTTTTTCATAAGGTATCTCATATTTGAAATCAGTTCGTAACTTTTGTCCTCCCCATATTCTTTCTTGAAAAACTGGTTCTAAAAAAATAGGTTCACTTTTATACATGATTACCTCCTGATTTTATGTAAAGTAATACGGAAAAGAGAGCAATTAGCTCTCTTTTCCATGTTGCACCGTCACACATGTCACTCGATTGTTTCTAAAAGTTTTAGAGCATCTTGTTTCATTGTAACATTTAGCAGTTGTTCTCTGAAGTTGTCGTCCATAAGTTTTCTTGAAAGCATTTGTAAGATTTTTAAATGTGCGTCTCCTGCTGATTTTTCAGGAACAGCAATCATGAAAATTAATTTGGCATCTGTTCCGTCTAAGCTTTTCCAGTCTACTCCATCACGTTTGATTCCGAAGACAACAGCTGGACGTTTTACCGCAGGCGATTTACCATGAGGGATTGCAATATTCATCCCTAATCCTGTCGAACTTTGTGCTTCACGATTTAAGATAGCTTGTTTAAAATCTTCTTTTGATTGTAGAACACCCGCACCATCCAATTTCTCAATCATTTCATCAATAATGGATTCTTGGGTACTTCCTTCCAAGTTTGTTTCAATTAGATCAAGACTCGTAATATCCGTTAATTTGTTAATTTCTAGATTGTTAATCTCTTCTAATTTTTCCTCAGGCTTCACTTCTTCTACCTCTACTTGAGCTTGTGAAACCTCACCTACACCTGCTGCTGCAGGTGCAAAATTATCCACATTCTTCTTAAGAGCAATAACCATAAACGCTGCAACAATTGATCCGATAATCGCAGCAACAAAGAACATGAGTACGTTATCTACCGCACCTAATACGGCAACAATTGGTCCACCATGCGCAACACGATCTCCGACATTAAAAATCATCGCAATGACGGCACCGACAATCGATCCAGTCATAATACTTGGAATAACTCGTAATGGGTCTTGTGCTGCAAAAGGAATCGCTCCTTCAGTAATTCCAAATAACCCCATCGTAAACGAAGCTTTTCCTGCTTCTCTTTCTGTTTGGTTAAATTTACGTTTGTTAATAAAAGTAGCAAGTCCTAATCCAATTGGCGGAATACAAATTGCAACCGCAATTGGTCCCATAATCTCGTAGTTTCCTTCTGCAATCATGGCGGATCCAAATAAGAAAGCAACTTTATTAAATGGACCTCCCATATCAACTGCAATCATTGCACCAAGGATAACTGCTAAAAGAATCGAGCTTCCTCCTTGCATTCCTGATAACCATGTGGTTAATCCTTCAAATACTTGAGCAACAGGACCTCCAATGATATAAATAAATAATAATCCAACAATTACTGATGATAAAATTGGAATGAAAATAATCGGCATAACTGGTTGAACTGCTTTCGGAACTTTTATTTTCTTAATTGCAAGCGCAACATAACCTGCTAAGAATCCGGCAATAATCCCACCTATAAAACCGGCACCAGCTTCACTTCCATAAAAACTACCATTGTTCGCAATATAACCACCAATCATTCCCGGTACTAATCCAGGACGATCGGCAATACTAACGGCGATAAATCCTGCTAGGATTGGAACCATGAACATGAAGGCAGTACCACCAAGAGCTTCAATTTGATGCCATATAGAATCTTCTGGAATGACGATTCCACCTGGTGTTTGTTCTCCGCCAAGTGTTAATGCAAGGGCTATCAATAATCCTCCAACAACAATGAATGGAACCATATAAGAAACGCCACTCATTAAATGCTTATAAATTGGATTTTCTTTTTTTGCACCTTGTTTCCCTGCATTTGATGTTGCTAATTCCGGTTTGTAAATTGGCACATCTCCACTTTGAATCTTTTTGATCAATTCTTCTGGTTTGCGGATTCCATCTTGAACCCCCGTAACGATTACCTTTTTACCAGCAAAACGATCTTTCGGTACTTCTTTGTCAGCTGCAATGATAATACCATCTGCTTCTGCAATGTCTTGTTCTGTTAAAGCATTTTCTACTCCAATTGAACCTTGTGTTTCTACCTTTATATCAACGCCCAACGTTTCGCCTGCTTTTTGTAAGTTTTCAGCAGCCATATACGTATGCGCTATACCAACTGGACAAGCTGTAACAGCTAATATTTTTGCCATCACTATTCCTCCTTTTAATAAATCGAGAACCGCTTACATTTATATTAGAATAATTTTCCCTATTAAATCTTTTTTATTTTTACCATAATATGTGGTAATTATTTTTTATTATGTTTATACCCTTATAACATAGGTGTACTCGTAAATTTTTAGCAAGAAACAAGCGGAAGAAGGCACAAAAAAAGAGCGTTACTCGCTCTTTTTTTTCAAGGTTTGTATAAAGCTCTTATAATCTTTGGATGCTGTTAATTGAAATACTAGCTTAGGTGATTCACTCAACGCTGCAATTGTACCCATGATTTTGCGAATATCTTGATGATTCTTTTTTGATATCGCTAACAAGAATACAACGGAGACAAGTTCCTCTCCCCATTTGATTGGTTTTTTTAGAACTGCAGTAACAACAACAGATTGTTTGATCATGGAAGGATCACCATGTGGGATAGCGATTCCTCCACCAATAGCAGTAGAAGACTTTCTCTCCCTGTTCACTGCACTATGTATGTACTCTTTTGAGACATATCCTTTTTCATATAGGTGAGTTGCTAGCATTTCTACTATTTCATACCGGTGTTCCAGTTCAACTTGTAAAAAGACGGAATCCTCTTCTAGATAAGTGGACAGGACATACGGATCAAACCCTTTTTGATTATGTTCGTTCAACCTTTCAACAAATTGACTAAGTTTCTCCTTATCCTCTTTTCCAAATAGTGGTGATATAACTAGTTGTGGGTTGTTAAGATTCTTTAGAGGTATAGTAGAAATAATAAAGTCAACTTGGGATTTTCTTAGAAAATCTTGCACCTCACTCTTACCAATGCAAGCTACAATCGTAATTTCTTGATATCTTTGTTCAATCTTTGCTTGTAATAAACGGGATATTCCCGTGCCCAAATGACATACAATTAAAGCACTCTTCTTCTCCATCTTTTTCCGATCTAATCTCTCAATAGAGGCCTGAAAATGAAGAACTATATAGGCAGCTTCGTCTTCTGGAATCTCCAAATCAAAAGCTTGATTGATTTCTTCCAAAGCTAAAATAACCATGCTAAACATATATGGATACATTTTTTTAATATTTACTAGCAAAGGATTCGTTATTGGGAAACCAAACTTAATACGGTTAATGACAGAGTACAAATGAACCTCTAAACCATTTAATAATATAGAATCATCGCTAAATGGAAATTGTGTGAGTACCTCCATCTTTTCCATGAGTCCATTTACTATTTTAGTAACATTTTTATCATAGACAGTCTGTAAGCCTTCTTCCATTCGCTTACTACTGATCAAATGCCAAGTAAAGTACACATGCTCCTCTTCTGGAAAGGTCATTCCAAAAGCGGACTCCAAACGAGTAAAAAGCCACACTGTATATTGATACTCCTTGTACTCCCTCGCTTTGTTAATCTCGAGTTCTTGCACAAAAACAGTTGCCCTTTGACGTGTTCGTTTTATCATCACTAGCGCATGAACTACCAAACTTGTGAAAGCTTCATCTGTAAAAGCAAATGAAAATTTCTCCTGCATATCCTCGAGTGCTTTTCGTACGGTTGAAATCTCATATGGCAAAAATAAATCCAGCACATAATTTTTTTCACTGTCTGAAGTAGGAATTAGCTGTGACAAATGGGCTAAAGCATTTCTTTTATGTAGTTCAGATCCCTGAAGTACCGTACCTAACCTTGGTTTTGACACAAGTTCAAGATAATAATCTTTAAGCCATTCAGTAATTATCTCCATATCTTTTTTTATTGTAGCCTTAGGCACATAATAGTTATGAGCTAAATCCTGCAAAATGATGGGCTTATGACTTGTAAGAAGGACATAAGCAATCTCAAATACCCGCTCTTCACTTGATTTTGGTTCACTTGAAAGGAGTGAGTTAAAAATGGTAGAGCGATCTTCCTCACTTATTTCTAATGTAATCCCTACACCAGGCTTTCGTATTAAGTCAGCATTCGGATAATCCAGAAGAAACTCCTCTAGCTGATCTAAATCATTTCGTACTGTTTTCTCCGAACAATCTAGTTCCTCTGATAATTGCTTTATTAGCAAATCTTCTTTAAGGAGCAACATTTTCAGTAACTCTCTTTGTCTATTATTCATACGTACACCTGCTTATTTAATCAACATCATACATTGAGTATATCCTTTATTCATCTGTTAAACAAACGTTCGAACATATGGTTGTGACTCTCGTAATAAAACAACAAATATCCATATACTAGCAACATCAAGCTATAGATGAGGAAAACAAAAAATGATGTAATCATTACATAAACATAAACCAGTTTTTAAAAGAAACTAGGATACTAGAAAGGATGATATGAAACATGGATAATTCAAGTTTACTTGGACTCAAACCAGCAATGGGTTGGAACTCTTGGAACACTTTTACGTGGGATATAAATGAGCAACTAATTAGAGATGTAGCAGACCGCTTTGTTTCAGAAGGGTATAAGGATGCCGGGTACGAATATATTGTTATCGATGACTGTTGGAGTTTAAAAGAAAGAGATGCTGAAGGAAATCTAGTACCAGATCCTAAGAAATTCCCAAGTGGGATGAAAGCATTGGCAAATTATATACATTCAAAGGGTTTAAAGTTCGGTATGTATTCTTGCGTTGGTACCCATACTTGCGCAGGCTTTCCTGGAAGTTTTGAACACGAATTCCAAGATGCACAATTATTTGCAGAATGGGGAGTAGATTATTTAAAATACGATTATTGCTTTAAGCCTCGCAATATTTCAGGGGAACTGCTGTACAAACGCATGAGTCTAGCCCTAAAAAATTGTGGAAGGGATATTTTATTTTCCGCATGTAATTGGGGAGCAGACAATGTGTACGATTGGATTCGTGAATCTGGTGCACATATGTACAGATCCACAGGCGATATACAGGATAACTGGGATTCGATAAAAAATATCGCTATTTCACAACTTGATAAAGGAAGTTATACAGGTTCCTTCTGTCATAATGATATGGACATGCTCGTTGTAGGTATGTACGGAGGCAGCAATAATGACTTTATCGGAAGTAAAATTGGTGGCTGTAGCGACAATGAATATAAAACACATTTCTCATTATGGAGTATGATGGGATCTCCGCTTATGATAGGTTGTGATATACGTAATGCAAATCAAGTAACGAAGGATATTTTGCTAAATCCTGAACTTATTGCAATCAATCAAGATACGGAAGGGCGAGGGGCTTATCGAATTAAACCTGAGCCACAATGGTTCCATTCAGATGATGTTTTCATGCTTGTAAAAGTTCTTACAGATGGCGACCTAGCTATAGGCTTCTTTAATCTGAGCGACACTCAAAGAGAGATTTCTTTATTATTCTGGGATCTCGGACTTCCGTCTGCAACAGGTTATTCACTAGAACTGTATGATTGCTGGGAGCATAAGGAACTCGGAACATTTAAAGAACGATTTTCTCCGGTCGTACCAGCACATGATTGTTTAGTTGTACGGGCAAAACTGGTTAAGTAACATGAGTTTGAGTAGTAACAGGACGTGCCGGACATGTCGAGTTCCACTTCAGACAGATGATGTGGCCATTTATCTAAAGCTTGTCTCCAGAACGGCACAAGATTTTTTATGTATTGATTGTCTAGGAGAAAAACTAAACTGTGGTCGCGAACCAATTGAAAAACTAATTAAATACTATCGTGAATCTGGTATGTGTGTCTTATTCCGTTAAACTTGATTCGTATATAACGTCATATATTCGGTAGGAGTATGTGACGTTATTTTTTTAAAAACCTTTGAAAAATATAACTGATCTCGATAACCTACAGAATAAGCAACTGATTTAATAGATAGGTCCGCTGACTTTAATAGTTCACAAGCCCGCTTAATTCTGTATTGAGTTAAATAAGCAGAAATAGACATTCCTGTTTCCCTTTTAAACAAGCGGAATAAATAGCTACGTTCTACCTTAGTTACATCCACAATGTCCGATACTTTTATCGTATCTCTCCAATAATTGTTATGGATATAACCTTTCGCTTCTTCTACATAATCTGCTTGCTGAAATATATTTTCCTTTTGATAATACTCTAAATAATAGGAAATTAGTAAACGTAACTTGGCATCACATCGAATCTTTTCAAATCTCCTATTAGTGGCGTTTACTCCAAAATTGAAATAAGGCATAAAATTCACATCGACTCCGGGCAAAACAGGGTTGCTGGGTTCAAGCTCTGTCTGAGCCAGTAGATGACCAGCTTCATCACCAGAAAACTCTACCCAAACATACTCCCACGGATCCTGCCCATCTGGATAATAGTATATTTCCATATGTGGATATATAAGAAAGCTTTCTCCAGCCTGTAGTGGAAAAATGCCCTGTCTTGTCTCTAAAAATCCCTTCCCGCTAATAATATAGTGCAAAGCAAAAATATCACGTACACCTGGTCCCCACTTATGCGTATTAGGAGGCTTATGGCCACTGCTAATAAAACTCAAATTATTATTAAAATGAGAATGACGAAGGGATTGTATGTCAATCTCATTATTTAGCTGCACCATTCACGAGTTCCTCCATTTCTATCATTCTACTTATTAATTCATAAACTTTTCGTTAAACTATAACAACCGCCTTATTTAATAACCATTGTCCAATCATTTCTCAATAAAAGAAAGCAGTATTTATGTAAATTAATACAAACTTCCAATTTCAATATTTTCTGGTACTTTATAAGGATTTTCTTTATTTATTCTGTCATAAAACATAATACCATTTAAATGATCAATTTCATGTTGAATAACAATAGATTGATACCCCTTAAATCTAAAAGTTTTTTCATTACCATCTATGTCATATGCTTTCACCTTGATTCGTTCATATCTCGGTACTAATCCATCGACTTGCCTATCAACCGAAAGACAACCTTCTCCTTCCGGTAAATAAATCATATTAATGGAGTGACTAATAATTTTTGGATTAATAAGCATGAACTGGCCTTCATTTTCCTCAAAAAGTGCTGCAAACATCCTTTTATCAAGACCAATTTGATTTGCAGATAAGCCCACTCCAGCTCGAAGGTTATATTTCTTAGAAATAATCGGATCTCGACTGTTTTTTAAATATTGAAGCATACACTTCAATGCTTCTTTATCTTCAGTTGAAACAGGAAGGTTAACTGGATTTGTTTTCTTTCTTAATATATCAGAACCTTCCTTGATAATATCCTTCATTGTAATCATGTATTTTGAGTCAAACTTACTCATACAGAAACACCTCGTCTACTTCCTTGTTTAATACTTTTGCAATTATAAATGCTAATTCAAGTGTTGGATCATACTTATCATTTTCATACTTTTTATTTTAAGACAAGACTAATGTAGTAGGAGTTATGATGAAAAATCCCAAGCTGGATTCCAGACGATTTCCCACAAATGTCCATCCGGGTCTTGGAAATATCCAGAATACCCACCCCAGAAAGTATCATGTGCTGGGACTGTAATGACAGCACCCGCTTCCCGTGCTTGTTCCATTACTTGATCAACCTCTTCTTTGCTCTCTACATTGTGCCCAATTGTAAAATCAGTTGGACTTTTTGGTGTCTGTTTGATACTCGTATCATGCGCAATATCTTCACGTTTCCAAATAGCTAGCTTTAATCCCGATTGCAAATCAAAAAATGCAACAGCACCGTGCTCAAATTCTTGTCCTATAATTCCTTCTGTCGATAATCCAAGTCCATCTCGATAAAATTTCAATGACCTCTCTAAGTCATCTACACCTATAGTAATTACTGAAATTCTTGGTTTCATCATAAACCTCCTATCAAAATTTATCCTATATAATGTAATATCATGAGGTTGTTTTTTCCCTTTTATAAAAGAATATATAAATTCTCAATAAACTCCAACCCTTAAATGGTTAATTATTCTCATCACGTAATTCCATATAAAGTATAACATTTCAATGCTTGTAATTTATCTCGTTCTTTACCTCAAGGTCCATATTGTTGGTGAAGGATACTAATGATGAATACCAGGGAGGTAACTGAATCAATACTTACAGAAATTTCATCTAATTTATAACCTCATTTAAAAACTTTCTAGCTGCAAAGAAATAGTAAATGGTTTGCAGGATTAAATATAAACCCCCTATTGATAGAAAGTTTATCATTAGAATCGGGTTAGACATAATACCACCGCTATCTTGAGCTATTGTAATGATATAAAGATAGCTTAATATGATTCCTATAATTGGTGCCAAAAAGAACAAAATCCTCAGTTCTTTTGTAACGATCTTTTTCACTTCTTTTTTTGTAATTCCTATCTTATATAATTTTCTATATTTTATTCTTTCCTGTTCAATATCCGTAAATAGATTCAAGTACACTAGAATAAACGTCGCAAAGAAAAATAAGATACTTAAAAATGTGGATATAAAAAATAGTAACCCGCCATCTATTCTACTCGCATTGTATTCATTTATTTTGGAAACAGGCTCTAACAACTCCCTTTCTGAGTATGGAGATAATTGCCCTAAGGGATACTCGTCCATTTTCGGAGTTAATTGATTTTTTGCATGTAATTTATTCTCTAATTCATTCACTGCATCAGCTGATTTTTTCCAGCCGGATATTTCTAACCAATGTACTTCTGCAGTGTAAACATCTAGCTTATTTCTTAACATCTCGTAATCTGCTTCGCTTACTAAAATAAAATCAGGATTATAATAACGAAAACGATAATCAAATATCGGTTCTATCACTATATCCTGCAATGCTAACGATATGTTTTCCTCCCCATTATTAAAATTTAATCCCTCAGTATAATCGCTATTTTCCTCTGAAGTAGTAGAACTAATCCAATAAATATATTTTCCTTCGCTAATATGAAGCTGCGTTTCTGAGACTTGATTAAAACTTTCTACTGACATAAACGTATACCTGTACATAAAATTCCATTGGGGGTGAAATTCGAAGTAATCAAATGTTTCTAGTAGTTGATGCTCAAGGATTACATGATTGTTATTATGAAATGTTTCAGAGAGTTCATCGAATGAGATGATATTTTTTGTTTCCGTTTGGACGAATGCTACATCGTATGGAAGTTCTTCCACTATATTTTCAGCACTAGAGTAGAAGTTTAAGGTCATAGTGCTATAAAAAATAGTCACCATTGCCATTATGATAATAAGCATAAATGTCGATTTTAGTTGTTTAATTTTATAATCAATGCTCGTTAAACTTAAGAGTCTACGATAATAGATACTCGGATACTTTTTCGTATACTTAAGTAAAAAACTAGCAAACCGGGAAACTGCCAAATATAAACCTATGAAAAGACTAATTGTACATAATATAAAGAGTGTGCCTTCTCCCCACTCATATATATCTTTAAATATGGTCTGATCCAGGTAAAATTTCTTTTCATACGTAAATATATATAGAATTGCCATCGAACATAAAATGATTCCGATTCCCAATACACCTAAAAATGGAGTTTTAACGGGCTTACTTTCAGATATGCGATCCCACTTCATGATTTTCACAAGTTCAGAGCTCTTCATCATGAACAAGGATTTACTTATCGCAAAGATAAAAACAATAAGAAAGATTCCGATTGTATAAAAAAACATCTTCCAATGAAGATAAAAGGAAATATCCGTTATCCCCACACTGCTCATTAAAGTAAGAAAAAATAAGCGTGAAAATACAATTCCTGCTAAAAGTCCAGTAGCAATGGAGACAAGTGCAATCCCTATATTTTCTAGACATATTAATTTTATCAGGTCACGATTAGACATACCTAACGTCATAAATAGCCCAAATTCTTTTTTTCTTCTTTTAATAAAAATAGAGTGAGCATAGCTGATGAAGAATACTGTAAAAATGAGTAACGCTACCGTTGGAATCATTAGTAATTCGTTCATCCCATGCTGTACTTGCGGATTATTCATAATGTTGTCGTTAAAAAAGAGAGTTGAAAACATAAAGAAAACCATGACAGTAAAGCTGTTGCATAAAAAATAAAAGATGTACTTCCGTTTATTTACCTTTGTCATTTTCCACACAAGTTGCTTAAATGTCATAGCCTTCTCCCCCTAAAACAGCGAGACTATCCATAATTTGATTAATAAATTCTTTCCTAGTTCCCTTCTTTTCAATATGCGAATGAATTCTACCATCTTTTATAAAGGTGACTTTATTACAATAACTTGCAGCAAACACATCATGAGTAACAACTAAAATCGTTGTTTGAAATTCCGTTACTATTTTCTCAAAGCATTTTAGGATAGTAGCAGATGATTTAGAATCTAAATTTCCTGTTGGTTCATCCGCCAATATAATATCTGGTTCATTTACAAGTGCTCTACTTACTGCTACTCTTTGTTGCTGACCTCCAGATATTTGATAAGGATATTTATTAGCTATATCATTAATCCCAAATAAGTTCATCATCTCCAGCGCCTTCTCTTCCATATAAAAAGCACTTTTTTTCTCTAAAATCATAGGTACCATAATATTTTCTTTAACAGTTAAGCTATCTAACAAATTAAACTCCTGAAATACAAAACCTAGCTGTCTTCTGCGAAATAGTGCCAGTTCATCACCGCTCATATTACTTATTTCTTTCCCAGAGATAATCACTTCACCTGAAGTAGGCTTGTCAATTCCACTTAATAAATTCAATAAGGTAGTTTTGCCACTTCCCGACGGGCCCATAATGGCAAGAAATTCTCCTTTATTCATGGAAAGACTGACATCTTCTAAAGCTCTCGTAGCACCTGCTTCTCCTTCATCTCCATATAGCTTCACTAAATCATTTGCTAGTAATATAGTAATTGTTTACCCCTCCTTTAAGGATATTGTGAAAAATAGCTATATCCACCCATCTTATACGCTAAAAATACCTTACAATTTTGCAAGGCATTCTACATGAAACTATGTTCCTTTTTACACATCTGTTTGATTGTTAACTAGTCGTACTGATTTTTCTATTTAAGCTCTGTTAAGCTCTGTTGTTGATTTTCGCTCCTGTACACTCTCTTTCCGCGTGCACGGCCTCAGCTAGCTTGGCAAAGAAAACCGCTTTGCCATGTGGATCTTCGGCTCGTGCTGTTCCCGCAGGAGTCTCGTGTACATCCGCTACAATCAACTAAATTGTTAACAACAATGAACTTTAACAAAGCCTTTATTTAAAACTCCCCCATAAATTGCTTCTTTCGATCAACTATATATTAAATTGTAAGCCATTACTTATTAATAAACAATTACAAATATATTGAAAAGATTAGGAAAAGGCATGAAAAAACTCGGGCTCCTGATGAGGAAAACCCGAGATTTTATTAAAGATTTACAATTTCAATTCCAGTCTCGCAACTGCTTCTACGTGATTCGTTTGAGGAAACATGTCCACTGGTTGCACTTCAATCGTTTTATATCCGCCATCTTCCAATATTTTTAAGTCACGAGCTAATGTTGCTGGGTTGCAAGAGACGTATACTACTTTTTTCGGTTTCATCTTTATTATCGTATCAAGTAGGGCTTGATCACAACCTTTGCGTGGTGGATCCACAACCAGTACATCTGCTTTATTTCCTTGAGCGTACCATTTTGGAATAACAGTCTCTGCTTCCCCAACAGCAAATTCAGCATTTTCCATATCGTTTAATTCTGCATTTCTTTTTGCATCCGCAATTGCTTCTGGTACAATCTCTACGCCAAAAACTTTCTTCGCTTTTTGGGCGAGAAATAGAGAGATTGTTCCGATTCCGCAGTATGCATCAATGACTGATTCTTCTCCGCTTAAATCTGCATATTCCAGTGCTTTATTATATAAGACCTTTGTTTGCTCTGGATTTACTTGATAAAAGGAGCGTGCAGATATCGCAAATTTAATATCTCCAATAAAGTCATAAATGACGTCTTCTCCCCAAAGTACTTTTGTCTCTTCCCCAAATATTACATTCGTCCGTTTTGAATTAATGTTTTGCACAATGGATTTAATTCCTGGAATTTCTTTCGTAATCTCTTGTATAATCTTTTTCACATTTGGTATCTCTTGTGTACGAGTAATGAATACAATCATAATTTCGCCGGTTACTTGTCCATTACGAGCCATTACGTGACGAAGAGTACCTTTATGAGTTTGTTCATTATAAGCACGTACGCCATATTTCCCACAAATTTCTTTCACTTTTCGTAACACTATATCATTTTGTTCATGTTGAATGAGACACGCATCCATATCTATGATGTCATGAGAGCGTTGTTGATAAAAGCCTCCGATAAGTCCACCTTCTCGTTCACCTATTGGCACTTGTGATTTATTACGATAACGCCAAGGGTTATCCATCCCAAGTACTGGGTGAACTACAACATTATCTAACTTCCCAATTCGTTCTAATACATCTCGAACTTGTTTCTCTTTCGCAATTAATTGTCCTTTATAACTGAGATGCTGAAGCTGACAACCGCCACACTCTTTGTATATAGGGCATTCTGGCTGAACGCGGTATTCACTCTCTTCGTAAATCTCCATCAAACGGCCAAAACCATAGCCTTTATTTAATTTTACAACTTTAATTTTTCCTCTTTCTCCAGGGAGGGCATTGGGAACAAATAGAGGATATCCCTCAACTTTTGCAACACCATTTCCGTCATGTGTTAAGTCTTCAAAAGTTACATCTATATAATCGTTTTTTTGTACGGGTGCTTGAAATTTAGCCATTATGTTCGTCCTTTTCGTTCTGATTTCAATGAATAGATTGTATCATACTCCAATTCATTATCGAAACCTCTTTGCCATGCATGATAATAATGACATATGTAAAACATAGATGGGTATAACTAGTAGAAAGGTATTTCTATTAAAATCAATAGAAGGAGTTAATGTTTATGGGAAAATTGTTCGAAAGAGCCCAACAGTTTGGTAAATCCTTCATGTTACCAATTGCTGTATTACCTGCTGCAGGGTTACTCCTCGGAATCGGTGGGGCATTATCAAATCCAAATACAATTAAAGCCTATCCTTTTCTAGACGTTGCCTGGTTACAATCTATTTTCACCATCATGTCCAGTGCAGGGAATGTTATATTTGCTAATCTAGCTTTACTTTTTGCTATTGGGGTTGCAGTTGGATTAGCGAAAAGCGATAAAGGGACTGCTGGCCTAGCTGGTATGCTCGGCTTTCTCGTAATGAATGCAACTATCTCGGCTTTGCTGACGATAACTGGTGACTTGAATACAGAAGATCCAGCATCTGCGGGTCAAGGTTTAGTTCTAGGCATTCATACTCTGGAAACAGGAGTATTTGGTGGAGTAGTTGTAGGTATTCTCGTTGCTTTACTTCACAATCGATATAATAAGAAACAATTACCTCCATTTTTAGGATTCTTTAGCGGATCGCGCTTTGTCCCAATCGTTTCTTCATTTGCCACCATCTTTCTTGGTGTTCTCATGTTTCTTGTTTGGCCGTTTATCCAAGCTGGAATCTTTAAAATGGGTGGGCTAGTTGAAGCGACAGGTTATATTGGTACACTTATTTATGGATTTGTACTTCGCTTATTAGGACCTTTTGGACTTCATCATATTTTCTATATGCCATTTTGGACAACAAGTTTAGGTGGATCACTAGTTGTCGATGGACAATTAATAGAAGGTACACAACGAATCTTCTTTGCTCAACTAGCAGATCCAACAGTTGAACAATTTTACATTGGCACTGCTAGATTCATGTCTGGGCGCTTTATTACCATGATGTTTGGTCTTATCGGTGCTGCTTATGCTATATATAGAACTGCAAAACCTGAGAATAAGAAGGTTGTAGCTGGATTAATGGGTTCTGCAGCACTAACATCATTCTTAACCGGAATTACTGAACCAATCGAATTTTCCTTCTTATTCCTAGCACCATTACTATATGTATTGCATGCATTCCTAGATGGATTAGCGTTTATGTTGGCCCATATTTTCGAAATAACGATTGGACAAACTTTCTCAGGCGGATTTATTGATTTTATTCTATTTGGAATATTACAGGGGAATGCAAAGACAAACTGGATCATTGTTCCGTTAATTGGGATTCCGTGGTTCTTTGTCTACTTTTTCTTATTCTCTTTCTTCATCAAAAAGTTCAACTTAAAAACACCAGGTAGAGAAGATGAAGTTGCTCGAACTGAAACTGTAAATACAAGCGAGAGAGCGGAAACGATTATTTCTGCTTTAGGTGGTGCTGAAAATTTAACAAATGTAGATTGTTGTGCAACTCGCTTACGTGTAAGTGTAAACGATGCAGATAAAGTCGACGAAGATTTATTAAAACAAACAGGTGCCAAAGGTGTTGTGAAAAAAGGGAATGGCGTCCAAGTTATTTATGGACCACATGTAACCATCATTAAAAACGAAATATCAGAAATCGTAGGTGAATAATAATATGTTAGAGAAAGTGAAGCTTGGACTTATTGCATCATGTCAAGCGTTGGAAGACGAACCATTACACAGTTCTTTTATCATGGCGAAAATGGCATTAGCAGCTAGCCTTGGTGGTGCGGTAGGAATTCGTGCCAATTCAAAAGAAGATATACTCGCCATTAAGAAAGAAGTAGATTTACCTGTTGTCGGGATTGTAAAACGCGATTATCCAGATAGTGAAGTGTTTATTACTGCTACCAAAAAAGAAATCATTGAACTATTAGAATCTGGTTGTGAAATGATTGCAATGGATGCTACATTACGGAAACGTCCTAATGGTGAAACATTAAGTGATCTTGTTTCATTTGTTAGAAGCGAGCATCCTCACATTCAATTAATGGCTGATATCTCCACATTAGAGGATGCAATCGGAGCTGAAAAACTAGGATTTGATTGTGTTTCAACAACTTTATACGGTTATACGGAAGAAACAAAAGAACATAAATTATACGATAATGATTTCTCATTTATTAAAGATGTACTAGAAAAGGTGAAAATTCCTGTAATTGCAGAGGGGAATGTCATAACACCAGAAATGGCAAAAACCGTTATCTCACTAGGGTCTTATGCTGTTGTAGTAGGTGGTGCGATTTCTCGACCAAAGCAAATTACAGAGCGTTTTGTGGATGCAATTAAAGAAGCAAAGTAAATTTAAGAGGCTGGGACAAAACGATTTGACCTGGATGTAAATCCGAACAATGTAAGTATAGCTATACCGCTTCGGAAATACACTTCGCTTTCCGCGGGCGGCTGATGAGCCTCCTCGTGCTTATTGCACTGCGGGGTCTCATCGAGGCCTTTGCTCCCGCAGGAGTCTTCGTGTATTTCCTCCGCTGGTAACTATTAAATTTTATATTTGATAAATTGACCGAACTATCTTGTTATTTAATCAAGTTATAGTTCGGTTTTTACTTGAAACAACCTTTCTTTGTCCCACTCTTTCTTTATTAAACTATCTAAGAAATTTACAAAGCACTGTCGATTGGTATTTTCCCACCAGACCATACTTTTTTCGCTGTCCAGTCTGCTTCACCTTGCCAGAATGGATCATCTTCAGGTAATCCAAGTGGTAAAAATACGGTTGCACATAAGTATAAACTACCTGTAGAAATATACACTTCTCCAAGTTCAGGTTGGTGGCCACAGAGCCCAATTTGTAACCAACCTTCCTCATCGAATGTCCCAGGTTGCTCTATCACACGCCCAATAACGGCTGTTAATGCACATCTCACCTGATTTGGCTCTAAATTTCCCCCTAATTTATGTTGGAGTGCCATTTGGGCCAAATGTTGAAAGGCACCGAAACGATAAGCGATGGATCTGCCAACAACGGGGAAAGTTCCTTCTGGTGAAATACTTCTTTCTTGAATGACTGCATATCTTGTTGCACGGGAATTTATCGATTCTTTCATCTGCTTCCAATCCCATGATTGATCCCCTATGTGTTCGATGATATCGACAAGCATTGGTTGAATGACGAAGCTGTTATAATAATCCATGTGAAATTCTACTCCGTCACTGTACATACCGTCCCCGACATACCATTGTTCATGTTGCTTCAACGCAAAATCAATACGCATTGGGTCCCAGTCTTCTTCCCCTACTAAAAAAAGTGCTGTCTCAATCATCGCAGAGAATAGAAGCCAATTACTAAAGAACGGTTTTCTTGATCTTGTTGCTTTCAGTGCTTGCACCACATTCTTTTTCACTTCTGGTTCTAGCTTATGAAATAATTCGTCTGGAGCACGTACAATAGCGTGCGCAAGAAAAGCCGCATCTACAATTGGTTGATGTCCTTTTGAGAAATTCATATAGTCTAATGAACTTGGATTTGTCGCTGCATCCATTCCTTTTCTAGCGAGTTCGGCATACTGCTTGCGTAAACGCCCTTCTTCTCCTCCTGTTCTCGGACCTGTTTCTAACCACGGAGCTATTCCACACAATAATCGTCCAAACGCTTCTAGGTAAGTAAAATTATCACGATAATCTACTTTTCCTTCGACTGGCATTAATCGCTTTAGTTGCTGATTAGATAATGCATTCAATACCGGGAATGCAATTTTACTCATTGTTTGCAGCCAATAAATTCGGTCGTTCGCCATTTTTATATCGCCTCACTTTTACGCCATAATGAGTGATTTTTCCTTTGTTATTCCCCATACTAATGGTTCATTATTTACATATCGCTTCAGTTCTGCCACCATATACTCTCCCATCCGATGGCATTCCTCTGACATTGACCCCGCAATGTGCGGAGTAAGGATGACATTTTCTAACGTAAATAATGGTGAATGTACAACAGGTGGTTCTGGATATGTTACATCTAATACTGCAAATAGATCTTGTCGTTGTTTTAATACTTCTATCATTTCAGGCTCATTAATTACAGCACCTCTGGATGTATTAATTAGAGTTGCATTTGTTTTCATACTACTAATTAACTCACCTGTAATTAATCCTTCTGTTTCCTTTAACCATGGCGTATGTAGGGATACAACATCTGATTTCTGAAAAACTTCCTCTAGTGAGCAAAGTTTCACACCCAATTTTGCCGCAGTTTCTTCAGATACATACGGGTCGTAAGCAATAACATTCATATCAAATTGCTTCAATTTCTCACATACTTTACTACCGACCATCCCTAGAGACACTATCCCTACAGTGGAACGAAAACCACCAGGGACATCCCGTTTCGATGTAAAAGCTCTTTCTTTCTTTGTGTTTAAAACGTAATGCCAACCTCGTTTAAGTGAAAATAAAATTTGCGATAATGCATATTCGACAACTGGTTCGGCATTAGCTGCATATGCACTTGTTATCTGGATATTTCTTTCCCAAAATGCATCAGTAACAAAACCTTTTATCGTACCAGCCCCATAAAATATTGCTTTCAAATTAGGTGCTGCTGCTAGGAACTCTTCATCTAGTAAAGGACAACCCCAGCCGGAAAAAATAACATCTGCCTCTTTTAATAAATGGAGGTTTTCTTTGATCGTGAACCTCGTTTGCGGCTCTGCATAAATATCTACATATTGTTTTATTTTTTCATATGAGCTTCCGTATATTAAGTCAACATTATCCAGTATAAACAAACCTTTTAACATAAGATTTCCTTCCTTCTACATTCAGAATGGAGAAAAAGGGGTCTATCCCCCTTTTATACTAATTCTATGAATCTTTCTTTCATTTTTGCTAGGACTTCGTCTCCTGGTGTGTTCCAAACTTTTTGATTAAAGATTTCCACTTCAATTGGACCATTATATCCTGCTTGTTCCACTGCTAAGCGAATAGGGCGTAAATCGATGACACCATCCCCCATCATGCCACGTGCCATTAATAAATCTGGTGTTGGAACAATCCAATCAGAAACATGGTAGCCTAGTATTCTACCAGATGCACGGGCTATTTGATTATAAAGATCCGGATCCCACCATAAATGGAAAACATCTACGATAACCCCTACTTCATCTACATGGTAATTTTCTGCAATATCATTTGCCTGTGCCAATGTATTAATGACGGACCTTTCCGCTGCATACATTGGATGCAATGGTTCAATCCCAAGCTTAACTCCTCTTTCTTTTGCATACGGAACAATTTGAGCAATTCCGTCCTCTACCATTTGTCTTGCACCAACTAAGTCTTTATTTGGAGCAGGACCACAAACTAATACAAGTACATCCGTTCCAAGTTCAGCTGCTTCATCAATTGCACGGCGATTATCATCTATTCTAGCTTGACGCTCTTGTTCAGTAGCTGCTGGAAACATACCACCTCTGCAAATACTAGAAACTTTTATCCCAGCATCTTGGATAATCTTTTTACTTTCTTTTAAGCCAATCTCTTCTATTTTATGTCTCCAAACGGAAATCCAAGGAATTTCAGCACGAAGGCAACCATTAACTGCCTCCTTCAAACTCCATTTATCTAGTGTAATTTGATTAAAGCTTAATCTCTCAATTGATTGTAACTGGTGCATTTTTATCCTCCTAGTTAATACCTGCAAGTTCCGTCACAAGCTTCATTCTGTTTGTAGCAAGCTCTGGGTCTACTAACAAACCTGCCTCATCTGCAAGGACAAATAGTTGGCATAGGTGTGTAATTGATCTTGCACTTTCCGCTCCACCAATCATGCGAAAATGGGATTGATGACCATTTAAATAAGCCATGAATACAATTCCTGTCTTATAGGAATAAGTTGGAGCTTGAAAAATATGCCTTGATAATGGAACTGTTTTTTCTAGTATTTCATGATACTTTTTGTTGTTTCCTTCATCTAAAGCATGGAGTGCTGCCGATGCTGCAGGAGCAATAGCATCAAAGATTCCTAGTAATGCATCACTGTGTCCATACTCGTCCCCTTCAATAAGACGCGCATAATTAAAATCATCACCAGTATACATTCGAACACCATCTGGTAGGAGTCGTCTCATCCTAATTTCTTTTTCAGCATCCAGCAATGATATTTTAATACCATCGACTTTATCAGCATTTTCATGGATAACGCGTAAACATACTTCCATTGCTTTATCTAAGTCCGTATGCCCCCAGTATCCTTTTAGCGCCGGGTCAAACATTTCGCCTAACCAATGTAATATGACTGGACGTTTTACATTTTGGAGAATATGACGGTATACGTGTTCATAGTCTTCTGGACTTTTTGCTACGGCTGCAAGTGCACGACTAGCCATCAAAATAATTTGACCACCCTGAGCTTCCACAAATTCACATTGTTCTTCATAAGCAGCAATAACTTCATCGATAGTTACATCAGGATGAGGAATAAGCTGGTCCGTACCCGCTCCACATGCAATTCGGCCACCTACAGCTTTCGCTTCTGCAACAGAACGAGAGATTAATTCTTTTGCCATCTCCCAATTCAATCCCATTCCTCGTTGTGCTGTATCCATTGCTTCTGCCACCGCTAACCCAAGGGACCATAAATGACGGCGATACGCTAATGTATTTTCCCAGTCAATTTGAGCATCTTTCAATGGATCAGTGTTTGCAAATGGGTTACTAACTACATGTGCTGCTGAAAAGGCTACTCTACTTTTAAATGGTTGTTCCTTAATAGTAAATTCTGATCCTTTTCCAGCAGTATACGTATAGAGAGAACCATTTTCATTCAACAGTGTTAAAGAACTCACTTATTTCACCCCTTGTAGTTCAAGACTCGGTACTTCCAGCCAACGTCGTTCTTCCCATGACTGAATTCCAAGGTTCGATAGTTGCGTTCCTTTTGCACCTTCTAATAAATCCCACGGGAACGGGTCATCTAACATTACATGTTTTAGGAATAATTCCCATTGAATCTTAAATGCATTTTCAAAAACTTGGTTGTTTGGAACTTCTGTCCATTGTTCTGTAAAATTGAATGGGTTTTCAATATCTGGGTTCCAAACAGGTTTTGGTGTATTAACACGATGCTGTGTTTTACAATCTCTCAATCCAGCAACTGCGCTGCCCTCTGTACCATCCACTTGTATTGTTAATAAATCATCACGGTTTACCCTAACTGCCCAAGAAGAGTTTACTTGTGCAATAATGCCACCTTCTAGCTCAAATGTTGCATAAGCTGCATCATCAGCTGTACATTCATACTCGTTGCCATTCTCATCTATTCGTGTCGGAATATGTGTTGTAGCGATACAAGAAACAGCCTTTACGTCTCCGAATAAATGGTCTAATACATAGCGCCAATGTGCAAACATGTCGACAATGATTCCACCGCCATCTTCTTTTCGATAGTTCCATGACGGGCGTTGTCCTTCCTGCCAATCTCCTTCAAATACCCAGTATCCAAACTCCATTCGAACGGAAAGAATCCTTCCGAAAAACCCAGAATCTATTAATCTTTTTAATTTCATAATTCCAGGAAGGAATAACTTATCTTGTACTACCCCATTTTTCACACCAGCTTCTTTCGCAAGTGTAGCAAGCTCCAAAGATCCTTCTAAATTGGTTGCTGTTGGTTTTTCACAGTAAATATGTTTTCCCGCAGCAATTGCCTTCTTAATACTTTCCGCACGTCTTACCGTCGTTTGAGCATCAAAGTAAATTGGATATTCAGGATTAGCTAAACATTCCTCTAAATTTGTGCTCCACTTTTCTAGATTGTATTTTTCTGCTAATGCTCTTAGTTTTTGCTCATTCCGTCCCACTAAGATCGGTTCTGGTATGATGACATTTCCATTAGGAAGATGAATGCCACCTTGTTCACGGATGGCTAAAATCGAACGTACTAAATGCTGGTTCGTTCCCATTCTTCCTGTTACACCATTCATAATAATACCGACTCTTTGTACACTCATTCCATTCCCTACTTTCTCTTCATTGTTACCATCAGTGTAAACGATGACAATAGGACCGTCTTACGAAATTTGGAATCTTATTCTTAATATTGGAACTTAGTATGATAATATTTAAGTAGATTAGCTTTTGGAGGGGAAGCCATGACGTTAAAAAAGATTACATTACCGGAATGGGCAGCATTTTTATATGAAAGTCGACATAAGGAAGGCGATATTGTAAGCGTTCATCATCATGAGATTCATCAAATTTTATATGCGATTGAAGGACAAGGCGAGATTTTTCTAGATGGAAAGAAGTATTCTGTTTCCCAAGACCAAGCCGCATTAGTCGTCCCTTATACGAAACATTCTATTGTTTCCCATTCAAGCTTAACGTTATTAGTACTAGCTTTCGATATGCAAAGCTTAGGAGCTTTTGGTCAGCATGAATTAAACAATCGCTTTTTCTCCAATTCCAAATTAATTTATCCAGATGTTGTGGCAAGTAGCGAGCTTCGCTTATCTTTACGTAAGATGCTTTATGAACAAGCTAGTGAAAATAAGTTCTCAGGATGGGCATGTAAAATCAATCTTCTACAAATTTTATTGACATTGGCTCGCTCCGGAGAAAAAAGCCAAATTTTAGATACAAATAGTATACGAGCGGAAAAAATCAAACAATACATAGATACCTTCTACTATGAGCCACTCTCGGCTAATGATATCGCTGCAAGACTAGGGATTAGTACTAGGTATGTTAACTCCATATTTAAAGAACATTATCATAAAACACCTATACAATATTTAACAGATGTACGAATTGAAACTGCAAAGAAACTATTAATAGAATCTGATAAAGACATTGTTACCATTTGTTTTGAAGTCGGCTATGAAACATTATCAACCTTCTACCGAGCATTCAAAAACACACTAAACATGTCACCAAACCAATTTAGAAACATAAATCAATAAGGTTAGCGAAAGCAATATGAGATTTATTAAACTGTGACAGTTGATTTACGCTAAATATGCCCTTCCTTTTAAACTACATTCAAGCATCTTTGATGAATTATAGAATTCATCCTATTTTGTGAAAAGCTTATGTTATAGATGGAATTGACTTTGCAACTAAATTTTAATATCTTATTTTAAAAATATTATTATAATACAGCAAAAAAAGGTATAAATCCCTTACAGTTTGGGATATTATACCTCCTTTTATTTCGGTACCAATTAGGCTTAATATTAATAGTTAGTAGACACCGTTGATTGGAGCGGCAGGCGGCGACTCCTGCGGGACTAGCGAGACAGGTGAGACCCTGGAAGGAGCTTTGCGACTGAAGCGGCTCACCGCTCGCCCGCGGAAAGCGTCCGCCTAGAGCGGAAATCAATAGTATGAATAGAGCTCTCTATTAGAAGGACTTTTTGTGCCCTTTTTTATGTTTGCCTCATTTTATTATTATTTTACACTTGCTAGATCCTTTAATTCTACTCGTTTCCCTTCACGATGGGATCTTGCTGCGGCTACATTAATGAGTGTTAAATTGATTGCATCTTCCTTTGTAATAGACGGAGAAGTTCCATTTATAATGGCTTCAGTCCATTGTTGCATCGGCATTGGTAAAGATGATAGATTTTCTGGAGTATGCCAGCCACCTTCAAGCTCTTTACTTTGAATACGCACACTGCCATCTTCTATTAAAAGAGAACCCTTTGTTCCAAATAATTCTAACTGGAATGGGCTACCAAATGAAACAAATCCTGCTTCAATAATACCAAGTGCACCTGATTCATACTCAACGAGTACAGTGGCATTATCGTCTACTCCAAGACCTTTCGTTTCTTGTAATTGCGCTTGAACAGATACTGCCTTTCCAGCTAACCGATTTGTTAAATATATTGGGTGTGCTCCTAAGTCTATTAGTGCACCTCCACCAGTTTGTTCTTCATTATAAAATCGTTCTGGAAGCCATCCTGTTCTTTCCCCTTCTTTTCCAAGGGCTCCATCATGTGCTAATCGACAACGAATTGTCGTCAATTTCCCTAACTTTCCTGAATCAAGTGCTTCTTGAGCATATATATAATAGTTCTCTGTAAGTCTTGGCAATGATAGCATTAAGTGAACATTGTTGGCTTCTACTGCATCATAAACCTCTTGACAGTCTTCTACAGAAAATGCAAGAACCTTTTCTGTGAAAATATGCTTTTTATGATTTGCAGCGGAAATAATGATATCCTTATGTAGATTTGTTGGTGTACTAATAATAATCGCATCAATTGCAGGATTAGATAAAACAGCTTCTAAATCTGCTTCAAAAGGAACTCCCAATTCTGCTGCCCACTTTTCTCCGCGTTCAGGTTCTTCATCCCAAACTAGTTTAATAGAAAGATTTGGGTTATCACTTGCATTTCTTGCATAATCATCCGCATGTACGTGCCATCTACTTAATAATGCTACATTAATCAAAGATTACACTCCCTTTATTATATGTTTGTAAGCCTTTGCAAGTTTCATTATAATGGAAAGGTTTACAAATTAATAGGTTAATATCTATTATTTTTATAACAACCTTATTATTGATAAATATAAAAAGCCTACCATGTACCACAGGTAGACCTTCCATAATTTATTTTTGATCATTACGGGGAACTAATTTAAAGATTTCGTGATCCTCGAATGCCTCTACTACGCGATCAAGCCATTCATAATACTCCAACATATACTTTAGTTTATCCATATCAACTTGTGCCATTTGCTTCACTTCATCATCAATATCATCATTCTCGATTAATTTGTGTAAGTCTCTCAATGACTTCTTAATTTCAATCATATGCATGGAAATGGCACTTTTCCATTTTGTTGAGAATAGATCAATAAAACTTTGATACCAATCTTCTTCTACTTTATAGAGGTCTTTACGAACACCTTTTTTCCATACTTGTTCAACCATTTTCAAGTCAGCTAGGGCTCGAACGGAGGTACTCATACTTGTTTTACTCATCCCAAGCTTTTCTTTCATATCATCAAGTGTCATCGGCTCATCGTTGAAAAACATCATTCCATATAATCTACCCGCAGACGGAGTAACTCCATATAGGTGGATATTTTGGGCAATTGTCTCAATTATCCGCTCTCGTGCTTTTTCAAGTTGTTCGATACCATCCAATTTGCTCACATCCTAAACGATATTACTGCCTAATTACTACTAACAGTATAATAATCGCTTATTTATTGTAAAGAATCAAGTTGCAGAGGATTTAGGAGCATTATGGAGGATATGTAAGAATTACGGTTGTTTGTTTCGTACAGTTTATTCTTTACAAACAATACAAACAGAATTTGGTGTAATATGACATTTGTGTTACAAGCCCCTATTCCCCTACAATTAACTAGGTAAGCAAAAGGAGTGACTCGAATGAGAGAAGAACTTCAAATGAATAAGAAGATAGAAGTTCAAAATGTAACAAAAATTTTCGGAAAGAATAGCAAAAAAGCAATTCAGCTTTTAAAAGAGGGCAAATCAAAAAGTGAAATTTTAAAAGCTACTGGTGCAACTGTCGGTGTAAAAGAAGCTTCTTTCGATGTGTACGAAGGAGAAATCTTTGTGATTATGGGTTTATCTGGTAGTGGAAAATCGACATTAGTACGTATGCTTAATCGCTTAATCGATCCTACATTAGGACATGTATTATTAGATGATGAAGATATCGTCAAAATGAATAAGGAACAGCTTCGTGAAGTACGAAGAAAGAAAATTGGTATGGTATTCCAGAAATTCGCACTCTTTCCTCATCGAACGATTCTCGAAAATACCGAGTATGGATTAGAAATTCAAGGTGTGGAGAAAAAGGCTCGTCAACAAAAAGCAAAGGAAGCTTTAGCTCTTGTTGGATTGGAAGGATATGAAGATCAATATCCAAGTCAGCTAAGTGGTGGGATGCAGCAGCGAGTTGGGCTTGCTAGAGCACTTGCAAATGATCCGGATATTTTGTTGATGGACGAAGCGTTTAGCGCATTAGATCCATTAATTCGCAAGGATATGCAAGATGAGTTATTGCAACTACATCATAATATGGGCAAAACTATTATTTTCATCACACATGATTTGGATGAAGCATTACGAATAGGTGATCGAATAGCGCTCATGAAAGATGGGCAAATTGTTCAGATTGGAACACCAGAAGAAATCTTAATGAATCCTTCCAATGAATATGTAGAGCGATTTGTGGAAGATGTAGATTTATCCAAGGTACTAACAGCGAATCATATTATGAAGCCAGCTGAGTCAATCCAAGTAGATAGAGGTCCTCGTGTTGCTCTTCGTTTAATGAAAAAACTCGGGTTATCTTCCATTTATGTTGTCGATAAACAAAATCAATTACTCGGAGCAGTAACAGCACAAGTTGCTGCAGAAGCAATGGAAACAGGGAAGTCATTAGAAGATATCGTTATTAAAGAAATTGCAACGATTCCTGGCGATACAGTATTAACAAATTTATTTAATCTAGTTTCGACTGCTTCTATTCCTGTTGCAGTAGTAAATGAGAAAAATAGATTACAAGGGATTATTATCCGAGGAGCTCTTATTGGTGCACTAGCTGGTGATGATCATTTTATAAATGAGAATATCGATGATGTAACAAAAGAGGATATAAATGAAGAATCTTTTAGGGAGGTGAATTAAATGGAGAACCTTCCGAGAATACCAATAGCAGATTGGACAGAGAATTTTATAGGTTGGTTAGTTGATACATTTGGAGCATTTTTTGATGGTGTTACTGATGTTCTAGAAGGAACGGTAGATGGGATTGTAAATGGCCTAGGTTTTCTACCTTCTATTCTATTAAGTTTAATTTTTGCATTACTTGCATGGTTTTTATCAACAAAGAAGATTGCGATATTTTCGCTAGTTGGATTCTTAATTGTAGACTATTTAGGATATTGGGATTCCATGCTACAAATGCTAGCACTCGTAGTCATATCCGTTCTTATCTCCATTATTATTGGTGTGCCAATCGGTATTTGGGCTTCACAAAAAGCACTTGTGAGAAAAATAGTGACACCAATTTTAGACTTTATGCAGACAATGCCTGCCTTCGTATATTTACTGCCAGCAATTTTCTTCTTTAGCATCGGGGTTGTTCCTGGAGTTGTGGCTTCCGTTATTTTCTCAATGCCACCTGCAATTCGCTTAACGATTTTGGGAATTCGCCAAGTACCAGAAGATCTCATTGAAGCTACAGAAGCTTTTGGATCGACAACTTCGCAACGGTTAATCAAAATTCAACTTCCACTTGCTATGCCAACGATTATGGCCGGAATTAACCAATGTATCATGCTATCTCTTTCAATGGTAGTTATAGCTTCCATGGTTGGAGCCCCAGGTCTTGGTGAAGATGTGTATCGCGCAGTTACACAGTTGAAAATTGGTGTTGGATTTGAAGCCGGGATTGCGATTGTTATTGTAGCAATGATATTAGATAGATTTACACAAAATTTAGGAAAGAACAAACAAGGAGGAACTATTTAATGAATTTAGCAAAAAAAATTACAGGATTAGGTGCAGTAGCATTACTTTCGATTGGACTTGCGGCTTGTGGGAGTGACGAGGCAAACTCTGATGCAACTGTAGGAGAAAGTGTAGATTATAAGATTACAGGAATTGATCCTGGTGCAGGGATTATGGAAGCAACAGAAAGAGCAATTGAAGATTATGAATTAGACGATTGGAGCGTTATTTCAAGCTCTGGTTCTGCTATGACAGCGGCTTTACAGAAAGCATATGACAAAGAAGAGCCGATTATTGTAACAGGATGGAACCCACACTGGAAATTTGCAAAATTTGATTTGAAATATTTAGATGACCCTAAAGGTTCATATGGTGGTGCAGAAGAAATTCATACGATTGCTCGTAATGGGTTAAAGGATGATCTACCAGAAGCATATGAGATTCTTTCCAATTTTTCTTGGACAGAAGATGATATGGGTGAAGTTATGCTTGCCATTCAGGATGGTGCTAAACCGGAAGATGCTGCACAAGATTGGGTAGATAATAATGGTGACAAAATTGCTGAATGGACAAATGGTGTAGATAAAGTTAACGGAGACAAAATTAAACTCGCATATGTAGCTTGGGATAGTGAAATTGCAAGTCACAATGTCATGAAAATTGTATTAGAAGATATGGGTTATGATGTGACACTTACACAAGTCGAGGCAGGACCTATGTGGTCAGCGGTAGCGGACGGAAGTGCTGATGCAACACTTGCAGCATGGTTGCCAGTAACACACGCAACATATGTAGAGAAATTTGATGGTCAATTTGAAGACCTAGGCATGAGCATGGAAGGCGTTAAAATCGGCCTAGTTGTCCCAACATATATGGATATTGACTCCATTGAGGATTTAAAAGAATAATTATATAAGCAATAAGGCCCATCGACATGAAAAATCGATGGGCTTTTTTACGTGTTTTACATGAAATCCTAAAACATACTGATTCTGTTAATTTTATCGTCTAATATAATGAATAGAAACAGTATGGGAGGGAGTTTGTTTGGAGAAACAGTCTCTGGAGGAGAGGGTAGAGTTTTTAGAGCAGCGTGTCCGTTATTTAGAGGAAAAGCTTTTATCTGATAACAAGCAAGTTGTTGTAAAAACTCCACCAGTTACAAATTCAGTATCAAACGTTCATCATATTCAGAAAGAACCGGTAGAATGGGATGTACTAATATTTCAAAAGATACTCCCACGATTATTTATTTTTGTATTAATCATTGGAGTACTTTGGGGATTCAAAGCTGCTTCAGATTATGGAATCTTAACAGAAAGTGTAAAAGTAATTTTAGGATTTATTGTTGCTGCTCTCTTGCTTTACTTAGGATATGTACAAGTGAACCGAGAAAGAAATGTTTTAGGGCAAGTCCTTATCGGTGGTTCAATTCCAGTTTTTATGTTAACAACATTTGCTATGCACCAACTGTATGAAATGACGGGACCAGAAGTAACTTTCATACTAAATTTACTTTGGATAGCACTTGGTCTTTATCTGACACTGAAATATAAATCACAAGGGATTGGTATTGTTTCTGCAGTTGGAGGACTGTTAATCCCTTTTCTAATCGAGGGCATCGAACCAAATATCGTCCTGTTTGTATCATACGAGACAATTTTATATACGCTATTTACTTGGTTAGCACTTCAGCATCGCTATATCGCTCTTTATCATGTCTCAGCAATATTACTAAACATTGTGCTTTTCTTCTATTTTATCATTACAGATATACCAGATGGTTACGAGTGGATCGCCATCACTCCTATTCTTATACAACAAATGACATTACTAATTGGCTTCTTAAAGACCAACTATTTAGGAAAAGTGCAAGCATATACATTATTCTCTAGTATGATTTTATCAGCGGCTTGGGTTACTGGAGTACTTAGTGATAATCAATCCGCACTTACTTTCGGATTAATCTCTATTATTTATGGAACATGTTATTACCTTTATCGAAAAGACCAAATACGTGCACCAATTTTTATTGCCAATGCCTTAATGAGTATCCTCTTCTTTACACAAATACTTTATGATGAGGCGATGTTTGAAGTAATAATTGGATCAAGTTTACTTTATATGTTCGTTGCTAAAAAATATAAAAGCTTATTTCATTCATTATTAAGTGCATTCACCTATCTTTATTCGTTTACATTTATTGTAAATCAATATATGGAAGCGTGGATAACATGGGAAATGTTGCATTGGATTGTATTTTTAGCTGTAACAGCGGTTGCGATTAACAACCTTGCTAAATCTAGCCTACCAATAATGGCAAAGACTTACCATGTTGCTATTCCCTATTTTGCACTTGTAACGTTAATTTTCTCATCTAGAATTGCAACCATAATTGCTGGTGATGCCGGAGATAATACGGAGCGCATGATTGTAAGTATTATTTGGATCGGGATTGCCATCTTGTTTATGTATGGAAGTCGCGCACTCTCCATTATCCAAGGAAAATATGTCGGTGTCGGCATCTTATTTCTCACCTTAGCAAAAATAATATTAATCGACATTCACTTTGTATCCATCGTCGTAAGAGCATTTCTATTTATTTTACTTGGAGTTGTTGGACTTATCGTCTCAAGGGCTTATTATAAAAAATAAAAACCTAGTGAGTCTCTGTCAGTTGGAGACTCACTAGGTTTAACTTAATTGAATTAGTCTAAAGCTGATTGAACTTCTTCTACCATCGCAGAAACAGATTTTAATCCGCCACCAGATAGGTACCAAAAATCTGGGTCTAAGTAAATAATATTGTCATTTTTATACGCATTTGTTTTTTCTACAATTTCATTTTCAACTACTTGTTTTGCAGAAGATCCGCCTTCAACAGCCGCTCCTCTATCGATAACGAATAAGTAATCTGGGTTCTTTTCTAAAATATATTCAAAGTTAATGTTTTGACCGTGTGTAGAAACTTCAAGTTTGTCATCAACTGCAGCAAAACCAAACACATCATGAATAATTCCAAATCTGGAGCTCGGTCCATACGCACTAACCTTACCCTCATTCGCAAGTACAATTAATGATTTTCCATCTAGCGCAGAAGCCTTCTCATGTAATTGTTTAATATTGTCATTAATAGTTGTTAATTCTTGTTCCACTTCAGCTTCTTTACCAAATATTTTCCCGATTGTTTTTGCATTTTCTTCAAATGATTCCATATAATTTGCTGTATCTATACCTAGAAAGATGGTTGGTGCAATGTCTTTAAATTCTTCATATAAAGTTTGTTGTCTACCAGAAATAATGATTAAGTCAGGTTTTAAAGAATGAATTTTTTCAAAATCTGGTTCTTTCAAGCTTCCGACATTTTCATATTTCTTATCTTCATACTTAGATAAGTAACTTGGAACATTTGCTTGTGGTAAGCCAATGATGTCGATCCCTAATTGATCTAGTGTATCTAATGCACCGAAATCAAATACTATGACACGTTTCGGATTCTTATTCACTTTTGTTGTATCTAATTGATGCTTAACTGTTACTTTTTCTACATCAGCATCTCCAGACCCATTATCGTCATTGCTTGTTCCACAAGCAGCCAATACTAATATAAGTAGGGCTAACCCTATGTACATACTAAATTTTTTCATTACCTTCACCTCTAGGTTATTTTTAAAAATATTTTAAATGATAATCATTATCAATAAGTGTCATAAAAAAAGAGCTTACCTATAATCTCTCCCCTCACAACCAATTTAAATCATCATTTTATTCTTAATAATGATATTCATTCTCAATTAGTAATATACCATACTTTCTAATTATTACAATACTTTTTTTCCACTTATTTCTGCATTGACACAAATTGTTCAAAAGTAAAACCCTTCACCAATAAGGCAAAGGGTTAAGGTATTAGTCTTTTTTAGAAATTTCCTCTAGTGGCTTCGCATTACCATATGTTGGATATGGACGGTTAGATGGACTCACCCATTCTGCCGCATTAATGAGAACCCTTTGTACATCTTTATTATAATAAGTTGGGTATGTTTCATGGCCTGGTCTAAAGTAGAAAATCTTCCCATTGCCTCGTTGATACGTACAGCCAGAACGGAATACCTCTCCACCTTCAAACCAACTTACGAATACAAGTTGATCTGGAGCTGGAATATCAAAATGCTCCCCATACATTTCTTCTTTCGGTAATTCAATATATTCCCCAATTCCTTTTGCAATTGGATGAGAAGGATCTACAACCCAAAGACGTTCTTTTTCATCCGCTTCACGCCATTTTAAGTCACAAGATGTTCCCATTAACTTTTTGAAAATCTTTGAGAAATGCCCAGAGTGAAGAACTACAAGACCCATTCCTTCTAAAACACGCTTATGTACTCGTTCTACAATCGCGTCATCGACTTCATGATGGGCCATATGTCCCCACCAAAATAATACATCTGTTTCGTTTAATACTTCTTCTGTTAAACCATGTTCAGGTTCATCTAATGTTGCTGTTTTGATGTCATGACCAGTTTCAGCAAGTGCCTCTGCAATTGCACCATGAATCCCTTCTGGATATACTTCTGCAACAACTGGATTTGTTTTTTCATGGCGGTTCTCATTCCAAACTGTAATTTTCATCTTTTTCCCCTCCTAAAATTGGTGAACCGAATTCATTTCTATTGTACCATGAGTAATAAGGAAGTGTTCAAACAATGAAAATTAATCTACCTTATCTTCTGGTCTAATTTTATCAATTGGAACGAATACGTTTAAGTGGCGATATAGATTTGAAAATTCTGCTGGTAAAAGTCCACCATATTCACCATCGATGTTTAATTGCATTTTCTGAGGTGACTTTACTTTAATATGATTTGCTTTCGTATAAATTAGATTTGGATCATTAATATGTTCTCCTCTAAGTGCAAGCGAAGCAACTCGTATAAACTCTGCTAGATTTGTCTTTTTTAAGATCATTAATGTAAAAAGTCCATCATTAATCGAGGAGTCTGGTGCTAATTTTTCAAATCCACCTATGGAATTTGTTAAGCCAATTAAGAACAACATAATTTCGCCTTCAAACAATTTACCATCATATTCAATACTTACTTCTGCTGGGTGAATGGAAGGCAACATTTCAATCCCTTTTAAATAATAAGCTAGTTGACCAAGTACAGTTTTAAGCTTGCTTGGTACCTCGTATGTAAGCTCTGTTAGGCGACCGCCACCAGCAATATTAATAAAATAACTATCATTCATTCGACCGATATCAACAGGTATTGTATCATTTTTTAAGATTACATCTACTGCTGAATCGATGTCCCGTGGTATTTGTAAGGCCCGTGCAAAGTCATTAGTAGTTCCTGTTGGTATAATCCCTAATCTCGGACGGTATTCCTGTTCGGCCAAACCATTTACAACTTCATTAATTGTTCCATCCCCACCTGCTGCGACGACGACATCATACTTGCGCTCAACAGCAATTTTAGCAGCCTGAATGGCATCACCTTCTGCAGTCGTGGCATGGCAAGAAGTTTCATATCCTGCAGATTCAAATTTGCGTAGAACATCCGCCAGGTTTCGTTTAAAAATTTCTCGTCCTGAAGTTGGATTATATATAATACGAGCTCTTTTCATCTTCATCATCCTATCAATATTATAGAAAAATATTTAGATGGATTTCTCCCATATTAAACTATAATACCTCTTTTTTCTGATAAAATCCATTTACACACAAGTTAGACGGTGCTTTTACACTTAAGCACCGTCTTTCTAATACACATATTTTACTTTTCGATTTGTACTTTATAGGAGTCATGGACTTGGATAATTTGCTCACCATTTCCAATTTTGTAGCTGCCAGAAACGTAATCCGCATATTCATCATCATTTTTCTTAATGTTCCAAGAATCCTCATCTAAATATTGTATATCTGTTGCTTGTATCGATATATTTGCGTCTTCTTTTACATTGAACGTAATAGTCCCAGCCTTCGAAATCGACCAATCCGCTTGTAATTTTCGTGTTTCTACTTGTAAATCATTGCCCCGAGCTTTCACTTCAACTTGTTTTGTATCTGGGATTAGCAATGTAGCTTCCATCCAGCCATGGTTACTAAAAATTTTACTTGTTGGTAACCTTTTTATTTTAATATATAACGTATCTGCTTGTTTTTCGATTAAAGCATAATCTGAAATTTCCTTAACAGACGATTGTTTTAAACCATTAGCAGTATATATTCCAAACAGAACCGCCTTATTTGCTGGAGTAGCTTCTATATTTAATTCATATGGACCAGTCTCTACTACTACCCTTTTAATATCATCTGATAAGGTTTCCTCATATTTCGGTAAATTTTCTGTCAGCTCTTCAGCACTGACAACATCATGAGCAACATCCAATAAACCTACTGTATTTAACATTGCCATTCCTAATCCAAATGTACCTATCACACTAATAAAGATGATGCTGATAAAATCATATTTCACATATTGCTTATCGTTCTTCCCTATTGCCAAAAAGACTAAGATTTCCACTCCTAGAATGATGAAGAGAATCGGCCACCACGATACCATTGCGATGGCAGGATCCCAATCAAATACTTGAGATAGTAATAGGAATATTCCTAAGAAGACAAGTGCTGCTCCCATTGAAAATGAGCCTACTCTCCAAGTTCTCAATCTAATTCCCCCTCTTCTTCCTTCTGTTTCACTTTACTTCCAGTTAATAACTTAATTCCTCCAGCTATTAAAAGTAAGCATAGTACTGCTGTCTGGAAGTACTGGTAGAACCAATAATGAAGGTCAATATGGAACATCTCACGAATATACGGAGCTACAATTGGCATGACAATATATGCCCAAATATAGTACAACCCAAATGCGATGAGCCCAATCCCTATCCACTTTTGATGATTGAAAAATGTAGTAATAATTGGCTCATCCTCTACTTCACCAACAGCTGATTTGGAAGCTTTTTGCAAACCATCGAAAAAGCTATAAAACCATATAATTGGTACGATGAATAGGAACAGACCTAAGCGTAAAACATCTAGGATATAAATGGAAAATAGGAAAGCTACCATTAACTGTATTCCACGCTTTTGTAGCCCTAAATATAAATGCCCCGCTCCTGGCACAATCGATAACAATGTTGCGATTGCTTTGCTCTTTCTTCCTTCTAAGTCTCTGCTTTCAAAGTCTTCAAAGACTGATTTATCTTCTAAGCTTTCTCCCTTTTGCTTTTTATCAAGTTGACGTAAAACATCGAAGAACCCATATATCCATACAATTGGTAACGATGCGAGGAATACTAAGATTTCTTCTCTACCTGTCATCATAGCAACAAATAGAATCATAATTCCAAGCCCCATAAATACTGCTAATAATGTAATCCCTCGATAAACTAACCCTAATTGAAAATGTCCTAAACCAGGAACAAAGGATAATACGATTGTAAAGAATCGTTCTGTTTCCGGATTCCTCTCAATAACTGCTTCGTCACTCGTATCTGCTGATCTATTATATAGTTTTGAAGCTGTAATAACTGTATCTATAAAATTGACGATATACATGAGAATTCCACCAATTGCTAGAAGGGCAAATTCACCATATGCTGTTATAACTGCGACGCCGATTGCAAATATCGGGATCCCAAACACTGTAACTGTATAAAATAAACCGCGCATTACTTTCCCTAGGTACATTAATCCACCACCAGGGAAAAATGCGAGTAAAAATGCGAGTATAGGATTTTTATTCATTTTTTATCTCCCTCCTTCAAATTATCTTCCAGCTGTTCTGTTATCGATGATGCATTATTTAAGAAACTATAAATGAATGATTCTCTCGGTTTCCCATCACTATCTTCAAACTCTCCTACTAAATTCATCAGCTGGGAGAATACTCCTGTCGACATGAGAATTAACGTCATTGCCGCAGCTAATGTATAGTGAATCATCATTTCCTTGCGTTTGTTTTTATGTTTTTTGCTAGGTGTTACACGTTTATTTTCAATCTCTAAAGAAGCAATTTCTTTCTCCTGATGAGATTCAGGTTTATTCAACTTCAACATTATTTCATCTGTAAAGGTAGACGTTTCGGATACATTTGGCATCTGGAATTCATTTGCTTCAACTGCCTGTAGATAAAGCTCCAAGCAGTGATCACAGCTATAGAGATGGTTTTCATACTCTTCACGTAAGACTTCCTCTAATTCATCATTTACATATTGCAACCAGTTTTCATATGTTTTATGGTTCATGAAAAGTCATCCTCCTTCCAGTGCTTCTTCATCCATTGTCTTGCCCGATACAGTTTTACTTCAATTGTTTTCACTTTCACTTGCTGTTTTAAAGCAATTTCTTGATATGTTTTATCTCGGATATAAAAATCTTCTACTACCTCACGATAATTATCTGGTAACTCTTGCATCCGTTGTTGGAGCATTCGCTTTTTCTCTTTCTTTAAAACAAGTAGTTCCACACTTTCAGCAGGCGGTGAATGTCCAATCTCATCGTACTCAACTTGTTGTTCTTCTCCTCTTCTAACCATTCTTCGTTTTATATCAATCGCATGATTTACAGCAATCCTTGTAATCCATGTTTTAAAACCTTGCTTCTCATATTGGGGGAGAGAAGTATAGATTTTCAGGAATACTTCCTGGGCTGCATCTTCTGCATCTTTTTCATTACGCAGTACACCGTATACAGTATGAAAAACATGTTTCCGATACTTTTCAACAAGAATTCGAAATGCATGATCATTACCTTGTTTTATTTTTTCGATGAGCGCCTCATCCAAGTCTTCTCTCCCCCCTTTCAGCCTTACACCCATACAGACGATATTTTTTTCATTCTACCCTACAGGTAATTTCAATTTATTTTATTGCTGCTTTTGTTACAGTTTTTTCGGAGAATCCATAGTCCAGCAGTTTGATCGAATCTCTCCATCGCGAATCTTGACCTGAATTTAATATAACAGCTATTAATTTTTTCTCATCACGCTCAGCAGACGACACGAGACAATACCCAGCTTGGTCAGTGAATCCAGTCTTCAATCCAGTAGCTGGTTCATAGAAAAATTCACTATCTGGATTCAATAATAAATTTCGATTTGTATATGTGTGAGTTTCTGTAGAAAAGACTAATTCTCCTACCATTGCATCTATTAATTCATTTTGTTTCGCAACTCTGGCAATCTTCGCAATATCTAATGCCGTAGAATAATGCTTTTCATCATGAAGTCCATGTGGATTAATAAAATTCGATTGTGTAGCACCAATTTCCACCGCTTTTTCATTCATCAACTCTGCAAAATAGGAGATCGCTTCTTCAACAGGAAGCTCCTGCTCTTTCTCCTTGTTCGCAATATAAACTGCTAAGGACCTGGCAGCATCATTTCCAGATTGCAGTAACATCGCCGCTAACAATTCTTCTACTGTCTGAACTTGCCCTTCAAATAAACCTGCACGAGCTTCCCCTTCTGTTTTAACTAAAACTTCTTTTCCAACTCGAACTTGTTCAGTTGGTTCACTTTTATCAAGGACAACAAGTGCGGTTAATAGCTTTGTTGTACTTGCAGGATACAATTTATCTTGTTTATTTTTAGAATAAATGATCTCACCAGTTTGCTCATCCATTAATACTGCCGCTTCCCCAGCAACAATTATAGGTGATTTAGTAATAAATTGATTAATAGTATCTTTGTTGAGGTAATAGCCAATAGCAACAATTACTATTATCACAAATATGAGTTTTCGTCTCCCTTTCATTGTAAAGCACTCCCTTGCTTTGTACATCTCATCTTCTATATTGATAGACGTATAGTAACATGCAAACCCTACACTTTTATTTTAAAAAAGTTTCCAGAGGAGCAAATATTTCATGATAGAGGGGGAGAGTTGGTGGTGTTCTTTATGGGGAATGTGGAGGAGTTTGCGTGACTGCCTGAACCTCTTTCTAGCTTAGGTGGGCATGATGAAATGGCTTGCGTGACTACTTGCAACTTTTTCAAGCCTAGGTGGGGACGTTGAAATGGCTTGCGTGACCACCTTCTCCTTTTTCTGGCTTAGGTGGGAACGTTGAACGATCTTGCGTGACCGCCTAATCCTTTTTCTTGCTTAGCTGGGCACGATGAACGATCCTGCGTGACCACCTTCTCCTTTTTCTAGCTCAGGTGAGAACAATGAACGATCCTGCGTGACCACCTTCTCCTTTTTCGTGTCTAGGTGGGAACGATAAACACTCTTACGTGACCGCCTACTCTCTGTTCGAGCTGAGGTGGTAACGTTGAACACTCCTTCATGACTACCTTCTCCTTTTTCCAGCTTCGGTGGGCACGTTGAATGCTCTAACGTGACCAACTAATCCTTTTTCAAGCAAAAGTGGGCATGATGAAATGGCTTGCGTGACCACTTGCAACTTTTACAAGCCTAGGTGGGAACGATGAAGGCTCTAACGTGACTACCTTCTCCTTTTTCATGCAAAGGTGGGAACGATGAACGCTCTTGTGTGACCACCTTCTCCTTTTTCATGTCTAGGTGGGCATGATGAACGCTCTTGCGTGACCACCTTCTCCTTTTTCATGTCTAGGTGGGCATGATGAACGCTCTTGCGTGACCGCCTAATCCTTTTTCTTGCTTAGGTGGGCACGTTGAACGCTTCTGCGTGACTACCTACACCTTTTTCATGTCTAGGTGGGCACGTTGAACGCTTCTGCGTGACTACCTACACCTTTTTCCAGCTCAGGTAGGCACGCGGAGCAGGGAAAACAGCAAATCCAAAGGTTAATCCCATAACTCTTAACACAAAAAAAACCCACCATCATTGGACGGAGGGCTTGCGTATTTTAATTAACGAATTTCGACATCCACAACAATTGGAAAATGGTCACTTGGGAAACGGCCATCTACTATGTCGTTGACGATTTTGATCGTACCTGGTTGTACGTTACCACGATATAAAATCCAATCAATTCTTGTGTCTCCACCTGTTGGATCTTTGAAATCGTTGAAACTTCCGAGTTCTGGGTTAATATGTTCTGTTGCAGTATCCCATGTATCAATAAAGTTCCCTTTGTTTAAGAAAACTTGATGTGTATCACTTTTTGCACCTGTGTTAAAGTCTGCAGTTAGGATAAGTGGGATGCTTTCATCTAATTCTTCACATTTTTTAACGATTAGTTCTGCACCTTGGACACGTGCAGCTTCTGAAATATGGTCTAAGTGCGTATTTAGGTGATAAAATTGCTTTCCTGTTTCACGATCTAAGAAACGAATCCATGTCACCATTCGTGTACATGCATTATCCCATGTAATAGAACCCATCGTTTCTGGAGTATCTGATAACCAATAATGATCGTACTCTATTACTTTAAAGCGATCTTTTTTGTAGAAAATGGCCATATATTCTTCTTTACTACCGCCTCTTCTCCCTAACCCAATCCAGCGATAGTCAGGTAATAACTCCTCTAGATCTTGTACTTGTTGAAAAACAGGCTCTTGCGTACCAATAATATCAGGTGATTCACGATGAATGATATCCGCAATTAATGATTTTCGTTCATCCCAAGAATTTGGTGACGGGTCGACATTAAGACGAAGATTATAAGTCATAATTCGTAGTTTATCCATGGAGTCCTCTCCCCTTTCAAATTCATATTCTACCATAATTAAAAAAGAAATTTATGAAAAGTTTATTTTGACTGTAGTAATTATTCAAAAGATATCGTCTAATAGAGTAGATACTATAAAAGGTGGGAGAAAATTGATAGAAGTAAAAAATGTAAGTCATGCCTTTGAAATAGGTAAAAAAGGAAATAAAACAATTATTCCTGTTATTGATGATGTTACATTTTCCGTAAACAAAGGAGAAATTGTAACTATCGTCGGCCGGAGTGGTTCCGGAAAATCCACATTACTCAATATTATTAGCGGTTTTATTAAAGCGAATGAAGGAGAAATTTGGATTGATGGAATAAAGGTGAGTGATTTTAATGAGGCAAAATTTGCTGACTTCCGTCTCGGACATCTTGGCTTTATTTTTCAAAGCTTTCAACTCATTCCAAGTATGACCGCATATCAGAATGTAGAACTCCCTCTTGTCTTAAAGGGAATTAATGAAAAAGAAAGAAAAGAGCGTACAGAAAATACCTTAAAAAAGGTAGGTTTATATGAATATAGAGAGCATTATCCTAGTGAACTTTCAGGTGGACAGCAACAACGTGTAAGTATTGCGAGAGCGCTTATCGTTAATCCACCACTTATATTGGCAGATGAGCCGACTGGAAGTTTGGATAGTGAAACGGAAACGAATTTATTGGAATTTATAAAAGAATTGAACAAAGAATTGGGTATTACCTTCCTTATCATTACCCATGATGAAACAGTTGCTAAGTTTGGAGACCGGACAATAGAAATTGCAGATGGCAAAGTATTGGAGGGTTCACGATGAAATTTAAAGATCAATTTCGCTTTGTAAGACAAAATACGAAGAAAAATAAATCAAGATTATTTATGACAGTACTTGCTACGGCGATTGCGGTTGCATTCTTAATGGTACTTGCCTCTGTTGCATTTGGTCTTCACAAATCTATCATTGCAGACTTAATGCAAGACCGAATGGTGACGGAAATAAATGTTCATGGAAAAAACGATCCTGAAACGGGTTATAAACCAATCATAGATGAAGATATCGCATACTTTGAAACGATAGAGAATGTTAAAGCAATAACAAGAAGACAACATTTAAGACAATCACCTGAATTTATCATAGATAACTATTCTGTTAACGCCAATACGATGGTGGCATATTTTCCAGAAGAAATGAAAGCAGGGTTTGAACTATCCGAGGGAAAAATGCCTGAAAAGGACAATGAGATTATTGTTGGCTACTCATTTTCCCAAGAATTAATAAAGCAAATGGATGAAGACAGCATGGATAGAGAGAATCTCTATGATGAAGATGGCAAAATTAAAGAGGAATACACCTATAAAGGGGATATTCTTGGTAAAACAGTTGAAATGCAAGTTTACAAATTAGTAAATAACGAACCAGAAACGAAGAAAATTCCTCTTACAGTAGTTGGAATTGCCAAGAAACCATCCAGAGAATGGATGATGGATTCGAATGTATATATTTCTGAAGCTGTTTTACATGAAGTAGAAACATTCACAGGTACTCGTGGCGGTATGCCTGAAGTGTTTGAAGGCGATGAAGAGTATGCGAAATTAGGGGAACGCAATTATGATGAAGTATATATTTACGCTTCCAATGTCGAAGCTGTAAAAGAAATTTCCAAGCAATTAGAAGATAAGAATTATTATGCATGGTCAGTCGTTAGCGAAATGAAGGAAATTAATATGATTTTTAATATATTAAAAGCTGGTGTCATATTCATTGGGACTATTGCACTCATCATTGCATCCATTGGTATTTTTAATACAATGACGATGGCAGTTACAGAAAGAGCACCAGATATTGGGATTATGAAAGCTATTGGCGCAAATCCAAAAACTATAAAAAATATCTTCCTGTTAGAAAGTTCGTATATTGGGTTATTAGGGGCTTTCTTTGGAGCAATCGTTGCCTATGGAATTAGCTTTTTAGTAAATCTATTCTTACCGATGATTCTTGCAGGTGTATTTGAAGAAGAAGCGCCAGAAGGATTCGTGTTAACACATATTCCTTTATCACTTACAGCTATTAGTGTGGGAATTTGTTTAATCGTTACTATTTTCTCTGGATGGAGACCAGCTCAACGTGCTACTAAAGTAGACGTGCTAAAAGCGATGAGAAGAGAAATATAACCAAAAAAAGTCACTCGGACATTCATTCCGAGTGACTTTTTTAAAATATCTTCACATTCCGTTCAGCTAGAAAATCAAGTGATTCTAATAAAGAAGTTTTATCAATTTGATAAATTTCATGGATATGCTTTACCCATTTGTCCGTTTCATTCATTTTAATCTCACTAATATTACGGAATGTCATCACTTTCATTGTTCCATTACGTAAGTAGAAGCACTTTTGCCCATTGAAGCGAACAGCAGTAATCCGACGCATTGTAATATTATCATCACTATCAAAATAGGAAGCTCGAATATCATCTCGAATATCATCTTCTGAAAGAGGCTCCCATATGATCTGCTTTTTCACAAATGTTTTCCCATTGGAACGGCGATCAATTTCAAATATATGTGAGCTCTGTTTCGTAAAAATAATTTCTTCGCCAAACCCATGCATGACCAGCCGCGTTACTTTATCAAGTTCAATAGGTTTCATAATGGGAGAACCATAGCCAACATCCACATAAAATTTTCTATCCTTGATCTCTACCATGATCGCAATATGGCCTGGCTCTACTTTTACAAGAGAACATTCATATCCCAACTCCGTTAATAATCTAGCGAAGTTCATATTTAAAGTGAAGCAAGTTCCACCCCATCCTTTTTCGACTAAGTTATCGACAAACAATGGGAGTGGCGGGATATAGTCAGGTGCTAATGTATAGTAGTAAAACTTACTAAAAGTTTCGTACGGTATGTATGTTAAATGATGTTGGATAAGGCGCTGCAAATAATTTAAACTTGGTTCTTCTCGCTTAACTTTTAAATACTTTACATATTTATTTACAACTTCCTCCATCATTTAACCCTCCTCTTTTATTGCAATTTTTCTTTTAAGCTTTGATACACTTCATTCCAAAATGATTCATCTTCTATATTTCGTTGCATGATTTGCTTATACATTTCTGATTGTTTGTCCGCAAATGTTGGATCTTCTTTATCTGGTAATTGAGAACGTTGATCCATTACATACTGTTGTAATTTCGGTGCTCTTGGTCCCCATACTGCACGTTCATTTCCTTCTTGATCAATAAAAATAAAGATAGGAATTGCTCTTGCCGTACCATTTGTTAAATATTGATCCATTAATTCTAAGTTTTGATCGCGTAATAACATTCTAACTTGCATATTCGTTTTTTCTGCTAGCTTCAATAAGATTGGTACATTCAGCATGGCATCTCCACACCAATCCTCTGTTAGTACAATCACTCGTAAATTCTCTGCTTGTACTTTTGCTAAAAATGCTTCATCTTCTGTTGGGACTTCGAATTTCTGTAAAATCGTTTCCAACCCTTCTTTATTCACATTCATGCCATTTATGTATTGTTCAGGTGTTAACCCTTTTTCAAACCATTCTACAAGATTCATGTCATATCCCCACTTCCATATTTTTGTTAATTTCTATTATATAATAGGAACGAAAATACTACACCCTTTTTGTTCGGTTTAACATCTCTTCCATTATGTAGAAATACCCTTCAATTTATAGTTGTTTTCGAAATTTGTAAATAAATAGGGAATTTTCTTTTTCCTCTGCTATTATATAAGGTAAAAAGTAGAGGGGGCACGTCGAAAGTGAAAAAAAAGAAACAGTTTATTGTTTTTATTATTGCAGTAGTATTATTAGTACTGGGCGATTTTGGCTATAATGTTTATTCAAAAAAACTGACAGATGTTGAAAAAAGTATAGATGCTTATAAACAGAAATTTCTAGATGCAGAGCTAGAAAATAAAAAACTTCAAGATAAGATTGATATAGCACAAAGTGATAACGAGCATTTAAATGATAGAATATCAGAATTACATCATATTATCGACAATCTATATGACGAAAAAACGAACTATATATTTAGTGATCAAATAGGGAGAAAGGTACTTCAAGCCTTTGCTAATAATGATTTACACCAATTAAATGAACTTTTACCTATAAATGTTAAAGCATATAAAGGGTATCTAGAAAAAACAGTGAATGGTTCCACTTCAAAAGTATCATTTCAGCCCATTCAGTCGATGGGATTGAATAATAATAACGGCACCGTTTCAATATGGCACTATTACAATGATGAGGAATCAAAGACTTTTGTCATTTTATATAACATTGTTGATGAACTAAACTCTACTTACATCGATTGCAGAATGACCTTTCGAATTATTAATGAAAAGGATACACAACCAGGAGTTACAAAAACTACTTTCAAGCTTGTTGATATTGAAATAGGTAAAGATCTCATTCATTCAGATGCATAATAGCAAATGCTCGTATTCCCTCTTTAGTAAAAGTGCTAATCCTACACCTAGACAAATTATTTCATTCTCATTTATTTAATAATTAGTGAAGAAATAATAAGAATCTAATATACTAGTAAAAAAAGCACATACTAACTTTGGAGGGGATTATGAAAAGAAAACAGATTATCATTTTTATTAGTATTGTTATTTTATTACTTATCGTTGATATCGCTTACAAAACGTACTCTAAAACAAAAGCTGAACATGTAAATAAGATTAGTGATTACAAGCAAAAATATGAAGAAGCTAAAGAGAAAAATATAAAACTTGAAGAAATTATAGCCTCTTTAGATGAAGAGTTAGATATTATGGAACAGGAATACACTAACTTAGAAGAAGAGTATTATAAATCCAAAGATGAAACATCAGAATACTTAATAAGTAATGACATAGGGATACAAATCTATCATGCTATGGTAAATGGTGATACTGCTACTTTACAAGAGTTAACATCCCCGAATATAAAGGTATTTGATCATTACTTTGAAAAGACTGTGAATGGAATAACTACGAAGATTTCGTTTAAAAATATTCAAGATGCAGCGATTCGAAATGTTGATCCAAAAACATTCAATTTTGGTTTTGATGAGGAACGGGATGCGCTTAGAATTCTGTACGTTATAGATCATCCTCAAAATTCTTCTCGTATAACTTGTAAAATGTACATTAAAAAGTCGGAAGAAATCGCTAATGAAACGGGTTCAGTTAGTGTGGAACGTAGACTCCTTGATATTGATTTTTTCTTTCCTACTGAATAAAGAAGCTACCAGCACATACCCCATGCTGGTAGCTTCTTTTATCAATTATCGTTTATCAATTTCTTGTTTTAATAACTTATTTACTACTGGAGGATTTGCTTGTCCTTTTGTAGCTTTCATAATTTGACCGACTAGGAATCCTAGTGCACGGCCTTTACCGTTCTTGTAGTCCTCAATTGATTGCTGGTTTGCATCTAGGACTTCATTCACGATTGGAATTAGTGCGCTTTCGTCAGAGATTTGGACAAGTCCTTTTTCCTTAACGATTGTTTCAGCGTCTCCGCCGTTTTCAATTAATTCACGGAATACTTTCTTCGCGATTTTAGATGAAATTGTTCCGTCCTCAATGAGTTTAATCATCCCTGCAAGGCCAGCTGGAGTTAATGCCACTTCATGCAATTCTTTTTGTTCTGCATTTAAGTATTCAGATACGCCACCCATCAACCAATTGGAAGCTAGCTTTGCATCTGCACCTTCCTCTAATACAGCTTCAAAGAAATCAGACATTTCCTTCGTAAGTGTTAACACCATTGCATCATATGCAGGTAATCCCAGTTCTTCGACATAACGTTTTTTACGTGCATCCGGTAATTCAGGAATTTCTGCGCGAACACGTTCTTTCCACTCGTCATCAATATAAAGTTGCACGAGGTCTGGTTCTGGGAAATAACGATAATCGTCTGAACCTTCTTTCACACGCATTAAGATTGTTTCGCCAGTTGCCTCATCATAACGACGAGTCTCTTGTAAAATTTCTCCGCCTGCTAGTAGGACTTTTTCTTGACGCTTTTGTTCGAATTCAAGTCCACGACGAACAAAGTTGAAAGAGTTTAAGTTTTTCAATTCTGCTTTTGTACCGAATTCTTCTTGTCCAATAGGACGCAAGGAAATATTAGCGTCACATCTTAAAGAACCTTCTTCCATTTTACAATCAGAAACGCCTGTAAATTGTATAATGGATTTAAGTTTTTCAAGATATAGATAAGCTTCTTCTGGAGTTCTAATATCTGGTTCAGAAACGATTTCAACTAATGGTGTACCTTGACGGTTTAAATCGACAAGTGATCCATCATTTGTATGTGTTAATTTCCCAGCATCTTCTTCTAAATGAAGACGAGTAATACCGATTCTCTTTTTCTCGCCTTGAACTTCAATTTCAATCCATCCATTTTCCCCAATTGGTTTATCAAACTGAGAAATTTGGTATGCTTTTGGATTATCAGGATAGAAATAGTTTTTACGGTCAAATTTCGTTTCAGTCGCAATCTCACAGTTTAATGCCATCGCAGCTTTCATCCCGAATTCAACTGCACGTTTATTCAATACAGGTAGTACTCCTGGATATCCTAGGTCGATGACATTCGTATTATGGTTAGGCTCAGAACCGAATTTATTTGGTGCTGGTGAAAATATCTTTGAATCTGTTTTTAACTCTACGTGGACCTCGAGTCCGATTACTGTTTCAAAATTCATGCCAAATCCCCCCTTACAATTGTGGTTTTTGCTCATGATAGTTTGTAGATTGTTCAAATGCATGAGCAACACGATAGATTGTTTCTTCGTCAAAATGTTTACCGATAATTTGTAAACCTAATGGAAGTCCATTCGTAAATCCGCATGGAACAGAAATTCCTGGAAGTCCTGCTAAGTTCACAGGGATTGTTAATAAATCACGTGCGTACATTGTAACTTGGTCATCTACCATTTCACCAATCTTATAAGCTGGTGTCGGTGTCGTTGGTCCAACAATTACATCATATTTTTCAAAAATATTATCAAAGTCTTGCTTGATCAATGTTCTAGCTTGTTGTGCTTTTTTGTAATAAGCATCATAAAATCCGGAGCTAAGAGCATAAGTACCAAGCATGATACGACGTTTTACTTCATCACCGAAACCTTCAGAACGTGTCTTTTTATAAAGTTCCATCAAGTTCTTTGGATTAGGGGTACGGTATCCATAGCGAACACCATCAAAGCGCGCAAGGTTTGCAGATGCTTCAGATGAAGCTAACAAATAATAAGTTGCTACACCATATTCTGAATGTGGAAGTGAAACTTCTTCCCATGTTGCTCCTAATCCTTCGAGTACTTTTAATGCATCCAGAACTGATTGACGTGATGCTTCACTTACACCTTGTCCTAAGTATTCTTTCGGAACGGCAATCTTTAACCCTTTAATATCGCCAGTAAGGCTATCTGTATAATTCGGTACATCTTTATTTACCGTAGTTGAATCATGTTGGTCTACACCTGAAATAGATTGTAGAACAAATGCATTATCTCTTACATTACGAGTAATTGGCCCAATTTGGTCAAGGGAAGATGCAAAAGCAACTAGACCATAACGGGAAACTCTTCCATATGTAGGTTTCATTCCTACTACACCACAGAACGCGGCTGGTTGGCGAATAGATCCACCAGTATCAGAACCTAGTGCAAACGGAATTTGTCCAGAAGCAACAGCTGCTGCAGATCCACCTGATGAACCACCAGGAACAGTATCTAAATTCCATGGATTACGTGTCACTTTGAATGCAGAGTTCTCTGTTGTTGATCCCATCGCAAACTCATCCATGTTTAACTTACCAATCGTAATGACGTTTTCAGCATTTAACTTTTCCATTACGGTAGCATCATAGATAGGGTCAAAGTTTTCTAGCATTTTACTTGCACATGTTGTGATCAAGTTCTTCGTTACAATATTATCTTTAATCCCAGCTGGAATACCAAAAAGTGGATTATCTCCTACTTTCCCATCCAATGCTTTTGCTTTATTACGTGCATTTTCTTCGTCAAGTGTAAGGAATGCATTAACTTTTCCATCTACTTCATTAATACGTTTATATGATTCATCCACTAGGTCAGAAACGTTGATTTCTTTTTTATGTAAAAGTTCATGTAAATCTGTGATGGATTGATCAAATAATGACATATGTATTCTCCCCCCTATTCCAATATAGATGGCACTTTAATTTGGCCGTCTTGTTGTTCTGGAACATTTTTCATTACTTCTTCAATTGGTAAACCTTCTTCTGCAATGTCTTCACGCAATACGTTTGTTTGAGCAAATACATGTGAAGTTGGTTCAATATTTTCTGTGTTAAGTTCGTCAAGCTTTTCAGCCATTGTGATAATTTTGTCGAGTTGATCTGTGAAAGTTACTGCTTCTTCATCGCTCATGTCGAGTCTTGCTAAATGGGCAACGTGTAAAACTTGTTCCTTTGATATTCTAGACAATATATGACACCTCCAAATTTTTTCGAACACTCACAATACTATTGATAATAGCAGAAAAATAGGAATATAAGCAAGAGATGGAGTAGCCCTCCATCCCTTGTTCCCGCAGAAGTCTCGAATCTTCGCTACAATCAACATAAAAATTTGAAACACTAATAACTTAAAACTAATAAATATGAACGAATGGTTCTTCTTCTTTTCCTGCATTTTTGACAATTAATGCTTCCGGACCACTTACGGAAGAGATGTTTACTTCCACTCTAATATATTCTGGGAAGTGGTCCATCACCAGAGAGGTGGCCCATTGCGTAAATGCGATAATTTCTGCTTTTCCATACAGCTGAATCGGTATTTCGATTGTAAGTCTTGTAAATTGATCATTTACATAAAAAGCTTGTCCAATGACACCATTGTAATTAGGGAAGAACTTTTCTATGTCATCTTTAAATCTTAAAAATTTTGCTTCGTCTTCACGATGATCTTGTTTCGCTTTACTAGATGGGAATAAATAATATTTTTCATCTATCGATTTCCAATCACCAAGTGAATTTCCTTTACTTGAATGGGCATATGCAAAAAAGTTCCCAGGAATCACAGCATTTTTTGCTTGTTGCTCAAACAAGGCAATAGTAATCGGTACATCGCCAACGCCTTCCATAGCTCGTAGCCTTTTGAGAATTTCCTCTCCCATTTTTTTACCTTCTGCAGCGAGTTTCTCATGGCTAATTTTTGTTTCATATGTTGCGCCCCATTGTTCCTTCTGATAGTAATGAACAGAGTTTAAGGCTAGTCCAATGACAATTCCGCCTAATTTCACAGTTTTATCATTTTTAACTAAATAATTATGTTCCAATATATGTGCTAAATAAATAGGATTTTTTTCATTCTGCTCTTCAATTGAGCCTTTCTCATCATTATATGGATTTAAACCCACACTATCATTTGGACTCGATTTTCTTTTTAACCAACTACTAACGGTCTCTTTATCTAGCTTCTGGCCTTCTTGAAACACATATTTATCAGTAGAGAAATGCTCCTTCGCTACACGCATTAAACCTGTTTCAAATTCTTTAATATCATAACTGGAACGCAGGTTGGAGACGACCATTCCTCTAGTTTGACTAGGTTCAAACGGAATAATGGAGCGATAATAAGATTCATCTATTTGATAATTTGGGATAATAGATGTTTCTTGTTGTTCATCGTCTTCCTGGACAACTTCATCATTTTTTTCCAAAGTAGGCATACACCCACTTAAGAGAGTCGCTACTAAAATGAGCGATAACCATTTTTTCATACCGTTTTCCACCTTTTAAGAAGAATTCCATTTTCTCAGTATGAGGTTTGGAATGTATTAATCAGCCAGTTCTTCGACTAGTCTGTTTTCATCCCAAATTTCTATACCAAGTTGCTCTGCTTTTGTAAGTTTAGAACCAGCATCTTCACCTGCGATTACCAAATCTGTCTTCTTACTTACACTACCGCTTACTTTTCCGCCTAGTAATTCAATCTTTTCCTTAGCTTCATTCCGAGTTAATTGTTCTAATTTCCCCGTTAAGACAATTGTTTTACCATTGAAGAAAGAATCAACATTTTCTATTTGATTACGCTTTGGTCCAAGGTACTCCATATTAACTCCAGCTGTTTTTAACTTATCAATTAACGCTTGGAGATCTTCACTGTCAAAAAACGTGACAATTGCATCCGCCATTTTATCGCCAATTTCTTCGATAGCAACTAATTCCTCTTTCGTTGCAGCTTTCAGTTTATCCATTGTCTCAAAGTGCTCAGCAAGGGTTTTCGCTGCTTTTGCCCCGACATGTCGAATTCCTAGACCAAAAAGGAGTTTTTCCAAAGAATTTTGTTTGGAAGCTACAATCGATTCAAGTAAATTAGAGACTGATTTCTCTCCCATTCTTTCTAAGTTTAACAATTGTTCTTTCGTTAAGAAATATAAATCTGCTGGATCTCTAATAAGCTCAGCTGCAAATAGTTGTGAGATGACTTTTTCGCCTATACCTTCAATATTCATCGCTGTTCTGGATACAAAGTGGATGAGACCTTCCCGAATTTGCGCAGGGCATGTTGGATTTATACAACGCAATGCTACTTCGCCCTCGATACGAACTAACTCACTCTCACATTCCGGACAATGAGTAGGCATTTGGAAAGCAACTTCATCGCCAGTACGTCGTTCTACGAGTACGTTCACTACTTCCGGAATGATATCACCGGCTTTTTTCACAATGACAAAGTCACCGAGCATAATATCTTTTTCTCGTATTAAATCCTCATTATGGAGTGATGCTCTTTGCACAGTGGTACCTGCAACTTGTACTGGCTCTAATATAGCCGTTGGAGTAACTACACCCGTTCTTCCAACACTAAGTTCAATATCTATTAGCTTTGTTGCTACTTCTTCAGCTGGAAATTTATAAGCAATTGCCCAGCGTGGTGATTTTGCCGTGCTACCTAATTCTTCTTGCTGTGCATAGGAATCTACTTTTATCACAATTCCATCAATGTCGTAATCAAGTTGACTCCGTTTCTCTGTCCACTCTTCAATGTATTCGAGTACATCCTCTATGCTCTTACAAACACGACGCTCTTTATTAACTTTTAGTCCCAGCGTTTCTAACAACTCTAACCCTGAACTATGAGTCGTAACACCAGTAGTACCTACATCACCGATACCGTACAAAAACACATCCAAATTACGAGATGCTGCTATCCTTGGATCTAGCTGGCGCAGTGATCCAGCAGCAGCATTTCTTGGATTTGCAAATAATACCTCGCCACTTTCTGCTCTTTCTTTATTTAAAGCTTCAAATGACTTTTTAGGCATGAATGCTTCCCCTCGAACTTCAAGAGTATATGGTTCTTTTAGTTTAAGGGGAATCGACCTAATTGTTCTTAGATTTGCTGTAATATCCTCTCCTACTGTTCCGTCTCCACGAGTAGAGCCTTGGCTAAATATGCCGTCTACATAGCGTAAAGACACTGCAAGTCCATCGATTTTCAATTCACACATATAGGAATAATTATCGCCTATTGCTTGTTGAATTCTTCGATCAAAATCACGTAAGTCTTCTTCAGAGAAGGCATTTGCGAGACTCATCATTTGTGTTTGATGACGAACTTTTTGGAATGTAGGGAGTGGTTCAGCTCCTATTCTTTGCGTTGGAGAAGTAGGTGTCACCCATTCAGGATGTTGCTTTTCTATTTCAATTAGTTCGTTTAATAGTTTGTCATATTCTGCATCTGGTACGGATGGATTATCTAACACATAATACTCATAATTATATTTATTTAATAATTCGTGTAACTGTTGTACTCGTTTTTCTAGTGATTTTTCATCCATATGAGCACCTCTTTCCTTATTAAACCTTTGTAATTGGAGCAAATTGTGCTAATAGGCGTTTTATGCCTGTTGGGCTAGGGAAGGCAATATCGAGTTCTATACTATCACTCGTTCCTTTCACACTAACAACTGTTCCAATACCCCATTTCTTATGTTCCGCTTTATCGCCAACTTTCCAGCCGATGTCTGCTGCACCATTAGAAGCTGGACGTGAAACAGGTTTCTGTCTAAGACCGCCACTTGTCATAGTCGATCTCACAGTGTTCGCTCTATTTGCTTTTTGCATTTCATTTATGTTTTCGATTAATTCTTCAGGAATTTCTGCAATAAAACGCGATACAGGATTCATATTTGTTCTACCAAATAATGTCCTCATCTGAGCATTCGTCAAATACAGTTGTTGTTCTGCTCGAGTAATTCCTACGTAAGCTAACCTACGCTCTTCTTCCATTTCTTCCTCTTCCATTAAGGAACGGCTATGTGGGAAAACTCCTTCTTCCATTCCAATTAAAAAGACTACTGGAAATTCTAGACCTTTTGCAGAGTGCAGAGTCATTAGAGTAATCGCATCACCAGGAGTACCATCTTCATCTAATTTATCAATATCTGCAACTAATGCTAAGTCTGTTAGAAAAGCAATTAAACTTTTATCCTCACTACCATCTTCAAAGCTCTTTGTTACAGATAAAAACTCATCAATATTCTCGAGTCGACTCTCAGCTTCTAGTGATTTCTCTGCAATTAACATATCTCGATAACCAGATTTCTCAATTACTTCCTCTACAAGCTCTGTTACAGACAGATACTCTTGCATTTGTGTGTAATTACGGATGAGGCCGTAGAATTCTGCTGCTGCATTTGCAATTCTCCCTGATAAGCCAATAAAATCAATCTCACTTAGCGCTTGATAAAGCGATAAATCATTTGCTTGTGCATAATTAGCAATTTTATCGAATGAAGTTGCGCCTATTCCTCGTTTCGGAACATTAATAACCCGTTGTAAACTAATATCGTCATCCGGATTCGCTATTAGACGTAAATATGCAAGCAAGTCTTTAATCTCTTTACGATCATAGAACTTTGTTCCGCCCACGATATTGTACTCGATATTCGATTTAAGTAATACTTCCTCCATTACACGGGACTGTGCATTTGTTCGATAAAGAATGGCAATATCAGACAGTTTATGATCTCCCTTAGCAGTGATCTCTTTTATTTTCCCAGCGACAAATTGCGCTTCAGACTGTTCACCGTCAGCACGGTAATACATAATTTTTGGTCCATCTTGATTATCAGTCCAAAGGTTTTTCGGCTTACGATTAAAGTTATTTTTAATTACTTCGTTTGCAGCTTCCAAAATCCGCTTCGTCGAACGATAATTTTGTTCTAGTAAAATCACTTTTGCATTTGGATAGTCTTTTTCAAAAGAAAGGATATTCGTAATATCCGCTCCACGCCAACGATAAATAGATTGGTCGGAATCACCGACAACACATAGGTTTCGTAAACGCGCTGCTAGTAATTTTACTAAAGTGTATTGCGCTCTGTTCGTATCTTGATACTCGTCAACATGTATATATTGAAACTTACGTTGATAAAATTCCAACACATCTGGAACACGATGAAATAATTGGATTGTCACCATAATTAAATCATCGAAATCGAGCGAACTATTTCTTCTCAACCTACGTTGATACTCTTTATATACATCGCTAATTGTTTGAGCATAAAATCCTGCTGCTGTTTTTTCATATTCTTCCGGTGTAACTAATTCGTTTTTTGCACTACTAATCGAATTTAATATAGCGCGTGGTTCAAACTTTTTCGGATCAATGTTACGGTCTTTTAAAATATTTTTGATAACAGACAACTGATCTGCAGAATCGAGAATCGTAAAATTACGATTATAGCCTAGTCGATCAATATCTCGTCTTAATATTCGTACACACATGGAGTGAAATGTGGATATCCATACTTCTTCCGCTGCTCCCCCCATGATTTTCCCAATCCGTTCTTTCATTTCGCGAGCAGCTTTATTTGTAAACGTAATCGCTAAAATATTGTAAGGGTTTATTCCCTTCTCCACCATTAAATAGGCGACTCGATGCGTTAATACTCGAGTCTTTCCACTTCCCGCACCAGCCATAATTAATAATGGACCATCTGTTGTCTTGACAGCCTCTTTCTGCTCGGGGTTTAATCCCTCAAGCAGACGATTTGATAAAAATTGCATTTTCTACTCACACCACCTAGTAAGAACATTTGTTCTATTGTACATTATAATTATTTCGCTGTCACTTGAATATGTTAACTGTTTTTAACGCTTCTTGGAAATCTTCGTATAGAGCATTTCCTACAATAATAACATCTGCATGTTCGCTCATCTCTTTTGCTTGATCGACATTGCTTATACCGCCACCGTAAAATAACGTTGTGTTGGAAAGCGTGTTTTTCACTTTACCGACAAGCTGTGGATTTCCGTATGTGCCACTATATTCCATATAGAAAATTGGCATCTTAAACATTTTTTCCGCCATAAGTGCATAAGCAATGACATCATCATCATCCAAATTAGTATTAGCATTTGTTCGCTCTGCTACTTTGCAATGTTCATTTAATATACAATAACCTTCTATGATAATTTCATTCCAATCCATAATCTCTCCATAAGCTTTTACCGCTTGATGATGAAGTCCAGAATGATATTTTAAATCACGACTATTTAGTACGGAGGGAATGAAGTATAAATCAAATCCAGGTGTAATAGATTCCAGATTGCTCACTTCTAATACGCATGGAACTGTATATCTTCTAATTCTAGACATTAAGTTAAGAACTTTATCAAGTGTAACATTGTCTGTTCCACCGACAATAATAGCGTCCGTCCCTGATTCACAAATTTGTTCAAGCTCTGTGTCAGATATGTCCTTATCCGGATCAAGTTTAAATGCATGACGCCATTCTTTTATATCGTACATAAATCTCCCAATCCTCCAATCCTTATACCAAATTATATTATAACATTTTGGGCCATACACTCCGAGTGAAATAGAAGAAAAGTTATTTTCATGTTGACGATTGATTTACGCTACAGGTGGATTGCTTTCCGCAGGCATGGAAAAGCGTTAGGCTCCTGTCTATCTCATGCTACTAACGGCTACCGCACATTCCGCAGGAGTCTCGCCACCTTCCGCTCCAATCAACCTTGAAAAAAACATATGGTTATACTTTTATGTATTTAAAAAAGTAAAACCTAGTATGAATCTTCACCATTTAGGTGTTGAATTCATACTAGGTTCATCATCATTTTTCTTTAATTCTATCTAGCACCATTTCGTACGTATCGTTACCAAAATTGAGGCAACGTTTTACGCGAGAAATGGTTGCTGTACTTGCACCAGTTTCTGTCTCGATTTTATGATATGTTTTCCCTTCTTTTAACATCCTTGCAACTTCTAATCGTTGAGATAACGACTGGATTTCATTAATCGTACAAAGATCATCAAAGAAACGGTAACATTCTTCGATATCCTTCAAAGACAAAATTGCTGCAAATAACTGATCAAGCTCTCTACCTCTTAGTTTCTCAATTTGCATATCTATATCTCCTTTATTCAAACAAAGCTATCATTGATACGAAACGATATTCATATCTGGAACGACATTGAACCAAGTCTTTCCTGGTACTAGTTTTGCAGGTTGACCACCTTCATAAGGAACGAGACGTCCACTTTCATTCTTCCACTCTACTTCCTTGACCTTACCTTTTTGGAATAGCAGCGCTTTACCACCAGAAGATAAATCTATATCTCGTCTACCTTTAGAGTCAATAATTCGATGTGTCGTTTCTACTACGATTATATTATCAATTAATACAGGTATATTGGAATCTAGTTCTGCTGTTTTTACACCACCAGAGTAACGCTCATACTTTCCTGTTTGAGCATTAAACTTATACTCTGCGTTTAATTGATTATTATTAGAGCTATACTTGATTGTCAATTCTGCACCGTTTTCCCCTGTGAGGTTTGCTACATCATCCTCTGAAAGAAACGCCATTGGTTTTGGAGCACCAGATAAACTAAATCCTTCATCATTAGCCCCTTTTTCTATGTTTTGGAACGTTATATAAGAATTATGTGGGGCATTTCGGAATGAAGCTCGTTTGAATAAGCTGCCATCATAGCGTATCCCATTTAAATGATCATACTTACCTGAATTCAACATTTTTTTTGCTTCCGGACTATATCCATGGGCAATATATACACTATCATAGCCTTGAGAGATATCAATAAAATAGTCACGAGCACTACGAATCGGTCCGATATTCTCTGGAAGATCACTTTGATAAATCGCTAAAAACCTAGTAATTGAACCTTCTGCAAGAATTTCATATACAACGTCGGCTTTGGACAAGCCCGTTTGTGGTCGTGCTGGTGGCTGATTACTGATCATTGCAGCGACTGCTCTTTGTGTCGATTCATCCTGCATACCAATACCTGTTAGCGGAAATTGATATGGATCTGTTTCTACTATTTCCTCATCTTTCCCATCCTCGTTATCTTTCTCCTCTGGAACAGGATTCTGGTTAGATCCATTGTCTTTTTCGCCTTCATCAGAAGCATTACATGCAGTCAAAACGAACAATAGTAACAAAATGAACATGAGCGGTATCTTCTTTTTCAACAAATTACCATCCCCTAGACTATTCTTTAGAGTACCACTCTATCATTTTAACGCATTAACGTCGGAAAAAGTACTGTTTTATTCATAACATCGTACATTCCTTGTTGTGTAATGCGAATATATGGGAGATGAGTGGCTGTAAAAAAGAGTAGAGAATAGATTGGATCACCAAAAGAATATCCTCTTTCTACTAATAAATCTTTTAATCGTTGTTCCTCTACCATTAGATCTTCCATTTTCCGATCAGACATAATCCCTGCTAAAGGTAACGGAATTTCATGAATGACTTTTCCATTCTCCACTAACACAATCCCCCCACCGATTTCCTTCATACGTTTAAATGCTGCCATCATGTCAGGTTTGCTCTTACCAATTAAAATAATATCGCCTGTATTTGAAAAAGAAGATGCAAATCCACTAACACCATTAGCAAAACCTTTTAATAATGTGTTGATCCGCCATTTTCCTTTTACGTCTAGTAACATAAAGAAATTTTCTTCACTTTCTGCAGGAAGAGTCTCTAATCCTAAGTCAATTTTGATAGAATATGGCTTTGTGATAACAGCATTAACCATTTCAATTCCAAACGGCATAGAGAATTGCATATCAGATTGTTCAATATCCCAATCTAGTTGCAAAGGTTGTAATCCAAATTCACTCCAATTTACTTCATCATGTATCTCCAGCTCAATACCATCTTTTTTCACCCATTGCCCTTTTGACAGTACGGAAATCGGAGTAGGATCTAGTTCATTAGAAAGAATATTAATATTTGCTATCCTACCTGTTGCGATCATCCCATGGTGATGTAGCAAGTTGTAATGACTAGCGATATTGTGAGTAGCCATTCTATACGCGTCTATTACGGGAACTCCGTTATCAATTGCAATGCGAATCAACTTATCCATGACCCCATCTTGATAAAAGCCTGGTGTAGAACCGTCCGTTGTATACATAAGTGAATCATACTGATCAATATTTAACTCCTGCATTTCTTGTAATAGTTTCGGTAAATCAGGACGAATAGAAGAATGTCTTAATGAAACAGTATATCCATGCATTAATCTGTTATAGACTTCTTCTCCAGTCATCGCTTCGTGATCACTATCTACACCAAATAACTTCATTCTCGCTAATGTACGCTCAGAAGCGCCAGGTAAATGACCTTCTACCTTTTTGCCAAGTCGCTTCGTCTCCTGAATCCAATGAAGCATTAAATCATCACCATCTTGTAGCTTCGGCCAACCAGTAAGCTCCCCACCTTGTACAACTTGATCATTTTCTAACCACGATTTGATATCTTCATTCGTAAAAATGACTTCTTCGCCTTTTAATTCTGTCTGTGAATCGTATCGACTCCACCAGTACATCGTAACTGGAGACTGATTAAGTTCATTTATAATAGAAAACGCTTTCTTTTTTTGTAGTTTTAAAAACAATACTAAGTTATCATTTATTAATGTTGTTGTACCTGTTTGAGCAGCATAACGAGCAAATGATTGTGGATTGTATAATTGAAACGGATGTACGTGAGGTTCGATATACCCGGGGACAAGTGTAAATCCGGAGCAATCAATAATCTCACTATTTTTAGTCTTCTCCGGCAATTCTTCACCAACATAAATGATCCGGTCTTGATGTATCCATATATGAGCTGTTATCCATTTACGCAACATAGTGTGTAAAAAGCGTGCATTTTTTAATATTATCGTAGGTGCTATTTTCCCATTTATAATACTAACCTGTTCTCGTATCTCTTTATTTTTCCATCTATATTTTTGTTCTAACATATACATTCCTCCTGGGAATATAACATTGGATAATATTATTTTAACATATCAAAAATTTTAACGCAGTAAAGTTTTACAGTGAATTATTAACAATTTGTGAAAACGTATCCATCTCAATAAAATAAAGGGGCTAGACTTATCTAAGCCTGACCCCTTTCGTCGATACTTGTCGTTATTGTGCTTTTTTTGCAATATCTTTTCTATAGAAGAACTCTGGATGATCTAGTTGTTTCATCTCCGAATAAACTTTTTCCATGGCAGCCGCAATTGTTTCTGCCTTCGCTGCTGTTAGTAATAAGCGTCCACCATTAGATAAGTAAGGACCTTCTGCATTTGGGCGAGTTGTCCCTGCATGGAATAGGGAGACGTTTGGATCACTTGATTCGAAGTTCGGAATTGCCACTCCTTTTTCATAGTCCCCTGGATAGCCTTTTGCAGCTAGTACAACACCGACAACAGCATCGTTAGACCATTTAATGTTAGGCGTATTCCCTTCCTGAAGATCCAACACGAGCTGAACTAGGTCACTTTCAAGTCTTGCTAAAACAACTTGAGTTTCCGGATCACCAAAACGTGCATTAAATTCAATCACTTTCGGACCATGCTCTGTTTGAATTAATCCAGCATACAAAATCCCTGTAAAAGGACGATCCTCTTGAATCATTGCTTTAGCAGTAGGCAGTAAAACCTCCTGTACTGCTCGCTCTACTTCAGCCTCAGGTATATGTGGTACTGGAGTGTATGCTCCCATACCACCTGTATTTGGACCTGTATCGCCATCAAATGCTCGTTTATGGTCTTGGGCAATGACCATTGGATATACATTTTCACCATGAACAAAAGCCATTAGTGAAAATTCTTCCCCTTCCAAAAACTCTTCAATAACGACACTAGCAGAAGATTTACCAAATTTAGCATCTAATAGCATATCTTTTAAAGCTGCATCAGCTTCCTCCATTGTCGTTGCAACAACCACACCTTTACCAGCAGCAAGACCATCTGCTTTGATTACAATAGGTGCACCTTTTTCTTCTATATATGCCTTCGCATCTTCATAAGATTGGAATGTTTGATAATCAGCAGTTGGAATATTGTATTTCTTCATTAATTCCTTTGCAAATGATTTACTTCCTTCTATAATAGCTGCATTTTTTCTAGGACCAAACACCTTTAAACCTGCAGCTTCAAACTCGTCAACAATTCCAGCAGCAAGGGGAACTTCAGGGCCGACTATCGTTAAATCAATCTTTTCTTGCTTGGCAAATTGAATTAAGTTCGAAAAGTCCGTCTCTACGATTGGTACAATCACAGCATCTTCCGCAATCCCCGCATTTCCAGGAGCACAGTAAACAGATGTTACAAGCTTGCTCTCTTTTACTTTTTTACAAAGAGCATGCTCCCTGCCGCCACTACCTACGATAAGTACTTTCAATACATTCACCTCCGCTTTTGTTGGCTACTACGGCGCCTTCCGCTTTTCTTCCTTAATGTTTAAAGTGGCGAATTCCGGTAAATACCATTGCGATTCCGTTTTCGTCACATGCTTTGATCGATTCTTCATCACGTATGGAGCCACCTGGTTGGATGATAGCAGTTATTCCAGCTTTAGCGGCAGCTTCTACTGTATCTCCCATTGGGAAGAAAGCATCGGAAGCTAGTACAGCACCTTTTGCACGCTCTCCTGCTTGTTCTAGTGCAATTTTTGCAGCGCCAACTCGATTCATTTGACCAGCGCCAACACCTAGTGTCATATCATTTCCAGCGACTACGATTGCATTTGATTTCACGTGTTTTACAACTTTCCAACCTAATTTTAATGCAGCAAGTTCTTCTTCAGTTGGTTGACGTTTTGTTGGAACAGTAATCTCCGCATCTTCGAAAGTATATGAATCTTGATCTTGTAGCAATAAGCCACCTTCAACAGATGTTAATACCTTTTCTTGCTTATTTTCTTTTTCAAAATCAATTGTTAGTAATCTCAAATTCTTCTTGGCAGTTAAGATTGATAATGCTTCCTCTGTAAATGAAGGTGCTATAACAATTTCTAAGAAAATTTCATGAAGTTGACGAGCTGTATCTGCATCAACTTCACGATTGAATGCAACGATTCCCCCGAAAATGGAAGTAGAGTCTGCCTCATATGCCTTTTGGAATGCTTCATTGGCGTTTGCACCAATTCCAACCCCACATGGGTTCATATGTTTAACCGCTACAGCAGCAGGTTCTTCAAAATCTTTCACAATTTGTAATGCAGCATCCGCATCATGGATGTTGTTGTAGGAAAGTTCCTTACCATGCAATTGTGTTGCGTAGGCAATTGAAAACTCAGATCCAAGTGGACGCTTATAGAAAGCTGCTTGCTGATGCGGATTCTCTCCGTAGCGTAAGTTTTGTTTTAACTCATATGTAAATGTGACACGTTCTGGCTGTTGTTCGCCAACTAATTCTGTCATGTATTCTGCAATTTGTGCATCATACGCTGCAGTATGACGGAAGACTTTTGCAGCAAGTTTACGTTTCGTTTCCTTTGATACCTCACCATTTTCGCGAAGTTCAGAAAGGACTCCAGCATAATCCACAGCATCGACAACTACTGTAAGATAATCGTGATTTTTTGCAGCAGCACGTAGCATGGATGGGCCACCTATATCAATATTCTCGATTGCATCTTCTGGCGTTACATCTGGTTTCGCAATTGTTTGCTGGAAAGGGTACAAATTAACACAAACAAGATCAATTGGTTGAATACCTTGTTGTTGTAATTGCTCTAAATGACTTTCATCATCACGTTTAGCTAAAAGACCACCATGAATGTTCGGATGTAATGTTTTTACACGACCTTCCAAAATTTCAGGAAAACCTGTAATTTCATCTACACCAATAACAGGAACATTATTTTCTTCTAATGCTTTCTTTGTACCACCTGTTGATAAAATTTCAAATCCAAGGGTAACTAGTTCTTTCGCAAAATCTACTACACCAGTTTTATCAGAAACACTTATTAACGCTCTTTTCACGCTGTTCCCCTCCTACGACGAATTATTTATTAAACAAAGATTCTAAAGTTTCGGGATAAAAAATATGCTCGATGGCATGAATTTTGTTTTCCACGTCTTCCATACTATCATTATCTGATAACTGTATTGCTCTTTGCGCAATAATAGGGCCGGTATCCATTCCTGCATCTACATAATGAATCGTTACCCCAACTTCTTTTACTCTCGCTCTAAATGCCTGACCAATAGCATCTTTCCCTGGAAAAGCTGGTAATAAAGATGGATGAATATTAATAATTCGATTTTGAAATGCTGAAAGTAAAGTTGCTCCTATTAATCTCATATATCCTGCAAGAATAACATAATCTACTTCAAGTTCTTGAAGTTTGTTCATAATAATTGTTTCAAACTCTATTTTACTAGCATATTGTTTTGGATGAAATACAAATGTCGGTACAGATGCACGTTCTGCCTTCTCGATAACAGCTGCACCTGGCTTATCACAAACTAGTAGTTTTACCTCTACATTTAGCGAGCCAGCCTTTACTGCATCGATTAATGCTTGAAAATTACTCCCTGTTCCGGAGGCAAATATGGCAATCTTTTTCACTTACCTTCCCTCCGCCTGTTCTTCAAACTCAACACCATCTCGGTTAGTGACAGAACCAATCTTATATGCTTTCTCACCTTGAGCTTCAAAGAATTGAACAATTTCATCTGCATCGCTAGCATTTACAGCAACGACAAAACCGATACCCATATTAAAGATATTGTACATCTCCTGGCGATTCAGATTTCCATATTTCTCTAAAGCATGGAATATAGGTAAAATTGGCCACGAGCCTTGATTAATTTTTGCACCTAAACCTTCTGGAAGCATTCTTGGGATATTTTCAATAAAACCTCCGCCGGTAATATGTGACATCCCCTTAATTTCAAATGTCCTTAATGCTGCTAAAATAGATTTCACATAAATCCTTGTCGGCTCTAGAAGTTCATCACCAAGTTTTCTTGATAGTTCTGGTAACTCTATATCCAAATCAAAACCTTGTTCTTCTAAGAAAATTTTTCGAACTAAAGAATATCCGTTACTATGAATTCCGCTCGAAGCAAGCCCGATTAACACATCACCAGCTTGAATAGTATCACCAGTAATTAATTGTGATTTCTCACAAGCACCAACGGAGAATCCTGCTAAATCATACTCATCTATATCATATAAACCAGGCATTTCTGCTGTTTCGCCACCAATTAAGGCACAACCAGCTTGTTCACAGCCATCTGCAATGCCACTCACTATTTGTTCAATTTTTGTCGGTACTGCTTTCCCAAGTGCAACATAATCAAGAAAATATAAAGGTTCTGCTCCTTGAACAACTATATCATTGACACACATTGCTACACAGTCTACGCCAATTGTGTCATGGCGATCTGTCATAAAGGCGAGCTTCAGCTTAGTACCAACACCATCTGTGCCCGAAACAAGTACTGGTTCTTTCAAGTTGAGAGCTGTTAAGTCAAAAATTCCACCAAAGCTACCAAGTTGCCCTAATACTCCTGTACGTAATGTCCGATTCGTATGCTTTTTTATTTTTTCGACCGCTTCATAACCAGCCTCGATATTAACTCCAGCACGTTCATATGCGTTCGCCATTTCCATATATCTCCTTTCGAAAGATACCTGTCATTTTTGCGTTTTAATAATGGGAATTATTTCCATGGATAGAGCGTGGAAATCCGTAAAATGATTGTCATACAATCATTGAATGGATTCTCACCGCTCTTATCTGCTTAATTCCTTCTCATGGGGTAATAATGTATCTGAGAATATTTCCGTTGGGTATTCACCTGTGAAGCACGCCATACATTGACCACAGTTTTTCCCGTAACCTTGTCTGCCAATTGCATCTAACGTACCTTCAACACTAAGGAAAGTTAACGAGTCAGCACCAATGATTTTACAAATTTCCTCTACACTATGTTGAGACGCAATAAGTTCTTCATGTGTAGACGTATCTATTCCATAAAAACACGGACTTTTCATTGGTGGAGAACTGATACAAACGTGAACTTCTTTCGCACCAGCTTCTTTTAACATCGTGACAATCCGCTTGGAAGTCGTACCACGAACGATAGAATCATCCACCATAATGACACGTTTTCCTTCTACGACTTTGCGAACTGGTGATAGCTTCATCTTCACTCCGCGTTCTCGTAGCTCTTGCGATGGTTTTATAAATGTACGCCCTACATAACGGTTTTTGATAAGACCCATTTCATATGGTAATCCTGCCTCTTCCGCGAAACCAATAGCTGAGGATATACTAGAATCTGGTACACCTGTTACAACATCTGCTTCTATATTAGCTTCACGCGCTAGTACACGGCCGAGATTTTTTCTCGCAGAATGGACATTAATTCCCTGTATGTCACTATCAGGACGAGAAAAATACACATACTCCATCGTACAAATAGCATTTGAAGTGGAATACGAGAAAAATTCAGAGTGTAACCCATCATCATTAATAATGATTAATTCACCTGGCAAAACATCGCGAACAAACTCTGCACCAATAATATCAAATGCACATGTTTCAGATGCTACACAGTAAGAATCTCCAATTTTACCGATTGATAAAGGACGTAGACCATTCGGATCTAATGCAATCAGTAATTCATTTTCTGTCATTAATAAAAAGGCATATGCACCTTTTAGCATCGTAAGTGCATTTTTTAATTGTTCCTTTAATGTAAGGAAGCCACTTCTTTTTATTAAATGAGCCAACACTTCTGTATCTGAACTCGTTTGAAAAATACTACCTTGTGCTTCCAATTGATGTTTCAACGCATTGGCGTTAACGATATTGCCATTGTGAGCAAGTGCTAAACTACCATTTTGTGAGTTAAAGAGGAGAGGCTGAACATTAACGATTCCGCCTCCACCTGCTGTTGCGTAGCGAACATGACCGATAGCAGACTGACCATGAAGTTTTGAAATCATTTCCTCTGTAAAAACTTCTGTCACTAACCCCTCACCTTTTTGAGCTTGAAGTCTTTCACCGTCAGATACAACAATTCCTGCCCCTTCTTGGCCACGATGTTGTAGACTATGAAGTCCATAATAGGTGATTTGTGCTGCCTCGGGATGACCCCAAATCCCAAACACGCCACATTCTTCATTTAAACCTCTTATTTCAGCAAGCATGGGATGGCTCCCTTCCAAACTTTCTCACATTCATTTATTGGTGCATCAATTAATAGATTGCTATTAGTATCTTTGATTGTTAACTTTTCACTGTTCGTTACTTTTCCAATGAAGGATGCATCTTCCACAAGTTCCTCAAATTGCTCTTTGTTTTCTGCTTTGATTGAAACAATAAAACGAGATTGTGTTTCACTAAATAGTGCTACAGTAGGTTCACCTTCTAGTGTTACTTCTGCCCCTAAACCAGCAGTATTAAATAGTGATTCTGCTAATGCGATAGCTGTTCCACCTTCTGCAATATCATGTGCAGATGAAACAAGGCCCGATTTAATAGCAGATAGTAATTGTTTTTGTCTTACAGCTTCTACTTCTAAATCAATTGCAGGAGACTTACCAGTAATTTCGCCATTTTGTAATTTTTGGAGCTCACTACCACCAAATTCTGGTTTTGTTTCCCCAATGATATATATTAAATCACCAACATTTTTGAAGCTTTGTGTTGTAATATGATCAAGATCTTCTACTAATCCAACCATACCAATAATAGGTGTAGGATAGATTGCTTCTCCTTTTATTTCATTATAAAGGGAGACATTTCCACCAATAACTGGACTATTTAGTGCGAGACAAGCTGCACTAATTCCATCCGCAGCCTTTTCGATTTGCCAAAAAATCTCGGGGTTTTCTGGGCTACCAAAATTAAGTCCATCTGTAATTGCTATCGGCTCTGCTCCAGAACAAACGACATTACGAGCTGCTTCAGCAACTGCAATTTTCCCACCTGTTTCTGGATCTAAGTATATATAACGAGAGTTACAATCTGTTGTCATAGCTAATGCTTTTCTTGTTCCACGAATTCTTACAACTGCCGCGTCAGAACCAGGTGTAACCACTGTATTTGTACGAACTTGATAATCATATTGGTTATAAACCCATTCCTTGCTAGCGATCGTAGGCTGTGCTAATAACTTCAATAATGTTTCCTTGTAATCTTCTACATTAGGAATCTCTGTTTCCATCGCTTGAAACTCACGGAAATATGCTGGTTCAGAAGAAGGTTTATAATAAACAGGAGCATCCTCTGCAAGTGCATCTGTAGGAACCTCTGCAACAACTTCTCCACGATGGATTAAGCGTAATTTCTTATCATCTGTTACTTTTCCAACTGCAACTGCTTCTAGACCATATTTGGAGAAAAGATCGATAATCTCTTGTTCTCTACCTTTTTTCACAACAATCAACATTCTTTCTTGTGATTCAGATAGCATCATTTCGTATGGTGTCATTCCTGTTTCACGTTGCGGAATATCATCAAGAATCATTTCAATACCTGAACCTGCTTTACTTGCCATCTCGGAAGAAGAGCTAACAAGACCGGCAGCACCCATATCTTGAATACCTACTAAAGCATCTGATTTCACAAGTTCTAAACATGCTTCTAGTAGAAGTTTTTCCATAAATGGATCCCCTACTTGAACAGCTGGACGGTTTTCATCTGATGTCTCACTTAATTCTTCTGAAGCAAACGTTGCTCCGTGTATACCATCTCTACCTGTTTTAGCACCAACATACATAACTGTATTACCGATACCTTTTGCCTGACCTTTTTGAATATCTTCGTGGTTAATTAATCCAACACACATTGCATTTACTAAAGGATTACCATCATAGCATGGATCAAATTGTATCTCGCCACCAACTGTAGGAATTCCTATACAGTTTCCATAACCTGCGATTCCAGCAACAACTTCTTTAAATAAATATTTCACTCTCGGAGTCTCTAATTCTCCGAAACGTAACGAGTTAAGCATTGCAATCGGACGTGCACCCATGGAAAACACATCGCGAATAATTCCACCAACACCAGTAGCTGCTCCTTGATATGGCTCAATTGCTGAAGGGTGGTTATGGCTTTCTATTTTAAAAACAACTGCCTGATTATCACCGATATCTACTATTCCTGCACCTTCACCAGGACCTTGTAGTACTCTTTCACCAGATGTAGGGAATTTCTTCAATACTGGCTTAGAGTTTTTATAACTACAGTGCTCTGACCACATAACAGAGAATAAACCAAGCTCTGTGTAATTTGGTAGCCTGCCTAATATATCTTCTATCATTGCAAATTCTTCATCTGTAACTCCCATTTGACGATAAACTTTTTCTTCTTTAATTTGGGATGGATTTGGTTCAAGCATTAACGACATGTGATTCCCTCCAGTTTTTCACGATCGATTGAAATAATTTTAGACCGTCTGCACTTCCTAATAGACTATCAACTGCTCTTTCCGGATGTGGCATCATGCCAAGCACATTACCTTTTTCATTCGTAATACCAGCGATATTCGCAACACTTCCATTAGGATTGTCTGTATATGTGAAAACAATTTGATTGTTCGCCTTTAAACGTTGAATTGTTTCATCATCACAGTAATAATTTCCTTCTCCATGTGCAATTGGAATTCGAATCACATCATCGTCATTAAATTCAGAAGTGAACATTGTCTTGTTATTTTCAACCTTTAATTCCACTGTTCGACAAATGAATTGTAGACTTTCATTCCTTCTCATCGCACCTGGTAGTAGACCAGACTCTAGTAAAATCTGAAATCCGTTACATACACCTAATACAGGTTTTCCAGCCTCTGCAGCTTTTACTACTTCTTGCATTACATTAGAAAAACGAGCAATTGCTCCCGTGCGTAAGTAGTCACCGTATGAAAATCCACCCGGTAATAGAATTCCATCATATTCGTCTAAGCTATCAGCATCATGTCTTACATACTCTACCTCTTCACCAAGCTCATCTTTGATTGCATGGAACATGTCTAAATCACAGTTGGAACCTGGAAAAACAATTACGGCGAACTTCACTGTGCAACACTCTCCTCAATCTCATATCGATAATCTTCAATCACTGGATTTGCAAGCAGACGAGTACAAACCTCATTAATAACTTCATCTATATCACGGTCTGTTTTTTCAATCGTTAGTTCCATATATTTTCCGATACGTACGTCCGTTACATCTAAATAGTCCATACTATGAAGTGCACCTTTTACTGCTGCCCCTTGTGGATCTAATACACTCTCTCTTAATGTTACATATACTTTTACTTTATACATGTGAAAATTCTCCTCCTAGACGGTTTAATATTTCTTTATATACAAGTGTTAAATCTCCTAAATCTTTACGAAAAACATCTTTATCTAACTTCTGATTTGTATTTATGTCCCACAGACGACATGTATCAGGAGAGATTTCATCCGCTAATATGATTTCATTAGAGGCAGTTTTTCCAAACTCTAGTTTAAAATCTACTAACCGAATCCCGATTTCTAAAAATAGCTGTGAAAGCACTTCATTGATTTTTAAAGCTTTCTCTTTAAGTAGTGCTACTTCATCGAGACTAGCAATCTCTAAAGCTTCTATATGATCTTCCGTTAATAACGGGTCGCCCAGTTCATCATTTTTATAATAGAATTCGATTATTGGCTTATTGAGTACTGCTCCTTCTTCTAAGCCAAGTCTTCCCGCAAAACTACCTGCAACAATGTTTCTTGTCACTACTTCTAACGGAATGATGGAAACCTCTCTCACTAATTGCTCATTGCTTGAGATTCTTTCGATAAAATGACTTTCGATCCCTTTACTCTTTAAGAGTGAAAAAATACGTGTGGATATTTCGTTGTTCAAAATACCTTTACCGATTATTTCCGATTTCTTTTTCCCGTTAAAAGCAGTGGCAGAATCCTTGTATTCTATCCATAAAACACCTGATTCATTTGTCCGATACACTCTTTTAGCCTTACCTTCATACAACAACCCGTGCTTCTCCATCCTATTCCCCCTTTTGTAGTATTCCGCTTTAATCGTTAAGCCCTAATCGTTCAAAGATTGTGTCTACATGTTTCAGATGGTAGTTATAATCAAAACAATCTGCTATTTCTTCTGCAGTTAACTTACTTTGAATTGTTGGATCTGCTTCAATCAACTGTCTAAAATGCACCTGTTTCTCCCAAGCTTCCATCGCTTTTGGTTGAACAGTATCATATGCTTCTTCACGAACCATTCCTTTATCAATTAGCGCTAACAGTAATCGCTGAGAATAGATAAGGCCTAGTGTTCTATCCATATTGCGTTTCATATTCTCCGGGAAAACAGTTAAGTTTTTCACGATATTAGCAAAGCGATTTAACATATAATTCAATGCAATCGTTGCGTCAGGCAAAATAATGCGTTCTGCAGATGAATGAGAAATATCTCTTTCATGCCATAATGGAACATTTTCATAGGCAGTCATCATGTATCCACGGATAACTCTTGCTAAACCGGTCATATTCTCAGAGCCGATAGGGTTTCGTTTATGTGGCATGGCAGAAGATCCTTTTTGCCCCTTCGAAAAGAACTCTTCTACTTCACGCGTTTCACTTTTTTGCAGACCACGAATTTCCACTGCAAATTTCTCAATGGAGGTAGCAATTAAGGAAATTGCCGCCAAATAATGCGCATGACGATCTCTTTGTAAAGTTTGGGTTGAAATTGGTGCCGGTTGTATCCCTAGTTTTTCACATACATATTGTTCAACAACTGGATTAATATTTGCATATGTTCCTACTGCACCTGATAACTTCCCAAACTCTACTCCAGCGGCTGCTTGTTTAAATCGTTCTAAATTACGTTTCATTTCTTCATACCATAATCCGAGCTTCAAACCGAAAGTTGTTGGTTCTGCATGAACACCATGTGTTCTTCCCATCATGACTGTATATTTATGTTGCTTTGCTTTCTCTCCAAGAATCGCGATGAAGTTTTCAATATCTTGTAGAAGAATCTCATTTGCTTGCTTTAACAAATAGGACAATGCTGTATCTACAACATCTGTTGAAGTAAGACCATAATGGACCCATTTTCTTTCTTCACCTAGTGATTCTGATACCGCTCTAGTAAAAGCAACAACATCATGACGTGTTTCTTCTTCAATTTCATGAATTCTATTAATATCAAATGTTGCTCGTTCTCTAATTTTTGCTACATCATCTTTCGGTATGTCACCTAGCTCCGCCCATGCTTCACAAGCTAAAATTTCAACTTCTAACCATGCTTTAAAACGATTTTCTTCCGTCCATATTGCACCCATTTCTGGTCGTGTATAGCGCTCTATCATGTGAGATTTCCTCCGATTCTAGTTCCAAATGTGGTGATCATTTAATTGTAATAGAGTTGCTTCTATATCATCTGTTAACACGGTAATATGTCCCATTTTCCTTTGATATTTAGCTTCTTGTTTTCCATATAAATGAATGGACCATTCAGAAACGTAGGGTATATGGTCTATAAGTTCATTTACATGTTGTCCTAATATATTTACCATTATTACTGGCTTTAGTAATAATGGTTTTTTCAATGGCCAATTGCACACAGCTCGTATATGTTGGTCAAACTGTGAAAAATCGCAAGCTTCAATGGAATAGTGCCCCGAATTATGTGGTCTTGGAGCTAATTCATTCACATATATTTCTCCATTTCTAGTTACAAACATTTCAACTGCTAATGTTCCTACTAGTTGAACATGTAATGCAATCTTTTTCGCTAATTCATATGCCCCTAATTCAATTGTCTCGGATATTCTAGCAGGTACAATGGTTTGATGAAGAATATTATCCTGATGAATGTTTTCACCAACAGGGAAACATTCCATATCTCCATTTTCGTTTCTAGTAACAATAACGGAGATTTCCTTCTCAAACTCTAACCAGGATTCAAGAACACAAGGACCATTTTCTAAAAGTTTCCCTGCTTCTTCTATGTCTGACTGACTTCTAATTACTCGTTGTCCTTTGCCATCGTATCCCCCACGGCTAGTTTTCAATACACAAGGGTAATCAAGTTTTTCTATCCCTTTTTCAATTTCATCTACGGAGCGAATGATTTCAAAAGGAGCAAGCTTTACTCCGGAAGCATGTAATGTATTTTTTTCAGTTATCCGATCTTGTGTAATCCGAATAATCTCGGCTCCTTGTGGAATATGTGCTTTCTCCTCTAATGCTTTTAGTGCTTCATAGTCTATATTTTCAAATTCATATGTAATGACATCACTTTTTTCGGCTAGTAATGCTAATGCGTCATGGTCATTATAGGATGCAACGATTTCTTCATCAGCTACTTGACCAGCAGGAGAGTTGGATGTTGGTTCTAGCACAATGACATTAAACCCGGAAGCTTTTGCGGATAATGTCATCATTCTTCCTAATTGACCACCGCCAATAATTCCTATTGTTTGACCAGGCTTAATCATGTTATTAGACAAGTTGATCACTGCTTTCTAACACTTTTTCCTTAATGTCGTTTCTTCTAGCTTCTAAGCGTTCTGCAATTTCTTCCTGATGAGTACTTAAAATCTGGGCAGCCAGCAATCCTGCATTTACAGCTCCTGCTCTGCCAATTGCAACAGTTGCTACAGGAACTCCGCCAGGCATTTGTACGATGGATAGTAAGGAATCTAACCCTTTTAATGATTTAGATTCTATTGGTACTCCGATAACCGGAAGAGTAGTTTTAGCAGCTACCATACCAGGAAGGTGTGCAGCTCCACCAGCGCCTGCAATAATTACTTTCAATCCACGCTCTTTCGCTGTTTCTGCATACTCAAACATCAAATCTGGTGTTCGATGTGCTGAGACAACTTTCTTTTCATATGGAACCTCTAATTCATCCAATATTCCACATGCATTTTTCATCGTTTCCCAATCTGAAGTACTTCCCATAATGATTCCAACTTCGGCCTTCATTTTCATCCTCCGCTCATCATCTAATAAAATAAAAAATCCCAGATAGCCAGCTTTCTTTATCAGAAAGCAGGATATCTGGGGATAAAATATACATACTTAAATAAGCATAAAAATGCTTCCCAAAATCTACTTTCCTCATAGTCCAATTATTTACGGCAATTGGGTAGAAACTTATGGGCCATATTCCCATGATATACGAGGTAACAACTTCATTTTAACAAAAGATACGAGAGAATACAATCTAAAAATCGAACATTTTGTTTTAGTTAAATTTTAATGTTCGTGTTTAGCTATCCTTTATCCCCTGAAAAATGATTTTTTGGGTAATTGGTGTATATTTTATTTCACCATTTACTTTTTCTTCTTTAAATATTGGCTTCTCCATTCTTCTGACTGGTCGATACCCCTCCTTCTCCATTCTTTGCAAACAATCACTAATTGATTCATTTTCCAACACTTCAAACTCTTTCTTCATCGATTCAACTTACCTTTCTTCACAGCCTTCACCCAGAAACCTCCATAAATCGCTTTTGGTTCATAGGCAATAATGAAAGACTTCGGATCAAGCTCCTTAATTCGTTGATATAGTTTTAACTCCATCCTCCTTGGAGTTAAAACTTGCAATGCCATACGATCACCTTCCAACCCACTTGCAGCCCAACTTGTAACACCATAACCATCTTCACGCAATTGTTTCGGAAGGTCTTTATCATATTCTTTCGTAATTACATTAACGGTAATATACCCAAGAGCAAGCTTCTCCTCGATTTTCGTCCCTACTAATACACCTACGCCATACCCTACTGCATAAGCAATTACGTTCTGAATCTCATTCAAATTATCTAACACAAGCCCAAGACCAACAACATAAATCACAATTTCAATCATACTAATAAACGCAGCAAAATATCGATACCCTTTCAACGTCAAAATCATCCGGATCGTAAAAAAGGAAACATACACGACATTAATAATAAAAATAATTGCTACCATCACCAAGGTGTTCTCTAACATGAATGAGCCTCCAATAAAATTGTCTATTTATTATTATAACCATAATAACTCGCCATAAAGCAAAGCATCCATATTCCTTTACCCTTTATGAGGGGGAGGTAATCATTGGGATTTGAGTGTAGGTGTTGGTTGCAATCTATGAAAAATTGGATACATTTGTTTCCATCAAAAACCATCTGACAGATTGATTTGGGGAGTGGGGGAGTGATGAACTGCTGTTGGATGATGAGTTAGTTTCTTGGAGAGTGGATGAATGTGATTACCTTAATGTGAGTTTTTTGGTTTTTGGGGAATGAGATGTGGATACTGATTACCTTTCGGAGAGGTTTTTCTATTTTGGGAAGCAGATGATGGAGCTGATTACCTTTTGAAGGGATATTTGGGTTTTATAGAATCAGATGTGGGATTTGATTATCCTCTAGAGAGATTTTTCTATTTTGGGGAATCAGATGATGGATTTGATTACCCTTTGAAGAGATATTTGGGTTTTAGGTAATCAGAAGAGGAATGTGATTACCTTCCAGAGTGATTTTTCTTCTTTTGGGAATCATACGGTGTCTTTGATTCCCTTCTGAAGATTTTTTCCTCTTTTGGGAATCATATATTATTCCTCTTTTTACCTGAATAGCGACTGTAATTTAACATTTTCTTAATCATGGTATCTATTTGAAGTGAATAGTTACCTAATTTTCATATCCCATTCATTTGGGATTTAATCAATCTTAATAGTGACCTCTTTTACTGCTTTTCTTATTCTTGGGCACTATTCCGCTGCAATAGTGACCTCTTCTACAGTTTTTCTTATTCTTGGGCACTATTCCGCCGTAATAGTGACCTCTTCTACAGTTTTTCTTATTCTTGGGCGCTATTCCGCCGTAATAGTGACCTCTTTAATAGATTTTCTTATTCTTGGGCGCTATTCCGCTGTAATAGTGACCTCTTCTACAGTTTTTCTTATTTTTGGGCACTATTCCGCTATAATAGTGACCTCTTCAATAGATTTTCTTATTTTTGGGCGCTATTCCGCTGTAATAGTGACCTCTTCTACAGTTTTTGATTAAGTCCATATAATTGTGTAAAAAGAATAGGTCATCACCATGACCCGTGATACAATGTTTTCGACCAAGAAACCATTTAAACGGAGGACATGATGATGACCC
>NZ_JBHSMC010000014.1:0-454818 GCF_042655485.1 Lederbergia graminis
GCTCTGATTTGGTTTTTGTTTATTTAACCACTAAACATTCTTACCAAAATAACCTACGAATTTACGAGTAAGGAGCTAGTTTCGTTCATGATAACTCGGCGCTAATCGCCTGTCTAGCTTAGGCTCCTAGCGGCTAGCGAACGATCCAATCCTTTCCCTACGATAAGTCAACATCGGCTCGTTCCCTCGCCGTGTTTCCTTTATCTCAGTACAAGATTGGCTCCCGTTCGTAGGCCGCTGATCAGCCGCCTTCGCTTTTCTGTCTGCGGGGTCTCATCGAGGCCTTTATTCCCGCAGTCAACCATGAATCCAAAAATACACCACAGGGAATGGAAATGTGCTAGGGTAGGTCTATACGATGCATGTATAAGCTAGATTTAACTTTTTGGCTCTGTTAAAGTTCATTGTTGTTAACAACTTAGTTGATTGTAGCGGATGTACTCGAGACTCCTGCGGGAACAGCACGAGCCGAAGATCCACTTGGCAAAGCGGTTTTCTTTGCCAAGTTAGCTGAGGCCGTGCCCGCGGAAAGCGAGTGTACAGGAGCGAAAATCACAACAGAGTTTAACAGAGCTAACTTTTTAAAGCTTTATTTCCATGGCAGGAGTCTCCGTGTATTTCCTCCGCTGGTAACTATAAAATTTTTGTAATTGAAAAGGTGACCGAACTATCTTGTTTTGAAACAAGTTATAGTTCGGTTTTTATTTGCATCCATATACCTCTGTCCCAGCCCTTTTCGTAGCTATTGTGTCTTTATTTGAAACTGAAAAGGATTTACTTGTTCCCATGCATACCCTACTTGAAGTAGCTGATGTTCAGAAAGGTGATTTCCGATAAATTGCATCCCGACAGGCATACCTCTTTGATCTAATCCCATTGGTACAGCAAGACTTGGTGTCCCTGTTAAATTAACTGGAACAGTAAAAGGCATACAGCGTTTTATCAAATCTAAATTTTGTTCCACCCAATTCTGTGAAAATGCAGGTGTAGTAATCGGGATTGTTGGACCAAGTAATATATCAACATTCTTAAAGGCGAGGTCAAATGCTTCTACCATCATTCTTCGTGCTTGTTGTGATTTGTCATATTGAATCGCAGTTGTAAAAGTACCTGCTAAAAGAAATATACGATTGTCTGCTGCATAATCTTCAGGACGAGTTTGTAGCCAATTGAAATGGAAGGAAGAGGCTTCTCCTGTAACAATACTATAGCCTGCAAAGGTAGCCATCGTAAGTTCTGGAATGGAAATTTCTCTAACCTCCGCTCCTAGACCTCTTAGTGTTGCAAGGGCATTAACAAATAGCTTTTCAACTTCGGGATCCAATCCTTCTAAATAGTACGTAGGAATACCAATTCTTAATCCTTTTATTCCTATATTCAAATTCTCAACATAATTAGGAATAGGTACACGAAGACTTCCAGGATCATTTGGATCATATCCTGCCATCTCATTAAGCATCAATGCTAAATCAGAAACAGATCTTGCCATTGGCCCAGCATGATCTAATGATCTCGCAGAAGGAAACATTCCATAAGTGCTTATAAGTCCATATGTGGGCTTTAATCCATAAATCCCACACATAGCAGCAGGTAAACGAATAGAACCAAATGTGTCAGATCCTGTTGCAAGAGTAGTAAGCCCAGCTGCTAGAGCGGCACTGCTCCCACCACTGGAACCTCCAGGCATGTAAGAAGTGTTCCATGGATTCCGGGTAGTTCCAAAGGTAAGATCTGTCCCGCTAGAGCCTAGAGCAAGTTCATGCATATTGAGCTTACCTAACATAATCGTACCAGCAGCTAATAGTTTTTTGGCTGCTGTGGCTGTTTTTTTCGGAATGAAATTAGCAAAAAGCTTTGATCCATCTGTTGTTCGTATTCCTTTTGTATAGTAATTATCCTTAATTCCAGTTGGAATTCCGTGGAGCGGTCCTTTGTAATTCCCATGTAGAATACTATTTTCTGCTGCTTTTGCTTGTTTTAGAGCAAGGTCATGTAGAGGTGTAATATAAGATTTAATAGTGGGATCAATTGTATCGATGCGGTTTAACATATGTTTCGTCAGTTCTACGGGGGATAATTGCTTTGACTTAATTAATGGAGCTAGTTCAGAGGCAGTTAAAAATGCAAGATCTGTCATTGCATCAACCTCTTATCTACTATTGTAATTGGAACCTTTTTATTTAACTGTGGAAATAAATGTAGACTGCTACTAGCGTGGTTAATAGTAGAAAGAATGTTATAAATATGGGGAATATCTGCTTCATGGATAGGTAAACCTTGCATAGACAATTTTTGCTTGATAAAGCTATCATCGTTCATTACAATACCTCCCAGTATGAGAGTATAAGTTAATAGGGAAATAACAATTTGTTATTTCCCTATTATATTGATTACTGCCTATTCCAGAAACGTTGTTGGGCAATAGCAGAAACAAAATCCCTTCCAAAATTAGCATTATTTGCAGCAAAAACAACACCAGCTAAGTTATTCTTTTCGGTTGGCTGAATAAAGGATTGCCCAGTTGATGCAACACCAATTGGTTTATAATTCTTATAAGCCACATGTACAAAGTTTGTAATAGCCGTATTAAATTTCGGTTGTCTTTTTGCTTGCCCTCCAACGACATAAAGTGCATCGACTAAATAAGGGCTAGCTGTTAGAATTGTATGGTCTACCTTGAGTTGAGTACCATCATCACCTGTAACAGGAGCAAGTGTTTCACTAATAATCCAGTAAAATACTCCATTTTGATTAAGAGTATTAATGACACTCGTTACCTCTCTACTATTAAATCCATTTCCAACCAGAATCCCTACTTTTAGCGTTTGTGCGTAACGAGGTGTACTATATTGGCTAAGAGATGGATATTTTGTTTCAACAGATACTGGAGTAGTTGAAGGAGGGTTTACTCCAATATTTTCAGCAACAATGGTTGCAAGTTCCGTATCAATATTTCCTAACAACTCAACATTTTGCTGTCTTACAGAGGCGCTTTTCACTCTACCGAGCTGATAGCTAAACCCTTCAATAGTGTGCTCCTTCTCAATCGGTGTCAAGCTATTCCAAAAAATCCTTGGTTGTGTATAGAAATCGAAGAACGACTTACTTCGTGCACGAATAACATGACCTTCCACTTTCTTTGGATAATGCTCATAGCCACCTTCTTCTGGTGGAGTCGTGAAAGGGGTATTATTTGCAAGTGAATTATTATGGTAATTTACCTTATCAACGTCAATTCTATATCTCATTGGACCACGACGCGTATTGTTATGGAATGGACAAAGTGATTTATTGATAGGTAATTCCTGATGATTAACACCGATACGGTGGTATTGCGCACTCTGATATGCAATTAATCGTCCTTGTAATACCGGGTCATTGGAAAAATCTATTCCAGGTACAACATTTGCAGGGTTAAATGCTACTTGTTCAGATTCTGTATGATAATTATCAATATTTCTGTTTAAGGTCATCTTACCAATGATTTGAACGGGTACAAGTTCTTCCGGCCAAAACTTTGCGGGGTCGAGAATATCAAAATCAAATTTGAATTCATCTTCCAAAGGAATTAATTGAACACCTAACTCATATTCAGGATAGAATCCTTTGTCAATTGCCTCCCGTAAGTCACGGCGGTGAAAGTCAGGGTCTAATCCACCAATCTTTAAGGCCTCTTCCTGCAGCAATGAATGCGTTCCAAGTACTGCCTTCCACACAAAGCGAACAAAGGTAGCCACACCTTTTGCATTTACAAATAAATACGTGTTTATGGACCATGAATCCATCATGCGGTAACTTCTTACAATCCCTCGATCAGACATTACCCACATGACCATATGAATCGATTCCTGATTATTTGCTACATAATCCCAAAATCTGTCGTGTGCTCCAGTAGCAGTAGGAATATCATCTTCCTGTTTCGCCTGATACGCATGGATCATATCTGGAAACTTCATCGGGTCATTATTAATTAACACAGGCATATCAATAGTTGTTAAGTCATAATTACCCTCTTCTGTATAAAACTTTACACCTTGACAGCGTAGATCACGCGCCGTATCATAAGAGCCCCTAGGACCTTGTACGGTAGAAAAACGAATGGTTAAAGGAGTCTTCTTCCCAGGTTCTTGAAGGAATCCTGCTTTTGTTACATGGCTCATAGACTGGTAACATTCAAATTCTCCATGAGCACTATACCCTCGAGCATGTACAACCCTTTCTGGTTGTTCTTCTTTCACGAAGTGTGTCATTTTTTCAAAATACCAGTAATCCTGCAGTAACCCAGGTCCACGCACACCCGCTGTTAAGATTTCCTCATCATTTGCAATTTTAATTCCTTCATTCGTAGTCATTGGTTTTCCAGTGTTTTGTATACGATATTGGTCTAATTGTTGCTGTTTTTTATCAGTTGGAACAGGTTTTTTATTTCTTGGTGTTTTATCATCCATGTAATCACCTATCCTTCATTACTATTTTTTCCTCCATGATATAATACGTGTTAATTTAATAATTATTCATGAATTTAGAGGATATAGAAATAAAGTAGGTGTTGAATTAATGTTTAATATGGACCACGAATAAGATGTTGAACATTTTCTAAGTAAAAGGTTATTAATCTTTCTTTTTCCTCATTCGTAAAAGGTTTAGTAGACAATGCTTGTAAGTTACTATCTATTTGTTTTGTATTTTTGAACCCAGGAATAACACAGGATACTTCTTTTTGGTCGAGTATCCAACGAAGTGCAGCACTTGCCATGGAAGGCCTTTCATTAGCTATCCACTTTACTTGTTCAGCTAATTTCACTCCATTCTGAAAACCTAGTCCTGCAAAAGTTTCACCTACATTAAAAGCCTCACCATTCTCATTAAAATTACGGTGGTCTGATTCTTCAAACGTATGATCTTCTGTATATTTCCCTGTTAATAAACCACTAGCAAGTGGGACTCTTGCAAGGATACCAACACCATTTTCATATGCTTTTGGAAAGAGTTCATTTAAAGGTTTTTGTCTAAAAATATTAAAAATTACTTGTAGCGTTTTTACATTCGGATGTTCTAGACAGATCAGGCCCTCTTCCACTGTCTCCACACTAACACCGTAGTTTCTTATTTTTCCTTCTGCTTGTAATCGGTCTAAAACATCAAACACTTGGCCACTTCTTAGTATATCTGTAGCTGGGCAATGAATTTGATATAAGTCTATTGCATCGCGATTAAGACGTTTTAGGCTAGCTTCACAATAAGCACGTACAGATTCATATGAATATGTATTAGGATTATGAATATCTCCTTGGCGACAAAACTTTGTAGCAATAAAAACTTCATCCTCTAACCCTTTAGTCGCTTTTCCTAATAACTCCTCACTATGACCGCCTCCATACACATCAGCAGTATCGAAGAAGTTAACTCCATGATCAATTGCATGCTGAATCGACTTTAATGAATCATCATCGCGAACCGTTCCCCAGTCACCGCCGATTGCCCATGCACCAAAACTAACTTCACTTACTTTTATCCCAGTTTTTCCTAGATCACGATATTGCATAATTCCATCCCCTTTTATGATTGAATAGTAAAATAAAACGCTTACTTCTATATTAAGATTATTTTCTTAATTTTCATAGTAATAGATAGTTTCTATATGAGATCGGGATAAAAAATAATTTCCCTTCATATCTTTAAACGAATGGGGGGAAGGATTGTGAGCAAGAAGCGTAATGTAGATGGTAATAGCAAAAATGACCAATTAGAGCAATTTCGCGTCGATGATAAAGGGAAGGCGTTAACGACAAATCAAGGGTTGAAAATGTCCGAGGATGAATTTTCGTTAAAAGCTGGTGAGCGAGGTCCTACTTTGATGGAGGACTTTCACTTTCGGGAAAAATTGACCCATTTTGACCATGAACGTATTCCCGAACGTGTTGTCCATGCACGGGGCTTTGCTGCTCATGGAGAGTTCGAATTATATGAGAGTATGAAACCTTACACTAGAGCAAAATTTTTGAATGACACAACGAAAAAAACACCTGTATTTGTGCGGTTTTCAACAGTAGTAGGGTCACGCGGATCGGCAGATACTGTAAGGGATGTACGGGGATTTGCAACAAAGTTTTACACGGAGGAAGGAAATTATGATTTAGTTGCAAACAACATACCCGTCTTTTTTATTCAAGATGGAATCAAATTTCCTGATATTGTTCATGCGATAAAACCTGAGCCTCATAACGAAATGCCTCAAGCGTCATCAGCCCATGATACGTATTGGGATTTCGTAGCAAACAATCAAGAATCTGCACATATGACGATGTGGTTAATGTCGGATCGAGCGATACCAAGAAGCTTTCGGATGATGGAAGGTTTCGGCGTTCATACGTTTCGTTATGTGAATGAACAAGGGAAAGCGCACTTTGTAAAAATTCATTGGAAACCAAAGCTAGGAGTCCATTCGCTTGTATGGGATGAAGCACAAATAATTTCCGGAAAGGATCCTGACTTTCATCGTCGTGATTTATGGGAAAATATTGAAAAAGGGAATTATCCTGAATTTGAGCTAGGAGTGCAAATTATCGATGAATCAGATGAATTCAAATTTGATTTTGATATTTTAGATGCAACAAAGATATGGCCAGAAGAGGATGTACCAGTAAAAATTATTGGAAAAATGACCTTGAATCGCAATGTGGATAATGCCTTTGCAGAAATAGAACAAGTTGCTTTCCATCCAGGTCATGTCGTTCCAGGAATAGATTTTACGAATGATCCGTTGTTACAAGGGAGGCTGTTCTCTTACACAGATACTCAACTCATTCGTTTAGGTGGCCCTAATTTTCATGAAATCCCGATTAATCGACCAGTATGCCCTTTTCATAACAATCAACGGGAAGGATATCATAGGCAAACGATTAATGTGGGTAAAGTAAGTTATCATCGGAATTCCTTAGCTGGCAATACACCGGCCCCTGTAAGTGAGAGTGAAGGCGGATTTGCACACTACCAAGAGAAAGTAGAAGGACGGAAAGTACGGGCTAGAAGTGAAAGCTTTAAAGATCACTTCTCTCAGGCTACATTATTTTGGAACAGTATGAGTAAACCCGAAAGGCATCACATCATAGATGCCTTTAGTTTTGAGCTTGGTAAAGTACAGAGTGAATCTGTGAAACAGCAGGTTGTCGATATGTTCGCCCATGTGAATCTAGAATTAGCGAGAGTTATTGCGAAAAATATTGGCGTAAAACCACCTAAGAGCGGAGGTTCGACCATAACGAAATCATCTCCAGCCCTTAGCCAAGAAAATACGAAATTTAAACCCGATACTCGAAAAGTTGCTGTAATCATAACGGAAGGTTTTAACGGCGCAGACGTGGTATCTATATTGGATGGATTGAAGAATAGTGGTGTTCAACCAGAAATAATTAGTGAACAACTGGGGAAGATAAGAGGATTTGATGGAGTAGAGATAACGGTAGACCATACCTTCTTAACTACAGATTCAGTCCTGTTTGATGCTGTGTATGTTGTAAGAGGAAGTAGTAAAAGCAGAAAGTTTAACAAGCAAGCAGGTGACTTTGTATACGAAGCATTTTCTCACTATAAGCCGATTGGAGCGAGTCATGATGGGAAGGGCTGGTTGGATAGTGATGATATTGGCAAAAGCGCTGGTGTGATTTTAGAGGATGATTTAAACGAATTTGTGAATAAATTTGTAAATGCTATTTCTACCCATCGATTTTGGAATCGTAATGTACTGTAAATCCTTCATTAGAAAGCTCTTTTCACTTTTGTGGAAAGGGTTTTTTATCGTAGATAAGCAGTAATCACCAACCATAAAGTGTCAAAAAAGCATAAAAATTCAGAATATGTTATAATATAAAAGTCGTTAAAAAAATAGGAGGTACATATGATTAAGTTTGCAAATGTAACAAAAGAGTATGATGATGGATTTCAAGCTGTGAAGTCTCTTAGCTTTGAAATCGAGAAAGGAGAACTGCTAGTACTAATTGGGCCGAGTGGTTCAGGGAAATCAACCACAATGAAAATGATTAACCGCATCATTCCTCATTCGAGTGGAACAATCACAATAGGTGGTAAAGACATCAAATCTTATAAGGTTTCTGAACTAAGACGAAATATCGGTTATGTTATTCAGCAAATTGGTTTATTCCCACATTACACAATCGAAAAGAATATCGCGATTGTCCCGCAGCTTAAAGGTTGGGATAAAGAAGATATTAAAGTACGGGTAATAGAATTACTTGAAATGGTTGGGCTTGATCCGGAAGTTCATATGAATCGTTATCCGAAAGAACTCTCAGGTGGACAACAACAACGAGTCGGAATTGCAAGAGCACTTGCTTCAAATCCGGAAATCATTTTAATGGATGAACCATTCAGTGCCTTAGATCCACTTACACGCGAACAGCTACAAGCTGAACTAATCACATTACACAAAAAACTTAAAAAGACGATTGTATTTGTAACGCATGATATTGATGAAGCTTTAAAAATGGGTGACCGCATCGCAATAATGAAAGATGGTAAAATACTTCAATTGGACACACCAGAAAAATTACTTCATGATCCAGCTCATGGATTTGTGGAAGAATTTACGGGTAAACACCGCATTATTCAAAACCCCAACCTGATGCCAGTCACAGAGATAATGGCAGAAACAATTGTCACATCTCTCCCGCATCGTTCTCCGGAAAAAGCAATTTCACTTATTCGTCAACGTAAAATCACTAATCTTTTTATTCAAGATGATGAAAAAAAGTTGCTAGGTATCGTATCTGCATATGACCTAATCAAAAAGCTGAAGACGATCAAAACAATTGATGAAATTATGGAACCTGTAAATCAATACTTACTGGATACTGCAACCGCTGAGGATGCGATTGTCCTTATTGATGATGTTCCTTATGGAATGATTCCTGTTGTTGACAAAGAACATAAAATTGTGGGGCTTGTCACACGTGGTTCCTTGCTCTCTGCGATGTCTAGCAAGTGGATAGAGATGGAGGAAAATCTAGATGAATAATATGAATATATGGCAACAACTCGTTGAGCAAACACAGTTACGTTGGGGAGAAGTACTTGAATCCACGTTTGTTCATATTCAACTCGTATTCTTCTCCATGATAATAGCTACTATTCTAGCAGTTACACTTGGAATTGTAGTGACGCGCGTACCTTGGTTAAAGACAATAGTACTTGGTGGGACAGGCGTACTGCAGACTGTACCAAGTTTAGCGTTGCTTGGTTTTATGATTCCCATTTTTGGTATAGGTGTAAATACCGCTATAGCTGCTCTATTTCTATATTCCTTACTTCCTATAATGCGAAACACTTATACCGGCATAAAAGATGTGGATAGTGCAACAATTGAGGCTGCAAGAGGAGTCGGGATGACAAATATGCAAATCTTGTTTAAAGTGGAGCTCCCTCTCGCGATTCCTGTTATTATGGCTGGTATCCGTACTGCCGCTGTCATTAATGTGGGGAATGCCACCCTCGCCGCCTTTATTGGGGCAGGTGGTCTAGGAGACTTTATTTTCCTAGGTATTACTCGTGGAATTGATGGATTGATTTTGCTTGGTGCAATTCCAGCTACACTTCTAGCAATTATCCTTGAAACGTTCTTCAGTTCTATTGAACGCTGGACAACGCCGGAAGGATTGAAATAAATGAAGACGAAAAACAAATTTGTTCTACTAATTCACACTTTAATTATTACAAGCCTTTTATCTGGATGTATTTTCATCGAAAAAGATGCACTCCGGCTTGGCTCTAGAAACAATACGGAAAGTATTATTTTATCGCAAATCATGGGACAATTAATAGAGGATAAACTGGATATTGAAGTAATTTATAAAGAGAATCTTGGTGGTTCAAACGTGGTTTGGAACGCAATGACAAATGGACATATCGATGTAATCCCAGACTATACAGGAACAATAGTCGTTACTTATTACCATGAAGATCCGGGAACAGCGGATGAAACGTTAGAAACTACGAAAAAGCTTGTTGAAACAGACGGTATTGTTGCACTAGATCCATTTGGTTTTAACAACACTTATACACTTGCATTTGATGAGGAAAAAGCAGAAGAACTTGGTGTTGTAACGTTTAGCGACTTCACAAAACATTCCCAGGATTTCGTATTAGGAGCAGTATTTGAGTTTATTGATAGACCAGATGGGATGCCAGGATTCCAGAAGGAATATGATATTGAATTCAAAGATGTGAAGGGGATGGACCACGGTATGATGTATCGCTCTATTAGTGCAAATGAAGTAGATGTGATTAACTCATACACAACGGATGGACAGCTTCAAATATATGATTTGCGTGTACTAGAAGATGACAAATCTTACTTTCCACCGTACCATGCGCTTCCCCTTGTACGAGAAGAAATACTTAATGAATATCCAGAGCTTGCAGAGATATTAGGACTTCTAGAAGGAGCCATTGATGAAGAGGCAATGCAAATAATGAATGGAAAAGTCGATAATGATGGCATGATGGTTGAACGAGTTGCACAAGAATTCCTTATAGAATCGGGATTAATCGAAGCAAAATAACAGCAAAGCATGGGGCTACTAAAAGTCCCATGTTTTTAATTACTGTAAACAAACACCTTAGTATGAGACCATGTGATAAAATATTAAAAAACGATATATATACTAAATAAGTAAAGGTGGGATCATCTACGGAACTATTTATTATTTTAAAAGATATAATTTTACCGGTTTTTGTGATTATGGCGATTGGTTTTTGGATGGAGCGGAAATTCCAACTTAATGTACAAACGTTAGCAAAGTTAAATATATACTTCCTAGTCCCAGGCTTTATTTTTGTGAAGTTGTACAGTACTAGTTTCTCCTTTCGTTTATTTGGTAAGGTATTAATCTTCTTCATTATATATATTATAATTCTTTATCTATTAGCAGTTATTATTTCGAAAGTTAGAAAATCCGATAGAGGTGAAAAAACGGCATTTTCCAACAGTGTGATGTTCTTTAACTCTGGTAACTATGGTGTACCCGTGAATGACCTTGTTTTTAAAAGTGATCCATTTGCAATGTCTATTCAAGTAATCATGCTAACTCTGCAAAATATATTCCTATTTTCATATGGGATTTTTTCACTTCAATCGATTAATATAGGGAAACTACAGGCAGCACTTGCTTACTTTAAAATGCCAGTTTTATATGCATTATTATCAGGAATTATCTTAAATATTTTCAATGTACCTGTCCCTACATTCATATGGGTGCCAGCAAATTACATAGCAGAGGCAATGATTGCGATAGCTCTATTAACGTTAGGTGCACAAGTTGCCCAAATCAAGTTCACCAAAAATATGGGAACCGTTTATTTAAGCTTACTGATTCGACTTATCATAGGGCCGCTAGCAGCATTAGGAATGATATATGCCTTTGGCTTTGATGGCATAACAGCTCAAGCACTCTTAATTGCATCAGCAATGCCCACTTCCGTGAATAGTGCCGTGATTGCACAGGAATATAATAATCATCCTAACTTTGCAGCACAGACCGTACTATTCTCGACTATTTTAAGTGCTTTAACAGTGTCTATGGTCATTTACTTAGCTAGAATTTTATTTTGAAATTAGTAGAGTGTGGAAATAAATGTCCATGCTCTTTTTTTTGAAAGTAAATAAGGCTTGAAGTTAACCTTACGTCACCTCTTATAATCAAATTAGACGGAGCTTCATGATGGAAAGGAGGTAATAATTCTTGGGAAGAATTAAGTATTATCGAACTGGAGAATTTGCTAGAAAGGCAGGGGTTACAAAACGGGCATTAAGATACTATGACCGAATCGGACTTTTACATCCATCTTATCGTACGGAAACAGATCACCGTTTATATTCGGATGAAGACTTTATCAAGCTTCAACAAATAGTTACTTTAAAGTTTATTGGCTTTTCACTTGATCAAATTAAACACATCATTACAGCGAAGGATGTGGATGTCGAGTCCCTTCTACGCATGCAAAGAGAATGGTTAGAAGGTAAACTTCAAGATACTCAATTAGCTATCAGTGCCATTAAAGAGGCGGAAAGAGCTGTTCAGTTTGGAGAAAAGGATTATTTATTCGAAAAGATTCAAAATATTATAGGGGTGATTGAGATGCAAAGTAATCGCAATTGGTTAAATGAATTTCTAGAAGCTGCAGTATCAGGAAGAGTAGATAAAGCAAACACTATTTTACTTGCAAACCCTGAAATAGAAGATTTGAATATTTACTCAGCTGTTGTATTAGGAAAGGCAGATACAGTCCGTTCTATGTTGAAGACAGATCCTTCATTAGCAATTCAACAAGGGGGACCGAAGCAATGGGAGCCAATTCTTTATTTAGCATATTCAAGTTATTTAAGAGATATTGAGAATAGTGATCGCTTTGTTGAAACTGCAAGAATTCTTCTGGAAGCTGGCGCTAATCCAAACGCGTTTTATATAGTAAATGGACCATTCGAGCAACGATTCTCTGCATTATATGGTGTGATTGGAATTGCTAATAATGATGAAGTTGCTGAACTGCTTCTGGAAGCTGGAGCTAATCCAAACGATGGAGAATCATTTTATCATGCAGTTGAATTCCGTAATATCAAGTCTTTAGATTTGCTTTACAAATACGGAGTTGATATCAATGGGGGTAATGCCTTTTTTCATAAACTAGATTATGAGGATCCAGAAGGTATTTTGTGGTTTTTAGAGAATGGGGTAGATTTAAATATTACGATTGGAAATGGAAATACTCCACTCCATTGGGCGATTTATCGAAGAAGATCGATAAAAACGATTAAACTAATAATAGAATATGGTGCTAATATTAATGCGGAAAGATCCGACAATAAAACTCCATATGCAATAGCAATTAGATTTGGATATTTAGAAGCGGCTGAATTACTTCGTGAAAAAGGGGCAAATGTAGAAATTGATATAATAGATCAGTTTTTAGGTGCTTGCGCTACCGAGGATAAAGTGAAGGCAGATTTAATTTTCCAAGAGAATCCCAACTTACTATCGAACTTAACTCAAGCAGATAAGGAAATGTTAATTGAGTTTGCACAGCTAAATATGAAAGAAACAGTACGGATGTTACTACATTATGGTTTTGATAAACAAACAAAGATGTTTGGAGGAACAGCACTTCATTATGCTACATGGTTAGGGATGGCCGACATGGTTAATCTCTTATTAGAATATGGGTTCTCCGTTGAAGAAAAAAATGGATACGGAGGTACTGCGTTGGGAAGTGCTATCCATGGATCCATTCATAGTAATGCGGATGGTGATTTTGGTGCTGTAGTGAAGGCATTAATAGATGCTGGTGCAGAAGTCCCGGCAAAAGCAGATGGAAGCAAAGAGGTATTTAAAATACTTTTAGAGCATGGTGCAGAAGAATAAGGCTACAATTAAAAAAATAAAATCTTAAAGAGACCTCAACATTGTGATGATGTGAGGTCTTTTTTCATTATTTATAGGAATAGTTTCCCTTATAAAGGGTATTGATAAAATGGATAAATTATAGCCTTTGTAATGGTAAATTTTACATAAATAAATTGATTGACACACATGTATATACAAGATAGAATGAAACCGTAATCATAACTTGTATATACAAGAATAATATTAGAGTAGAAAGATAATTTCTATGAGGAGGAGAAACATATGAGTAAGTTTACCGAACCAGCAAAAGAGTTACTCGAGCATGTAGGCGGTAGCGATAATATTTCCGTTGTAACGCACTGTGTAACAAGAATGCGGTTTGTTTTAAAAGATCCGAAAAAAGCGGATGTGGAAGAGATTGAAAAGATTAATCTCGTGAAAGGAACATTTACACAGGCAGGACAATTCCAAGTAATTGTCGGAAATGATGTTTCTTCGTTTTATAACGAGTTCACCAAAATTGCTGGCGTTAATGATACATCTAAAGATGAAGCGAAGGAAGCAGCAAAGCAAAATATGAATCCTTTGCAAAGATTAATATCTCATTTAGCAGATATTTTTACTCCCCTTATTCCAGCACTTGTTGTCGGTGGTTTAATTCTCGGTTTTAGAAATGTAATTGGCGAAATAGAGATGCTGGACGGTGGCACAAAAACGCTCGTTGAAGTTTCTCAGTTTTGGAAAGGGACAAATGACTTCTTGTGGTTAATTGGTGAGGCTATATTCCACTTCTTACCGGTCGGGATAACATGGGCTGTTGCGAGGAAGATGGGAGCTACTCCGATATTGGGAATTGTTCTAGGGATAACCCTCGTTTCTCCACAGTTGCTTAATGCCTATGGTGTTGCTGAGGCGGATGCAATCCCATTTTGGGACTTTGGCTTTGCACAAGTAGATATGATTGGATATCAAGCACAAGTTATCCCAGCGATATTAGCAGGTCTTTTATTATCTTTCTTAGAAATAAATTTACGTAAAGTTGTTCCGAATGCAATATCGATGATTGTCGTTCCATTCTTTGCACTAGTTCCTACTGTTTTATTAGCACATATTGTTTTAGGTCCAATTGGTTGGGAAATAGGTTCTTGGATTTCTGATATTGTATATTCAGGACTAACATCTGGATTTGGTTGGTTGTTTGCAGCTATTTTTGGATTTGCCTATGCTCCACTAGTTATAACAGGTTTACACCATATGACTAATGCGATTGATCTTCAATTAATGAGTGAACTTGGAGGAACTAACCTCTGGCCAATGATTGCTTTATCTAACATTGCTCAAGGGTCAGCTGTTCTTGCGATGATCTATATTAATAGAAGAAATGAGCAAGAGAAACAAGTTTCTATTCCAGCTGCGATTTCCTGTTATTTAGGAGTAACAGAGCCAGCGATGTTTGGTATTAACTTAAAGTATGGATTCCCGTTTTTGGCGGCAATGATAGGGTCCTTAGTAGCAGCAGTTGTTTCTGTTGGTAGTAATGTAATGGCAAATTCAATTGGTGTTGGTGGACTGCCAGGAATACTCTCCATCCAGGCGAAGCATATGCCAATGTTTGCAATTGCTATGGTAGTTGCAATTGTAATACCTTTCCTATTAACGTTAGTCTTTTCGAAAATGAATATGGGAAAAGTTGCTTTTACAAGAAATCGTGCTAAATAAGGCACTGTAATACAAAAGGGGGACAATTATTTGTCCCCTTTTGTTCATCTTATGGAATGATTTAATGATTTGCATATACATCAAGAAATAACTACAGGTAGGTGTTCTGAAATGACGAAACAATGGTGGCAAAATGCAGTAGTATATCAAATATATCCAAAAAGTTTTAAAGATACGACCGGAAGTGGTACTGGTGATATTCAAGGAATTATTGAAAAACTTGATTATTTGCAGGAACTGGGTGTCGATGTATTGTGGTTAACTCCAATTTATAAATCCCCACAGCGCGATAATGGCTATGATATTAGTGATTATTATCAAATTTATAAAGAATATGGAACAATGGAAGATTTTGATCGATTATTGGCAGAAGCACATAAACGAAATCTGAAAATTATTATGGATATAGTGGTAAATCACACTTCTACAGAACATGAATGGTTTCAAGATGCACTAACTTCCAAAAACAGTCGTTACCGTGACTTTTACATTTGGAAAGATGGACAACCAGGACAGCCTCCAACTAATTGGCAGTCGAAATTTGGTGGTTCTGCATGGGAATATGATCAGAAGTCAGGACAATATTATTTACACTTATTCGATGTAACTCAGGCAGACTTGAATTGGGAGAATGAGGAAGTTCGCAATTCGGTTTATGAAATGATGAGATTCTGGTTAGATAAAGGTGTAGATGGATTTCGTCTCGATGTTATCAATCTCATTTCCAAGGATCAGCGCTTCTTAGATGATGATGGTTCTGTACCACCAGGTGATGGTCGTAAATTCTATACGGACGGTCCACGAGTGCATGAATTTATGCATGAGATGAATACAGAGGTGTTTTCTAAGTATGACATAATGACTGTTGGAGAAATGTCTTCCACCACCATTGATCATTGTATACTGTACACTCGCCCTGATCGCAAGGAATTGAGTATGACATTTAATTTTCATCATTTAAAGGTTGATTATCCAAATGGTGAAAAGTGGACGAAGGCGGACTTTGACTTCCTACAATTAAAGGAAATACTCTCGAAGTGGCAAGTGGAAATGACAAATGGTGGGGGATGGAATGCACTGTTTTGGTGTAATCATGACCAGCCACGTGTTGTTTCTAGATTTGGTGATGATGGGAAATATCATCGTGAATCTGCAAAAATGCTGGCAACAACAATTCATATGATGCGTGGAACACCTTATATATATCAAGGCGAAGAATTTGGCATGACAAATCCAAACTTCCAACATATATCAGATTACCGTGATGTTGAATCATTAAATATGTTTCAGATTATGAAAGATGAAGGTATGTCAGAGGAAGAAATTATAGATATATTGCAACAAAAATCAAGGGACAACTCTAGAACGCCTGTACAATGGGATGACAGCGAACATGCAGGGTTTACAACTGGAACTCCATGGATTAGCGAAGCGAACAATTATAAAGAGATTAACGCTAAAGCTGCATTACAGGACAAAAATTCGATTTTTTATCATTACCAAAAACTAAATCATTTAAGAAAAGAATTCGATATTATTGTTCACGGAAGTTATCAATTGATTTTAGCTAACCATGATGCTATTTTTGCTTATATACGAGAATATAAAGACGAAAAATTGTTAGTCATAAATAACTTCTATTCGAAAGAAACATTGTTTACTCTTCCTAAAGAATATAACTTTAGTGAATATAGCAGTAGAATTTTACTTTCGAACTATCAAGATTCCTCTAATGAGTTTCAGGAGATTCTGCTAAGACCATATGAGTCAGTCGTATATTATTTACAAAAATAGATGGAGTTTTTAGGATGATAAATAAGTATCTAATGATTCATAATGAAATAGCAACAAAAATCGAGGCAGGAGATTACACAACTAATTCTCTCCTGCCTTCTGAGCATGAGTTAAAAGAACAGTACGGTACATCTAGAGAAACCATTAGAAAAGCATTGAATTTGCTAGCTCAAAATGGCTATATTCAGAAGATTAGAGGGAAAGGCTCTGTTGTAATTAAAAATTCGAAACTCGATTTTCCTGTTTCAGGTCTAGTTAGTTTTCATGAATTAGCCGAGAAAATGAAGGAAAAACCAAGAACGATTGTACAGAAGTTCTCTTTAGAAAAGCCTAACGAATATATTAGGCAACAGCTGAATGTAAAAGCAAAAGATGCTGTTTGGCATGTGAACAGAATTCGAGAAATAAATGGAGAGCGGATTATATTAGATAAAGATTACCTCAATAAGAGCATTGTGCCTCACCTGACAAAAGAAATCTGTGAACATTCTATTTTTCATTATTTAGAGAACGAACTCAATTTGGTCATTAGTTTTGCCAAAAAAGAAATTGTTGTGGAAGAACCGACAGACGAGGATAAGGAACTCCTTGATTTAGAAGGATTTCACAGCATCGTTATTATCAAAAACTATGTATATCTGGAGGATGCTAGTCTCTTTCAATATACGGAATCGAGGCATCGCCCTGATAAATTTAGATTCGTCGATTTTGCTCGTAGAAATCAAACCTAATCGATTCAAGATGAATGGTAAATAGAGGTGCCCTTTCGCATGAGTAATAAACAAACAAACAATAGTTCAATACCACCATTAGTAAGTAAAGACGATTTAAACGAACTCAGGGATATTAAGTATGCTTTAGATCAGTCTGCAATTGTTGCTATTACCGATAGAACAGGGAAAATTATATATGTAAATGATTTATTATGTAATATTTCTCAATATGATCGAGATGAATTAATAGGACAAGATCACCGTATACTTAATTCAAGTTATCATCCAAAGGACTTCTTTAAACAAATGTGGAAACAAATTGGTACAGGTAACATATGGCGTGGCGAGATACGGAATAAGGCAAAGGATGGTTCTTATTATTGGGTAGACACTACAATTGTTCCATTTTTGAATGAGAAGGGAATACCTTATCAATATATTTCCATCCGTTATGATATTACGAGAAGAAAGCAGATGGAAGATAGAATATACTATTTGGCTTATCATGACGCACTTACTGACATTGCGAATCGGCCTTATTTTATGAATCGTCTGCGGGACGAAATTATACAAGCAATGGATACATCTTCATTGATTGTACTTATGTATATTGATATAGATTGTTTTAAGGATATTAATGATACATGGGGACATGATACAGGTGATCGAATTTTAATAGAAACTGCAAAACGTATAAACTCTGTTATAAAGCCAACCGATGTTGTTGCCAGGTTAAGTGGCGATGAGTTCGTCGTTATGGTAAACAATGTGGAGAATCAGAATGAAATCCGTAACCTTGCAGAAATGATGATTAATAGTATCCAGAAGCCTATTATACTGTTTGATCATTCTATCTCAATTTCATGCAGCATCGGTATATCCATCTTTCCAAACAACGGTAGTAATGCAGATAAGCTTCTAACTCGTGCAGATACAGCACTTTATCATGTGAAAAGTAACGGAAAGAATGGTTTTGCATTCTTTCAAAAAGATATGGAAAAACGTTCATTGGAGAGGATTCTACTTGAAAATGAATTAAGAAAGGCAATTGATTTGAATCAATTTGACCTCCATTACCAGCCAAAAATGGATTTACATCAATTGAAAATTGTAGGAATGGAAGCACTTATAAGATGGAAGCATCCTGAATTAGGGCTTGTGTCTCCGGGAGATTTTATTCCACTAGCAGAGGAAACAAAATTAATTATTAAAATTGGAGAATGGGTACTAAGATCAGCTTGTGAGAAAGTAAAGGAATGGCAAGATAAAGGTTTTGAACCGATATTGCTATCTGTAAATATTTCTGTTTATCAGCTAGAAGACGCTAATTTCATTCAAATGGTCAAATCAATATTAAAGGAAACAGGATTAGATCCATGTTGGTTAGAATTAGAAGTGACAGAAAGTGTATTTGTTGATATAGAGAATGCGATGCATATTTTACAAGAATTAAAGCAAATAGGAATAAAAGTTTCACTAGATGATTTTGGTACTGGATATAGTTCATTTAGTTATTTGAAGGATTTGCCAATCCATACATTGAAAGTAGATGCTGCATTTATTAAAGATATCCATACAAATCCTAATAGTAGGGCCATTGTTAATGCAATTATAACAGTTGCAAATACATTAGGGATGAATGTTATAGCAGAAGGTATTGAGTTAAAGGAACAACATGAAATTTTAAGTGAAGATGGATGTAATCAAGGACAAGGCTATTATTTTAGTAAGCCATTATCAGCAATAGAATTTGAGAAATTTTTAATTGAAAAGAGCTAGGAATCCCAAAAGGATCCTAGCTCTTTTATTTAATGATTTTACAAAATGTAGATATTGAAGAAGTATATCAGATACACACTGTTTGTGTTAAAAGGCTGTGTGCCCAATGGACTCTTTCTTCAGCAGGTGTTTTTACATTTTTTAAAGGGTATTCGATTCCTAAAGCTTCATATTTATAGACTCCTAACTGATGATAAGGGAGGACTTCAACTTTCTCAACATTTGATAGGGTACTTATATAAGCTCCTAATCTTTTTAAGTCCACCTCATTATCTGTGAAACCTGGAACAAGCACATGCCTTATCCAAACAGGTTTTTTCTTTTCTTCAAGGTATTTAGCGAAGTCAAGTATATGTCTATTGGAGACCGAAGTTAGTTCCCGGTGCTTTTTATCATCAATTTGTTTTAAATCAAGAAGTACTAGGTCGGTGAGCTCCATTAATTTATCTAACGATGTAATAAAACGCTCTTTCCGTGTAAAGCAACCACCAGAACTATCAATTGCTGTGTGGATACCTAACCTTTTGCATTCCGTAAAAAGCTCTATAAGAAAATCGAGATGTAATAAAGGTTCACCACCACTAACGGTTACTCCTCCATTTGAAGCTTGCAAAAATGGCAAATAGTCTTTAATATCCTTCATTAACTCAGAGACAGAGACTTCTTTTCCTTCCCCTTTTCCAAATGCCCAAGTATCTGGATTATGGCAATATAAGCAGCGCAGGAGACAGCCTTGTGTAAAAATAATATATCTTAGTCCTGGCCCATCCACAGTACCACATGACTCTACGGAATGAATCCTTGTTTGTATTTTCATCGCCTCAACTCCTTTCTTTGTCACAGAACATTTGCTTGTCGCAGGCCCGCACGATGCGGGTCAGGAAGACGTTGCAAAAGGATGTTGCGCTCTTAGTCTTCCTTCAATTACAACCGCCTTCCGCTTTTCTTTGTCTAGCTGCAGCTCCTAGCGACTAGCAAATTTACGATTTCTTCCTACGATAAGTCAACATCGCTAATAGGAACGTCGACTAAAATCGGCACGTCCTGTGCCAACGTCGACGTGACCTACATCCTGTAGGCCTCCTTTATCTCGTCAGAAATCTTTAAATTTGTACGTCGCTGAACAGTCGCTTCCGCTTTTCGTGTTACATAGTTTCGTGGAAGGTGCGGTTGATGACGTCGATTTGTTGTTCTCTTGTCAGTTTGATGAAGTTGACTGCGTATCCAGAAACTCGAATGGTCAGTTGTGGGTATTCTTCTGGACGTTCCATTGCATCTAGTAATGTCTCTCTATTGAAGACATTTATATTTAAATGATGTCCGTCTTTTTTCATATACCCATCAAGAATCGCTGCAAGGTTCGTAATCTGAGTTTCCTCTTCTCTTCCAAGTGCTTTTGGTACGATAGAGAATGTATTAGAGATTCCATCAAGGGCGTAGTCGTATGGAAGCTTTGCAACAGAGCTTAAAGATGCTATCGCTCCTTTTTGATCACGACCATGTAGTGGGTTAGCTCCTGGAGCGAAAGGTTCACCTTTTCTTCTACCATCAGGGGTGTTACCAGTCTTTTTACCATACACGACATTTGATGTTATCGTTAATACAGATAATGTTGGTGTTGCACCACGATAGGCAGGATGTTTTTGGAATTTATTCATAAACGTTTTTACAAGATCAACTGCTATCTTATCCACTCTGTCGTCATTATTACCGTATTTTGGAAAGTCCCCTTCTATTTCAAAATCAATTGCTATTCCATTTTCATCTCTAATCGGTTTTACTTTTGCATATTTAATTGCACTTAGGGAGTCTGCTACAACAGATAACCCAGCAATCCCTCCAGCCATTGTTCGTACTACGTTTCTATCATGTAGAGCCATCTCAATCCGTTCGTAGCTATATTTATCATGCATATAATGAATAACATTTAACGTATTCATATATAAACCTGCTAACCATTCCATCACTTGATCGAACTTTTCCATCACTTCTTCATACTTCAATACGTCTGAAGTAATTGGTGCAAATTTCGGTGCTACTTGGATCTTTTTCATTTCATCTACGCCTCCATTTATTGCGTAGAGTAATGCTTTAGCTAAATTTGCTCTCGCCCCAAAAAATTGCATTTGCTTTCCGATTTTCATTGCAGATACACAACAAGCTATTCCATAATCATCACCATAGATCGGGCGCATTAGATCGTCATTTTCATATTGAATAGAGCTTGTTTTGATAGACATATATGAACAATACTTTTTAAACTCCTCTGGCAATTGTGTGGACCAAAGGACAGTTAAGTTAGGCTCAGGAGAAGGACCAAGGTTATCTAAAGTATGCAAAAATCGAAAAGAATTCTTTGTAACTAGTGGTTTACCTTCTAAACTAATCCCAGCAATTGATTCTGTAACCCAAGTAGGATCTCCACTAAATAATTCATTGTACTCGGGAGTTCTAGCAAACTTAACAAGTCTTAATTTCATAACAAAATGATCGACGAGTTCTTGTGCTTCTTTTTCGGTCAAGATACCATTTTGTAGATCTCTTTCTATATAAATATCAAGGAATGTTGATACTCTACCCAAACTCATAGCAGCGCCATTTTGTTCTTTAATAGCTGCTAGATAGGCAAAGTATAACCATTGAAACGCTTCATTGGCATTACTTGCTGGTTTTGAAATATCAAATCCGTACATTTTACCAAGTTCTTTTAGTTCGTGCAGTGCACGTATTTGTTCTGCTATTTCTTCACGGTTACGAATGACATCTTCGGTCATTGTTCCGTTTCCGACAAGTTCTAAGTCTCTTTGCTTTTGCTGTATTAAGAAGTCAACTCCATACAGAGCAACACGACGATAGTCACCAATTATTCGTCCTCGACCATATGCATCAGGAAGACCAGTGATGATGCCCGCAGATCGTGCTAATCTCATTTCAGGGGTATATGCATCAAAGACACCTTGGTTATGCGTTTTTCGGTATTTCGTAAAAATCTCATTTACTTCATCCTCGACCTCATATCCATATGATTCTGCAGCAGCAGTAGCCATGCGAATACCACCATAAGGTTGTAATGACCTTTTAAAAGGTTTGTCCGTTTGAATACCTACGATTTTCTCTAAATCTTTATTTAAATAACCAGGACCGTGAGATGTAATGGAAGATACTATTCTTGTGTCCATATCCAGGACACCACCATTTTCACGCTCAGCTTGAGATAATTTCATTACTTGGGTCCAAAGCCTATTCGTTTCTGCTGTAGGACCTTCTAAAAAATCACCATTCCCATTGTATAATGTGAAATTATTCACAATAAAGTCCCGAACATTTACTTCCTCCTGCCAACTACCTTCTACGAAACCTTTCCAATGATTCATGATGGAAAAATCCCCCTTTACTATTTTCAATTAGTATGTCAACGATGAAGATATTGTGAAGTAATGAGCATAAGAGCGTATGATTTGTGAAATAGTGAGCAATATCTTCAGTTTTATTATATCATGGTCCTCGGTATTATAATAGCGATTTCATAAAAAATTATAAAAATATCCCTATTCAAATAAAGGGAACAGGGATAGTAGTACTTTTTATGATATATCGGTCATTAGATCTTCATTAATATCAAAAAATAAATTTAGTTCATCAGAAAATATATGAACATTATGTTGGTTCAAAAAATAACGCTCACCATCATAAAAAATTTTATATTTTCCAGCAAATGGTGTTGAAGTATATAAGATAATGAAAAAAGACTGTATGTCATCTTGCGAATAGCTCACCTGATCAGTGACATTTCCTAATTGAAAAACGCGAATTATTTCATTTAATACTTGAGAATCTGTTATTTCCTTTTTTATTTCATCATTATATAGTTCAATTTTTGATATTTTCCTTTTGGTAAAGACAGGGAAGTCAAGAAAGTCGGTACTCTCACGAGAAAAAATTTTATAGCCATTGATTGCGCTTTTATCTTTTACTGCGATTAAATGGGGATGATTAATTACGGAGTACAACTTAGTTCCAACTTCTAAATATGCTGCATCACCGTCTTTTGATTCATAATCTGGATCATGTATGTTTCCGTTAAGAGTATGCTTAATCACACCAATTACTTCTCCAATGAAAGCAGTATCTGATAGTTCTGCACGCAAGTCTGAGCTATATTTTCCTCCATTAAATTGAAGAAAATCATTCCATTCAATCTTGGTCTGCTCCATTTTATTACATCCACTTAATATAAAGACTAAACATGCAAGTGGTAACCAGATTCTCATGAAAACACCTCCCCATTTAATAGACGAAAAAATGAAGAAAATGTTTCACTTAGGAAATAAAACCAAGAGTCAAAATCTCCTATGCGTGCATGAGTTTTTCAACATAGTTGGAAACTAGATATAGGAGGTTGAAGCAAATGATGACTGTTTTAACATCTTTTGAAGACAGGAAAAAAGAAAAGCAATTAGCCTATGAACGCAAATTATTACGTGATTTGCCAGTTCAAGAATTGAAAAAAAGTGTTATGCTCCATTTTAATCAAATCAGAAAACAAATTGGTCCGATGGACGAGGATGTAGAAGAAGTATGCTTTGATGTGGCAGTTGAAGCTTTTTTAATAGGTGGGGAGTATAGTCGATTTTCAATGCATGGTGAAACCATTCATATGGCAAAGAAAAGATGTACACAATCTATTGATGAATTTATTGATACATTATTTCATTTTTGGCTTTATTGGAATTTAGATAAAGAAAGGATAAGAGAAGATAGTATATATAGCTCTTGTGAAAAATTTGTGGATTATTGGTGGAAGAAAGGTTTTCTGAAGGGGGAGCGTCGCTACAAGTTAAGGTTACATTAGAGTGATTGTATACAATTACATGAACCATTTTTGTTCTAAAATAGCTACTTGTCCCATATTCTTTTACGAGGATAGGGAGAAGGGGAAGATGCAATGAGGAAATATTGGAAATGGTTCATAGTTTTTGCTGGGGCAGTAGCACTGTTTCTTCTTTTTCAACAGCAGTTAAAAACGAAGGAAACATTTGAGGCATGGAATCTCCCGCTTTCAGGGAAGATTATTTATCTAGACCCTGGACATGGTGGTCCTGACGGAGGGGCAGGAGACTCAGATGCGCTCGAGAAGGATATTGCATTAGAAGTATCGAAAAAACTTCGTGATTATTTGCAGCAACAAGGTGCATTAGTGTTAATGACACGAGAAAAAGATACTGATTTAGCAGATCCAGAGACGAGTAAGTTACGCCATCGAAAGTCAGAAGATCTTAGGACAAGGTTAAAGCTTATTAATGAGTCAGAAGCGGATTTATTTCTTAGTATTCACTTAAATTCTATCCCTTCTCCTCGGTGGAGTGGGGCACAAACTTTTTTTGCACCACATAATGCAGATAACAAACGGATAGCCAAGTTTATCCAAGCTGAATTAGTGCGTAATCTGGAAAATACAGATAGGGAAGCAAAAATTATTAATAATGTTTTTCTCATGAAAAACGCTGAAAAAACAGGTGCATTAGTAGAAATTGGGTTTCTATCTAATCCTACTGAGCGCAACAATCTTAAACAAGACGAGTACCAAGAAAAAGTTGCAGCATCCATATATAAAGGTGTAATGCGCTTCTTCACAAACGAAGCTACAATAGAATAAAACATTTTTCATAGGACTGAGCCATTCGAGGCACGGTCCTAATTTCGTGATTGGAAGCGTATAACATTTTGATTTGTGCCTATTATGGTATACTGGGAAAGAAGGGTAAATCCATTTTGAGGAAGGTGTAATATTTTGATTACAGAGCAAAAAGCATTGGAAATTTTGAATAAGATGGAAGATCCATTATTACATAAACCTCTTGCAGATACGAACGGTGTTCTCGAGGTAAAAGTGAAAGAAGAAAAGGCACATATAAGTGTTAAAATTGCTGTTGCAAAAACAGGAACACCTGAACAAATGCAACTACAAACAAAGATTGTAGAGAAGCTAAAGGAAGCAGGAGCAGCCACAGTCGGTATCCGTTTTGCAACACTATCAGAAGAAGAACTTGCAAAACATCGTGCTTCAGGTGACCTCCCGAGTGAAGGTGGGTTACTTGCACCTGATAGTAAAACGACTTTTATTGCGATAGCAAGTGGGAAAGGTGGAGTTGGTAAATCTACTGTATCTGTTAACCTTGCAATTGCTTTAGCTCGACAAGGAAAAAAGGTAGGTCTCATAGATGCAGACATTTATGGATTCAGTGTACCGGATATGATGGGAATTATTAATCGTCCTCAAGTAAAAGGTAATCATATTATCCCTGTAGAGCGTTTTGGTGTAAAAGTTATATCAATGGGCTTCTTTGTAGAAGACAATTCTCCAGTTATTTGGCGCGGGCCAATGCTAGGAAAAATGCTCAATAACTTCTTCAAAGAAGTAGAATGGGGCGATTTAGATTATCTATTACTCGATTTACCACCAGGTACAGGCGATGTTGCCCTTGATGTACATACAATGCTACCAAGTTGCAAAGAAATAATTGTCACAACTCCGCATCCAACAGCTGCATTTGTTGCAGCACGTGCAGGTGCTATGGCACTTCGTACAAACCATGAAATCCTTGGTGTTATCGAGAATATGTCCTACTTTGAAAGCCAACTAACAGGCGAGAGAGAGTATGTCTTTGGTAAAGGTGGAGGGGACAAGCTAGCAGAAGAATTACGTACAGAATTATTAGGAAGACTTCCATTACAACAGCCAGACTGGAATGAAGAAGACTTTGCACCTTCTGTCTATGATGCAGACCATCGAATTGGGAGAATCTACACAGACATTGCAGGGAAAATAGTCGATTTATTATCATAAAATAAATACGGCCATATGCGTCACGAATACATGTGATTGCAAATGGCCGTATTTTTATTTAGGTTCTTCTCCGCCGCCTTCTTCTTTACTACCGCTATCTTCGCTTTTACCTTCTTCCTCACTTTTTCCTTGACTTCCACCACCGCCACTGCCCATTTCTTCTGCAGCTTTTAGTAACAAGTCTTGTATTTTTGCTTTGTATAAAGGACTTTCGAATGTTTCTGTCATTACCTTTTGTAAATGTTCACGAAACTCTTTGCTTTTAAGAGCTTTCGCGATATCCTTTTGTAATTCAGGATCATGGAAAATATCGATAAGCATGCCTTGATATTCTGGATCTTTCATTAAATCCTTTAATAATGCCTCATTTTCTGATTTCATACTTTTCGCTACTGATTCAGCGAATTTCGGATCCTCATACATCTTTTTCCAAAATTCTGTGCCTTTTTCAGAAGTGAGTGTTTGTTGAATCGTTTCCTTTACAATATCTTGATTCATAATTAATTTTTGCTTTATTTCTTCATCACTCATTAGGTCTTGAATTGCCTTTTTTCCTTCATCAGTCTTTAAAATATCAACAATCATTTTTTTGGTTTGCTCGTAATCTAGTGTGGATTCCTTTGATTCACCAGCAGAACAAGAAGCTAGGATGAAAATAGCCATAAATGGGAGCAAAAAAGTCCTTTTAAGCATGCATAAAGCTCCTTTCTTATGTAGTAATGAGTATCCAATAGATTTGTGGGAATAAGAACACATTACTTCACTTTCCTAATACAATTTCTCCTACCTTTAATATGAGAAATTGTGAAGAATTTATGCACAACACCTACAATCATAGATTTTTAATGAAAAGATTGTTAAAATTTGTGGATAGGTATATAAAAATGATGGAGGAATTTGTCGGTGACAATTAGAAATTTAATAAAATTTTTATTTAATTCACTCATGTTGGGTGGACTACTTACAGGAATATTGGGTTTTGTAATTCGATGGGATGAATTTCAACCATACTTTATAGATGTGAAAATTGGTGCGATTTTATCGACATTTATATGGCTTGTTGGAGTAGGATTTATTTTTGCAGTGGTAAGCCAAGTTGGTTTCTTTGCATATCTATTCATTCATCAATTTGGTTTAGGACTATTCCGTTCAAAATCATTATGGAATGCAGTACAAATTGTACTCGTAATATTTGTGCTATTCGACCTCATTTATTTCCGTTTTACGGCTTTTGCAGGTGAGGATGAAAGCATACTTCCTTATATTGGAATAGCGGTGTTTATCCTAGCTGTTGCGCTTGTGACAGCATATTTTAAGGCTAAGACTACTAATCGTAGTACATTCGTATCAGCTTTATTCTTCATGGTGGTTGTTACGATTTTAGAATGGTTACCAGTGTTACGACCAAATGATGAGAACTGGATCTACTTAATGATTTTTCCGTTACTAGCATGTAATGCATACCAACTATTAATGTTACCAAAATATAATAGGTTATCAGCTGAAGAAAGAGCAAAGAAACAACCAAAGCAGGAGCCAAAACAGGTATCAGAAAAAAAAGCAAATAAGAAAAATAGTACTAGCAAAAAAGCGAATCGATGACGATTCGCTTTTTGTTTTGCCGATAAGGGATGCATGTCTATATTTAGGGGACTAGTTTAGTATCCACCTTACCGTTTGAAATTAGTACAGAAATAGTGACGAGATCATGGTTTTCCCGCAGATTATTAATAATTGTTGGTAATGCATCAGCAGTTTGTACTGCAGAATCTGAAGCATGCAATAAAATAATATCACCTTTCTTTGCTTTATTAACTTGTTCTATTATTTTATCGACTCCTGGATTTTTCCAATCTTGAGAATTTAGGCTCCAATGTACCACTGTCAAGCCTAGTTGTTCCGCGATTTTGAGTGTCTTCTCATCAAAATGTCCTGTTGGTGAACGGAGCAGTTTAATATCTGTTACTCCTAACTTTTTAAAGACATCGATGGATCTTAAAATATCCCTTCTGACTTTCTTTTCATCGATTTCGGTGTAATCTTCGTATGCATAGCCTAAAGATCCGATTTCAAAACCAAGATCTTTAATACGTTTAACTGTATCTGGATGCTTTTCAGCCCAGGATCCGGATAAAAAGAATGTTGCAGAACGAACATCGCTTTCTTCAAGTACATCCAATATAGGTTCAGCTTGGATGTCGCCCCAACCGATATTAAATGTAAGACTAATTCCTTTTTCCCCCTTATAAATTGCTCTAGGACCATCATTTGAACTTAATACTGGAATGTGTAGAGTGGATTGGGAGAAAAAAAGTACTGCAGTAAAAAAAGAAACTAGAACTAAGAAAAATCCTTGTTTTACTTTACGTCCGTTTAATGTAATGAAAAAGTTCATTTAATCCCTCCTCCAAATGCCCGTCCGCTAATATACTATGCTTGACCGATAGCTTTATATGAATGAAAAAGTAAATTGTGGTTTTTTTTTCAAAAGACATTCATAAATATCTCAATTATTGGAAATAGCTATGTATACTGAAATAAGCGAGGTGCGCATATGCTAGGTTTATTATTAAAACATCAAGAGAAAGAAGAAATTATATATCTCTTGAAGAGAGAGATGGATGAAATTTTATTTGACCTAAATGATTCAAGAATTGAAACAATTGTCAAAATATCAATGGAAGAGAGATATAAAACACTTTTTTCACTATTTACAAGAATAGCTTCTACCCAGGATTGTATGAAATATATGCTCCCATCTAAAAAAAGAAACGGATCAAACGGAAAAAAAGAAAATTACCATTGACACTTACAAAGAATCTTGATATAGTATAAAACGTTGTTGAAAAAAACTTGATATAAAGAAAAAATATTTTTCTTAAAAAAACACTTGAAATTATTGCGAAATTGATTATAATAAAGTTTGTCTGGTGACGATGGCGAAGAGGTCACACCCGTTCCCATCCCGAACACGGAAGTTAAGCTCTTCAGCGCCGATGGTAGTGAGGGTTCGCCCTTGTGAGAGTAGGACGTTGCCAGGCAAGCAATATAAGCTTGATAGTGACATATCATTCCGCAGTAGCTCAGTGGTAGAGCTATCGGCTGTTAACCGATCGGTCGTAGGTTCGAATCCTACCTGCGGAGCCATGCTTCCATAGCTCAGTTGGTAGAGTGCTTCCATGGTAAGGAAGAGGTCACCGGTTCAAGCCCGGTTGGAAGCTTCCAATCGAGATAATAATAAAAAAGGCCCCTTGGTCAAGCGGTTAAGACACCGCCCTTTCACGGCGGTAACACGGGTTCGAATCCCGTAGGGGTCACCATTCTTAAAATGTACAAGCTGTACATGAAGGAGCGTACAAAAACGTACGTGACTAACTGTACGAGTGAAGCCTTATGCAGTAATGCGCCGCTCATCCAATTTTTAAAAAATTGGGAGGAGTAAGCAGAACAAGGAAGCGATGGAGAGAAGGAAGGAGCGTACAACGCGTACGTGACTGACTGAACGAGTGAAGCTGACGCAGTAATGCGCCGCTCATCACAATTTTTAATACGGAGGATTAGCTCAGCTGGGAGAGCATCTGCCTTACAAGCAGAGGGTCGGCGGTTCGATCCCGTCATCCTCCATTTTTTATTTCTATAAATAATATGCCGGCCTAGCTCAATTGGTAGAGCAACTGACTTGTAATCAGTAGGTTGGGGGTTCAAGTCCTCTGGCCGGCACCATTATTTTTACGATGGTGGGGTAGCGAAGTGGCTAAACGCGGCGGACTGTAAATCCGCTCCCTCCGGGTTCGGCGGTTCGAATCCGTCCCCCACCACCATTTAATATTTATTGCATATATTTCTGATTAAAGGGAATTATACATAATAACATTACTAGCTTCAGATGCCATCGACAAAGGGTATTGGTTGCTAAAAGGAATAGCTTTATGCTTTTCTTAATTTCGATGGGCTATAGCCAAGTGGTAAGGCAACGGACTTTGACTCCGTCATTCGTTGGTTCGAATCCAGCTAGCCCAGCCATGAGCCATTAGCTCAGTCGGTAGAGCATCTGACTTTTAATCAGAGGGTCGAAGGTTCGAATCCTTCATGGCTCATTTCATAACTCGTAACGGTAGTCTTGATGTTTCAAGGCTTCTTTTATTTGTAACAAGAAAAAAAGAGCGGTAGCTCCATATAGGGACTACGGCTCTTTTGTTTACTCCAATTTATTTATAATTGTTGAAGAGTTAATTCAGAGTTTGAAATTAACATTTGATATTTATTTAACAGTTTATCTAGCGTATCACTAATCATTACAACTCTTTCATCTACAAACGAAGAAGACATACCGAGTTCTATCATCATTTGACGCTTTTCTTCTATTTCTATTAATAAAAGATCTGGATTCATAACTAAATAAGTCCCCTTTCGTTTAAGGCTATTACTAATGTATTTCCCTTTTCATCAAATTTTAAACAAGAGAGAGGAAAACTTTGGTAAGATAGTGGTAATGTGAAAAAAATTATTGTTGAAAAAAATAAATTGAAACTTTTTTTCTTAAAGAACGTATGATTAGATAACCGCATAGAGCGGGGGGTAAAGAGAGAATGGATGCACTAGTTAATCAAAGAATTAAACAGGTACTTCGAGGCGATCAAGAAGCATTTGGTGAAATTGTAGAATTGTTTAAAGACAAAGTATTCCATTTGTGCTATCGAATGCTCGGGAACAGACATGAAGCAGAGGATATTGCACAAGAGGCTTTTGTTAGGGCATATGTGAATATTCATAGCTTTAATCAAAAGCGAAAATTTTCTACATGGCTCTATAGAATTGCGACTAATTTATGCATCGATCGAATTAGAAAGAAGAAACCTGACTATTTTTTAGATGCAGAGGTTGCGGGTACTGATGGGTTAACGATGTATTCACAAATTGCTGCAGAAGGAAAATCACCCGATTCTGAAGTGGAGACATTAGAACTTCAAGAAATTGTTCAACGCGAAATTTTGCGCTTACCTGATAAATACAGGGTAGTAATTATTTTAAGATATATCGACGATCTTTCATTAAACGAGATTAGTGAAGTTCTCGATATGCCTTTAGGAACAGTAAAAACACGCATACATCGTGGGAGAGAGGCGCTCCGAAAGCAACTGAGCAATTTGTAGGAAAGGTGAGAAGGAAATTGAAGGCTTGTCCAGAAGAGATTGTTCTTTACATGCAAGAACATTTAGATGGAGACTTGTCTTGGGAAAAGGAACAGGTATTAAAAGAGCACTTGCAAAAGTGTACGGCCTGTCAAGAATATTTTCAAGAATTAAAAAGAACAATTGCATATATACAAAGTACATCACATATCCAAACTCCAGAGAATTTTACTATGAATGTAATGGCGCGTTTGCCGAAAGAAAAAAGAAGTGAAGGGGTAAGAAGGTGGTTAAGACATCACCCACTTCTTGCAGCAGCATCTTTATTTATTATCCTCATGGGTGCAAGTTTGTTTAGTGGATGGAATGATGATAATCAATTCTCCGTAACGGCCCAACCTAACCTTGTCGTGGAAAACGGAGTAGTCGTTGTTCCTGAGGGAGAAGTTGTAGAGGGGGATATTACCGTGAAAAATGGTGATATCCGTATCGAAGGAGAAGTAAATGGTGATGTGACCGTAATTAATGGTGAAAAATATATGGCTTCTGCTGGTAATGTTACTGGTGATATTGAGGAAATAAACCAAATGTTTGAATGGCTATGGTTCGAAATTAAGAATTTAGGAAAGCAAGTAGTAAACTTCTTTGGTGAATAATATAAGGCTGTCTAAGGACAGTCTTTTTATTATGTCTTATAATGTGAGAATTGGCGATTTTTATCATTACCTGCTATTCTAAAATGCATGGCAGTAACTAATTTTGATGGATAACGAAATCTTCATTATAATAACGCTGATACTACAGTGCATTCTTGACAAGTAGAAGTATAATAATTATATGTGTTATAATGGATGAGTTATTATCCATAAAATAGAAATAAATGTTTTGTGAATAAATAGATGGAGGAAAGATAATGCCGTTTGCAGACTTTGCTATTTTGGACTATTTGTCCTACATAGTAGACATTTTCCTCGTTTGGTATGTTATATACAAACTAATAATGATCATTCGTGGCACAAAAGCTGTACAGTTATTAAAAGGTATCTTTGTTATTATAATTGTGTGGGTTTTGAGTGATTTCCTCAATTTACATACATTAAATAAGTTGATGGAAACAGTTATTTATTGGGGATTCCTTGCAATTATTATTATTTTCCAACCTGAACTAAGAAGAGCCCTAGAACAACTAGGTCGTGGTAAGTTCTTTACAAGAAGTGGAATTCATGAAGAAGAAGAACAAAAGCAACGAGTTGAGGCAATTGTTGATGCTGTTAACTATATGGCCAAACGGAGGATTGGAGCTCTTATTTCCATTGAACGAGAAACTGGAATGGGAGACTATATTGAAACTGGGATTCCTCTCCAATCGAAATTAACATACGAGCTATTGGTTAATATTTTTATTCCTAACACTCCATTACATGATGGTGCAGTAATCATACAAAAATCACAAATTGCCGCAGCGGCATGTTACTTACCATTGTCAGAAAGTCCATTTATTTCGAAGGAATTAGGAACAAGGCATCGTGCCGCATTAGGTATAAGTGAAGTTACAGATAGTTTAACAATTGTTGTATCAGAAGAAACAGGTAGTGTATCTGTAACGAAAAATGGCGAATTACTTCGTGACTTACCAATTGATAAATTTAAACAAGTTTTAGCTAAAGAACTTATGGATGATAGTAAAGAGAAGCAGTCTTCCTCATCACTATGGAAAAGAAGGGAGAAGACAAAGAATGGACAATAAAATGGATAAATTTATGGAGAACCCTTGGTTCGTCAGAATAATAGCCATGATTTTAACCGCCATACTATTCTTCTCGTTTAATGGGTTCTTTGATAAGGATAATGGAACAACGCCAAATGATATGGAAGATGAAAATGTAGAAACTCTTACAAATGTTCCTGTTGAAGTATATTATGATGCTGAAAACTTAGTGGTTAGTGGTGTTCCAAAAACAGTTACAGTACGTTTACAAGGTCAAAAACGATTTTTGGAAGCCGCAAAAAGACAACGTGATTTTACCATATTTGTTGACCTTTCGGATGTTGAAATAGGGAATCATCGCGTTCCTGTTCAACATAAGGATATTTCAAATAAACTGCAAGTTCGAATTGATCCAACCTATGTGGATATTTCTCTCCAAGAAAAAGTAACAGAGGAATTTAAAGTAGAAGCAGAATTTAATCGAAGTATTCTAGCTGAGGGATTTGAAGCACAGCAACCTGAAATAGAACCAAGAACGGTAAAAATTACTGGAGCTAAAGATATCGTTGACAAAATTACTTATGTAAAAGCAACAATTGATGCAAGTGGCTTAATCAGTGACACGATTGTACGTCAAGCAGCTGTCACTGTGCTTGACCGAGAATTGAACAAGCTTGATGTAGAGGTGGAGCCAAAAACGGTATCTGTAGAAATACCAGTTAAAAATCCAAGGAAAAATGTACCGATTAAAATAAATACAACGGGTACACCACCAGATGATATTGTCATCAAAACGGTAAGTACTACTACACCAGAAGTATTAATTTATGGTAGGACAACCGTTCTTCAGGATATTGATGAACTTAATGTCTCCGTGGATGTAAGTAATATTCGGGAGGATACGGAGCTAGAGGTTCCAATTCAATATCCAATAGGTGTCAATAAAATTTCACCGAATAAAGTGGTTGTAAAAATCACTGCCGAAAAGAAAGTAACAGAAAAAACTTTTGACAAGATTAAAATAGATACAAAGCAGTTAGAACCAAACTTGAATCTTGAATTCTTGTCACCTCCTTCAGGAGAGCTTTCCCTCAAACTATCTGGGGAAAAAGCGAAAATCGACAATGTAGAGGAATCTGACTTCGAGGTTTTTGTTAATCTAGAGAATCTAAATGCAGGGGAACATGAAGTACAAGTCGAAGTAGCTGGACCTGAAGATGTAGATTGGGAAACTTCTATTAAGACCGTTAAGGTGAGGTTAACAGAAGAACAAGAAGAGGAAACAACATAAAACAGAGATTTTTGAAGGAGTGAGCAATTCAATGGGTAAATACTTTGGAACTGATGGTGTGAGAGGTGTAGCAAATTCAGAACTTACACCTGAATTAGCATTTAGATTAGGTAGATTTGGTGGTTATATATTAACAAAAAATGCGGAACGGCCTAAAGTTTTAATAGGCCGTGACACACGTATTTCCGGTCATATGTTGGAGAGTGCACTTGTGGCAGGATTACTATCCATTGGAGCGGAAGTAATGCGTCTAGGAGTCATTTCAACACCTGGGGTTTCTTATTTAACAAAGGTTCTAGGCGCCCAAGCTGGTGTCATGATTTCCGCATCTCATAATCCGGTAGCAGATAATGGAATCAAATTCTTCGGTCCAGATGGTTATAAGCTGTCTGATGAACAAGAGGAAGAAATTGAGAGCTTACTCGATGCAGAAACGGATGACTTACCAAGACCAGTAGGTGGAGAACTTGGAACGTTAAATGATTATTTTGAGGGTGGACAAAAGTATTTGCAATTCCTTAAACAAACAGTGGATGAGGACTTCTCTGGAATTCATGTTGCACTTGATTGTGCTCACGGAGCAACCTCATCACTTGCAACGCACCTATTTGCTGACTTGGATGCAGATATTTCTACGATGGGTTCATCGCCAAATGGCTTAAATATTAACGAAGGTGTGGGCTCTACTCACCCTGAAGTACTAGCTGAATTTGTAAAAGAAAAAGGCGCTGATGTTGGACTAGCTTTTGATGGTGATGGTGACCGTTTAATTGCTATTGATGAGAATGGAAATATTGTGGATGGCGACCAAATTATGTACATATGTGGGAAGTTTATGAATGAAGAAGGACGTCTTGTTCAGTCTACTATCGTGTCCACAGTTATGAGTAATTTAGGCTTCTATAAAGCGTTAGAAGAAGCTGGCATAAAAAGTGCACAGACAGCTGTAGGAGACCGCTATGTAGTAGAAGAAATGAAAAAACACGGATATAACCTAGGTGGAGAACAATCTGGTCATATTATTTTCAGAGATTATAGTACTACTGGTGACGGACTACTTACAGGTGTACAGTTGTTAAATATTATGAAAATAACAGGTAAGCCACTTTCAGAACTTGCAAAAGGAATGAAAACTTACCCGCAAAAATTAGTGAACATACGAGTAACAGATAAACATCATGTAACCGAAAATGAGAAAGTGAAAGCTGTTATTCAAGAAGTAGAGGCAGAAATGAATGGTAACGGTCGTATTTTAGTGCGTCCTTCTGGTACAGAGCCACTTGTTCGTGTCATGGCAGAAGCTGTTACAGAGGAAGTATGTTCAGAATATGTGGATCGTATTGCGAATGTAGTCATTGAAGAAATGGGTTTAGATAAAGAATAATATAATTGGCAGCACAAATCAATTTAAGGTTTGTGCTGCTATTTTATTGGGAATGGAAAGGTAGTTATGGGGATGCCAGGGGTAAAGAAGGCTTCTAATCGACATATGGATGATGGAGCAAGGGGAATACCTCGAATAGTAGCGTTCTAATGACATTTGGATAGTGGTTCGTGCTAAAAATGTCTAATAGGGGTGATCTAATGGACATTTGGATAGTGGTTCGTGCTTAAAATGTCTAATAGGGATGATCTAATGGACATTTGAATGGTGGTTCGAGTTTGAAATGTCTAATAGAAGTGTTCTAATGGACATTTGGATAGTGGTTCGTGCTTAAAATGTCTAATAGACTTGCTCTAATGAACATTTCGCCTGTGATTTATGATCCAAATGTCGAATAAACACGTTCAAACCTACACTTCACTGCTGTTTTTTCCGCCAAAATGTCAAATAGAAAATCACAAATCATTATTTCACTAATCCTCACCTCTTCAAATTTCCACTTCTTTGAATGAAATCCAGGAAAATGTCGATTGGAAGGCCTCTATGAATGCTTTACCAAAGCTCGCTATAAAGTATAAAAATCAAATTTTATACACAGAAGTTTCTCTAATTGCATATTTTTTATTGACGGCATTTTTTATTATGTAGTATGATGGCAATGCTGTTATTTTTTTTTTTGAAAGGAGCATAGGAAGGTAGAATAACAACTAAAGCGCCAGAACTTATCTTGATCGAAACAAAGATAAGTTGACGAGGTGGAGGTTTATCGAATTGTTCGGCGGGTGCCTCCCGGCTATGTCACAGGTCGTAGCTCTTTCTCAAAACATTCGAGGTGACTCGATGGACAAAGGAAAGCGCATGTGCACATATAAAAATACAAACAGAGATAAGGGGGCAAGTAGGCCCCTGAGCTAGCTTGCCTCCTTATAAGGAGGAATTGGAATATGTGCGGAATAACTGGATATATTGGAATGAATGATGCGAAGGAAGTCTTGCTTAAAGGATTGGAAAAACTGGAATACAGAGGATATGACTCGGCAGGTATTGCTGTTAGAAATGAAGATGGCATTCATATCTTCAAAGAAAAAGGACGTATCGCTGATTTGAGAGCGGAAGTTGACAGAGATGTTGTTGCTTCTGTTGGGATTGGCCATACTAGATGGGCAACACATGGTGTTCCTAGTAAAAGCAATGCCCACCCTCATCAAAGTACTTCCGGTCGCTTTACAATCGTTCATAACGGGGTTATTGAGAACTATTCGTTACTAAAGCAGGAATTTCTGAATGACATTGCTTTTGAAAGTGACACAGATACGGAAGTAATTGTTCAACTAATAGAGAAATTTTCAAGAGACGGATTAGATGCAGAAGCTGCATTCATCAAAACTTTGAAATTATTAATTGGCTCATATGCAATTGCAATGCTTGATACAGAAACACCTGACACCATTTTCGTTGCGAAAAATAAAAGCCCGTTGCTTGTAGGTGTTGGGGATGATTTTAATGTTGTAGCAAGTGATGCAATGGCAATGATTCAAGTAACAGATTCTTTTGTTGAATTGATGGATAAAGAAATTGTAATAGTAAAAAAAGACAGTATTGTACTGAAGAATCTCCAAGGTACTATTATCAATAGAAAACCTTATGTAGCAGAGATTGATGCTAGTGATATTGAAAAAGGCACATATCCTCATTACATGCTAAAAGAAATTGATGAACAACCACTTGTTATGCGTAAAATCATTCAAGCATATCAAGATAAACAAGGAAATCTTGAAGTAGCTGCAGATATTACTGCAGCTGTGCGCGAAGCTGACCGTATTTATATTGTAGCGTGCGGAACAAGTTATCACGCTGGGCTTGTAGGTAAGCAATTTATTGAAACGATGGCTAAAGTTCCAGTAGAAGTTCATGTAGCAAGTGAATTTGTATATAACATGCCACTTCTATCGGAGAAACCATTATTTATCTTTATTTCTCAAAGTGGAGAAACTGCTGATAGCCGAGCAGTTCTCGTGAAAATAAAGGAAATGGGATATAAAGCACTGACAATTACCAATGTGCCAGGATCTACTCTTTCTAGAGAAGCAGATTATACATTGTTATTGCATGCTGGCCCAGAAATTGCAGTAGCATCTACAAAAGCTTATACAGCTCAAATTGCGGTTCTAGCAATTTTAGCAAATGTGACAGCACAATCAAAAGCGATTAAACTAAATTTCGACCTTATTCAGGAGCTTGGAATTGTTGCGAATGCAATGGAAGTACTATGTGACTCAAAAGAAGAGTTTGAAAAAATTGCTAGTCAGTACTTGCCGTTTACACGCAACTGCTTCTTCATTGGTCGTTCATTAGATTATTTTGTTTGTTTAGAAGGAGCTCTTAAATTAAAAGAAATCTCCTATATTCAAGCAGAAGGTTTTGCTGGTGGAGAATTGAAACATGGTACAATTGCTTTAATTGAAGAAGGTACACCTGTCATTGCATTAGCAACTCAAGAAAATGTCAACTGGAGTATTCGTGGCAATGTAAAAGAAGTTGCTGCACGTGGTGCAAACCCATGTATCATCTCTATGAATGGTCTTGACACAGACGAAGACAGATTTGTTTTACCTGAAGTACACGAATTATTAACACCACTTATCTCTGTAGTACCACTACAACTCATTGCTTACTACGCGTCTATACACCGTGGCTGTGACGTTGATAAGCCAAGAAACTTAGCAAAGAGTGTAACAGTAGAGTAACATCTTTTATCTAAAATTAAAATAAGATCTATGAAAGAAACTTCTCTTAATCCGAAGGTATACCAGTACTTCTCATGGTTCACCTTCGGGTTTTTTACTATATATTATTTTGGAGTTGTTGAAGGGAGAATGGATATTGTGATAAAGAGAAAAATATTATCTGCGATTATTAGTAGTTTATTATTTGCATTGTTTTTTTCGATACCTGAAATGGACACGAATTTACTATTAAATTTGTATTATATTAACTTTATGTTAGTAGTTACATATGGGGTTATTGTATCGTCTATCAGCGACTGGATTAGTAAGAAGATGTTTAAATCAACATATGCTCGAGAAATCACCTCTTTTTTATTTCATTGTTTGTTTGGTATAGTGTTTATGCTATTTAGTTTAGTGTCTGCCATTCTATTTTTCTGTACCGATCGTTTATTACAAAGAATAAAACTTAATTGGTGGGTAGTATTGCTAGGATTATTAATAGTAGTGGCAGTATTTTTTATTAATATAATATAAATTTTTTTTAAAAATAAGCTCTGTTAAACTCTGTTGTTGATTTTCGCTCCTGTACACTCTCTTTCTGCGGGCACGGCCTTAGCTAACTTGGCAAAGAAAACCGCTTTGCCAAGTGGATCTTCGGCTCGTGCTGTTCCAGCAGGAGTCTCGTGTACATCCGCTACAATCAACTAAGTTGTTAACAACAATGAACTTTAACAGAGCCTTAAAATAAAACGAATCGAATCATTTTTTATAATAAAATTCCCTCCCTTGTTTTGGTTTCCACAATAGAACTGATAAACTAGTATAGGTCAACATAATGTATTAGGATGTGTTTTATATGAGTAAACAAATAGGGTTTATTGGCTGCGGAAAAATGGGGCAGGCAATGGTGTTAGGAATGATTACTGCTGGAGTAGTAGCGGCTGATTCAATAATGGTAAGTACAAGAACAGAAGATACGTTACAAGTTGTGAAAGAAACGCTACATGTTCAAGGAACGTTAAATAATAAGGAGATTGCCCGCTTTGCAGATATTTTATTTTTGGCAGTTGAACCATCCAGTTATGTGAAGGTTATTGATGAAATTAAGCATGATGTGAAGGAAGATACTGTTATTATCGTGATGGCAGCAGGTATCTCCATTCAAACGGTGGAAAATGCTTTTGGCATGCCTGTAAAAATAGTGCGTACGATGCCAAATACACCTTCACTTGTAAGAGAGGGAATGACGGTCTTTTCTATTAATGAATTAATGACAGAGATAGATTTGGCCAATGTAGTTGAACTCTTAAATTCGTTCGGAAAAACAGAACTTATAGAAGAAGAACTAATGGATGCAGTGCCTGCAATTAGTGGTTCATCGCCAGCATATGTATATATGTTAATAGAAGCAATGGCCGATGGTGGAGTAAGAGATGGTATTCCGAGAAAACAAGCGTACAAACTGGCGGCACAAGCTGTACTCGGAGCTGCGAAAATGGTACTTGAAACGGAAAAGCATCCAGGAAGTTTAAAAGACGATGTATGTACTCCAGGTGGTTCCACTATTCGTGCAGTAGCTGCATTGGAAGAAAGTAATTTCAGATCATCTATCTTGAATGCGATGAAAGCATGTACTAGGAAAAGTAAAGGGTTAGATGCTGAATAAATATAATAATTCTTTTTCATCATTATACTTTTAAATTCTTGATAAGGTATGTTAAAATACTTTTAAGACGCTTACATTTATATAAAAGGATTGTTACTGCAATGCAGGCAAAACCTAAATTTGTTATAGAATATCGATAATGTTATTCTTATATACGAATTTGGGTTTTTTAATTTTGCTTCAAATTCTTAATTATGATAGAGGTGCAAAATGAGAATTGAGAAGGTTCTAAATAATAATGTAGTGATGACCACTAATAAAGATAATCAGGAAATGGTCGTTATGGGTAAGGGTTTAGCTTTCCAAAAAAAGGTTGGGCAAGCTATCGATGATACAAAAATAGAAAAGACATTTGTACTAAAAAAACAAGGGGTTTCCGATAAGCTCGCTTTATTGCTTAAAGATACCTCCGAACTTTACTTGAATATTTCGTCCAGAATTTTAGATTTTGCACAATCTCAACTTTCATATAAATTGGATGAATATTTATACGTTGCCTTAACTGATCATATTAGTTTTGCAATTAGTAGATACAATCAAGGAATCGAACTGAAAAATCCACTGCTATGGGAAATCCGTAAATACTATAAACCGGAGTTCCAAGTTGCTTTAAAGGCACTTGAGATAATTGAGAGTGAAACAGGTATTGCATTAGGGGAGGATGAAGCAGCTTCCATTGCACTACATTTAGTTAATAGTCAGTTATCCGGCGAAAATATGGAGGTAGCTGTACAAACTACCGAGATGGTTAACTCTATTCTAAATATAGTAAAATACCATTTTAAAATGGACTTAGATGAGAATTCGGTTAATTACGGACGGTTTTTGACCCATCTGCGCTTCTTTTCAATTCGGTTTGCACGCAAAGAAAAATTAGAGGAAACTGTAGATTCATTTTTCTATGAACAGATAATGTTAAAGTACCCTGATGCTTATGCATGCACAAAAAAGATTACTACTTATTTAGAGAACCAATTTAAATGGAGCCTAACGAAGGATGAAGAAGTCTATTTAACTGTGCATATTCACCGTGTAACCAATCGCCATAAATTGAAATGAAAATTTTGTCGAAAAATCATTGACATCTTTTGAAAGCGTGTGCTAAACTGCAATTAACAAATTAATAATAATCTTAACTAGGATTGTTACTGATATGCAGGCAAAACCTAAATTGATGCGTCGTATTTTATGGCGTGCAATTTAGGTTTTTTGGTTTTTAGGGGGGTTCTTTAATACGTATTATCAAATTAATATATATAACTAAAGGAATGTTACCTTATTGGGCATAACCTGAATTGACTTTTAACATGCTATCAGTGTGTTTTAGGCCAGTTCAGGTTTTTTATTTGAAAAAATCTAATGAAGGAAGAAGGGCCTTTTATGAAGTATGAAAAACTAGCCAAAGACATAATTGAAAATGTCGGGGGAAAAGAAAATGTTAACAGTCTTGTCCATTGTATTACCCGTCTCCGCTTCAAGTTAAAGGATGAAGGAAAGGCAAATACAGATGTATTAAAAAATATGGATGGCGTTGTTACGGTTATGAAAAGTGGTGGACAGTATCAGGTTGTAATTGGAAATCATGTACCTGATGTCTATAAAGCAGTCGTGGCAGAAGGTGGATTCCAGTCTTCAAGCCCCGTTGAAGCAACAGAAGAGGAAAAGAAAAAAGGAAATATATTAAATAGCTTTATAGACATGATCTCCGGTATCTTTACTCCTATTCTTGGGGTATTAGCAGCATCAGGTATGATTAAAGGCTTTAATGCATTATTTGTAGGAATTGGCTGGCTAGATGATACTGGTGGAACATATCAGATCTTAAATGCTATTGGGGATGCACTATTTTACTTCTTACCAATCTTATTAGGCTATACAGCAATGAAAAAGTTCGGTGGTACACCATTCGTAGGTATGGTTATTGCTATGGCTCTCGTTTATCCTGCACTTGCAGGAATTCCAAATGCAGGAGAACCTTTATATACATTATTTGCAGGTACTATGTTTGAATCACCTGTTTACATTGAGTTCTTTGGTATTCCAGTTATCTTAATGACGTACGCTATGTCTGTTATTCCTATTATCGTCTCTGCATTCTTTGCAGCGAAGTTAGAAAAGTTCTTGACGAAAGTAATTCCGGATGTTGTAAAGCTATTCTTAGTTCCAATGTTTACTTTATTAATCATTATTCCATTAACTTTTATTGTAATTGGTCCAATTGCAACATGGGCAAGCCAGCTATTAGGACAAGCTACTACATGGATATATGATTTAAGTCCAATAATTGCAGGAGCATTTGTTGGTGGATTTTGGTTAGTATTTGTTATGTTTGGGCTTCACTGGGGTCTTGTTCCGATTGCAATTAACAACTTTGCTAGTCAAGGTTGGGATCCAATATTAGCAGCGATGTTCGTTCATTCATTCGCGCTTGCGGGTGCTATCTTAGCTGTCTGGATTAAAACAAAAAGTTCTAAAACAAAAACACTTAGCGCACCTGCATTTATCTCTGCATTATTTGGTGTTACCGAGCCTGGTATGTACGGTATTGCCCTACCACTAAAAAAACCATTTATCTTTACAATCATATCATCCGCTATCGGTGGAGCGATGTTAGGAGGATTTGGTACGGTAGGATATGTCATGGGTGGATTAGGTGTCTTCCAAATTCCTAGCTTTATACCGGAATCTGGTATAGATATGTCAGTTATCGGTGCAATAATTGCAGCAATTGTTGGATTCGTTCTAGCATTCGCATTATCTTACTTCTTTGGTGGAATTAATAAAAATCAAGAAAAGTCATTAGTAAATGAAAAGAAAGTGGAAGAAAAAGCGCTCGAAAACGAAAACACAAAGGTTGAAACAATTGTTAGCCCACTCAGTGGTGAAGTGAAAAACTTAGCTGACATTGAAGACGCGGCATTTGCTTCAGGTGCATTGGGACAAGGGGTTGCAATTGAGCCAATAGAAGGTAAACTTTTTGCACCTGTATCAGGTACAGTAACTGCTTTGTTCCCTACAAATCACGCTATAGGTATTACATCCGATGAAGGAGCAGAAATATTAATTCACATAGGTATGGACACTGTTCAATTAGAGGGAAAACATTTTACTTCTCATACGTCACAAGGTAGTCGTGTAGAACAAGGTCAATTACTAATTGAATTTGATATAGAAGGAATTAAAGAAGCAGGTTTTCCATTAACAACTCCTGTTGTAGTAACAAACTATATGAATTATGAGGTTTTACCAATTTCTAATGTAGTAGTTAAGTCGCAAGAGGAATTGTTACAAGTAAAACCAAAATAATATTGAATTAATTTTTAACAAAGGCAGGCATCTGCTGAAATTGTAAGTGGATGCCTTAGCCAAATTAAAACTGAGGAGGAATAATCATGGCGAAACAATTTCCAGAAGGATTCTTATGGGGTGGAGCAACAGCTGCCAATCAATTTGAAGGTGGTTATAAAGAAGGCGGAAAAGGTTTAAATCTTGCAGACGTACTACCAGGTGGAAAAGTAAGATTACAAATAATATCACAACCAGGGTTTAACTATGAAATTGATCATACGAAATATACGTATCCGAATCATGAGGGCATAGATTTCTACCATCGCTATAAAGAAGATATTGCTTTATTTGCAGAGATGGGCTTCAAAGTATTCCGTATGAGTATCGCGTGGAGTCGTATTTTCCCTAATGGTGACGAGCTTGAGCCAAATGAAGAAGGTCTTGCATTTTATGACCGTGTCTTTGATGAGCTACACAAACATGGTATTGAGCCATTGGTTACCCTAGCTCACTATGAAACACCTCTACATTTGATTAAAGAATATGGTGGATGGAGAAATCGTAAATTAGTAGAGTTCTTTGAGCGTTATGTAAGAACCGTCTTTACTCGGTATAAAGATAAAGTGAAATACTGGTTAACATTTAACGAAATTAATGGTGCAACACATATGCCATTAATTGGACTAGGTTTTTCCCCTGAAAGTGAAGAAACACGATTACAAGATAGTTTCCAGGGGCTACATCACCAATTCGTTGCAAGTGCACAAGCAGTTAAAATTGGTCATGAGATTATTCCTGGTTCACAAATTGGATGTATGTTAATTTATGCACCAGTATATTCATTCGATTCTAATCCTGATAATGTGATGTATGCAAGACAGGAAGCAGATATCTTCAACTTCTTCTGTGGAGATATACAAGTGCGTGGTGAATATCCATATTTTGCGAAGCGTTATTTCAAAGAGAATAATATTGAATTAGATATCCGAGAAGGAGATTTAGAAACAATTAAAGAAGGTACGGTAGACTTCATTTCCTTTAGTTACTACATGTCACGCACGGATAAAAAGGAAAAGACACCAGAAGAGGTTGGTGTTGGTAATCTAATTGGTGGAATAAAAAATCCATTCTTAAAAGCAAGTGAGTGGGGTTGGGAAATTGATCCAGTTGGTTTAAGAATTGCGTTAAATGAACTGTATGGTCGCTACCAAAAGCCATTAATGATTGTTGAAAACGGTCTTGGTGCTTATGACAAAGTAGAAGAAGATGGTAGCATCAATGATGACTATCGAATTGAATACATGCGTGACCATATTAAACAAATGGGTGAAGCAATTGAAGATGGTGTAGACCTGATTGGTTACACAAGTTGGGGTTGTATTGATTTAGTAAGTATGTCTACTGGTCAATACTCAAAACGTTACGGATTTATTTATGTAGACAAGCATGATGACGGTAGCGGTACATTAGAACGTAAACGTAAGAAATCATTTTTCTGGTATAAAGATGTTATTTCTTCCAATGGAGAGGTACTTTAAATTTCTATCAGTATAGGAAAGGATAAATGACCAAACAAATATTGATTTGGTCATTTATTTTTTTGCAAAGGGGAAGAGAAGGATGAAGTTTATATTTTTAGATATCGATGGTACGTTAGTTGATTATTCAGGAAAGCTACCAGAATCAGCATCTACTGCGGTTAAAGAAGCTAGAAAAAATGGCCATAAAATATATATCACAACTGGTAGAAGTAAGGCAGAAATATATCCTTATTTATGGGATGTTGGCTTGGATGGCATGATTGGGGGAAATGGTATGTACATTGAACACAATGGGGTCGTCATTCAAGACAAAAAGTTGGATAAGGAAATAGTTACGCAAGTGGTAGATTGGTTAAATGAAAGAGGACTCGGTTTTTATTTAGAGAGCAAAAATGGTTTGTTTGCAAATGAATATTTTCTACCAAAGGCTGCTTCTGTTTACGGTGAGAATACTATCGAAAATCAAGAGCGGATCCGTAGTATATTTCCAGAAATGATATATGATGCACAACTTTATCGGGATGATGTCGCGAAAATAAGCTTTGTTTTAGAATCAAATTCTCTTGAAATAGCAGAGAGAGATTTTGGTAATAAATTAAAAGTTAGCAGTTGGACTGCAACAGGGAAAAGAAGAGAGTTTGGTGAATTTGCACTTTTAGGGGTAGATAAGGTAAATGCAGTTCATACTCTCTTAGAATATTTGAATGGGGATATAAAAGATACCCTTGCTTTTGGTGATGCAGAAAATGATGTAAAAATGGTGAGAAATTGTGGAATTGGAGTCGCCATGGGGAATGCTGAACGTATTTTAAAAGAAGAAGCAGATTATATTACGGATGATGTGGAACAGAACGGATTATTTAATGCATTTAAGCATTTTGGTTTAATATAAATAATTTTGGTACAATAGTATTGTTCAACTAGTCCACTTTTATTATAATAAGTATTATGTAGATAATATTTTTAAAGGATTGTTACTGATTAGCAGGCAAAACCTAAATAAGTGTTCCTTATTTTTTTGTATAAGGAAACGCTTATTTAGGTTTTTTGTTTTTTGGGGTCTTTTAAAAATTTATCAACAAATTTTTATTATGAAAATAAAGGAGATTATATATATTATGGTAGAACAAAAGTTTACAGTTATTGATCAAACAGGTATCCACGCACGTCCTGCGACAATTTTGGTGCAAACTGCAAGTAAATTTAATTCTGAGATCCAATTAGCATATAACGGTAAATCAGTGAACATGAAATCAATAATGGCGGTCATGTCATTAGGAGTTGGAAAAGACGCTGAAATAAAAATTAGTGCTGATGGAAATGATGAGCAAGACGCATTGAGTACTTTACAAGGAATTTTAAATCAAGAAGGGTTGGCTAAGTAATGAATGTGATAAAAGGAATTGCTGCCTCAAATGGAATAGCGATTGCTAAAGCATATCGGTTAGTAGAACCAGATCTTTCCTTTGAAAAGAAAACAATAGAAGATCTTTCATTAGAAATTACTCGGTTTAAGGATGCACTAAATACTTCTAAAATAGAACTAGAGGCTATTCGCGACAAAGCGAATTCAGAGCTCGGTGCTGATAAGGCAGCTATTTTCGAAGCGCATTTACTTGTCTTAAGTGACCCAGAGTTAATATCCCAAATTGAGGATAAAATTAGCTCAGAACGAGTAAATGCAGAACAAGCATTAAAAGAAGTTGCAGATATGTTTATTATGATGTTTGAGCAAATGGATAATGATTATATGAAAGAGCGTGCGGCAGACATAAGAGATGTGACGAAGCGAGTTCTTTCTCATCTACTTGGTGTTGAATTAGTTAACCCGAGTATGATTTCTAGTGAGGTAATCATCGTTGCGGAAGATTTAACTCCTTCCGATACTGCTCAATTAAACCGTCAATTTGTTAAGGGATTTACAACGAATATCGGTGGACGTACTTCTCATTCTGCTATCATGGCACGTTCTATGGAAATACCAGCTGTAGTTGGAACTAAATCCGCAACAGAAGATATCAAAAATGGAGACTTAGTCATCATTGACGGTTTAAAAGGTGAAGTATATATTAATCCCACATCCGAAGTAATTGCTCAATACGAAAAGGAACATATTCGTTATGAAGAACAAAAGGCGGAGTGGGCAAAGCTTGTAAATGAAAAAACGATTTCCATTGATGGTCACCAAGTTGAGTTAGCAGCAAATATTGGAACACCTAATGACCTAGAAGGCGTCATTAATAATGGTGGAGAAGGTATTGGTCTATACAGAACTGAATTTTTATATATGGGGCGTAATGAACTTCCGACCGAAGAGGAACAGTTTGAATCATATAAGGCGGTTCTAGAAGGCATGAATGGAAAGCCTGTTGTGGTTAGAACATTAGATATTGGTGGAGATAAAGAGCTCCCTTATTTAGAACTACCGAAAGAAATGAATCCTTTTCTTGGCTTCAGAGCAATTCGTCTTTGCTTAACAGAACAAGATTTGTTTCGTACCCAATTACGTGCTTTGTTACGAGCAAGCACATATGGAAATTTAAAGATTATGTTTCCAATGATTGCAACCTTAGATGAATTCCGTGAGGCAAAAACGATTTTAGAAGAAGAAAAGCAAAAGTTAGTTACGGAAGGAATTGCGGTTGCAGAGAATATTGAACTTGGGATCATGGTCGAAATTCCGTCAACAGCAGTTATGGCGGACCAATTTGCTAAAGAGGTAGACTTCTTTAGTATTGGAACAAATGATTTAATTCAGTACACTATGGCTGCTGACCGTATGAACGAGCGGGTTTCCTATTTATATCAACCATATTCACCTGCTATTTTACGCTTAGTAAAAATGGTAATTGATGCTGCTCATCATGAAGGCAAATGGGTTGGCATGTGTGGAGAAATGGCTGGAGACGAAACTGCTATTCCGTTATTGCTAGGTCTCGGTCTAGATGAATTCTCTATGAGTGCGACTTCCATTCTAAAAGCACGCTCGCAAATTGCTCATCTTTCCAAAAAAGAGATGGAGGATTTAGCAGATAAAGCCTTGAGAATGAGCACAACAAAAGAAGTCATAGAGGCAGTTAAAGCAGGAACTAGCAATTAATAAATGTACAAGATGAATGATCGTATTAGTGATATAGCTTATCGGAGTCCGATAAGCTATTTTATATTATCTTGGAATAAAGCCCAAAACATAGGATGCTTGATATTATATTTCCTTCATTTTAGCACCTATGCTTAAAAGTGGGTCTCTTTTAATTTATTGTAGATATAGGCACAGACGGAGATTGATTTGTTTACAATACTTATACCAGTTGATATATTAAGCGTTAATATTGAATTAAACAGAGAGGGGTTTGAAGATGGATGTAAGGTACCCAATTGGTAAACTACAAGTACCGGAGAAAGTAACGTCTGAAAATATTCAAGAGTGGCTAAAAGAAATTGAAACTTACACGATGCGACTAAGGGAAACTGTTGATTCATTAAATGATGAGGAATTAAGCAGAACGTATCGTGATGGTAGCTGGAATGTTCGACAACTTGTGCATCACATTGCAGACTCTCAATTGAACATGTATCAACGTTTGAAACTGGCTTTAACGGATGAGAATCCAACAGTACCAGGCTTTGATGAAGAGAAGTGGGCAATTCAACCTGATACAAAGCTTCCTGTAGAAAGTTCTATTAAAATGCTTGAAGGAATTAATGAGCGGATTGTTGCTTTAGGACAAAATTTAACAGAAGAACAATTAAATCGAGTATTTACCCACCAAACAAACGGTGAAATAACAGTAGCAGCAAAGGTTGCAAAACTATCTTGGCACGAAGAACATCACTTAGCCCATATAAAAATAGCATTATCCAAATAAAATTTTACATAAAAGTGGCTTATCTAGTGATGATAAGCCATTTTTTACTGAACAACCTGATCATATAGGTCGACCTTCAAATCCAATTGGAAAGCCATTTTGATTAAATTTCACTCTGTACTGAAAAAGATTTTCTAGAGAATCTCCATATGTAAAGTCGATTGTAAAACCTAATAACTGGAAGCCTTCGAGATTTAGAATCGAACTAAAGGTTATCTCATCTAAACTATAATCTTCGGATTCATGATTTAGGAAAAATTCACTTAAGTAACTAATAGATATGTCGAGGTACTTTGAGAACTTTGGAATGGTTTGTAATGCGAACTGAAGACATTCATTATCGGGCCCTTCTTCATTTCCTTCAATATCTCTACATCCTCATGTTCGGCAATATCAAAGCTGTGAAACCAATAGCAAGAAATATAATTATTTTTAAGGTGACTTAACATAAGATTATCTAATAAAACTTCCTGCATATTAAGCTGTGTATCAGTTAAATTTATGCGTTTCATTTAAACAGCTCAGAATAAGTCTGTGCTTGAAATGGTACAGTAGTTGAAACAACACTTATATACTAGCATCCTAGTATAATAAAAATGTGCTGTCTATAGTGAAAAATACTCAGGATATAAGCCCGTCTTATTCCGTAGGAGTGGATAAATTGGTACCAATAAAATTTAATAATTGGTTGTTAGAAGTAGACCTTCATAAAACAAAGGAATTTTACCGGAAAGATGTGGAGCTGTGCAACTGCATATATTGTGAAAATTATATAAAAGTATGTAAGCAATTAGGTAAACCCTTAATAGATGTATTTGCAACCTTTGGAATTAATCCCACAAAACCAAGTCACTTATCTGAATTTGGTGCAGAAGAAGATGGCTTAAGACTATACATAGGTAGTTATCACTTCGTTGGAAAATTAATCAATGGAGTATATTGTTCAGATTCTAATTGGAATGCCGGTAATACAGTAAAAGTTGAAAATTTCACGTTTGGATTTAGTGAAGAGTTACAATTTGTACATAAAGAGTTAGAGCATCCTGTATTACAATTAGATTTTGAAGCCCGTATTCCATGGATATTGAATCAAGGCCCAGAAGAATAAAAATTTTTACAAAAATCTAATGTAATGGAAGCCTAATCCTGAAAAATGGATAAACTAGTATAAAATAAAGTGTTCGTTTATCACTATGTTGATAATTGTAGAAGAGAGAACATTTAATATATGCACCCTTAATAAATAGGGGTACGGAGGATGAAAGTAATGACGAATGTACGATTAAGGCCACTAGAAAGAGTGGATTTAGGATTTGTTCATAAGTTAAATATTAATGCAAACATCATGTCCTATTGGTTCGAGGAGCCATATGAGTCTTTTGTGGAATTACAGGACTTGTATGATAAGCATATCCACGATCAAGGTGAGCGTAGATTTATTGTAGAGAAGGGTACTGAAATGGTTGGTCTCGTGGAATTGGTGGAGATTGACTATATTCACCGTCGAGCAGAATTCCAAATTATCATTGATCCGGCTTACCAAGGTAACGGCTATGCGAAGTCTGCTACGTATCTTGCAATGGACTATGCATTTTCTGTATTAAATTTATATAAGTTATATTTGATAGTCGATAAAACAAACGAAGTAGCAATTCATATCTACAAAAAACTCGGTTTTCAATTCGAAGGTGAATTAATCGATGAGTTTTTTGTGGATGGTGAATATCATAATGCAATCAGAATGTGCATGTTTCAACATCAATATTTTAAAAGGAATGCGTGAATAATTATATGACTGCTGGAAATCAGATGGAGATAGATCTGACTTTCAGCAGTTTTTTTATTAGGAGGGAGATAATAGGGAGTAGTTCGTGCCTTCTTCTGAGAAAAATGTTGTTAGTTGATCACAATGGAAGGTGTAGCGCGCCCTCATCTTAGAAAAAAGCCACAAGGAGGTCACGCAAGAACGTTCAACGTGCCCGCCTGCGAGAAAAAAGCTACGAGGAGGTCACGCAAGAGAGTTCAACGTGCCCGCTTCCGAGAAAAAAGCTAGGAGGAGGTCACGCAAGAGAGTTCAACGTGCCCTCTTCCGAGAAAAAGCTAGGAGGAGGTCACGCAAGAGAGTTCAACGTGCCCGCTTGCGAGAAAAAAGCCACGAGGAGGTCACGCAAGAGAGTTCAACGTGCCCTCTTCCGAGAAAAAAGCTAGGAGGAGGTCACGCAAGAGAGTTCAACGTGCCCGCTTGCGAGAAAAAAGCCACGAGGAGGTCACGCAAGAGAGTTCAACGTGCCCGCTTGCGAGAAAAAAGCCACAAGGAGGTCACGCAAGAGAGTTTAACGTGCCCTCCTGCGAGAAAAAAGCCACGAGGAGGTCACGCTGGAACATTTAACGTGCCCCCTCCGATAAAAAACACCTCCCGAAGGTTACGCTGGATTCCGCAGCAAGCCCTCCTCCATGAAAAATTCCTCTCAGCGGTCCTACAGCCCAGCGCCACGTGGCAGATTCATTTAATCTAAGTATAAAATAAATAGGTCCCCTCTAATTGGTTCTGAATTAGGGGACCATTTTTATTCGGCTACTAATAAAACAGATAATTTATTTCTAGTTCATCGCGAGTCCTTTCCGTGGTCGTGTAGCTCTATACCAATGGAGGCAAAGGATACAGATGATTACAATGTCAATTATATCTCCTCCGTAGTACATCACCATACTCCCAATTTCCGCTTGTTTCGGAGCTACTCCAACAGGTGGATTAGCGTAGATAAATTTTGATAATATTCCGTGCCATGCTAAGGAAATGACGAGTGCTAATGCACGCTCTACAAAGGGAACGCGGTGAGAAATGGGATCAAAATAGATAATCGATATTGTGAATAAATAACCCGCTAAAAAGACGTGTAAGTGGACAATTACAAATAACAGGAGATACTCGTGCATAAACGAGTACAGATTTGTTGTATATAACACCCATAATCCACCAACATTTAAGAAAGAAGTAATAAAAGGATTAGTATAAAACCGCATCGGTCTACTTCTCAGTATCTTTGAGATTTTTCTTGCTAAAGGAACACTTAATGTCCTCAGGATTAGCGTCATGGGAGCGGAAACCGCCAAAAGCAATGGAGCAAGCATTCCTAATAGTAAATGCCCAATCATATGTGCTTTGAAATCTGTATGGGAGAGGGTAGCAAGTGGACCAGCAACGGCAGTTATTGCTAAGATAACTCCTAATGACCAACAAATAGTACGATGGAGTGGCCATTGCTTGAATCGTCTGCTTGAATAATGGGCTGCCATTATATATGCAATTAATCCCAATAAAAAGGGTAATGCTAAAAGGATCTGTGGAAGTAACCCATCAACAGGATGGATATTCATGACTTCAGATTGAATTGGGTGGTTATGATTATTCATTTAAAGCCAACCTCTCCCTTTCGTGCACGAACTATGAGCATGAAACCAATTAATAATAACAATATAGCAATCAAGTTCCATATGACATCATATATAAAAATGTTCTCTACATAACGAATCTGATGTACTCGCATTAATTTGTGTTGGATTGTACCATCATATAATTGAAAGAAGCCAGTACCTAAAAAGACTCCACCCCACCATTTTTGAAGCCATAAACCATTTCGACGTCGCAGGTCAGCAAACAAAAACAACCCACCTATTGTTGCAAACCAACTAAATGCATGAAAAAGTCCGTCAGATATTAAGCCAATTTCTGTTGTCGACTTGTCATAAAAGTGATGCCATCTCAATATTTGATGGAATACGACTTCGTCTATAAAAGCGGCAAAACCTATGCCAAATAGCAATCCTGATAGTAGATTCCGTTTCGAATATTTGGAGACAGCATTTTGCGCGTTTTCATTCATATTTGCAATTACTCCTGTTAGTCATATTAATATTACTTCTTCACCAAGTATTTCCTCTGTTGTTTACAAATAAACCCAAAAATTGTACTAATTAGGTAAAATATCCACAATTATGATTGAACTGATACCCCACCTTTGCTATGATAAGAAAGGTAATAAATAAATGGAGGTTTTCCTAGTGACAGCATCAATGAGATTACGATTCCCAAGTATCAATCGCTAATTGAATACGTTTGAAGGCTCTGTTTATATACAGGGTGCTGGGATTGGTCTGTCTATTTTAAGGGAACCTATATTTTTTGGTTATTTAGAAGAGGAACGCAGATTCGCTCTTTTTTTGTTGCCTTAAAATGCTACAGAGCAGTTCATTCAAAGGAAAATTTATTTGAAATGAGAGGTTTGCTCGTGAATAATGTAAAAGATATCAGTAAAGAAAATTGGTTAAAAAATATCATTCTTTTTCTAAGTAGCCAAACAATATCATTATTTGGCTCATCTATTGTTCAATATGCCATTATGTGGCATATCACTTTAACAACGGAATCAGGATTAATGATGACGTTATATATCATATGTGGGTTTGTACCAACCTTTATTTTGTCACCAGTTGCAGGGGTTTGGGCAGATCGATATAACCGTAAAATGCTGATTATTTCAGCAGATGGATTGATTGCAATAGCGACATTGATCCTTGCTATTCTATTTATAATGGGCTTTGATTCCATCTGGCTGCTATTTGGGATTGCAGCTGTACGTGCTTTTGGATCTGGGATTCAAATGCCAGCAGTTGGAGCTATATTACCGCAAATTGTTCCGAAAGATAAGCTAACAAAAGTAAACGGAGCAAATGGTAGTATTCAAGCAATCATTATGTTTGTTTCTCCAATGGTCAGTGCAGCACTATTGAGCATGACAACACTGGAAATGATACTATTTGTGGATGTCATCACGGCAGCAATTGCGATTGTTACGCTATTTGCATTAAAGGTTGCAGTACATGAAAAAGCAGCTGTGAAGCAAACAACAGGCTATTTTAGTGACTTTAAAGAAGGATTACAATATGTGAATAACCACAGTTTTCTAAAGGTGTTTTTCCTGTTTTTGGCGGTGTTCTTTGTACTGATGGCACCAGCGTCCTTTTTGACACCACTTCAAGTTACACGGAGCTTTGGTGATGATGAGTGGCGTCTTGCAGCAATTGAAATTGCCTTCTCCATAGGGATGATGGTAGGGGGAGGAATTATTGCTTCTTGGGGCGGTTTCTCGAATAAAATAAAAACCATTGGATTCTCCAGTGTTATTATGGGTGTTTGTACATTAGCACTCGGTATTGTACCAATGTTTTGGTTTTACTTAGCCTTTATGGCATTATTTGGTGTTGCCATGCCAATACTCAACACACCCGCAACTGTTTTATTACAGGAGAAAGTAGAAGAGCAATATTTAGGAAGAGTATTTGGAGTCATGGGAATGATTTCAACGTCAATGATGCCACTAGGTATGTTGATATTTGGTCCAATAGCAGATTATATTGAGATAGAATATTTATTAATTGGAACCGGAATTTTTATTATTGTATTGGCCATCTTCCTAAGCAGAAACAAAGTACTAATCGAAGCAGGAAAACCTGCGGTAGAAGAATCATAAAATATAAAAAGACTGAATCATTATGGTTCAGTCTTTTTATGTTAGGAATAAATCTTAAGCTTTTCTTAAGAAATCATTTAAGTTCTTCTTATGTATTTCACAGTAAATTGATGGTAGAGCAATTTACGGAGATAAATACGGAGAAGAGGAGAATGATGATGGGAGAAAAAAAGGTTTATATTCTATTAACAGATACGGGTACAATACTAACAAAGTTAATTAAGCTATATACAAAAAAACCATATAATCATGCATCTATCTCGTTCGACTCTGATTTATCTAAGGTTTATAGTTTTGGTAGGAAATCTGTCAATAATCCGTTTATTGGTGGGTTTGTACAGGAAGATGTGTCGAGTGAATTGTTCGAACACGCTGACTGTGCTATTTATTCCTTAACTGTTACAGAAGAAGATATGGAAAAAATGAAACGATATATCGAAACAATAGCAAAGCATGAGGAGCAATATCGTTATCATTTTTTAGGATTGTTCGGTTTCCTTTTTAATAAGCCAATTGAAAGACGAAATGCATTTTTTTGTTCACAATTTGTCGCGTCTGTATTAAAGAAATGTAAATCAGTAGATTTTGAAAAGCCGATGGCACTAATAGCACCTGACGATTTTAAAAAGCAATCTAATATGCAACTAGTGTATGAAGGAAAGTTAAAAGCTTATCAGCATAAAAAAGTTACTAGAAGATGGGATTTTAATAGCGAATTTGTTTCTAATGTGTTGCCAATATAATTAGATTTGAAGGGAGAGTGTACAGTGAATCAAAACGCAAATATTTTAGTTGTAGAAGATGATAATGATATTAATCGTTTATTATGTCAAATAGTGAGAAAAAGTGAGTACCATGCACAGCCTGCTTATTCTGGGACAGAAGCAATGCTTTACTTGGAGCAGCAACATTGGGATCTCGTTTTGCTAGACTTAATGCTGCCTGGTATGACAGGAGAAGAAATACTGGAGAAAATAGTAGAAAAGAGTTCGATACCTGTTATCATTATATCGGCAAAAAACGAGCAACATACGAAAATATCTAGTTTACGAATTGGTGCAGATGATTTCATTTCGAAACCTTTTGATGTGGAAGAAGTATCGGCTCGTATTGAATCTGTACTGCGAAGATACAAACGTTCAAACGAAATGCCTAAGCAAGTATTAACCTATAAAGATATCGAAATTGATTTAGATGCGAAGACTGTATTTGTAAATAATAAACATATCTCCTTAACAGTACGTGAATATGCAATACTTGAACTCCTTATGTCATCACCGAAAAAGATATTTTCCAAGTCTAATGTATTTGAAAGTGTTTGGAAAGAGCCCTTTTATGGGGATGACAATACAATCAATGTTCACATGAGTAATTTAAGAAGTAAGCTCGCTAATGCCAATCGTGGAGAAGAGTATATTGAAACTATTTGGGGAATGGGCTACAGAATGAAATCTTAATGTTTTCTTAAGGTATCTCTTAAGTCTATCTTATGATTTCTATCTCATAATGAAATCATAGTAAACAAGGAGGTAACTTGAATGAGTGAATATATATTAAGAACCTATAATCTTTCTAAAAAGTTTAAAAACACCACTGCACTTCATGACATAAATTTATCTATTAAAAAAGGAGAGATATATGGGTTTATTGGCCAAAACGGGGCTGGTAAATCAACTTTATTACGAATTATTACTGGACTTTCTTTTCCTACAGCTGGATCTGTGGAGTTATTTGGTGAGGATAATCCACGAATGTTAACAGACGCACAGAAAAGAACAGGAGCAATTATTGAAAGTCCAGCTTTATTCCCAAATATGACTGCATATGAGAATTTAGAAGTCCATCGCTTGCAAAAAGGTATTCCGGGGAAGGAATGTATAAACAAAACACTGGAATTTGTCGGCCTCACGAATACGGGTAAGAAGAAGGCAAAAAATTTCTCGCTCGGTATGAAACAAAGACTTGGTTTAGCGATTGCGTTATTAAGTGATCCCGAATTTTTAATTCTTGATGAACCAACAAATGGGCTGGATCCAATGGGAATCGTGGAATTAAGAGAACTAATTAAGAAACTCAATCGTGAAAAGGGGCTAACGATTCTTATATCCAGTCATATTTTAAGTGAGCTTCATCAATTAGCTACTAGCTATGGGATTATTCATGAAGGAAAGCTGTTAGAGGAGCTCTCAGCAAAAGAGTTAGATGAAAAATGTAAGCAACATTTACGAATAAAAGTGGATCAAACAACAAAAGGTACGACAGTTTTAGAATCCCAATTATTAACGAAAGATTTTGAAGTGCTGTCAGATGGTACGATTAAGCTTTATCGCTATTTAGATGATGTGCGGAAAGTGTCTCGCACACTTACGGATAACAATCTTGTGATTGAACATTTATCTCTAAGTGGGGATAGCCTAGAAAACTATTTTTCAAAGCTTATAGGAGGGGTTCAGGCACATGATTAATCAACTCAGAACAGAATTTTACAAATTACAAAGGAATAGAGCCTTTTGGACAATTATATTAACGATTGCATGTGTAAGTGCCTTGCTCCATTATTTAGTGATTATTGATTGGTGGCATATGAGTGGAACTCCTTTTGAGCATGCAAATTTAAAAGAGTTTAACGCTATCTCTACATTTACTGCCCCTATTTTTTTCAATCTTATCATTAGTCCATTGGCAGGGTTTTATATATCGAATGAATTCTCACATAGTAGTGTAATAAAAAATCAAATACTAAGTGGCAGTAAAAGAAGTCATATTTATCTATCGAAATACATTGTCTTCACTTTAGGGTCAATGATAGTAACGATTATGATTCCAATTTTAACAGCAGTAATAGAGATTTTTTTACTAGGACATGGAGAAATATTTACTACTTCTAGTATGATGTATTTATTTAGAGCTTACGGATTATTTATGCTTCAATTTATGGGATATACAGCAATACTTGTTATTTTAGCAATTGTGACTCAAGATAATGGTAAAACAATCATTTTCTCTATAATTTTTACAATCGTTATGTACGTTATCGAGATGGCACCGGAACTACCGATTGTCGGAACTATATATAAGAACTCCATCTTTTATCAATTCAGTGCGGTTTTTGAGAGTTCAATGACGAGTGGTGAAATAATGAAAGCAATTATCATAGCCTTATTAACATTCATCATCCTTTTATCATGTGGACTAATGGTATTTAGTAAAAAAGAAGTCAAATAATAAGATGGTGAAAAAACATGCTATTTCTATCTTTAGGTGTAATCTCTATCATTGCTGCAATATACTTTTTCATTCGTTTACTCGTTTTTAAGAAAGAAGTAAAAAAAATGAGTGAGCAATTACGTAACTATAATAAGCAAAGCACAAATAAAAAGCTAGACATGGCACTTTTAGATAAGAATATGGAAGCAATGGGAGTAGAGATTAATGAGCTAATAGATTTGCATATGAATGAAAAAAGAGACAGAATCCGTTTTGAAACGGAATTAAAGCAAACGATTACGAATATGTCTCATGATTTAAGAACTCCTTTAACATCTATTTTAGGATATATTCAATTGGCTGAATCTGAAGATACACCTAAATCGAAACGGATGGAATATATTTCAATTGCAAAGGAACGGGCGAAAAGGCTTGAAGCATTATTACATGATTTCTTCGAGCTTTCACTTATTGAGTCTACTGAATACCAGCTTAAATCGGAAAGCTTTAGTATGAAGAACTTAATAATTGATGTGCTTATGAGCTTTTTTGATCGATTTAATGAAAGAGGTTGGGAGCCGGAAATTCAGATGCCGGAGAATGATGTGATCATCAATGCCGATAAATCTGCTGTAACGAGGATTATTGAGAATCTAATTTCCAATGCAATAAATCATTCAGATGGAAACATTAGCATTTCCCTTCAAGAAGGAGCATCTACAGTGAGGTTAGAGGTTATGAATGATGCTTATCGTTTAACAGAACACGATGTCGATCACTTTTTCGATCGTTTTTATAAGGCGGATCCATCACGTTCAGGAAAAAGTACTGGTTTAGGCTTATCCATCGTGAAAAGCTTCATGCAAAAGATGAATGGTAAAGTGACTGCAACATTAAAGGATGGTAAATTAGCCATAACATGTGAGTGGAAAGTATAAAAAGGGAGCGGAGTCTATAGGATTTCGCTCCTATTTGTTTTTGAGCCGTTTTAACTATGTAATATTTGTCACAATCTCTAGTATGATAAAGGAACATCATAAAATACTGGAGATGAAGGCATGAAAGTAAAAGCAAAATGGATTTTTGGATTAATCATTTTTATGGTACTTCTAAGTGGCTGTACAAGTGGTAATAAGGAAAACAAATCGAAAGCAGATAAATCATCGAAAACAACTGAACAAAATGAAGATGTAAAGCAATTGTCATTTGAAGATTATACAACAGAAGCAGTAAGATTACGTTCTGAGTTTTCTGCAGCAATCAAAGCATATGGAGAAGTTCGTCAAACTCCAGGAACAGATGAGGAGGAGTGGAGCAAACAGTCTTCTGAAAAAATAAATGACATTCGAAAGGTATTGAATGAAATTGCTATGATTGCACCCCCAGATGATTATAAAGAAATAGGAGAAGCGCCTTCGGCTGCAATAGAGGAGTACCATAAAGCATTAGATTTATTTGAAGAATCCGTAGAGAAAAGGGACGGTCAACTCGACATTAAAGGTTTAGATCATCTACAAACTGGCCAAGACTATTGGAATTATGCTTTCCGTTTACTCTCGATTAATAATCCACTTCCAGTTGAAGGCAGTGACGGTACAATTGATTCTCAGGATTTGAAGGATTTAGACTTAAATGCTGGAATTGATCGTGATAGTGTTCTGATGAATGTTTCAAAGGATGGAAAAGAATTAATTGGTCATTGGGGATTCTTGAATGAGGATGGATCACCTAATATCAGTATTGTATTGCATGCAGATGGAAGTTATGAGGGATACGGAAATGGGCAATTCCCTAGCAAAGATAATGCATTTGAAGGTTCTTGGGAGTGGAATTATATTAAGGGCATTCTCACTTTTCATCATGATGCACGTTATAATAATGGGGAGAAATTAAAAATAGGCGAGTATCGTGAAAAAATGACGATGGAGCTCCAGCGCTATGACGAGAAAGGCATTCAACTTTTTGACTTAGAATCAATGGCTACCTTTGCCTATCAAAATTTAGATGATAAGGTAGAAAACTAGAAAGCAGATGGGGGCCTAAATAAGCCCCCATTATGCTGCTTGTGTTTCTTCTTGAGGCTGTTCTTTTATTAGAACCCCTCCGATTAAGCCAATTAAAGAAAAAATTGCAGGGATGATGAGACCATAATGATAGCCCACAATGCTTGGTTCATGTTGAAAATGGTCTAATACTTTTCCAAAAATGCTTGGTAGCAGTACTGCACTTAAAAATCCTCCGGTATTTGCAAACCCTGACACAACGCCAACGACCTTCAGATCAAAAGACTTGCGCACGACCGCAAATGTTAGAGAACTTGCTCCATTCCCATAGCCAATCAATAAAAAAAGAATAAGAAGTAGGTAAAATGGTGGTTTGCCTTCAAATAAAAATAAGACAACCCAGCTGATAAAAATAATGACATGTACAGTAACGTAAGGGCGTTTAATAGATCCTAAACGGCCTGAAATCCATGTTGTTAAAGGTGCACCAATAAGGGCGCCTACAAGTCCAATCATAATTAGCTGACTTGCATTAGAACGAGACATGTCATATACATGCATTCCATACGGAACCGCCCATGAGCCGATAAATCCAACATATGTACCTACTAGTCCAAAATGGCAGAAAAATGTTGCCCATGCTTGCCGGTTAGAAAAAATACGCTTCAATAATACAAAAGTTTTTTCGCGATTGCCATCTGAAGTATCGACAGCAATAACTTGGTAATTAGGAATAAATTGTTTTGGCTTTCTGACTAACACGAAATAAAGGAGACAGCCACAAAGACATAAGATGATTCCTACTGTAAAAAAGCTTGCTCTCCAACCTGTTAAGTCTATCCATAGCGAAAAAGGAACGGTCGCCATTAAGAAACCAAGACTCCCAGACATTCCAGCTAGCCCAAGTAATCCAATAAACTCCTTTACCTTGAACCATTGGCTTAAAATTAATACTAAGTTAACCCAAATGGTCGCATCGCCAATTCCTACTAATAATCTAGCGACAAGTAGTACATATTCATTTGGTGCCATACTATATATTAACGTTCCTATCCCATTCAGTAATGTCCCGATAATTAAAAATAAGTTTGGACCATACCGATCAGACAAAATTCCAATTGGAATTTGTAAGCTAGCATAAGCTAAAAATTGAATGCTTGTGAGCAAACCAATCGTAGAAGCAGTAACTTGAAAGTCTGACATCAATTGATTTGTAATTAAACCAGGAGCTGTTCTTTGCGTTACGATTAAGAAATATGTAAATAATACCGTCGCAAAAACAACCCACCTATACCTACTATTTTGTTTTTCCATCCATAATTCTCCTGTACAATAAACTCCTATATAGTATACTCCTTAATTAAACGAAAGAAATAAAAAAGATAGGCATGGCTTATATTTCCATCCTATCTTGTTTTGGTGCCAGGCACCTGTTTTATTTTCTTTTTCGTATCATGTCAAATGGTTTTACGGGAGCATTGACTTTCATTTTCACTGTCATCATGGCCCTTGGAGCACGGTCTATAGGGTTTCCATCTTCATCCCATAAGGAATCAATTGTTTGATATAGATGTGTAAATCCAGGGCCATAAAATTCAATGTCGTCCCCGATTCCAAAATTATTTCGTTGTTGTATTGTGGCTATTTGTGTTTCTTCATTATAATCTAACACTTGGCCAATGAAGGTATATGCTGGTATTTTTCGACGTTCTCCAAATAACTGCTCTTCTTCTGTTGGTGTCCCATAATAGAATCCAACTGCTAATTCACGCTGGGCTACTTTCCAGAGCTCGTCTTCCCATTCTTGTTGGAATTCATAGTTATCAGGATCATTGCAGTAAGTATCAATTGCTTGGCGGTAGACGTTAGTGACAGTTGAAACATAATGTATCGATTTCATACGTCCTTCAATTTTCAAACTATCTATGCCATTCTCTACTAGATCAGGAATATGACGGATCATCGACATATCAACTGCACTCATGGAAAAGGCTTCTTCAGGTTCACCAGCTAGTACCGAATTCCGTACATCTGGCAAAGGCATTTCAAATAGACCGTATTTCCAACGACATGATTGTGAGCATCCACCCCGATTGGCATCACGCGCAGACATATGGTTCGATAATGTGCAACGACCAGAATAGGATATACACATTGCACCGTGAATAAACGCTTCAATTTCTACATCCGTTTTTTGACGAATTTCTTTAATTTCTTCCATGCTTACTTCTCGCGCTAAAACAACACGTTCTAGTCCTTCAGAATGCCAAAAGTTTAGAGTCTCATAATTAGTGGCAGAAGCTTGTGTCGATAAATGGATTGGCAATCCCGGTGCTTCCATCGCGCATATTTCTATAAGGGCAGGGTCAGAAACAATCACTGCGTTAATACCAATATCTCTTAGTGTTTTAAAAAATTCACCAGCACCATCTTCATCGCCTTCGTGTGTTACCATATTTGCTGCTACATATACTTTAGCATGATGTTTTTTGGCAAATGCTACTCCTTCACGCATCTCATCGAACGTAAAATTGCCAGCGCGGCTTCGTAGTCCGTATTGATTACCACCAATATAAACAGCATCTGCACCATAGATTATTGCGGTTTTTAATTTTTCTAGTGTTCCTGCAGGAGCTAAAACTTCTGGTTTTTTCATTATCTTCCTCATTATTATCCCCTCACTATTGAACATCCTCTGGATTCTTTAAGAAAAACCCTTCGTCCAACGATCTTTCCTTTGGATGAAGAGTGATAAGTCGATCGTTTAAACGCTGCATGAAGTCTGTTGACCACTTGCCATTCTGTATAGCTTGTTTTGCTTGTACAAAAAGTTCAGCAATTTCAACAAACGCTTCTCCACGAGTAAAAATTCCATCGAGCTTCCATTGTGTGATCCCAGCTTCTGTTAAATCCGTTAAGTGTGGCATAAGATTTATATCATTTGTTGCAAATATATGCGTTCCATTCATATCTTCATAAATAGAATAGTGTGTGTCTGGTTGCTTAGGTTCTGATATAAAGAGACTTTTTGATGGTTCTTCTGTTTTTGTGAAATTAAAATAATTTTTCACGAGCGGCCGTTTTGAATGATGGATACAAGTAGCACCATATACTAATATTTCAACAGGAACTGTCACTTGTGCTCCGATTGCTTTTAATTCCTCAAATGTAATTTCTCTTGCTAGAACAGCACCGAGGGCTCCACGTTTTGCCCAAAAGTTCACCTGTTTTGCACTTGTAACCAATGTATGCCCATCATAAATGTATGGAATTTTTAGATGGTATTTTTGAAGTAAATGAATAACCCCAGGGTCGCCAACCGTAATTTCGTCAACTCCTATTTCCTGTAAAAAATGCAGGTATGGAACAACTTTTTCAATCCTATCGTTATGTATTAATCCATTCACTGCCACACAAACGCGTTTATTTTGTTCATGTGCAAAATCAGTAATTGCGATTATTTCTTCCCGCGAAAATGATGTAGGCAGCCTCAAACCAAATTCATCTTCCCCAATATATAAAGTATCAACACCGGCCATGACCAAAGCCTTCGCTTGCTCAACCGACTCAGCAGTCACAATCAACTCAACCATTCCAATACCTCCTCAATCATGGTGCCAGGCACCCGAACAACTCCAATACAATTCAGAATATTTCTGGTGCCAGGCACCAAAACAATTCGGAATATTCTAGGTGCCTGGCACACAGGTTTAAGCTATCATAATTTGTGTTTTTTTAATGTGATTTTTGTCACTTGTAGTGGGTTGGATTGGTAGGACTTGTTATGGGTATAAGCATAGTAAAAGGCCATATTGAATATTCAATATGGCGGTTGGGATAAGATGGTTTTTGCAAAATGATGCTTGTTGAATTTTTTTCCTCATGGGTGTTCATTGGCAAGCTTTCTCCCTACTAAATGAATAGAGGAAATTGCTTATATTGTCATAATGATGATTAATATTCATTTGAAATGGTATAAATTAAACAACAATACTCTACTGAAGTTATGTAATAATATATTTTTTTACAATTATTATCTAGAATTACAACGTGCTAAACAGTATACTCTAAAATTGAACAGAGTTTTTATATAAGAGATTGGAGAGATTTGATGGATTCAATTTTGCTCGAATATGGTTGGGCATTGTTGATATTAATTGGACTAGAAGGATTATTATCAGCAGACAATGCCCTTGTCTTAGCAGTCATCGCAAAACATTTACCAGAAGATCAGAAAAAGAAAGCGATTAATTACGGGATTATGATGGCTTTTGCTTTTAGATTCATCGCTCTTTTTGCAATTTCTTTCATTGCAAATGTTTGGCAGATACAAGCGATAGGAGCTGCATATTTACTTTACCTTGGATTAAAGCACATTATTCAAGGACGATTAGGTAAAGGAAAAGAGAAGCCTCATGAAGAAGAAGAAAAAGAAGCTGCTGGTAAAGGTTTTTGGCCTACAGTAGGTAAAATCGCATTAGCTGACCTTGCTTTTGCAATTGACTCCATATTAGCTGCGGTTGCTCTTGCACTAGGTCTACCAGACTCACCACTAGGCGATTTTGGTGGCATGGATGGTGGTAAATTTATCGTTGTGCTCTTAGGCGGAGTTGCAGGTCTTATCTTAATAAAATTTGCTGCAACTTGGTTTGTACAGCTACTTGCAAAACGACCAGCATTGGAAACAACTGCTTATGCAATTGTTGCCTGGGTAGGAGTAAAACTAGCAGTAATTACTCTTGCCCATGAGGATATTGCTGTCTTGGATCATGATTTTCCTCATGGTACTACTTGGACATTAATCTTTTACGGTGTATTGGTAGCTATCGCATTATTAGGTTGGTTTGCACCTAGCAATAAAAAGAATGCTATTGACTAGGAACTTGCAGTAAAAGTTTGTTCATGTATTTTAGTATAAATAATTCGATTACTTGGATGCCAAAAATTAAGCCGAGAACCCAGCTGTTAGACAGCTTAAGTATGCCGATGTGATAAAACCAATAGTTAATACAAAATAGGCTAAAAATGAACAGGGCCTGCCAAAACCAATGGACCCTTTTAACAACGAGTAAACTATAAATAATCGAATCGATGAAAAAGTATAAAGTGATGAAAGCAAAATGTCCTCTTATTGGATCTTCAAACCAATTAACATTGAAAATAAACAGTTCGAACAATGCAGCTAAGTAAAAAGTCAATGTGCCTTGGATGGCAACATTAGTGAAATAAAGTATGGAAAAACGTAGTTGAAACCAGTCAAGATGGTTTTGAATCAAACGCCATATCCATTTGCCAAGATAGAAGTTGATCAACAAGCCAATAGAGGTATAGATTGTTTTCCACCAAAAATGTTGATATATATCAAGATGTAAAAATAACTCTTCTATACATGCAAAACCAAGGATGATGAATATAATCCACCAAAAACCTAAGTTGAATACTGCTATCAATACCGCAACAGATGGTACAATGAATCCATTTGATATATTTGCGCCGAGAATATTGTCAAAGTAGTTGTTACTAAATATTTCTGGATAATACTCATAACTTTTGAAAATAACCAAAATCACATACTCGAACAAAAAAATTAATCCAATGATGCATAGGAAAAATGGGACAACCCTTTTATTGGAAGCTTTTACCCATGAAATGATAAAGATTATGATGCTAATAACCACGAGCGCAAGGAATGGAAGAAAGTTCGGAATAACCATTCACCCTTTCAATTCATAAGGTAAATTTTCCTTGTATATGTAATATGTACAAAAAATATACTGTTTATGTAGAATAGTGTGGGTGCCAGGCACCCACACTATTCTTAATATTCTTCATATGTGGCCGGGTTTTGGTTGTTTATTCTTCCTTCTATACGTGTTAATTCATTTATTTGATGCATTTCATTTTCATCTAGTGCAAAATCAAAAATTGATATATTTTCAAGTTGTCTAGAAGGAGTCGCTGATTTTGGTATGGATACTGCTCCAAGCTGGTAATGCCAACGCAAAACAACTTGTGTTACTGTTTTATGATGTCGTTCAGCTATCCCTTGAATTATCTCATTTTCGAGAATGGCATTTGCTCTAGCTAATGGACTCCATGATTGTGTGACGATATTATTTTCTTGATGCCATTTTCTTTGTTGTTCTTGATTAAAGAATGGGTGTAATTCTATTTGATTGATGCTAGGCATTACCCCTGTTTCTTTCTCTAAGCGTTCCAGATGTTCCGGTAAGAAATTGCTAACACCAATGGAACGAATCAATCCCCATTTCCTCGCATCAATCAATGCTTGCCATGCCTCCACATAAAGATCTTGCTTTGGATTTGGCCAATGAATAATGTATAAATCATAATAATCTAGATTTGCACGGTATAAGGACTCTTGGATGGTTGTCACTGCTTTATCATAGGAATGATACCGTCCTGGTAACTTGGAAGTAATCGTTAATTGATCTCGTGGAATTGAACTCCTTCGTATCGCCTCACCAACAGTTCCTTCATTTTCATAATTGTAAGCTGAGTCAATTAAACGATAACCGATATCAATGGCATGTTTAATAGCAGTAGCTCCCGCATTTCCCTTCATGCTATATGTTCCTAGCCCTATCGCTGGTATAGTATAGCCGTCATTAAGGGTCATTTCTGGAATAGATGTATTCATCAACAAAATCACTCCTCTCATTTACTAAAAGGTTACCATAAATAGGAACTAACTTCCTGAATCATGCTGTTAGTGAAATTAAGAAAAACTTAATAATTATATTTGATTCTGTTAATATTACCCTATCATAATAGTACCTGGCTAAATGTGAGAGGGTAGTGATAGATGTGTCTATAAAAAAACGACTGCTGATGTCTAATATCGCCATGATCGTAATACCCGTAATAGCATTTTTTTTCATCGAAATAATTATGGGTTATTTGCTATTCGTTGCTTTTAATGGTGATACAGAAGGAGAACATTTTGAACTGTTTTTGCGCCTAAGGTTTATTGGGATGCTAGTTGTATTAGTTATAACGAATGGTTTATTAACATATTTCGTAGCAAGGAGTATCATTAAGCCGATTCAACAATTATCAGAGGCAGCGAATAAAATATCAGAGGGAAATTTGAACTTTGAGCTTACTGTAAAAGGGAAGGATGAAATTAGCCAATTAGCTCTTATGTTTGAAACGATGCGAAAAAGGCTAAAGCAGACGGAAGAACTGAATCAACAATATGAAAATAATCGGAAAGAGTTAATAACGAGTATTTCTCATGATTTAAAAACCCCTATTACTTCCATAAAAGGATATGTAGATGGTATTAGGGATGGCGTTGCAAATACCCCAGAAAAAATGGAGAAGTATATGGATACTATTTATTCCAAAGCAAATACCCTCGATCATATGATTGAAGAACTATTTATGTATTCAAAGCTAGATTTGAAAAAAGTACCTTTTCACTTTGAAAATATGGATTTGAGGTCGTATTTAGAGGATTTTATGGAGGAACTCCGTTTTGACATGGAAGACAAAGGTGGATCCGTCCATTTTCATGTGGAGGAAGATAAAAAGTACATCATAAAAGCGGATCGAGATAAAATAAATCGGGTGATTACTAATATAATTGAAAATAGTTTAAAATACATGAACAAAGATAGACCAGAAATTAACATTTTTCTAAAATCAGAGCAAAATTTTGTCAAAGTGCAAATAAAAGATAATGGAAGTGGCATTGATCAACAATCCATCTCTCGTATTTTTGAACAATTTTACCGTACAGATAATTCTAGGAATTCATCAACAGGTGGAAGTGGAATTGGTTTAGCTATTGTAAAACAAATTATGGAGGGACATAACGGTGAAGTGTGGGCTGAAAGTGAAGAGGGAATAGGTACGAGTGTGTTTTTTACACTTCCTAAAGCAGGTGAAAATGAATGAAGAAAATATTAATCATTGAAGATGAAGAAAGTATTGCTGAATTAGAAAGGGATTATCTTGAAGTAAATGGCTTTGAAAGTGATATTGTTACGACAGGAGAACAAGGGCTTCAAAAAGCTATTACTCAGGAATATGATTTAATATTACTTGATTTAATGTTACCAGGAATTGATGGATTTGAAATTTGCAAACAGATACGGAAAGTAAAAGATATTCCGATTTTAATGGTAACAGCAAGAAAAGAAGATATTGATATCATTAGAGGATTTGATCGTGGTGCAGATGATTATATTGAAAAACCATTTAATCCGAATGAACTAGTAGCTCGTGTAAAGGCACACTTGGCAAGGTATGAACGACTAGTCAATCGAAATCAGCCAAAGCAGGAAATTCAAGTAAAAGGATTGTGTATTGATCAGGAGTCAAGGAGAGTATTTTTAAATGGTGAAGAAAAAATTCTAACAGCAAAGGAGTTTGATTTATTAACCTTCTTAGCATTACATCCAAATAAAGTCTTTAGTAAAGAACATTTATTTGAACGAATATGGGGAATTGATTCGATAGGAGATATAACGACTGTAACTGTCCATATTCGAAAAATTAGAGAGAAAATAGAACAAGATCCCTCCAAACCTGAATTTATCGAAACAATATGGGGTGTTGGTTACCGCTTTAAATAAGTCCACTTTTCGTGGGCTTTTTATTTTTTTGGCTCTGTTAAAGTTCATTGTTGTTAAAAACTTAGTTGATTGTAGCGGATGTACACGAGAATCCTGCGGGAACAGCACGAGCCAAAGATCCACTTGGCAAAGCGGTATTCTTTGCCAAGTTAGCTGAGGCCGTGCCCGCGGAAAGCGAGTGTACAGGAGCGAAAATCAACAACAGAGTTTAACAGAGCTATTTTTTTAGAGTTACTTAATAATTTTTTAAGAAATAGCTAAGAGGTAGTTTAGAAAGGGAGAGTAATCTATAGACAGTGATAGAGATAACAAGGAGTTGAAAAAAATGAATAAGCACATGGTTTCAAAAGGAAATCAATTTGGACGAATCATATATTTTATCTTGCTGAGTGTTTTCTTCTTAACTGTCGTGACTCAATTCTTTCTCGCTGGTTTAGCGATTTTTGTAGATCCAATCAATTGGTCAAGGCACACGACACTCATTCATTTAGTAGGGTTTAATATTCCACTATTTTTATTATTGTTTGCATTTATAGGTAAGCTACCACGATGGGCGTACTGGAATATTTTTGGCTTACTGGTGGGGGTGTTTGGGATGTATTTTACAGCCAACATTACTGCTTCTATCCGGTGGCTAGGTGCGCTTCATCCTGTACTAGCGATTTTATTATTTATAATCTCGTATCAAGGTATAAAGAAAACAATTAAATTAATGTTTATAAAAAAGGGAGAGGAATAAAATGAGAATATTTTTAGCAATTATTATCGGTTTAATAGGTGGATTTGTGATAGGAATAGCTTTGTCCAGTATGATTGGAATTATCGGCATGACCATATTTAATGAACCAATCGGAATTAAATATTTATCGTACTACACAGCAATTCTCTGTGCGATTATACTACCAATTGTCGACCATAAAGGAAGAGTGAAATTTGAAAACCAATGATGTGAGTTGTGTGGGTGCCTGGCACCCACACAACTCCTAAACAATTCAGAATTATAATTTAATTAGTAATGCTCCGTGTGCAGGTAGTGTTTGATTGGATAGGGTGATTTTTTCGTTTTCCCAAAGGTTTAGTACTTCTTCTTCGAGCGGTACGATGTTACTCATTATGCTCGCATCGACTTGCTTTTCTTCATCGGATGTATTGAATATAGCAACGTACTGATCTGTTTCACTCTTTGCTTTCCAAACAACCCATGTACGATCCCGGTACACTTGACGTTGGTAATTCAGTTCCTTATACATTTTTAATACTTGTTCATTCGTTATTAATTTTAACGTCCATGGGTCTAAGTCAGTTAATTCCCCGCCGAACATTAATGGTGACTGCATGATCGTCCATAAAGACATTAAAGTAATTTGTTCGTCGTGTGTAAAACGAGTCCAGTTATCGCCACCACCACCATCAACAGCTCTAATACCAATATGTCCTAGTGGTAACATATCGCAATCTGGCCAGTTACCTGGTCGAACAAATGGAGCCCATTTAGCTGCCCGTTCAAACATTGCGTATAAAGATCTCCAATGATCCCAGAAATCATCCGTCATCCGCCACATATTCGCATTATCTTGAAGAAAAGCACCATCTCCAATTGCAGCTGGTCCTGGCGACAAGGATAATACAATTTCTCTGCCTGTTTTATCAATTGCTTTGCGAATAGCTGCTATTTCTTTATGGTGTGCACTTTTGTAAAGTTTTGAATCCGCAATATCATCGACCTTAATAAAGTCTACACCCCAAGAAGCATATAACTCTAATAATGAATCATAGTATAGCTGTCCTTCAGGCATATCTACATTGACACCATACATATCGGAGTTCCATGGGCAAATATTGTTCAGTGCAATATCCCGAGCTCGCTTATCTGTTCCTTTAAGGGCCGTGTTTTGATGGACTGCTTGTCTAGGAATACCTCGCATAATATGAATCCCGAATTTTAAACCTAAGCTATGAATATAGTCACCTAATTCTTTGAAGCCTTTTCCGTTAGCTGAACTAGGAAATCTGTTTTCGGCAGGAATTAACCGTGAATACTCGTCCATACAGAGTGGAACGAAAGGATGGTATCTTGTAGAATCTGCAGTAGGCTCAGACCATTGAATATCGACAACTATATATTCCCAACCAAACTCTTTCATATTTTTTGCCATATAATCGGCGTTTCCTTTAACTTCTGCTTCTGTAACGGATGCCCCGTAACTGTCCCAACTATTCCAACCCATTGGTGGTGTTTTTGCAAAATCTAAAAATGACATATAATAATTCATTCCTTTCTATACTTTTCATGTAAGCTACTGTCATATATTCTATATTTAATAGGAAAGTCATGTGTAAAATGAAAAATCATTAAGTAAGCATATGTCATAAAAAGACGCATTTTTTTGGAGGAGACCTTCATGGCTTCAAAATATGATTACATAACAGTTGATGCATACTATAGTTTAAAGTTCGATTTTTATCATATGGAGTATCACCAACATAATAGTTTCGAGTTAATGTATGTGGTGAATGGTGGATGCTATGTGGACGTGAAAGGTGATTCTAGCATTTTATCAAAAGGTGAATGTATTTTTATTGATCGGAATATTCCTCATCGGTTAATTGTGAAGGAAGGTAATCCTTGTGAAATTATTAATGTTGAGTTTCGGTTCATCTCAAATGAAAAGCTAATGCTCAATTTTTCCGAGTTAATTAAACGGGTAGGAATAGTACGTGATTTATTTGTGGTACTTAAAGATTTTTTAGTGATAAAAGACAACGGTAAGCTGGATTATGCTCTAAAAGAGTTGATACTAGAATTAGAGATGAATAGTCCTCATCATAACTCTTATATCATTCATTTGTTATTAGCTAAAATGTTAATTGAATTGGCTCGTAGCTATGAGGGAGCGCACACCAGCATATCTTATGTACGAAAAGCACAAGAGTACATACAACATTATTTAGATGAGGACCCGAGCATAGTGGATGTAGCTAAACATGTCGGTATTCACAAATCTTATTTACAAAAGATATTCAAGCAGCAAGTACACTTAGGATTAGTGGAATATAAAAATCAGTTACGGATTAATAAAGCAAAACATTTGCTACGGAATTCTAAGCTCTCGATCATGGATATTGCCTTTGAAGTTGGTTTTAATAGTCGGCAGCATTTCTATTATGTTTTTGAAAAAACACAAGGTGTTAGTCCACGTGAGTATAGGGAAAAATATGCTTTTCTACAAGAAGTAGATACAGAAAGCTTTAAGTTTTTTAGGGAATAATTCAAAAAATCTTCCATGTAGATGCCTTTTATACGGACATCTATAAGACTTTCTTCTTATAGAAGGTGATAATTGCTAAGTTGATTCTCGGCCTTTCTAACCAATTTACATGTATCTAATCGAAAAGCGCTAGGCAGTAGCGTATACTTTACAAAAGTTAATGATAAATTCAAAGATAATGTAAATGGGAGGGATTAGATGAAGAGTTTTCTACGCAAGCTCGGCAAATTCCTTTTATTTGTTGTAACCTTTTTGGCAATTTGCGCAACAATTATCATTGCGTGGAATTGGGGTAATCGATTATATGATGATTATAAACTAGGAAAATACTTAAAGTCCTTGCCCGAGGACCCTACAATTTCAACAGATATGATGGTTGAACTACATGGAGATGAAAAAATCGGCAAGGACAAAATGACGATCAAGGAAAAAGTAGAAGCCGGTTTAAATCCATATAAGCTGGATACTTCAGGTAATGGGATTTCAGATTGGGATGCCATTCATACGTACAAAACAGATCCTAAGAAATTTTCAACTGCTGATGATGGTATTAGTGATTTGGCCAAAATTAAGGAAGGTCTAGATCCAACAAAACCAATAAAGAAGAAAGATATTGAGAATTTTACAATAGAGAATGAAGAATTAGCAGTGGCCATACATACGAATGATTTGAATGTAAAATACCATACTTTTATTGAACCTTATGATCACGCTGAACTTAACGCAATTTATGAGCCAGTTCGCCAACCTGTTCAATTTTTTAATTTTAAAGGTGAGGTACAGCTATCCTTACCGGAAGATGTGAAAAACAAAGAGCGGTTGAAAGCTTATTATTTTGATTTTAATAATGAAGATTTTGTGGAGATTAAGAAACAACATATTAAGGGAAACACAATATATGCAACAATTAATGATTCTTTTCCAGTTTACATACTGGATCCTGATACGTATGAACGGATAGAAAAATACTATTACTTTCGGGTTTCCGGCTTCCACTTTAGCCGCATCGTTTCCGGATATGATCATAAAGTATTTATTTTCAAGCGATCATGGCGTGATAGTGATCAGTTTGTAGAGGACAAATATGAACATGAAGAATATGGAATTACAGAGTTATCGATTGGGAAAATTGGTCCGATTTCCGCAAAGTTTCTTGATGGAGTTTTTGCATTATTAGATAAAATCTTTAAGCCGCTTGATAACGTAGATGGAACGTTGAAGGATGTACTTCTTGATTATGGAACTGTAATGGGAACTCCGGAATATGTGAAAAAGTATGCGATGCCATGGTTATTTGATGAGGAGTTTAATCAAGAAGAGGTGTATTCTGCAAAAGTAATTGATACTGGATTTCTTTCGAATCAACATGCATTTCGATTTGGAAATATGTTGACACCACTTGGTGATGGTGGGATATGTGCAGGGATTGTTCGTGTAATTGAGCGTATTTTTAACCAGGAGGAGATTGAGAAACAGTTATCTTATAAACCAGAGACGTTAAAATCATGGTTACGTGAATACTTATTAGGAGCAGGCTACAAATCTTTATCTTATGATTTAGAGCCGCAGATCGATAAGTACCCATTTTTAGAAGATCGTTATCTATATTCGTATCGTTTCACAGACGAGGAAATAAAGCATATTGGAGTAAAGAAATTCGTAGATGATATTATCATTGACCCGAGTTCCATATCTGATCCAGATAGTACGCTTGTGAAAATGTTAGAAACACAGTGGATATATGCAAACGAGTTTATTAATTATAAAACGAAACCATATGATTCAGCCAACATATCCATTTTAGACGAAGTAGAAGAAGCGCTTGCGAATGGGAATATAGTATATGCCTCGTTGCACAAAGAGTCTGGTGGCCATGCAGTGAACGTTTATAAAATGGAATATGATAAATTTGATCCTGACTTAATTAGGCTCTATGTATATGATTCTAATTTTCCTTATGGACGTTTAAAAGAGGAACAAAAAAGAGAACTGTTTATGAATATTTATAAGCGGAAAAAGACTACAACAGAGGGTGTAGAGGAGTATTTTGAGTTTGATTACACACCATTTGCAAGGCAGCGGAAAAATTACTCTTATAACAATGTAGAACAAAATCATGAGATCCGTTTTTTCCTAAATGATCAAGCGTTGAAAGGAGAATAGGGGAGGGCAATAAGCCATCCCCTATTTTTATATTTCTTGCGCCTCTTCATAGAAAGATTGTAACGATATGCGAAAATTATTAATAAATTCTACGTGTAAATTGTGGTATAGGATTTCCTTCTCTTTCTTTGAATGTTGGGAGCTCGTCAGTTCAACGATCATGTCTTCAATGGTTAACCAGCTTTTGATATTCATTTTTAAGAAGTCCTTAGCATACTTGGAATAATTTTCTTCAAACGCTAGTTCCAGCATCGTATTTCTAGCGCTCTTTACCTCTTTCAACATTTCTTCCAGATCAGAAGCTTTTATCTTCACAGCATCCTTACTCGTTAACCATTCTTGTTCATATACTGGTAGAACATATTGTAAACGGTGGGATGCTAAGTCACGTGTACTTCCGATATTATTAATTTCTTTAAAGTTATGTAAGTCTTCCATAAACTCCTCAACTATTACATCATCAGCATTATAAGCAAATGTCTTATTCTCCCCAAACATTGAATGTGGATATAACCAAATAACTGTCAATAAACAAAGTACAACTACACCAAAACTAATGAGTGTACTCTTTTTCAAAAGATAACCCCCCTATGGAATTTATTACCTAATTACATTATACAAAGGTAGAAATAGCTTTAAAAGAAAATTTGTCATTTTTTTCTGATTTTTCACTCGGCTAATCAGCTTGTTTCGATAATATTTTTCCTGGTGTAGAGGAAAGATAATTAGGAAGTACATTTGTTGGTTTGATAAATAATAGGCACCAAAACGATAAGTATCGTTTCAGTACCCTATTTTTACAGTTTAAAATAACTACGAAGTAAATATGTTATCCATTTACAATGTGGGTGATTTCTTATATTTTCTAGTAATCCATTTACTAATACGGGAGCTAGTGTCGGGCTTGACACTTCTTGTTTTAAGAGGATTAGGGATTCTTTTTCAATAGACATATCCATTTCTTCCAGTTTTTGATCTATCATTTCCAGTATATCTTTTTTCGTTAACTCTACTTCATTTACTTGTTTTTTATATGCTTGATAAAATTCATGTGAAATAAAAGGGATTGTCATATGCTTTGCTATTAAATTTGTTTTCTCTACTAAAGATTGGACAAGCAATGGGATATCCATCTGAAAATTATAGTAGAAAAATAACTCAGAATACATCCCCATAAATTTTTTTATACAATAGCCTAGATCGTATTTAATTTCTTGAGTTTCTTCTCCATATAGACGTTCTATCATGGATAGAATGATTTCATCGAATAATCTATCGAAATAACGTATTTTTTCAATAAACTCTTCGTTAAAAGATTGGATTTGTTCTTTAATAAAAACTTTTGCAAAATCAGAGTGCTGTAGGAAAAAGCTATATGAAGTATAATAAAAATCATATAAAAGTTCGTCTGTGTTTGAGTTTTTGACCACATAGTCAATATCGGATGTGAACTGCATCATAAACTGATTAATTAATGCCATTATCAATTCATCCTTAGACTTAAAAGAAAGATAAAAGGCTCCTTTAGATATGCCGCAATGTTCTGTGATTTGTTGTACAGATGTTGCTTCAAATCCTTGCTTGGCAAACAGTTCTAATGCTTTCTCCATAATTAATTGTTTCTTTACCATATTTTTCGCTCCCAATTCTAATCATTGACAAATGACTAATTAGTCATTAGTATAGGATAATGAGTTTATTAAGTCAATTAGGGGTAGGTGTAATAGTGAAAGGTTTAGTTAACTTTGTACTGAAGAATAAATTAGCAGTTTGGTTACTTACGATTATTATTACGGCATCTGGTATATATTCTGGTACACAAATGAAAACAGAAACGATTCCAGATATTTCGATACCGTATTTAATGGTAATGGGTGTATATCCAGGAGCAACTCCTGAGCAAGTAATGGAGGATGTCTCCATGCCGTTAGAGAAAGCGGCAGAGAATCTTGAACATGTAAAAGCAGTCTATTCTAATTCATATTCTAATATGTCTAGTATCCAAGTTGAATATGAATATGGAATTAATATGGATGAGGCAAAACGAGAACTACAATCTGCCTTAGATAATGTGACGCTTCCTGAGGGCGCACAGGAACCAATGATCACAGCAATTAGCATGAACATGATGCCAGTTGTTGCATTGAGTGTAAGTAGTGAGACAGAAGATATTGTCGAATTAACTTCGACAGTTGAGGATGTCATTTTACCAAAGCTTCAAAAGATTGATGGTGTTGCATCTGCAACGATTACAGGTCAGCATATTGAAGAAATAGAACTAACGTATAATGAGGCGAAAATGGCCGAGCTTGATATCACAGAAGATACTGTGAAACAAATGATTCAAGCGAGTGACTTAGCTGTTTCTTTAGGTCTTTACGAATTTGAAGAAGGAGAACAAGCTGTAGCGATTGACGGCAAGTTCATGACAGAAGATGAATTAAGAGGAATGCTTATCCCTGTCACACCTTCTGAAACAAATCCAACGCCATTTGTGCCACTAAGTGAAATTGCTACAGTAGAAGTAGTAGGTAAGGTACAATCTGTATCTCGGACAAATGGTAGTGATGCAATTGCGATTCAAATAGTTAAAGGACAACAAGCTAATACAGTAGATGTTGTGAATAGCGTAAAAGAGTTAATTGAAGAAGAAGAGAAAAATATTGACGGGCTTGTTATCGATGTTTCGCTTGACCAAGGTGAGCCTATCGAAGAATCAATTGGAACAATGGTGGAAAAGGCGCTATTTGGTGGTCTGATTGCTGTATTGATTATCCTTTTGTTCCTACGTGATTTTAAATCCACGATTATTTCAATAGTATCCATCCCGGTATCTGTCTTTATGGCATTCTTGTTATTGAACTGGTTGGATATAACATTAAATATGATGACGCTTGGTGCAGTAACCGTAGCTATTGGACGGGTAATTGATGACTCGATCGTCGTTGTTGAAAATATTTATCGACGGCTGCATTTAAAAGAAGAGAAATTAAATGGTCGCGCACTAATTCGTGAAGCAACGATTGAAATGTTTAGACCGATTTTATCTTCTACATTAGTAACGGTAGCGGTATTTGCTCCACTAATTTTCGTAGGTGGAATGGTTGGAGAATTGTTCGTTCCGTTCGCATTAACAATGACATTTGCGTTAGGTGCATCATTATTAGTTGCGATTACAGTTGTGCCGGCTTTATCGCACACATTATTTAAAAAGAAATTATATGGTAAAAAGGAAGAAAGCCAACATAAAGAGGTTGGAAAACTTGCTACATGGTACAAAGGTATACTGAAATGGACCTTAAACCATAAAATTATCACTTCTACTATAGCAGTTGTAATGTTAGTAGGAAGCTTGGCATTAACGCCATTGATCGGTTTTAGTTTCTTAGGTAGTGAAGAAGAAAAAGTTATGTACTTAACGTACACACCTGCTACTGGAGAACTAATGGAAGATACGCTAGCAAATGTTACTGCTGTTGAAGAAGAATTGTTGAAGAGAAAGGACATTGATATCCTTCAACTTTCGATTACTGACAGTGACAATGCAGATATGATGACAGCGATGATGGGTGGAGGATCTGGTGGTGCACTTATGTACGTCATCTTTGATCCAGAAATGGAAAATTTCCCTGAAGTCCGAGATGAAATTGAAGAGTATGTATTCAACATTGGCCAATCTGGTGAGTGGAAGAGTCAAGACTTTAGCTCGATGGGAATGTCTTCAAACGAATTAAGCTATACGTTCTACAGTGAAGATTTAAATAAACTAAATGAAGCTGTAACAATGGTTGAAGATGTGATGAAAGAGAATAAAGGATTAGAGGATGTTTCTTCTAGTGCTGAAGATGCTTACGTTGAATACACATTCAAAGTAGAACAAGATCAATTGCTTCAATATGGATTAACAGCTGGTCAACTTGTAATGATGTTAAATCCAATGGAGTCAAAAGAAGTATTAACAACAATTGAAAAAGATGGAAATGCACTAGAAGTTATTGTACAGCAAGAACAAGCTGCTCAACCTAAGTCTATTGATGATATTTTGGCAACACAAATACCGACAGCACTTGGTACGACAATGCCACTTTCTGAATTAGTCACAGTAGAGAAGGGAACAACTTTAAACACACTTGCTCGTAGTAAAGGTGAGTATTATGCAACAGTTTCAGGAACAATCCTTGGTAGCGATATATCAAAAGCGACATCTGAAGTAGATAAAGCGATTGATGAATTAGATTTACCTAAAGGTGTTACAGTGGGTGTTGCTGGGGTAGCTGCAGACATGCAAGAAACGTTTACACAGCTTGGTGTTGCGATGATTGCTGCAGTAGCAATTGTATACTTCATTCTTGTAGTTACATTTGGAGAAGGAGTTGCACCATTCTCGATCCTATTCTCCTTGCCATTTGCAGTAATTGGTTCATTTGTAGGCTTATTGATTGCTGGGGAAACAATCTCCGTACAAGTAATGATGGGACTATTGATGTTAATTGGTATTATCGTTACAAACGCAATCGTACTCGTAGACCGTATTGTACGTATGGAGCGCGAAGGCTTAACAATGCGTGAAGCTGTATTGGAAGCAGGAGCTACACGTCTACGTCCAATCTTAATGACAGCAATTGCAACAATTGGAGCTTTAGTTCCACTTGCATTAGGAAATGGCGGCGGTGGTATGATCTCTAAGGGTCTTGCCATTACAGTTATCGGTGGTCTAGCAAGCTCTACATTACTAACGCTAATTATCGTACCAATCGTATACGAAATCCTTTCAAAAATGTTCAAGAAAAACCGAAAAGAAGTAATAGAAAATTAAAAAAACCTCCCTGCAAGCACCAACTTGCAGGGAGGTTTTTGGTTTGTTGGGTGCCAGGCACCCGAACAATTCAAAATCGTTTGAGTGCCTGGCACCCATTCAATTCAAAACAATTGGAATCGTTCTGGTGCCAGGCACCGGATCAGGCACCGGATCAATTTGAGAGTATTTCTTCGATTTGTTGTAGGGTATCATTGTTTAGTTTTACCCCGGAAGCTTTGACGTTTTCCTCGAGTTGTTCAGGACGGCTTGCTCCAACGAGTGCACTTGCAACGTTTGGTTGTCGTAGGATCCAAGCTAAAGCTAGTTGGGATAGAGTTAAGTTTTCATTCTCTGCAATTGTTTTTAGGTTTTCCACCTTATCAAGGTTTCTTTCATTTAGAACACCATGAAGGTTTCCAAGGTTCTGTTGAGCTGCACGACTACCTTCTGGAGCGGCTTCTCCCTTCTTATACTTACCAGTAAGCACACCTTGTGCCAATGGAGAAAATACAACTTGTCCAATCCCATGCTTTTCACTAACAGGGATAACTTCCTTTTCTATGTAGCGTTGTAACATACTATAATTTGGTTGATTCACCACGATGCGGTCTAGTAATTTTTTATCAGCTAGATGGACTGCTTCTGAAATTTGCTCGGCTGTCCATTCACTAACACCGATATAAAGGACTTTTCCTTGTCTGACGAGATCATCTAGTGCACGCAATGTTTCATCCAGAGGTGTTTCCTTATGAAAGCGGTGGCAATAGTAGATATCCACATAGTCAGTTCCAAGTCTTTTTAAGCTTGCATGACATTGTTCCATTATATGTTTACGAGAAAGACCAGAATCGTTAGGGCCATCTCCCATTTGTCCGAATACCTTAGTAGCTAAAACATATGAGCTTCTATCATACTTACTAAGAGCTTTTCCAACTACTTTTTCTGCTTCTCCACGCATATACACATTCGCAGTGTCGAAGAAGTTAATTCCGAGTTCATAAGCTTTATCGATGGAAGCAGTAGCTTTCTGTTCCTCTACATATCCTGCATATGTTAACCAACTTCCAAGACTTATTTCACTTACTTTTAGGCCAGTATTTCCGAGACGACGATACTCCATTCTAACAGCTCCTTTTTCCAAAAAAATACTATACTAATACTTTACCATTTTTTCGGAGATTTTCTGAAAAAATAATTAGGCAAATATCGACATGTCCTGCAAATAATTTATAGTATGATAAATGGAAGAACATTAAAGGGTGTGGGAGCAGTGACGAAGTATTCAATTACGGAGTTTTTGAAACAAACCGAGCAAGTGGACAAGGGGCAGGGGCTGTTTGAACTAGAGACACCACGTATGTTGGAAATCAATCTAACAGATAAAATATGGGCAAAAGCTGGCTCGATGATTGCGTATAATGGAAAAATTAAATTTGAACGGGAAGGCATCTTTGAGCATGGGATCGGAAAAGTATTTAAAAAGGCATTGACTGGCGAAGGTACCTCATTAATGAAAGCAACAGGGAAAGGTAAATTGTATCTTGCGGATGCAGGAAAAAAGATTACAATATTACACCTGCAAAATGATGTTATATTTGTTAACGGTAATGATTTACTTGCTTTCGAACCAAGTATTAATTGGGATATAAAACTAATGAGACGGGTTGCGGGAATGATGGCTGGTGGATTATTCAATGTAAGGTGTGAAGGTACGGGAATGATAGCAATAACTACACATTACGAACCACTTACATTGAAAGTAACCCCTGAAAATCCAGTTATTACAGATCCAAATGCAACTGTTGCTTGGTCAGGTAGCCTCCAACCTGAGTTTCAAACAGACATAACGTTAAAAACATTTTTTGGTCGTGGAAGTGGCGAATCCATTCAAATGAGATTTGAGGGAGAAGGATTCGTAGTCGTTCAACCATTTGAAGAAGTTTATATGAATCCGAATAGCTAAAAGTAGCCCTGCTCTAAATTTACGGAGTAGGGCTCGTTTTGATCAATCGATTCTTTGTTGGGCAAGTTCCCATATTTTATATGCGTCAATGCCATCACCATAAAGCAAATAATTTGTACCTTCAAAAGTAATTCTCCTCGTTTTGTTATCAATATAAATAGTAGTATATTCATTAGATTGCTTAAACACTATCGACAGCATTACTCCTGCAGGCTGATTAGGCTCATTAAAAGTATACTTTGGAGGGAAAACTTCTACTCTCATGGAATGGTTTCTAAAATAAGAAAGAACATCTTCAATAAATTTTTTATCTGTAATATTATTTTCCGAATATGTTTTAGAAGTTAAACTATTTTTATAAAAGTGATATGGAATTGATAGGTTTATAAAAGCAATATCCTCTATCGAAACATCTTTAATCCCCATCTTTTTCTCTAAATCTCGAGGAAAATAAATATATGTTAAAACAAGAATTAATACGAAAACAAGGCTGCTAAGCAACCACTTTTCTTTTATCCATCGGAACATACTCCATCTCCTTAAGAATGAATGATATAAGTAATCTTATTCCATGTGGTGCGAAGATTGCAACAATTCAAATTAATCTTAGGAAACCTGGTGTGATTTTGTTGTCTCATTCTTTTATAACGAAGGCTCTGTTAAAGTTCATTGTTGTTAACAACTTAGTTGATTGTAGCGGATGTACACGAGACTCCTGCGGGAACAGCACGAGCCGAAGATCCACTTGGCAAAGCGGTTTTCTTTGCCAAGTTAGCTGAGGCCGTGCCCGCGGAAAGCGAGTGTACTGGAGCGAAAATCAACAACAGAGTTTAACAGAGCTATAACGAAAAAATGAATACGAGGTAACCAATACTCAAGAAAATAAAAATCAAAAAAATGTCTTTTTGCCTATATAATCTCCACAGCATTTCTAGCCACCTTTATGCTATTATAATCGCAGGAGGGATTCCGTTGATTTACATAGGTGTAACAGGATGGGGAGATCACGTCTCTTTATACCCTGATCATATAAAATCTCAGGATAAACTAGCAGAATACAGTGCGCATTTTCCAGTGGTAGAAGTGGATACCTCTTTTTATGCGATTCAACCTACAAGAAATGCTTCCAAATGGGTGAGAGATACACCTGATAATTTTCTGTTTGTAGTGAAGGCTTATCAAGGAATGACTGGTCATCAACGTGGTGAGGATTCTACTTTTTCATCTAAAAAGGAAATGTTTGAAGCATTTAAGGAGTCATTGAAACCTTACCAGGATGCTAATAAACTAGCACTAGTCTTATTTCAATTTCCACCATGGTTTGATTGTAAAAAGGAAAATGTACAGTACCTTCGCTATTGTAAACAAATGATGGGCGATATCCCAGTTGCCTTGGAATTTAGAAATCAGTCATGGTTTAGAGAAAAGTTTCGTGAAGACACACTTGCTTTTATGAAAGAGGAAGGGTGGATCCATTCTATCGCTGATGAACCTCAAGCAGGAGAAGGATCCATCCCAATTGTGCCAGTTGCAACGGATGTTAATTTAACGCTAATTCGCATGCATGGTAGAAATCTTCATGGATGGAACAAATCCAATAATGCCAATTGGCGTGATGTGCGCTATTTATATAAATATAATCGAACGGAACTGTTAGAATGGAAAGAGCGAATCGCTACAATTTCAAAAGATACGAAGGATATTATTGTTTTGTTTAATAATAATTCTGGTGGAGATGCTGCAGGAAATGCAAAAGACTTTCAACAATTGTTGGGAATCGAATATGAGGGCCTTGCTCCGAGACAACTAGACTTGTTTTAAAGAATGCACCTTCGCTAACAAAAATGAAGAACCCCCTGCATTAAATAGAGGGGGTTCTTTTTCAACAGTATCTACAAAGCACCATATGCTGCGGCTCGTACTCTTAAATGATGATATTCTTCCATATTCGGGAACATTTGGTGCATATAGACGACTGCTACCTTTTCGCTTGGATCAATCGATACCCATGTTCCAGCTGCACCTGTCCAGCCAAATTCACCAACAGATGTGTTGGCATGACCTTTAGCAATATCCATCATTGTTCGTACACCTAAGCCGTACCCGTAGCCAGAAACATAAGAGAAGGTGAAGTCACGGAGTTGTGCATCATCTAAATGATTGCTGCGCATTAAATCAATTGTTTTTCTGCCTAGAATTCGAGCTCCTTTATATTCGCCACCATTCGCAAGCATTTGTGCAAATTTTAAATAGTCTGATAGAGTTGAATAAAGCCCTGCGCCACCACTTTCATAAATGGCATCAGGCTGGTGATACGCATCCAGGAAACCTTGGCTTTCTGTTAACTTTCCATCCTCTGATCGATGATAAACTGTTGCCATACGGTCCTCTATATCATCACGGAATCGATAGCCAGTATCTTTCATTCCAAGTGGACCAAAGATTTCTTCTTGAAGAAATTCCCCTAATTTCTTACCGGAAACTACTTCTATTAATCCAGCAACTAAGTCATGCCCATAACCGTATAACCAATGAGTTCCTGGTTCAAATGCCAATGGTACTTTAGCAAATGCTTTAATTTCAGTTAATAAATCATATTTTCCATGCTTTTCTCTTAATTCATTTCGTACTCTAACCAACTCACGTCCAGTTGGGGATTCACCGCCAGCATAAGGAATACCAGCAGTCATCATAAATGCATCCTTAATTAATATTGGCCTTTTTGCCTTTTCCACGTACACACTACCATTTGGAGCTGTTTTATACACACTAATATCTTTAAATTCTGGAATGTATTCATGTAATGGTTCATTTAGTAAAAATTTCCCGCGTTCATACAAAATTAACGCTGCTGTACATACGACTACTTTTGTCATCGAAAATAATCTAAATACGGTATCTGGAGTAATGAGCTTCTCTGTTTCTAGATTAGCATATCCATGATATCCCTCGTACAGAATATCCTCTCCTTGCGCTACAGCACAAGCACACCCAGCTGGTCCATTTTTACTAAAATCAACGAGAAGTGAATCTAGTGCATCAAACTTTTCCATTATATCTTCCCCTTTATACATTATTCATCCATTTATGTACGTACAAGTTGTTGGTTTAGAATGCGCTTACAAACTGATTATATCAAACTTCCATATGGTAAGCGATTATTTTCTTTTATCTTTTAAACTCTGTATACTTATTCCCGAATAATTACATAGAGAAAATATTTTTAAAAAAATGAACTTTTCCTAATCCGCAATACTCATATTGTTAGAGAGGTGAAGAAATGGGTGTTTCTCGGTTAGTAAAAAAAGCAAAAAAAGGGAACAAAGAAGCATTATTGAAATTAATTATGGATCAAAAAGACGATTATTATAGATTGGCATACACCTATATGGGGAATGAGCATGACGCGATGGACGCAATGGAAGATATGATTGTTCGTTTATATGAAAATATCCACCAGCTTAGAGGTGACAATGCCTTCTATAGTTGGAGTAAGACAATTCTTGTAAATAGCTGCAAGTTATTATTAAAACAACGTAAAAAGGTTGTCTTTGTAGAGGATTGGGATGTGCAAATAAAAGATGAGCATGTCCATGAACCATCCATTATTAGTGATCAGCAACTAGATATTCAGCAATTATTAACAACAATCAATGAACACCAAGCGGAAGCAATAAAGTTAAAGTATTTCCATGACTTGGATTATCAATCTATTTCTGAAATTACAAATACGCCGGTTGGTACAGTCAAGTCTAGAATCTTTGAAGGTCTAAGAAAACTTAGGTCCCGATATGGAGGGGATATCGATGGATAACATTGAGAAAAAGTTAATAGAAGAGAAGAGACGAATGGATAAACTTGAGGCACCATTGGAATTGGAGAGTCGTTTGCGTCATGCACTACAAAAAAAAAGTAAACGAAATTGGAGATATAAAAAATTTCCGACCCTTGTTGCTAGTTTGTTACTAATAGTATTTGTTAGCTATCATTTTAATGCATTTGCATATTACGGAAAGAAAATTCTTGGTTTTGATGAAGTATTATCAGGTACGTTACAGGATCTAAATGATGCTGGAAAGGGACAAATCATAGAAAAGACATATCCACTAGGAAGTGGTGCAGAGTTAACCATTAACGGGATTATGTCGGACGAAAATCGCATGATTCTTTACTATACGGTTTTTAATCCAAATGGTCTAAGTGAGCCGTATAACGATATCTTTCAACCGGAGAAAATTACAGGGTTCTTCACTAGCTCTGACTTTAAGAGTAGTAATGGAGTAATCAATGACGAAGATACGGAATTAAAAGGGACGATGGATTTCGAAACACCTAGTCCATTTTCTAAGCAGTTGACATTACATTATCAACAATACTTAGAAAATGGTGAAGTCAAAGCGGGGAAAGTAACATTCCCTTATGATCCAAACAAAGCGATGCAGACAAATATTAAACAAGACATAAAGAAAACGGTAAAGGTCGATAAGGGAAAGATTACATTTAATTCTATTGTTGCCTCTCCAACCCTAACAGTTATTAAGGGCAAATTAGATGTAGATAATTTAGATAAAGTTCATTTAGACTTACATGGAATTGAATTAATAGCGAATGGACAGCAAGTGGACATCATGGGAAGTGGGCACGGAACAACCTTATTAGGAGGTAAAGAATTTGATGTTCGCTTTGATGCTTTGCCTCTACCATTAGACTCTTTAGTATTAAATGTAAAAGAGTTTGTAGGTTATAAAGAAATTGATCAGGCTGTATCTTTACAAAAAATGGATGATGAACCGATTAATTTAGATGGAGAAAAGCTTTGGATAAAGGATATCGCCGTTTCAACCAATGGTCTGGAAGTGACAATAGTAACGGATGAGTCAACACTTCTTGATGGAGTTTATGTAGAATCAAAAATTAAAAAAACGCCATTAGAAAAAACGATAAACCAAACATTATTAAAGGAAAGTGGCCAACTATTGAATGAACGTACACTTGTTTTTAACACAAGGGAGATACCTGAAACACTCTTTATCAGTGGAATACACTATATGAAAGAATATAAAGAGAAAATAGAGATTCCGGTAAAAAAATAAGGCCCACCAATATAATCGTTCAAAAATAATAAAACAACACCCTACTAACACTCGTTTTGGTAGGGTTTTTCTTATTTAAATAACAATGGTTAAACAGCAAAACCTCTCCTTCTCAAATTATCACATGATTTCTGTATTAATTTTTTAGGTGTTATAAATTGGATAATTTCGATATTATCAAACTACAGAGCAGAGAGGAGGTTAAGATGAAAACGGATACACTATCAACCTACCAAAAGAAAACAAATATGGGAACACCTACGCCAAAAAAGAAAGTTAGCTTTTGGAAAGTGTTCTTACAGCAAAGATATTTGTATTTGATGTCCATTCCTTTTGTAATTTTAGTCATCATTTTCAATTATTTCCCTTTATGGGGTTGGACAATGGCTTTTCAAAATTATAAGCCTGGTTTTCCAATTATGGAACAGGAATGGGTTGGCTTAAAACATTTCATTGAGCTGTTTTCAGATGACCGCTTTTATCGAGTACTTCGGAATACGCTCGCAATGAGCATTATGGGATTGTCTATTGGATTTGTTGTCCCAATTATATTCGCCGTGTTATTAAATGAGGTGCGACTATCCTTTTTCAAACGGATAGTGCAAACTATTACGTATTTACCACATTTCGTGTCATGGGTTGTTGTTGCTGGAATCGTAATAAAAATGCTGTCTATTGATGGCGGTATCGTGAATGACCTTCTAGTTGGCTTAGGGATAATTGATAAACCGATTCAATTCATGGCAAAAGGTGAGTATTTTTGGATTATAGTCGTCCTTTCAGAACTATGGAAGGAGATGGGCTGGAATGCCATCATATTTTTAGCTGCGATTGCGGGTATTGATCCCCAACTTTATGAAGCAGCTAAGGTAGACGGTGCGGGAAGGTTGAGAAGGATATGGCATGTCACTCTTCCAGGTATACGTCCAACAATTTTAGTTCTACTAATCTTATCAATCGGCCATTTAACTTCCATTGGTTTTGAAAAACAATTCCTGCTTGGGAATAACCTTGTCGTAGATTATTCAGAGGTATTAGACCTCTATGCATTAAACTATGGAATTGGACTTAATCGATTCTCATATGGAACAGCCATTGGAATTTTTAACTCAATTGTAAGCATTATTCTATTATTTATTGCGAACGGTATTTTCAAACGATTTAGCAATCAAAGTGTAATGTAAGGGGGGACATCATTGTCTAAAACATTTAGTGAGCAGAAACATCGTGATCGTATATTTGACATAGCAAACTATGTGCTATTAACCATTCTAATGATTATCACCCTTTACCCCTTTTTGAATGTACTAGCCATTTCATTAAACCAATCATTAGATACGGTTAGAGGTGGCATTCATATTTGGCCAAGGGAATTTACATTTGATAATTACCGCGAAATTTTTAAATACGACAACTTAGTTACCGGCTTCATGAACTCGACAATTCGTACTGTTATTGGTACCATCCTCGGTGTTTTATCATCGGCAATGGTTGCCTTTACGTTAAGTCGGGCTGATTTTCAAGGGAGACGAATGGTATCTACCATATTAGTATTAACGATGTATTTTTCAGGTGGCCTAATACCGGGGTTCATGTTGATAAGAGATTTAGGTATGATCAACACATTTTGGGTGTACCTCATCCCTGGAATTGTAAATGCTTTCAATATTATTATCGTCCGTTCCTATATGGATGGACTACCATATTCATTACAAGAATCGGCAAAAATGGATGGCGCTAATGACTTCACTATCTTTTGGAGAATTATCATGCCGCTCTGTAGGCCGGTGCTAGCAACAATTGCTTTGTTTGTAGCAGTTGGTCATTGGAACTCCTGGTTTGATACGTATTTATATAATAGTCAAAACCCTGCCTTAACGACCTTGCAATACGAATTAATGAAAGTATTGCAAAATACTACTATGGGAAGCTCCGACCCAAATGCATGGCGGGATGCACAGGGACAAACAGCGAGGATGATATCTCCAGAATCTATTAAAATGGCAATCTCGATTGTAACAATCGTACCTATTTTACTTGTATATCCTTTCGTGCAAAAGCACTTTGTACAAGGAATGACCATTGGTGCAGTGAAGAGCTAACTGAATAAGTTATTTAAAAAGAGGGGGAGTATCATGAGTAAAAAGGCAAATAAGTGGTTGTTATTATTGGCTCTTAGTTTTGTAATTATTTTGACAGGATGTAAAAAAGATTCAAAGGAAGTTACGAGAAATGAAGACGGACTAATCGAGTTTACATTGTTTAGTGCAGATCCACATTCTCAATGGGATAACATGGATAGTCCTGTAAGTAAAGTGGTGGAAGAAAAAACGGGTGTTACATTGAAGCCTGAATTCGATGTAGATGGTGGTACACAAAAAATCGCATTAATGGTAGCGGGCGGTAAGTATCCGGATTTAATTGTTCCTAAAGGAAGTGCCGGAACACTTGTGGATGCTGGTGCACTCATTGATCTTACTGACTTGATAGAAGAGCATGCTCCGAACTTAAAGAAAATATATGGTGACTATTTAAGTCGCTTAAAGTGGAGTAATGATGATGAAGCCATTTATGTTCTACCAACAAGTCCGATTGACACAGAGTACTTTTCTCCAGGGCATGGCGTTGGATTACAACATGCTGTTGTGAAGGAGCTAGGATATCCAAAAATAGAAACATTGAAGGATTTTGAAAATGCCATAAAAGAATATAAAGAAAAGAATCCAACTATTGATGGACAACCGACGATTGGATTATCTTTACTAGCAGATGATTGGCGCATAATGATTTCGACGACAAATCCAGCATTCTGGTCAACAGGTGCTCCGGATGATGGGGAGTACTATATTGACCCAGAAACATATGAGGCAACAATGCACTATAAACGTCCAGAAGAAAGAGAGTATTTCCGTTGGCTGAACCATATGAATGATATTGGTTTATTGGATCCTGAAAGTTTTGTACAGAAGTATGACCAGTATTTAGCGAAATTATCTTCCGGTCGTGTTCTAGGGATTATTGATGATGATTGGGAATTTGCTGATGCCCAACGTGCCCTAAGAGATCAAGGTTTAGAGGAAAGGATGTATGGTTTATACCCTGCACAACTTACAACAGAAACGAAACATGCCGGCTTCCAACAAACAGGTTATTTAGCAGGATGGGGAATTAGTATTTCGAAAGATTGTAAAGACCCAGTAGCAGCAATTAAATTTATTGATTTCTTAGCTTCAGAAGAGGGGCAAATCCTGCAAAACTGGGGAATTGAAGGCGAACATTATGAAATAGTAGATGGAAAACGTGTTATCTCAGAGGAAGAAATGCAAGAACGTAATACAAATGCAAACTATTCGAAGAAAACAGGTATAGGGGTACTAAAAGGCTTTACACCGGTTTATGGTGATGGCGTTTTAGATTCAACTGGCCAAACATATACAATTGCTTCTCCGGAACAAATTAAAGATTCTTATACAGATGTTGAAAAAGAAGTGTTGTCAAATTATGGAGTGGAGATGTGGAAAGAATTATATCCTTCAGAAGAAGAATTCCCAGTGAAGCCTTGGGGAGTTTCCTATAATCTTCAAATTCCAGCTAACTCCGATTTAGCTTTAATTGAACAAAAAGCGTTAGATGTAGTAAAGAAACGTATACCAGAAGCCATTTTGGCCGATCCTGCCGATTTTGACAAAATCTACGATACTCTATTGAAGGAACTGGATGAAGCAGGAGTGGAAGAAGCGGAAAAAGAACGTACGAAACTAATTAAAGAAAGAGTTGAACTCTGGAACTAACAGCATGAAAGGGATGTCTTAAAAAGGGTCCTTCCCTACTATTTGAGACATCCCTTTTTAAAATAGAGGTGGATTGGAAAATGAAATTTACTGATGGAAATTGGATGATACGCGAAGGCTTAGAACTTATAACTGGGACACAGTTTTTTAAAGCTTATAAACTGGATAATGTATTAAAGGTGTTAGTTGCACCGAGGGATATTTCTCACCGTGGAATGCAATTGGATACACCTTTATTAACAGTGGAGTTCTATGCTCCACAAGAAAATAGTATCTGTGTGAAGGTATATCATCATAAAGGAACAAAAAAGCGCGGACCAGAATTTCAAATAAATGATCAGCAAACTCAAGTCAGTATGGAAGAAAATGAACACTATATTACTTTTATAAGTGGAAAAACAAGTGCCAAGATAGGCAAACAAGCGTGGGGAATAGAGTATTTTTACGACGGCAAAAAAATTACAAGTAGTAAAAACAGAGCAATCGCTCATATTACAGATGCTGATAAAAATACGTATATGCGCGAGGAGCTTAATCTTGGTGTAGGAGAATATATTTACGGATTAGGAGAAAGGTTTACATCTTTCGTAAAAAATGGACAGACAGTTGATATTTGGAACGAAGATGGTGGTACAAGCTCTGAACAAGCCTATAAGAATATTCCATTCTACCTTTCTAATAAGGGATATGGTGTTTTTGTAAACCACCTAGAGAATGTATCTTATGAAATTGGTTCAGAGAAAGTATCGAAAGTTCAATTCAGTGTGAAAGGTGAATCACTTGAATACATTTTAATTGGTGGGGATACACCGAAAGAGGTAATTCGAGATTATACGAACTTAACAGGGAAACCTGCACTTCCACCTGCGTGGTCATTTGGTTTATGGTTATCGACTTCCTTTACGACGAATTATGATGAACAAACAGTAAACAGCTTTGTAGATGGAATGCGAGAAAGAGAAATCCCATTGTCGGTTTTCCATTATGATTGTTTCTGGATGGAGGCACTGCATTGGACGGACTTTGAGTGGGATAAGGAAATGTTCCCAGATCCGGAAGGTATGCTGGCGCGAATGAAGGATAAAGGTTTGAAAATATGTGTTTGGATTAATCCGTATATTGCGCAAGAGTCCCGCCTTTTTGATGAAGCAGTTGAAAATGGTTATCTATTGAAGAAGGAAAGTGGCGATGTATGGCAATGGGATAAATGGCAACCGGGCATGGGAATTGTAGATTTCACAAATCCAGCAGCATGTGAATGGTTTGCTGGTCACTTACATCGATTAGTAGACATGGGAGTGGACTCCTTCAAGACAGATTTTGGGGAGCGGATTCCGACAGATGTTGTTTACTTTGATGGCTCCGATCCTGATAAAATGCATAACTACTATACATTCCTTTATAACAAGCTCGTATTCGACGTATTAAAAGATAGACTAGGAGAAGGGGAAGCAACGCTTTTTGCCCGTTCAGCAACTGCAGGAGGACAACAATTTCCGGTTCATTGGGGTGGTGACTGTGATGCAACATATGAATCGATGGCAGAAAGTATTCGTGGTGGACTATCATTAGGTATTAGTGGATTTGGCTTCTGGAGTCACGATATAGGTGGTTTTGAGAGTACATCACCGGCAGATATTTTTAAACGATGGGTTGCTTTTGGTCTACTTTCTAGTCATAGTCGACTTCATGGTAGTAAGTCATATCGTGTCCCATGGGCATATGATGAGGAAGCCTCAGATGTTACAAAGTATTTTACTAATTTAAAATGTCAGCTTATGCCGTATATTTTTAATGCAGCCAATGAATCTGCTGAAGTAGGACTCCCAATGATGAGGGCAATGTTATTGGAATTTCCAGACGACCCGGCAGTTGAAACACTTGACCGTCAATACATGTTTGGTGATTCTCTACTTGTCGCTCCTATTTTAAACGATGAAGGAAAGGGTTCTTTTTACTTACCAAAAGGGAAATGGACTCATTTATTATCCAATAAACAAGTAGATGGTGGTACATGGATGCTAGAAGAGTATGATTATTATAGTCTTCCAATATATGTTCGACCTAATTCCATTATAGCTTTAGGAGGAGTAGATACACAGCCAGATTATGATTATGCTTACGGTGTGGAGCTTCATTTGTTTGAATTAGAGTCTGGGAAAACCGCAAAAGCAACGGTACGGAATCGAAAATCAGAAGTGGATTTGGAAGTATCTGCTTCTTGCATGGGGAACTTGATTACAGTCACAACAGCTATGGATACTAGTAAGAATTGGAGTTTTGTTTTGCGAGGGATTCATGAATGTAAAGAGGTAACAGGGGGGACGGTAGAATCTACAGATGTTGGTATGAAAGTAACCCCTGATTATAGTACAGAAGAAATTAGGATTGTATTAGATTAATAATTGAAAGGAAAAGGCCCTTGTCTCCAAGGGCCTTTATGTTGTCTAATTTATTGTTTCTGGTTCTTGTAATGCGACTACTTGATTGAATACTTTATAGTAGCCTAAAAATGAGATAAAGGCGATAAGGGAACCGGAGAAAAACGGTAATAAAAATGTAAGATATTGTATGCTTATATAGAGGATTGCGATATTAATAATGGCAATTCCGAACGAAAAAATTGGATTTACAATTGCTAATACAAATGCATTTCTCATACTTTGCTTAAGCTTTGCTTCGGTATGTACTGTATTCGCGCAAAAATAAACAGTAAAAACAAACAGACATATTAAAAGTAAAATAAATATATAGCTTACAAGCGGAATGCTAGTTTGAAAATAGTAATAGTCAAAACCTATAATTACCCAGAGTAAAGAAATAATAAGTCCGCCAATCATACTTGCTTTATAGTTTTCCTTATAATACTTCCAATAAAAGCGCATTAGACTTACATCGTCTTTCATTACCCATTTCCGCACTACACCAAACATAGCGATTGTAGCAGGAAAGAAAATAAATGGTGCTAGCACAGCAATTGTAATCATGATCATCATTGCCTGTGAAGTATTCTCGACAAATAAGAGAGACATTGTTAAATATACAATTGGAAAATTGAATAAAACCCATAATAGATTGGTTCCGGCAAATTTCATTATCCACTCAAAGATGGTATTTATTCTTACAAACAGATTATCCACAACTTACACCCCTCCATAAAAGCGTTTTCAGTAAAAATTATAGCATAAAGCCATTTGTTGGTAGATGACTATTTTTATATTTAATTTCTGGTATCTAGGAAAATAGCTCTTTTTTAAACATTATCTCTAATTATATATGGAAAACTGTACTAATAATTTGGGTACTTTTTTAGTGAAAGTCAATGATACATTTAGTATAAAACGGAAAACAGCGAAAAATGATATACTACTAGAAATGATTGTAACCGCTTTCTGATGATTTTTTTATCAAGTAGAGACCATGATGTTCCATCGCGAAGTGCACCTTATTCTATTAATTAGGTACCATAGCATATTAAAGACGAGTTAAATCTAATGTATACTTTTTATGAATGGGTACAAATCCATTGTTAATATCCTCATGGCGGTGACCCAAAGTTGAAATCCCTTATGAAAAAGTTTAACGACATGAAAATCCAGTCCAAACTTGTATTCTCCTTTTTTATTGCAGTAATTATTCCTCTTTTTATAGTTGGTTTTTTTCTTACACAAGAGTTGCGAACAAAGGCATTAAATGATGCGATTGAACAATCTTCAGCAAATATCGAAAGGGTGAAAAACAGGACAGCTGAAACATTAGAATCTGCCATTTATATTGCAAATAACTTAACGTTAGATCAACATTTGAAAAATATTGTAAATACCGAGTATTCTTCTGGGGTTGAGATCCTTCGTGCATACAGGGAATATAGCGAATTTAGAAGTTCACTCCAAACATTCGATGAAATATCAAATATTCGCCTATATGTCGAAAATCCGACGATGTTGGATAACTGGGAATTTAGGCCGACAACAGATGCCATAAGGAATACGTTTTGGTATCAGTCTGCATTAGAGACGAATGGGTTAAATGGTTGGTTTTTCATACCAGACGAAACTAAAAATAATCGGAAGTATTTAAGTTTAGTTCGTAGCATTAATTATCCTGATTATAAATCAAGTTCTGTATTAGTCATCAATATAAACACTGAAAATCTAAATACAATCTTAAATCAAGAACAATCACCCATCATGATAATTGATGATAATAATTATGTAGTTGTCTCTAATCGCAAAGATTTCGTCGGTAAGAAATTAAACGATATTATCGAGACAGATCAAAAATTAGTAGAGGTGAATGGAACTGTTACAGGAAAGGTAAATGGCGAGCAGTCCGAAATATTAGTTGATTTACTGTTGCCTAATACTAGCCAAAATGAGTTGAAATTCGTATCTGTTATCCCTAATCAAGTCATCATGGCGGATGCAAATCGATTTGTGCAACTAGGATTCATTGTTATTTGCGCCAGTTTTGTAATCGCTCTCATTCTAATTTATATGTTTTCGCGTCTTATCTCGAAAAGAATTATTTTGATTAGTGACCAAATTAATACTGTTGCGGAAGGAAATTTAGATGCGCAAATAAAAGTAGAAGGAACAGATGAGATTGGAAAGTTATCCAAGCAATTAAATTATATGGTGCAAAATTTACAAGATCTTATAGCTAGATTGGAATCGATGCATGTCGAGAAAAATATTTTACAGAAGCGACAACAGGAAATTAAATTGAAAATGTTAGCAAGCCAAATAAACCCTCACTTTTTATTCAATGCACTGGAATCAATACGAATGAAAGCACATCTTAGAGGGGAAAAAGATATTTCAAGCGTTGTAAAGCAGTTAGGTAAGCTAATGCGAAAAAGCATAGAAGTTACCGGAGAACTAATTTTACTTAAAAATGAAATAGAAACGGTGGAGTTGTATTTAAAAATTCAACAGTTTCGTTATGAAGACCGACTGACTTATGAATTGGATATCGATCCGTTATCAGAAGGTATTTATATTCATCCGCTAATTATCCAACCGTTAGTAGAAAATGCGGTAATTCATGGATTGGAGTTTAAAGAAAAAGGTGGAAAAGTAACCGTAAAAACGTGTGTTACCAATCATCAGCTCTACGTATCCGTTATGGATAACGGTGTCGGTATAAGTGAAGAGAAGCAGCAAGCCATTCTAAAAACATTTAACGATATCGAGAATAGCCAAGAAAATAGGATAGGCTTAATGAATGTTCATCAAAGATTAAAAATAACATTTGGTGAAAATAGTGGGCTGAATCTAAAGAGTGAGCTGGGTAAGGGTACGTGTATTTCATTCAGCATACCAATTAGGGGGAATGAAAATGTATAATGTGTTAATTGTTGATGATGAGCCAATGATTAGAGACGGTTTGAAAACCATTATTCCATGGACGAGCTATGGATTCCAGGTTGTTGATACAGCAGCTGATGCTGTGGATGCATTAAAAAAATATAAAGCACATCAAATCGACTTAATGCTGATGGATATACGGATGCCCGGGATGGATGGGTTGCAATTAATGAGTGAAATACGGAATACCGATACTAGAATACATTTTATTATTTTGAGTGGGTATTCGGAGTTCGAATATGCGAAAAGGGCAATCAATGCTAATGTTACAGGTTACCTCTTGAAACCAGTAGATGAGGATGAGCTAATTCAATATTTAGAAATAGTAAGGACGAAATTACAGCAGGAAAAGGGAATCGAATTATTAGAAAAGGATACCCTCACTTTTCAAAAAGATCATTTACTTCAAACGTTAATACATTTAAATAAAGACGAGCAGGAAGCAATAACAGAGGAAAGCCTGACATTGTTTATAGATTGGGTAAAATACCGTTTGATAGTGATGGAGCTAATATCCAAGCGGGAAGTTGAAAACAAGCTATTATTCGATATGAAACAACGGTTAAAAGAGATTTTTGAGCCAGAAAAAGGCTATGTTTTTATGTATGAACAAAAGATTAGTATTTTATTAAAAGATCATGCAATTACAGAAGAGAAATTAGTGGATTTATATCAGAAAGTTACAGAAGTAATGATAGGTGATCATTCAGTATGTTGCAGTATAAGTAAAGAATTTACTAACATAAAAGCCATTAATAAAGCCTACCATGAAGTTAAAAGTTTACTAGATAGGAAGTTTTTTTATCATGAAAATGGATTTATTCAGAGCGATTCTCAACCTACCTTTCAAACGCGTAAAAACATTGAATATGTTAATAAAGAATTCCCTTTGCATTCATTCGCCGAGAAGCTGTACTATGCCATAGATATCGCAAATCAAATGGCCATTAAAGACACCCTTCAAGAAGCTGCTCAAGTAATGGTTGACTTACAATTTTGTGAAGAAAAAATGAAGAAAAGTTTTGTACAGTTAATGACTGCAATACTAAGTAAATGTTCCGCTACGAAGCCAGAGTTGCAATCAGAAATAACAACAATTACGGGAAATATAGGCGAAATTCACTATCAACATAATATCAAACAATTAATTAACTATCTCTATACATCTTTAAGGAAAGTAATTGAGAACCTTGATATTGGAGATCAAACAATACAAATAAAGAAACTAATTGATTTCATACACCGGAATTATCATGAAAATCTTAAGCTAGAAGCATTAGCGGAATTATTTAATTATAATAGTGCTTATTTAGGAAAATTATTTAAAAATTATACGGGCCAATACTTTAACACATATCTTGATCAAGTGAGAATGGAAAATGCGAAAACGTATTTAACCCAGGGTTTGAAGGTATATCGTGTTGCTGAGCGTGTAGGATATTCGAATGTTGACTATTTCCATCATAAATTTAAGAAATATGTAGGCATGTCACCTTCTAAATTTCGAAAGAGTAGAGTGAAATAACTGTGAGAGAGGAAACTATCTCAACTCCGATTTCTATGAGGAGAGAAAAGTGGAGAGAGGTTGCGAACATGACGGGGCGATTCGTAAAGTTGGATTTCTACAATCATCATTAGCCGAAATCTCATTGGGGTTTCGGCTTTATGAGTGTTGGTATAGCTAAAAGCTATATCAGTGCATATTTTTTATGTGTTACCTTATATAGTTTTGTGTGTGTTACACTTTTTTTAAGTTATTAATCGAATAGAAAGAAGGAATAAACGATGACAGTTACAAAAGTGAAAGCACCATTTAGAGCAGATCAAGTCGGAAGTTTATTACGTACAGAAACGTTAAAGCAAGCGAAGAAAGATTTTAAAGAAGGAAAAATTAACGCAGAACAACTTCGTGAAGTAGAACTTCAAGAGATTAAAAAGATTGTAGATAAGCAAATTGAAGCAGGACTACAAGTTGTAACAGAAGGGGAGTTTGGCCGTGATTGGTGGCACTCCACTTTCATGGAGCATTTATTAGGAGCGGAAGGGTATATTCCTGAACAAGGTTATAATTTTGCTAGTCAAGAAACAGATCCTTATGATGTCAGATTAGTAGGGAAGGTTGCTTATAATCCTAATCATCCATTCTTCCAACAGGCGAAAGATTTATTAGAAATTGTTGGAGACAGAGCGGTTGCGAAGTTTACCATTCCAAGTCCAAACCAATTCTTCCATCCAGATATTCTAAATGGACAATACAAGGATTTTGACGAGTTTGCACCGGATATTATTGCAGCATATCGTGAGACAATCCAAGAGTTTTACCGCATTGGAGTTCGGTATCTTCAACTAGATGACGTGTACCTAGCTGTGATTGCAACGGCACCATTCTCTCCTGAAGAGAAGAAATATCGAGCAGAGCTAGCTGTTCATGTTGTAAACAGTATTTTAGAAGGAAAACCTGAAGACTTAACAGTTACAACTCATGTATGTCGCGGAAATTACCGTTCAGACTACTCATTTGCAGGAGGCTATGATGATATTGCTCCAATTATCTTTGCGAATGAGAAAGTAGATGGTTTCTTCCTAGAGTATGATGATGAGCGTTCAGGATCATTTGAACCTCTCAAATATATTCCAAAAGGTGGTCCAAGAGTAGTTTTAGGATTAGTCACTTCTAAAACTGGTAAATTAGAAAACAAAGAAACGATCAAAGCACGAGTAGAAGAAGCATCACAATATGTTCCACTAGAACAACTATGCATCAGCCCACAATGTGGCTTTGCATCCACACACCATGGAAACATCCTAACCGAAGAAGAACAATGGGCGAAACTAAAATTCGTAGCCGAAACAGCAAAAGAAATCTGGGGGTAATAGAGTGCCAGGCACCGGAACAATTCGTAACTTTCGCAATTGTCCGGGTGCCAGGCACCATTTTTTTAGTCGGCTCCTGCGCCGCCGCCACCGTCTCCACCACCGCTATCGCTGCTGCTATATGAGCTACCACCATCGCCACTATTACTGTTACTCCCGGAACTGGAGCTATTCCAGAATCTTGCCTCCGAAACTTCGCTCCACTTCCATGTTTTAAATAAATATTGCATTGGATCTTCATCATAAATAACAAGTGCTGATAAAGGTGCTATTTTTACTAGCTCGTCAAAAGACTGATTAAGCTCTTTAGTACGTAAGCTAAACTTTCTAACATTTAATAACAACGCACGGATCAGCCATTTATCTAACTCATCGACATCTACCCCAGAGGGAATTCCTTCTTGGCTAATTATCCTACGGAAACTACGAATCTTCGCTTTCGCTTCAGCTGCTTCTCTAGAAAGGAAAAAGCGTGGTAGAGCTAAGTAAAAGACGATGATTACGGGATGAAAGGCTAAGTAAGATGGAATAAGAGCCTTTTCATCAAGTGCTATCCAACCTAACAGGGATGTAATAAGAAAAAAGGAAATTACTTTTTTTCGGGATAATGATGACCACGCATTTCGCCATAGTAATGTGGAAATCCCAAAATAGACTATTATTCCATATCCTGATGCAGCCCCTATGATATAAGTAATAATCGTACATAATAAAACAAGTATCATGGACGCACGGGTTGCGATTGGATATAGCTTCCCATTCAATGTCTTGTTCTCTATTAATTGGTCGATTACACCACGATACCAAAGATCTTCATGTAATCTCCGTTTCTTTAGCCTGCGATGATAGCTGTGCACCTTTTTAGCTTCTTTCTCTTCTTTGGTTGCCCCATATATACTATTAAATGAAAAAGTGCGTATGTTTAACTTCCTTTTTCTTGTAAAAAGCCACTCTATTAACTGTTTTTCATTATCATTTAGTGCTCTAGAAGTAGGTTGATAGCTGAAAGTAAGAGTCTTTTTCGGTGCATCTGTTTCTGTTTGAAAGCGAGTTAGTGTATTAGTTGTTTCTACTTTTACATTCCCTTTTTCCACAAGAGAATAAATACCAGCCAAAAAGGCATAATTGTCTTTTACACCACCACGATTCATCATATATAGATAAAGTGGATCATCATGTAATAAATCTTGAGGTTGTATATTTCTCCGTAAAATCCGTTGAGGTAGAAGAAGTAATATTATTATTGCAACCCCAAATATACAGGATAGTACAGTTAAAATGGTGCTATAGCTGTTAGTTTTTTTTGTATTTGTACTAAGTTGTTCTGTCTTTTTTTCTTCTTCATTTAATACCTGTTCTAAAGTTTTGGGAGCAGAGTTTTTTTGCTGTTGTCCCATGATTGTCGAGGGAAACAAAATGCGAGTTTCCGTCAATTTCCTCGCTTTAGAAACAGGTGTAAAGAAGCGTACCACTTCACTAGATTTTTGAACAACCCACCCTTTTTCATCATGGAAAAATGCATGGTATTGATTCGGCTCTAGTGGCTCTGGAAATACAAAATCAATTGTTACATTATTCAAATCCGAATTATGGTTTTGTCCAGTTCCGAAAAAGGGTACTGTTATATCACTGTATGTGTTATAAGACTTCACAGCATTTTCTAAAATGTATACAAAAACAATCTTTTTTGTTGTATCTGTCACATGCATTTTTGCCATATAATCATTAGCGCTTTTACTTACTTCAAGCTGTCGTAGGTCATTTTTCTCCATAAAACCAAGAACAGCTTCGTCATTCATTAATTCATATGCCTCAAAATCTTTCACACCTTGGTGGTGCTCGTTATGTATCGATCGCCTTACTTCTTCATAACTGCCGTCAAATGTATATGTAAACATTTCATTGATAAGTAGGTTTCCATCAGGAGAAATATAAGCACGAATATGGACATCATCAATCGAAAAGGAACGTGCATCAGCCTGTGTAGTAAAGAAAGTGAAAAAAGATAAGGTAAATAGTAAAAAAGTAAATAATCTTTTCAATCTGTCACCCCTAAACAGAAGTTTCCATAGAATCATAGCTTTTATATGGGGAGAAATCCATAGGGATAATGACTTAGGGTAGAAGTAACAATGAATGGAAGCTGATTCGGTTGTCAATCCGAGCAACCTATGCCAGTATATAAAGACAGATGAAAATAAAATGGAGGTATATTAGTTGTCAAATTTACCAAATTGTCCCAAATGTGGTTCAGAATATACATATGAGGATGGAATACTTTTTATATGTCCAGAATGTGCTCACGAATGGACTGCAGAATCTGAAAGTGAGAGTACGGATACAAAAGTAATTAAAGATGCCAATGGAAATGTATTAAACGATGGCGACACTGTTACAGTAATTAAAGATTTAAAAGTAAAAGGAAGTTCATCCGTACTGAAAATGGGAACCAAAGTGAAAAACATCCGTCTAGTAGAAGGCGACCACGACATCGACTGCAAAATCGACGGCTTCGGACCAATGAAACTAAAATCAGAATTCGTAAAAAAAATATAAAAAACCGGTGCCTGGCACCCAAACAATTGGGAAAGTTACGAATTGTTCGGGTGCCAGGCACTTACTTTTTTGACATAAACATATTCGATGGTAAATATATTGTACTTAGTTAGTATGGAGAGAATATCATTTTCATATGTAGGAGGGAGACTATGTGTTTTGCTCGAATTGCGGGAATAAATTAGAGGATGAGAGCAAATTTTGTTCAACTTGTGGAGCAAAGGTGAACTATCCAGCAGAAACCACGAATGAGATAGCACGGGTATCGTCGGATACTACTCCTACCACAGCAGAAACATCAAAAACCTTCCAAGCTCAAGTAAAAGATACTTTCTTAAATGCAACGGGAAAAATTAATGCGATGCTAGGTGAAACTGGTCATATCGAATTAAACTTAAAAGATGTATTTTCTGATGTATTAAAAAAGCACTCAAAAGATGACGGTGAAGCACTTTTTATTACTGGCACGAAACATACGACACCTCCAGAAGACCAAATATCGACATCATGGCCAAAACCATGGCTATTTTCTAGAGTATTTCTCTTCTTCGCCATCACGTATATCCTCCTGTATATTTCTACTTACTCCTTTCAAAATATAAATGCACTTCCTGGGTTTATTATTATCGGTTCTTTTGCAGTCCCTGTCTCCTTATTAATTTTCTTTTGGGAAACAAACGCTCCGCGAAATATAAGCTTTTATGAAATCTCTAAAATGTTATTTATAGGTGGTGCTAGTTCACTCGTTGTAACCTTATTTCTATTTTCCTTTTTACCTGTCCATGAACTAGATTTTGCTGGAGCAATTATCGTTGGTGTAGTGGAGGAAGTTGGAAAATTAATTATTATTCTTTATTTTATTAAAAACTTAAATCCAAAATATATTCTAAATGGGCTACTTATTGGAGCGGCTATAGGAGCTGGGTTTGCTGCCTTTGAATCTGCAGGATATGCACTGCGCTTTGGGCTAATGTATGGGAATTCCACGATGCTCGATGTTATTTTTTTGCGTGCATGGACAGCAATTGGTACTCATACTATCTGGTCAGCTATATCAGGAGCTGCACTTGTCTATGTAAAAGGGAACAATCCACTTAAATCTGATCACCTATTTAACGCAAATTTTCTAAAGTTATTCGCAGTCCCTGTCATCTTACACGCAATCTGGGATATGCCCCTATATTTTCTTCATAAATTTAACTTGCTGTTCATCATCATCATCGTCATTGGCTGGGTATTCATATTCTCCTTTATCCATGTAGGACTAAAACAAATCGGTGCCAGGCACCTGAACAATTCATAATACACTGAATTGTTTCAGAGTTGTTTGGGTGCCAGGCACCCGAAAAAAAGAGGTTTATTGGTTTGTGTCTAGAATTAGTATTTTGGATGGTTATTTTTTGAGGGGGCGAATGAAAGTATGACGGTGAATATGGATCCATATCTGTTAGGAGAAATTGATATAAGTGCTGCAGGTACACGCTGCAAGATGCTTGTAGGGGATCTCGACAGTGATGGAAGAATGGAAATTGTAATGGTACAAGCAGACGGTGATATTGATGATCGCTATGTTCCGCACCAAGTAATATGTTTAACTGCTTATGATGTCGAAGGAAATGTACTATGGCAAGTAGGGGAGCCGGATGAAAATGCGGGTGGTCCTGGTTCCGATTATCCGGCACAAATATATGATATTGATGGCGATGGGTACAATGAAGTTCTTTGTGTAATGGACAAGAAGTTTCTTATTTTAAATGGACAAACTGGAGAATTGAAGCGTTCCTTTGATTTACCAAACCCGGAAGCACATGATTGTATAATAATTGCAAACTTATCTGGAAATCCATTTCCTCAAGATATTATCTTAAAAGACCGTTACAAGCAAATGTGGGCATTAGATAAAGACTTTAATCTGCTATGGGAGCATAAAGGGAATATTGGACACTTTCCTTGGGTGTACGATTTCGATCAAGATGGCCACGATGAAGTGATGGCTGGTTACGATTACCTCGATCATAATGGAAAAATTTTATGGTCATGTCAAAATTTAGATGATCATGCTGATTGTATTTGGTTAGGTCATGTAGATCCTACATTATCTGCTGATGATCCTGTCAATATCGTTGTTGGTGGTAGTGTAACCGTCATGTACGATACAAAAGGAAATGAGCTCTGGCGTTATGATGGTTCGATTGAATCTCAGCACATTGCTTTGGGGAAATTTCGGGAGGACTTACCTGGCTTACAAATTGCAGGTCTAGATCGTATAATTCGCGGGGATGTACAGACAAACAGCGGTAAAGACGGAATGTTTCTACTAGATGCAAATGGAAAAGAAATCGCAAAAGAAGAGCGCAAAACGAATGGTTGGTTGACCATTATTGAAACAATCAGCAACTGGGATGATCATTCATTAGATTATATTTTGGCATATCGTCGAGGTGGGGGTGTGAACCCAACCTTATATGATGGATATTTAAATCCCATTGTTACATTTCCTGTTGACGGCTATGTAGTTCATGCGGACCTGTTCGGTGAAGGAAAAGAACAAGTAATAATTTATAACGATCAACGAGCTACAATCTTTTCTAATGAGACTAGAAACCTACAAAGCAATGGGAAAGTTAAGGGTCAACCAAAACGTTTGTACAGTTCAACGCTATATCCTGGTGGAGAATATTAACAGGGGGAGGGGAAGGAATGATAGATGTTTTTTTAGCAGGGGATTCCACTATGCAGACATATGATAGCAGTTTTGCTCCACAAGCTGGGTGGGGTCAATTTATTGCAAAATATTTTTCAAGTGATATTACCTTTCATAACCATGCAATGGGCGGAAGAAGTTCCAAAACATTTATCACAGAAGGTAGATTAGCTGCAATCCTAGCGGAGATAAAGCAAGGTGATTATCTTTTCATTCAAATGGGACATAACGATTCAACAAAATCTCGACCAGAGCGCTATACAGAGGCCTATGATGATTATAAAAAATACTTAAAACAATATGTTGAGGGTGCGAGAGAAAAAGGTGCAATCCCTATTCTATTTACTCCTGTCGGTAGGCTCCACTATGTAAATGGTGAGTTTCTTGCTGATTTTGGTGATTACTGCAACGCTATGAAGGAAGTAGCGGAAGATCAAAATGTATTATTAGTAGATTTAAATAAAAAGAGTATTGAATACTTTTCCGCAATAGGCTATGACCAAGCATTTGAGCTTTTTATGATTTCTGTAAATGGTACCGATTGCACTCATTTCACTGAAAAAGGCGCTAATGAAATAGCGAAAATTGTAAGTGAGGGAATCAAGGAATTAGAGCTAGAGTTATCAGGTTATCTCAAATAAAATCAAAATTAATAATAAAATGCATTTATTGATAAAATCCTGTCCACTACAGTGCAGGATTTTTTTACTTCTTAGGATTAAAAAACCTACTTTAATAAGGACCTATGTTTTAGTTTCTGGAATTTAAATGAATTTTTGAAGGGAAATATCACCTCAGTAGAGAATAATACGATAAATGTATCTTGATCGTTCTGAATAGAGATGAGGTGATGTAGTGCAAGGTAATAAATTAGCACTAGAGCGAATTGTTTTTCTAGGGAGAACCTTTGATGAGTATGTACACATGTTTTCGCTTTCTGATGAAGTGTTAAAAGGCAAGAATATTCTCGATTGTCCAGCTGGTGCTTGTTCCATTACTGCAATTGGTAACCAAAAGGGCTTGGATATAACTGCATGTGATATTGCCTATTATCATTCAGTGAGAGAGCTGGAACATAAAGGAATAGAAGATATTAACCATGCGATGTTTCAGATGGAAAAGGTGAAAGAGAAGTATAAATGGAGTTTTTTCAAGACAATAGAAGGGCTAAGAAAACATCGAAAGAGTGCGTTGCATAATTGTGTAGCTGATATGGTTACCCATCCGGAAAGGTATATTCCTGTTACATTGCCAAGCATGCCATTCAAAGATAATGAGTTTGATATCTTGCTGTCTGCGCATTTTTTGTTTATGTATGCTGATAGATTGGATTACGATTTCCATCTATCTACTATAAAAGAAATGCTTCGTGTTACAAAAGAAGAGATTCGTATATTCCCAATTGTTGATTTAGAAGGTAACCGCTATGAGCACTTAGATCGGTTATATACTTTTCTTCATGAGCGTGGATGTTCAGTCGAAGAGAAGGTCGTTCGATATGAATTTCAGGAGAATGCGAATACGATGTTGGTGATAAAAAAGAACAAGCCGATTTAGAAGGAGTATAGTGATGTCAATTAAGCTAAACCTAGTTGTTATTCAATCAAGTAATCTGGAGAATTCAGTTTCCTTTTATCAGAATTTTGGACTTGTCTTTCATAAAGAACAGCATGGTAATGGTCCTGTTCATTTTGCTTGTGAGATTGAAAATATTGTATTTGAGATATATCCAAGTTCGACTGGAAGAGTAGATATGGGGACACGTATTGGGTTTAATGTTATCGATTTAAATCAAATCGTAGATACTCTTCGTGTAAAAGGGTATGCCATTATTTCAGAGCCAAAAGTTAGCCCTTGGGGAAAACGAGCTGTTGTGCAAGATCCAGATGGACATAAAGTTGAGTTGTTGGAAGTAGAGACCTGACCTTTAGGAGGAAAATACATAGATCATAGCCTTAAAATACTTCAAACAATCAGATTATGCTCAACTAATCCAATGGATAGATTCACCTGAATTTTTGCTGCAATGGGGTGGACCGGGCTTTAATTTTCCATTAGATGAGCAACAGTTAGATACATATGTTAGTAATGCAAATCATCATAATGCGGAAACCCTGATATATAAAGTAGTGGAGAAAGAACTTGGAAATGTTATTGGTCATATTTCATTAGGAAAAATTGATAGAAAAAATATGAATGCAAGAATTGGGAAAGTGTTAGTTGGAAATGCAGATGCAAGAGGTAAAGGCATTGGACAACAAATGATAAAAGCGACTCTAAAGATTGCTTTTGATGAACTTTATTTACATAGGGTGAGTCTTGGTGTTTTTGATTTCAATTCATCTGCAATTGCTTGCTATGAAAAAGTTGGATTTCAAAGAGAAGGTATACTTAGAGATTATAGAAAAATAGGTAATAAATATTGGAATCTCATAGAAATGAGTATGTTGGAGCATGAGTGGAGAGTAATTCAAAAAACCAAAACTATTTAATAAGGAGGAGACATATGCAAAGTAAAGAAGAATTATTAAATGAATTTTCAGCATTAATTTCATTTGTAAAATCGATAAGGGATTTAGACGATGAAACATGGGTTAGTCCAATTGCAGAAGGAAAGTGGACAACTAGAGATATTATCGCACACATCATGCTTTGGGATAAATATTTTCTTGAAAATGCGATAGAAAGAATAACAAATCGGAAAGTCATCTCAGCAAAGCACCTTGATTTTGACGAGTTTAATAAAGAAGCTGTCGAGTATGCAAAAGAAACTAGTAAAGAGGAAATTTTAGATAAGACAATCTATTATCGTAATCAATTAATACGTCATATTAATGAGATGTCAGATGCTGAATTTCTAGGAGAACATATGGATGGTGATGGAAACAAATTTTCCGCATATCATTATTTAATCGGCTTTATACCGCATGATGAGCATCATATTAGACAGATAAAGGAATTCTTAGGTGACTCATTACTTGTAAAAAGTAGTGAATAACAAATTGGTAATATTAGAAAATACTGCTTGATTTGCGGTTGGATAAAAAGACACAAAACAAAAGTTAAAAAATGAAGTGAGATAATGAAATGATATCGAAAAAACCTGAACTAATTCTAAATATAGCCGGAGTCTTAATAACGAATTTTTCACAATCCTTTTGGAGGAATTTATCAGAAGAATCAAATGAACTACTAAAAGAGTTATTAATTTTTAAAAATGAAATTCGTAAAGATTTGTGGACTGGGAATATATCAGAAGATGATTTTTGGTTATTGCTTAAAGAACAATTTCCGATTGTTAACATTAAAAATGCTCAATCCCTCTTATTAAATACAATAAAGCCTTTGCCAGCTATTGAGATTATCCCTATTTGGAGCCAATATGCAAATATCCATTTATTAAGTAATCATCGGTCTGAGTGGGTATATCCCATATTTAAACCGTATATGGATTTTATAACGAGTATAACTGTTTCTGATCAAGTTGGTTATTGTAAACCTGAACCAAAAATATACGAGGTAGTTAACTCATGTATAACCAATAGTGAGTCTGTTTTGTATGTTGAAGATCAAGAAAAAAATTTAATACCAGCAAAAGAACTTGGTTGGAGAACGATGTTAGCTGATAACTATTGTAAATGGGTAAATCAGATTATGCCAATGTTAAAGGAAATGATAGGAGGAGATGACGATCACGACCATTTGTTTGATTAGGCATGGAGAGACGGATTGGAATGCAGAAGGCAGAATTCAAGGGAGGACGGATGTCCCACTTAATCAAAATGGACTAAATCAAGCAAAGAAATGTAGAGATTTTCTGAAAAACTCAGAATGGGATGTCATTATCACAAGTCCTTTGAAAAGGGCTCAGCAAACAGCAGAGATTATCAATGAAGCATTGAATCTACCTATCATAATAATGGATGATTTCATAGAAAGGTCCTATGGAGATGCAGAGGGAATGTTGTTAGAGGTGAGGAGGAAATTCTATCCTGATGGTAGTTATCCTAATCAAGAAGAGAGAGAAACACTAAATAATAGGGTAATTGCTGGGGTTGAAAGAATTAAACAGAAGTATGATGGTACTAAGGTGATAATTGTTGCACATGGTGCTGTTATTAATACTTTACTAGCAACTTTTTCGAATGGAGAGATTGGTTCAGGTAAAACAAGACTTGGGAATGCCTGTATTAGTCATATTCATTTTCAAAATGGAATTTGGGTTATAAAAGACTATAATCAAATAAACCATTTAACAAAAAGTAATATATAAAGAAGCTTCCCCTTATTTCATGAAAGAGTGATTGTATGCAACTAAATATTTTCGGTGAAAAGATAGAGGGCATAACCTATCAGAAAAGATTGGGGGTATATGCAGTAATATTTAACTTTAAAAAGGATAGGGTAGCAGCCGTTAAAACAACCAATGGGCATTATTTTTTGCCTGGAGGCGGAATAGAAAAAGACGAAAAGTTTGAAGAGTGCCTTAGAAGAGAAGTTCTTGAGGAAATAGGTTATGAAATCTCAATTCGTACATATATAGGGAATGCAATGATGCATTTTATTTCGACAAAAAATGAGCCTATATTAAGTAATTCTTATTTTTTCACAGCTCAATTAGGTGAGAAAATATTAGAACCGATAGAAGAGGATCACTTTTTTGAATGGATAACGATGGAGGAAATAGAAAAAAGATTAGTTCACGACCATCATATTTGGGGAGTGAAAGAGGGTTTAAAAATATATAACGTAGAAGATTAATTGTTTACTAAAAGTCTTTTACCAATTTTAAAAAATGAAGGGGGTATACATATGAAATTCGTTCTAATATTTGGTCCACAAGCTGTTGGGAAGATGACAGTAGGACAAGAGTTGTCCAAGGTTACTGATTTAAAACTCCTTCATAATCATATGACGATAGAATTGCTTCAACCATTTTTTGGCTTCAGTTCTGAGATGTGGCGCTTATCCACCTTATTTAGAGAAGAAATTTTTAAAGCTGTAGCGAAAAGTGATTTATACGGGATGGTATTCACTTTTGTTTGGGCTTTTAATCAAGAAGAGGATTGGCGAGAGGTTGAGAAAGTATGTAACATATTTGAGTCTGAAGGGGGAGAAGTATATTTCGTTGAATTAGAGGCTAACCTCGAAGTAAGGCTAAAACGGAATGTGACACCGAATAGACTTGAACATAAGCCGTCAAAACGAAATATCCAAAAATCAGAAGAGAATGTAAAAGAGTTTATGGAAAGATTCAGGATGAACTCCCTTGAAGGCGAAATTGATCGAAAGAACTATATGAGAATCGATAATTCAAACTTGAGCCCAGCTGAGGTAGCGCAAATGATTAAGAGCAAATTTCAATTGTAAAGTATAATAAAGAAAGGCAGCCCCTCAACAAGCAACCGTATAAAGCACATGAGGTGATAAACATTACTACGATTTGTTTAATAAGACACGGTGAGACTGATTGGAATGCCCAAAGAAGAATTCAAGGAAGGACTGATATCCCACTTAACGAGAAAGGAATCCAACAAGCGAGAGAATGTAGGGACTTCTTGAAAAACTCCGAATGGGATGTCATTATTACAAGTCCGCTGAATCGGGCAAAACAAACTGCAGAGATAATTAATGAGGCACTAAATATTGATGTTATTGAAATGGATGATTTTATCGAAAAATCTTTTGGTGATGTTGAGGGGATGACATTACAGGAGAGACGGTCCGCATATCCCGATCGAAATTATCCTAACCAGGAAGATGATGAATCATTTTCTAGTCGCATACAAAAAGGGATAGAAAAAATTCAAGAAAAGTATGAACATGGCAAAGTAATTCTTGTTGCACATGGAGCAGTGATTAGTACGTTACTAGCGATTCTTTCCGACGGGAAAATTGGAACAGGTAAGACTAGACTTGGAAATGCCTGTATAAGTAATATTCATTTCCATGAAGGAATGTGGTTGATAAAAGATTATAACCAAATATCCCATCTTTCGAATTAATATGTAAGAAGATAATGGAGGGGGAGAGACGATTGGCAATCTTGGAAAAACCCGAGTTAACTATTTTCTTAACGTCAGATATTCATTTGAAAAACAAGGAAGATGAAACAAAACTAGCACAAATACTACATCATATATCGGAGTATGAGGATGCTGTTTTTATTTGCTCAGGAGACTTAACGGAAGCTGGAGTAGAGTCTCAATTTAGCTCTTTCTACAAAGTCTTGGAGGAAAATTGTTCTTTGCCAAGAGAAAATATTCTCTTATCATTAGGAAATCATGATGTTCGTGGTCCAAGTCGAGCAGATTGGTCGAACAATGCAAAGGATACTCCTTCTTGGTATGAGAATGCTAGAAAGTCATATTTAACACGAAACTATATGTATAGTGGCGCAACAACCAATGTGTATTTTTCTAATACTATTAAGGGCTATAAGTTTATCGTATTAAATACGGAAAAAAGCTTGAAAGATAGTTGCTACATAACTGACAATCAATTGGAGTGGCTTGAAAAGGAATTGCAGTCTGTACCAGAAGGAAAAGTTAGTTTTATCATTAATCACCAGCCGCTGAGAGATACGCATTGGAGATCTAACGATTTAGAAGGATTTGGTGTACAAGATGGAAAGGTAAAGCGAATTCTACTAAAATATCCAAATGTGTTTTTTGTTTCTGGACATGTCCACAATGGGTTTGGTAGTGCTGAAATCATCGATAAACCATATGGTACCATGGTCGATGTTCCGTCTCTTTTTCATACGGCTAATGGTATAAACACGGACGGGGTAGCATACAAAATGTTGCTCTACAAGAATCGTGCTGAGTTTAAAGCGGTTAATTTACTTACGAAGGAAGAATACGATAATTATCATCTAGAAGTACATTTTCCATTACTATCCGAACTTTACAATAAAAAACAGCAACTTGTTGATAAACAAAAAGATGATGTTATGTTTTTAGATTTTTGCCAAGATGTCTTTAGCCCCCAATATGATCAACAACAGTTTGAAATAACTCCGATGTTTAGTAGTGAAAAACAAGAAAAAAACCTTTTCGGATCTGATTATCGTATTAAAGTTGAAGAAATGAAAAAGGTAGGGGTCAAATGAATAGTAAAAAACTAGCAGGAGAAAAAGCGGTTCAATATGTTAAAGACGGTATGATCATAGGACTAGGAACAGGTTCTACCGTGTATTGGACAATTAAGAAGCTTGGTGAACTTGTTAGAGATGGGTTAGATATCCGTGGTATTCCTACATCAAAAAACACGGAGGAACTCGCTATAGAAGAAGGAATACCATTAATCTCTTTATCGGAAATAGGCCAATTAGATATTACGATTGATGGTGCAGATGAAGTAAATCCTGATCTGCAGTTAATAAAAGGCGGCGGTGGTGCATTATTAAGAGAAAAATTAATTGCATCTATTTCTAAGCGCCTTGTTATTGTCGTTGATGAATCAAAATGTGTCTCTAGATTAGGCAGGTTTCCACTTCCTGTTGAGGTAACCCCTTTTGGTGTCGAGATAACTAGTAAACAATTACAAGTATTAGGTTGTACACCAAAACTAAGAACTAAAAAAGATATTCCCTATAAAACAGATAATGGTAACTATATATTAGACTGTTCTTTTTCGAGTATATCAGAACCAATAGAACTAACGAATAAGATAAATATGTTACCAGGTGTTGTAGAAAATGGCCTATTTGTAAATATGGCTGAGATAATAGTTGTCGCTAAAAAAGATGGTCATATAGATTACTTGCAATAATTTTTTTGAAAAAAAAGCTTAAAATCAGCAAAAGTTAATTTTTAACAAAAGTCCCCTAAAGTCTGATTGGCTTTGGGTTTTTCCATTTGTTCCTGCATGAGCAGTAAAGCAAGTTTTATTAAAAAAATGCTAAAACCATTATATTTGTCATGTATTATACTATACGTTTATGTCTATTCTTCCATGCGGTAATGTTTTACGATTAGTTTATCGCAATTAAGGAGGAAGACATGAGTAAACAAAAAATAGCAGAGTTAAGAAAGAAAGTCGCTCCGTATGAAGGTCCAGAAATAAAGGCTAGTATTCGCCAAATGATTAATACATTTCTTCCATTTATCCTACTCTGGTTCGCCGCATATCAAAGCTTATCCATCTCGTATTGGTTATCGTTAGTATTCGCTATTATTGCTTCAGGTTTCGTTATTCGTATATTTATCATTTTTCATGATTGTTGTCACCAGTCCTTTTTCAAAGGGAAAAAAGCAAATAAAATTGTTGGAACAATTAGCGGGATTATTACGATGTTTCCGTATGAAAAATGGAAAAGAAGTCATTCTATTCACCACGCCACAAGTAGTAATTTAGACAAAAGGGGTGAAGGTGATATTTGGATAATGACCGTAGAAGAATATGTGGAAGCATCATTCTGGGGAAGATTAGCATACAGGTTTTACCGCAATCCACTTGTAATGTTCGGTTTAGGTCCAATTTATTTGTTCTTTGTAGAAAATCGTATAAATAGAAGAGGAGCAAAGCGTAAGGAACGCTTCAATACGTATCTTACAAATGCTTCGATAGTAGCTTTATATGCTTTATTATGCTGGTTGATTGGCTGGCAGGCATTTCTTTTAATTCAAGCACCGATACTTTTTATCGCTGGTTCATTAGGAATCTGGTTATTTTACGTACAACATCAATTCGAGGATTCTTATTTTGAGAATGAATCGGAGTGGGATTACGTAAAAGCAGCAGTTGATGGAAGTTCTTACTATAAATTGCCGAAAATTTTACAATGGGTAACAGGAAATATTGGGTATCACCATGTTCACCATCTAGTTCCAAGAGTTCCTAATTACAATTTGGAAAAAGCTCATGAATCGACACCACCATTGCAAAAGGCAACAACGATTACGTTAGGAACTAGCTTACAATCTCTTCGTTTCCGATTGTTTGATCAAGAAAATAAACAGTTTGTTAACTTTAAGGAGATAAAGCATTTACTACAACAGCAAAAGGTAAAACCAAATACAAATCCAAAGCCGAAGCCGAGTAATAAGTATAGCTTTCAAGAAAAGTAATGCTCGGATATAAGGGAGAAAAAATAAATGATTAACATTGTAGTTGCCGAGGATCAGCAGATGCTTCTTACAACTTTAGTATCCCTCCTTAATTTAGAGGAGAATATAGAGGTTGTTGGTAAGGCAGGTAATGGAATAGAGGCAATGTCCCTCGTGCAACAGCATCAACCAGATCTTTGCATTATGGATTTGGAAATGCCACTTAAGACCGGATTAGACGTTGCAGAGGAGTTAAAAACATATAATTGTAAAACAATCATTTTAACAACTTTTGCTCGCCCAGGTTATTTCGAACGAGTTCAAAAAGCAGAAGTAGAAGGCTTCTTATTAAAGGATAGTCCAAGTGAGGAATTAATAAATTCCATTCATTATATAATGGCTGGTGGGAGAATATACGCTCCGGAGCTTGTTGATGATAAGTCTGTAGTTACTCAGCCATTCCTAGCTAGAAGTATTCGATGATCAATTAGGAAATGAATTGAAATTTGACCAAACCTTTATAAATTTAACTACATGCTCATTTAATCGATAGCCTCCTGTGAGATTGACATTGATGAGAATATAGGAAGTGTTTTTCACCATATTTTGTAAAACCCAAATAAATACTTGAATAATATCAAGTATTTGTTTGGCTTTTCTTTCCAACTATATTTGTATTAACATAATAGTGTGGGGGTGAAAACAAATGAATTGTAAAAATTGTGGAGGAAATTCATTTATACAAGCTACCGATCATATTAATCTACGACCTTTAGAGAAGAAAATGGCGATTGGTTCGGAGAAAGTATATACCGTTTGCTCGGATTGCGGTGAAGTAGTATCAATAAAAATAAAGAACCCTGATAGATTAAAATAAAATATTTACATATATTCCAACTACTATAATGGATATCATTTTTCGAGATTATGTATTATGCATTCAAAATTGGTGTATTTCAAGTAGCACTCCCAAATTAGTGGGAGTGCTTTTTGAAGTTTAATGATATAGATAATTCACTATAAAATAATATTTATTGGAAGGAATAATAAGATTGCTGAAGAATTTATGTATATGTATGAGCAAATATATAGGGGGAAAAAACATGGGATTTCAACAAAACGATAAAGTGCTAATGATAGGTGACAGTATTACAGACTGTGGAAGAAGAGAAGATCCAGAACAAATGGGTGACGGTTATGTTCGTTTAATTCGAGACTATTATTGGACAACACAACCGGAGAAAAATATTGAGTTTATTAATAAAGGAATCGGTGGTAACCGCGTAACGGATCTTGCTGCTCGTTGGCAGGAGGATGTTATTGATCAACAACCAGATTGGGTATCTATTTCCATAGGCATCAATGATGTTTGGAGACAACTAGATAGCCCTGGAATTGTCCAAGTATATCCAGAGGAATTTGAGAAAGTTTATGATGATTTATTGACTCAAGTGAAGGAAAAAACAAATGCAAAAATTATATTGATGGAGCCTACAGTCATTGATGAAGATGTAAAGTCTAAAGGGAATCAATTACTGGTCGCATATGTTGAGGCTGTACATCGATTAAGAGATAAATATGATGCAGTGCTTGTTCCAACACATGAGGCATTCATTCAGTATTTGAAAGCAGATTCTGGGAAAAAGCTCACTACTGATGGTGTACATATGAATACAGCTGGAAATATGTTGATGGCGGTTACTTGGATAAAGGCGTTAAGTTAAAAAACAATCAATAATTATAAGAAAGTAAAAGCGTATATAGATTAAATCTACTCTCGCTTTTACTTTTTTGATTTTTTAAAGGGTAATTACGGTTGTAATGCATGCTTCTTCGTTATTGTTTTCTAGGAATAATAAACCCATTCTGAATTGTATCGAAGCCAAGTTGAGGGTAGTATTCCATTGCAGTAGGTGCAGATAGTAGAATTAATGCAACTTCCTCGCCTATTTTCTCCTGAAGTAAATGGACTAATTCTTTTCCAATCCCTTGCTTTTGATATTCGATATCTACAGCTAAATCAGATAAATAACAGCAGTAACTATAATCGGTAATAGCTCGGGCGATTCCAACGAGTTTCTCCTCATCCCAAGCAGTAATAATAATATCTGCATGTTCGATCATTTTTTGAATCCGATCTAAATCGTCATAAGGTCTTTTAATAGTAGATGCTTTATATAAATTTGATAATTGCTCTGCTGTAATTAGTGCATTGTGTTTATAGGTAAGGTGATGTTTCACCATGTCAATTCCCCCAAATATTCTAAAAGATTAATAAATTATTATAGCACACCGTTTGCCTAAAAAATAAAAAAGTTTGTAAAAAAAAGGTTATCCTAAAATCAGGATAACCCTCCAGTTATTTCACTACTAACACGGGGCAATTTACTCTCTTTACGACTTTATGACTCACACTTCCAAGAACCATTTCTTGAAAGCTATTTAACCCGCGGCTACCAATAATCACTAAGTCAAAGGATCGTTTATTTGCATATTCCACAATAGTAGGCCCTGGTTCCCCATGTAAAATATGAATCTCGTAGTTAATATTATTTGTTTTGAACAATTCCTCGATAGGGAAAAGACGCTTCCTTCGTGTTAGTTCCAAATCTTCTTTACCAGAAGAATGAAGTACTTCGCTTTTCGTTTTGGAATAATCCGCAACCATGATTACATCTACTTTACTTCCATTAACTAAAGTGGCAATATTAACTGCTTCCTGTGTCGCTCGAATTGAGTGATTTGAACCATCGACCGCTAACAAAATGCTTTTATACATATTATCAACTCCAGGGAAGGGATTAGTGTGCTGCTACATTCGCGTTAGGATTATTATGCACTGCTAATTTGTCGATAATTTTTTTACTAGATGAATTTAACCCAGTTATTGTTACTTTATTATTATTCTTGCGGTATTTTAAAATTACTTTATCAATTGCTCCTACTGCGGAGTCATCCCAAATATGTGAGTCTGAAAAATCAATTGTAATATTCGTTTTTTCTACTGAGTAATCAAAGGATTTGATAAAGCTATCTACTGAAGCAAAGAACAATGGACCTTGTACCTCGAATACAGTGTTCCCTTTGTTTTCGCGTTCTGTTACATGGATTTTAGAAATCTTAGCTACGAAGAATATCGCGCTTAATAAGACTCCAGCAATGACACCTTTTGATAAGTCATTTGTCGCGAGTACGATTGCCATTGTTACGACCATCACTACTGCATCAGCTTTCGGTGCTTTCACTAAATACTTAAAGGAAGACCAGTCAAATGTTCCGACAGAAACCATAATCATAATTCCAACAAGGACAGGCATTGGAATTTGAACAACAAGATCGCCAAAGACAATAATCAAAATCATTAAGAATGCTCCAGCTACGAAAGTGGATAGGCGTCCTCGTCCTCCAGACCTGACATTAATACCAGATTGGCCAATCATTGCACAACCAGCCATTCCACCAAAGAATCCTGTAACGAAGTTGGCAATACCTTGCCCTCTTGCTTCCTTGTTCTTATTACTATCTGTACCTGTATAATCATCAACTATTGTGGCTGTAAGTAGAGATTCTGTTAACCCAACAATAGCTAACGCAATGGAATATGGAAAAATGATTGCTAATGTTTCAAATGTAAATGGAACATTAGGGATGAAAAATTCCGGAAGACTTCTTGAAATAGCCCCTAAATCTCCAATAGTCCTTAAATCCACATTACTATAAATTGCTACTACTGATAATACGATAATTGCAATTAGTGGAGCGGGTATTATTTTAATAAATCTTGGTAGCACGTAGACAATGATCAGTGTTATTGCTACGAAAATATACGTTGCTGTTGAAATGCCAAGAAAGTGTGGAACTTGTGCCATAAAAATAAGGATTGCTAATGAGTTTACGAAGCCAATCATGACTGCTCTTGGGATAAATCTCATTAGTTTAGCTACTTTAAATATACCGAATAGCACTTGTATAACACCTGTTAAAATTGTTGCAGCTAATAAATAATCGAGGCCATGGTCTCTTACTAACGGTAGCATTAATAGCGCCATTGCTCCTGTAGCTGCAGAAATCATTCCTGGACGTCCACCTACAAATGCAATGATAACTGCGATACAAAACGAAGCATATAAGCCGACCATTGGATCGACTCCTGCAATAATGGAGAAGGCAATTGCTTCTGGTATTAAAGCTAATGCCACTACAATTCCAGAAAGAATATCGCCTCTAATATTGGAAAACCATTCTTTTTTCATTGTTTCTAACACACTTGTTGTCTCCTTTTCTATTAATTAATGTGACCTTTAACTCTCATAAAGGTCAGGCCGATTGCAATAGACATAGTTTATCATCATCTGTTCCAAAATGGAACCATTTTGGGAATATTTTTATGAGAAAATATGATATTATATAGAAAAGGGTCTAGAGAGCTAGGTGAGTCAAAAATGATTATAGGGTATATGAGACCTTATTTCGATGATACTACATGTGAAATACAAAAAAGTATTTTAGAAGATAAAAGTTGCCATAAATATGTTATAGAAAAACATTCGTCTGCAAAAAAGAGAATTAGTCTTAAATCTATGATAGAAGAATTAAATACAGGTGATATTGTTATTGTTACAAAGCTGTACACAATTGCAGATTCAACTCGGCATTTAGTGGAGATATTAGAGGCGATTGAGAGAAAAGGTGCTTATCTCCGTACTATTCAAGAGGGAATTGATACAAGTAATTCTGCTGGATACTCATTTAGTGCAATTGTACAACACTTAGTAGAATTTCAAAGTGATGTAATTAGTGAGAGAACAAGAAAAGGATTAACAAGAGCTAAGAAGAAAGGTGTTGCGGCAGGACGACCAAGGAAACCTGATGAGAATGTCCAAAAGGCGATTCTTATGTATGAAAGTAAAAAGTATAGTTTGCAAGAAATTAAGGATGAAACAGGGATTAGTAAGTCTACCTTGTATCGATATTTGGAAAATTAATATTGTTCCTTATGTAGAAAAGAGGACGAAGCAAAACCATTTAAACCGTATCTAATTTCGAAAAATGTTATTGAAATTATAACGCTTCGGAAATACACTACGCTTTCCGCGGGCTAAGAAAAGTGAAAGGCGCTTGCTACTTGAAGGAAGGCTAATTTCGCAACATCCTGTTGGCAGGCTCAAACAGCGACGTCCTGTCGCTTCGCCTGCACTAGTACGTCCATGTACTTCGCAACGCCTTCCTGACCCGCCTCGTGCGGGCCCGCGACAAGCAAATGTTCTGAGACAAAGAAAGGCGGTCTTTGCCTTTCATGTCTCAGGTTATTTGGCCTCGAGCCAATAGCGCCTACAGCTAGACAAGGTTCGGAAGCCTCCTCGGCAACCGCACATCCCGCAGGAGTCTTCGTGTATTTCCTCCGCTGATAAAACTATAAATTCGAATGCGGAAGTCCATCCTGTAAAAACGTCACTTCGTAGACAGAATATAAAAAAAAATCGAACTATCCTAGGAATGAATAAAATGATAGTTCGACATTAACTTTCATCTGTATTTCTTCATCCAGTATCAATAATTAGCTAGCTAGTGAGGTTTTTTTACTCTTGGCTGGCAGTTTTTCTTTTAAAGTAAAATAATGCAATCCCACCCAAAAGAATGAGAGAGAAACCAATAAGAAGGCTGTTGTAAAGTGGTGTTGCTGTGTTAGGTAGTTTTTCTCCTTCATCATCACCAGCTGCAGGTTCTTCATCAGAAGCAGCAGCTACAAGTGAAAAGTCATCCACATTTACCCAATTATCGCCTTCGCTTTGTACAGATCCAAGGAATACATCGACTCTTTCTGCTTCCTCTGAATTAAATTCAAAGGTTAATTTCGTGTATTCAGCTGCGTTTTCAAACTTCTCTGTTTTAAAAACCTGCTCTTTTCCTTGTGCTGCTCCATCTGGCCAAACACCAAAATAAATATCCTTAATATCCGTTCCAGCTTTCACGTATGCAGTAAGTATATAATCCGTATTTTTCTCCACATCTACAAACTGTCTAACAGAGTTCCAACCATTTGTTGTTCTAAACCAAACATTTTTTTCACCAGTAAGCGCTCTATCTCCGGCATCAATACCACTTAGTTCAACATCATCTTGAATTCTCCAAGGTTCAGCTACACCATCTGTTTGCTCTTCGAATGATGGATCTTTCACAAGGTTTTCTGGTTCAGCGGCAAAAATCGGTGTTGTCATAGAAATCAATAATAAAAATACAGCAAACACAAATAACACTCGTAATTTATTTTTCAAATTCGCTTCCCCCTAATGATTGATTTTATGAATAAATATAAGTAAACGTAGTTAAAGAGATTTTACCTAGAATCCTCCTTTCTATACTTCATTTTTAACAGATTCATTGTAAAGGCATCACTCCTTTCAATTGTGCTAAGTAAAAGGAAATCCATGTATGTATACGTTTACATTTTAGTGAAAGTTCATTAAGAGATTGTGTTTAACATGAAGGAAGGGTAAATAAATCATTATTCTAATAAATAAAGGATAGACATTTTGAGTGACTCTATCGTTGTCGGAAGGAATTGCATTGAGAAGTTGATATGAAATAGTAGTATTTACCTAGTAGTAATAATATATTACCATACTTGGAAGAATATTAAAATATATTATAAGAATATGAATAATTATTTTTTTTAGTTGTGGGAGCAGTATAATAATTAATTTAGGTTAGTAATATTGTATGATTCCAATATTCATTGAATGTCTTCAGCAATCACCTCATATACTTGTACAAACTATTTGGGGTTGATGGAAATGACAACAGGCCTAATCATATTAATAGCCTTTTTGTTAACTTGTTCTGTAGGAGTAATTAATTTCTCCTTTTATACTAGAAGGAAAGTAACGACGATGCATGGTATGATTTTTTCCATGTCAATGGCAATGGGAGTAGGTTTGTTTACTGGAACGATAATAGGACTTTTATATCGTGATGAATTATTGTTGGCTACTGTTATTGGTATGGCTACAGGTGTGTTAGTAGGTGGTGTAATTGGTTCTTTTTATTCATTGCTAGCGATGATGGAAGGGATATTATCTGGTGTGATGGCTGGTATGATGGGTGCAATGCTCGGTGTAATGATAAAGATAAGTGATTGGGACAAAGGCATTATGGTTATGTTTACGATTGCACTAGCAATTTGTTGTTTAAATATATATGAAATGTTGTCTTATGTACATCATCGCAATTTCATCGTAAGAATTTTTCGAAACCCACTTTTTATAGGTATAGGATTTGTATTAGTATGTTTACTTTTTTACACACAAAGCCCATTTATTGTAATAAAAAATTCCGGTTTCCATCACTGAAACCGGAATTTACTTTATTTTGATTTTTTATGAATTACAATCATTAAAATGCTTATGAGCGTAAAGGCAATAAGGGCGAGAAATGGTATTGTTATAAAGCCAAACCAATTGATATATTGGACATTACAAGGAACCCCTTGAACACAAGGCTTTATCTCTGCAAAGCCAGGGACCTTCTGGACTAAGTAATGATAAAGAGATATTGTTCCACCTATAACACTTAAAGGCAACACGTATTTAATTATTTGTTTTTCATTATAAAATGAAGCAATCCCGAGAATGATTGCCATTGGATACATGAAAATACGCTGAATCCAACAAAATTGACATGGAACAAATTCTTTTATCTCACTAAAATATAAACTTCCTAATGTTGCAATAACCGCAACTATCCAAGCAAAATATAGCCCGAAATTTTCAAGAAGAGTAGGCTTCTTCATTATTTTAGTTCCTCTTCAATTATCGATTCTATTGCTTTATAGTCAAAAGGATCTTTTAACATGACTCCATTGATAACGATCGTAGGTGTAAAAGGAATATCGAATTCCTTCACAAGTGAATCATCTATCAATACTTGCTCAAGCGTTCCATCATGATTAATATCCTCTTCCAATTGATTTAAATCCACATTTGGAGCACTACTTTTTGCGATTTCAAGCAATTTGTCCGTAGTGACCCACTGCTGATCATGTTGTTGTGCCTCAGGCTGAGCAGCGAAGATAGCTTCATGGAAATCCCAGAATGATGCCGGATCTTGTTTATATACAGATTCAGATGCTAGAGAAGCAAGTTTGGATTCATTTCCATGAAATAGTACATTAATAAAGGAGAACTTTGCTTTACCTGTATCAATGTATTTTTCTTTAAGTTTTGGATAGATATCTTCGCCCCAAGCCTTACAGGAAGGGCACTTATAATCCCCAAATTCCACAATAGATACTACTGCATCCGCATCACCAATTGTTGGTTGATTTTCTATGGAAGGGTGACTTTCTAGCTCTGTTTGCTCGGAATTTAGTTTATTCGTTAATAAAACAATGGCAATTATAATAGCAAAAATAATAAGTGTAAAAATTACCACATTTTTCCTATTCATCTATATAACCTCATTTCTTTCTATTAGTGGAGGATACTTTTCAATTGTATCAATCTCTTCCGTTGTTAATTGTACATTCAGTGTCTTTATATTGTCGAGTACTTGGTCTCACTGATCACATTCCTTCTGAATGTTCTCCATTACCTTTAAATCTGCCGTCTATACCCTATTGTACCTACTCCTTGTAGCTAAATAAAGTTGTTATAATAAATTTGTAAGTAAAAAGTCTCAATTTCGAAATAAAATACTTCCAAGTTATTAAATTGTATGATATTATATATCTTGAATTAAAGATATTTAATTCATTCAATAATATGCATATAATTAGGAGGATATATAATGTTAAAGATTGGTATTGTAGTAGGAAGTAATCGTCAAGGCCGTAATGGAGAAGCAGTAGGACAATGGATTTATGATTTTGCAACAAAACGTAATGATGCAGAATATGAAATTGTTGACCTTGCAAACTATAACTTACCATTATTAGGTGCTGCTGTACCAGAAGCACAACAACAAGAAGCAGAAGCAGCAATTAAAGCTTGGTCTGAAAAAATGGCTTCTTTTGACGGCTATATTTTCATCCCAGCAGAATATAATCATGCTGTAAATGGTGCACTTAAAAATGCATTAGACTACTTAAACCCAGAAGTAAACAATAAAGCTGCTGGCTTTGTTGCTTACGGAAGCCTTGGTGGTGCACGTGCAATTGAAAACTTACGTCTAATCTTAGGTGAACTTCAAGTTGCAGACGTTCGTACTGCTGTAACATTCTCACTTATGACAGATTTTGAAAACATGAGCGTGTTCAAACCAGCTGATTACCACGATGCAAATGCAAACCAAATGTTAGATCAACTTCTATCTTGGAGTGGAGCTCTAAAAACAGTTCGATAAAACTCAATATAAAATAGCTACTGCATTATTGCGGTAGCTATTTTTTTTGCTTAATTTGATGATGGAATGTAGCGACGTAAAATAGTAGAGTGACATTTCAATGCTTTATTTCTTATTTAAAGGCTCGGTTAAAGTTCATTGTTGTTAACAACTTAGTTGATTGAGCGGATGTACACGAGACTCCTGCGGGAACAGCACGAGCCGAAGATCCACTTGGCAAAGCGGTTTTCTTTGCCAAGTTAGCTGAGGCCGTGCCCGCGGAAAGCGAGTGTACAGGAGCGAAAATCAACAACAGAGTTTAACAGAGCTTATTTAAAAGAAATATGTTAAGTAGTATAGGAGGCTTTGATAATTTTGTTATAATGGGAATTATTTATAGTTCTCACTTTTAATGTAAAAACTTATTAGGGGGAAGTTGTTAGGGACATGTAGATAGTCATAATGGAGAGGTGAGGTTACATGGATGCAGATGAAATTTTGCAAAACATTGATCAAGTTCTACCCTTTTATCAACCGATTTTCAGTGCTGATGAGCATCGTGTAGCGGGGTATGAACTGTTAGGGCGTTTTAAAAAAGACGATGAATTTATCAGTATTGGACACTTCTTTGCAGACGAAACAATTCCTGAAGAATATCGAATAGAAGTAGATAATTATCTACTTGAACAAGCATTACAAAAGATGATGTCTGCAGGAGAAGATTTTTTACTGTTTATCAATCGTGATCCTAAGCTGTTAATGTATGATCAGGGTGAGAGCTTTTTGACAACTATTCAGAAATACCTTGCTCCAGATCAGTTACAAAGGATTGTATTAGAGTTAACAAATACAGAATATACTGGTTCAATTGACTCTTTACAACATCTTATTAGTTATTACAAAACGTATGGTATTAAAATTGCCCTTAGCCATCTAGGAGAAGAAAGTCATCTAGATCGCATCGCTCAATTATCACCTCATATATTAAAGGTTAATTTAAATCAATTAAGAAATTCTAGTGGAGATGCATCGCCAATCATTCTTTACTCTCTCAATATATTAGCTAGGAAAATTGGTGCAAATTTGTTGTATGAACATATTGAACAAGAATATCAGCTTCAATATGCATGGAAAAATGGAGGTCGTTATTATCAAGGGTTTTTGCTGGCAAGGCCGACTCCAGATTTTATAGATAAAGATTCTTTAAACGATACTTTTAGAGAGCAAGCCATTAACTTTATTAAGTATGAAAAGAAAAAACTAGAGGCGAGATATGTAAAAACAAGTGAACTTAATGAAAGCTTGAAGCAACTTATAGATAAAAAGAAATATACAGAACCTTATGTTTCACTATTGAGTGATCTTGCAGAAAAAATTGAGACAATGTGTTTTCGATTATATATTTGTAACGAGGATGGTTTCCAATTATCACCCAATCTAATGAAGGTGGAAGGAAATTGGACTAATCAAGAGGAATATATCGGCAGGAATTGGAGTTGGCGTCCTTACTTTTTAGCTAATATTGTACAAATGAAAAAGGATCAGAAAGGTATGTTATCTGGCATATATAGTGATATTGAAACAGGGGAAAGTATTCGTACCTTTTCATTTCCACTAATGGACGGTAATTATCTCTTTATTGATCTTTCCTATGCATATCTATATGAAAATGATGCGTTATTATAAACAAAGAACGCTTTGATTTAATATATGTTGTTTCACTTGAGTTAAAAAATAAATGGAGGGGAAAACTACGATGAATAAGCAGATAATTAATTGGTTTATATTTGAATATGATAAGTGGAATTTTTATATCGCAAAGACGGATAAGGGACTATGTTACGTTAGTTCTCCTGGCCAAACATATGATGCGTTTGAAGAGGGTGTTTCAAAACTTTTTCCTCAGGCGAGCCTTGTGGAGAATGGAGAAGCGCTTCAACCATATATCGATGAATTGCATGAATACTTAAGTGGCAAGCGGAAAACTTTCACATTACCTATTGATGTGAAAGGAACACCATTCCAGGAAGAGGTATGGAATGCTTTAAACCAGGTCCCTTATGGAAAAACATATTCCTATTCTGAGATAGCTGAGCTCATTCAAAAGCCTCGTGCAGTTCGAGCTGTCGGATCTGCAATCGGTGCAAATCCTGTATTAATTTCTATACCTTGTCACCGTGTGATTGGTACAAATGGTAACATCACAGGATATCGCGGCGGTGTAGAGATGAAGCAATTTTTGCTTGGATTAGAATCTGGAAATACTGTTGGATAGTGTAAAGCAACAGGTGAATGTTAATAAGAAAGGCCGCTTTCAAAAGAAAAAGCGGCTTTTCTTCTACTATTTGGTGTAGATAAACATAGCCATATGTGTTGGCTCTTCGTTAAACCCGAGTTGTCTATAAAAGTCAACTGCCTCAGGATATGATACAAGTACCTTTGTATAAAAGTCTTTATATTTTTCTAACATCATTTCCATCATCACTGTTCCAATTCCATTTCCTTGATAAGCGGGATCACTTAATACATATGGAAAATAGGTTGTTAAAGCCCCGTCAGATAATGCATTGATTAAACCAACAAGACGATCACCATCCCAAGCTGTTACAACAGAATGGGAATTCATGATTGCCTCATACAATTTATTCGGATAAGTCCCTGATGTCCAATCCAAAGATAAAAACAGCTTTTCTAACCCTTCTTTCGTTATATTGTTCACTTCAAATGTATATGTAATATCCATTTAAACCTTCCTCTTCACTCTATATTTTCATCATTATTATGGACAAGTTGTTTTATTTAATTAAATTTTTTCGGAAATATAAAGCCATATGAGTGTCTATTCAGTCTAATAGATAGAAGGGGGTGCTCAAAATAGAAAAGTTAGTGAAAAAGGCCAAAAAGGGTAATGACAAGGCATTCTTGAAGTTATTCCAGACGTATGAAAAGGAGATTTACAGGACTGCTTTTGTTTATGTTAAAAATCAAAATGATGCTTTAGATGTTGTTCAAGAAACAGCTTACCGAGCTTTTAAATCTATCAAAAATCTTAAAGAACCAGTATATTTCAAAACGTGGCTGTTCAAGATAGCGATTAATTGTGCAATTGATATTATTCAAAAGCAAAAAAAGATAATTCCATTGAAGCCAGAGTTTGAAGATTTGATTTCTGGAGATCCCAATGAAGATGTTTTATTAACAATGTCTTTAAAGGATTTATTGGAACGGTTAAGTGAAGAAGAAAAAAGTGTAATATTACTAAGATTTTATCAAGATATGACTTTAAAAGAGGTATCGGAAACATTACGCATCCCATTAGGGACAGCAAAGACAATATTATACCGTGCTTTAAAAAAACTACGGAATAGTGAGAAAGGAGCTGGGTTTTATGGGGAGTAAATTGAGTAGCAAAATGAGCCAAATCCCAATCCCGAATGAACTTCATGAAAGAAGTAAATTAGGGGTTGCAAAAGCGAAATCAGAAATGGGAAAGTCAAGGATATTAAAGTCTAAAAATGTAATAGCATTAGTTGCTAGTATATTAATTTTATTTGGTAGTTATGGTCTTATTAAAAATTTCAATGATAGTTCAACTCCTGAATCTCAAGGAGCTTATTTTACTGAGGATGGTGGTTTGCATATTCCGGCATTACAATTACCAGAAAAAGGCGAGGAAAAGTCGATGAGTATGATCGGCTTAATAGTATATAACGGTAAAATATATACACAAACTGCTACTGAAATTGATGTGAAAGATGCTGTTAATTTGTTAGGGGAAAAGCTGGGAAGGACAAAAGGAATTATTGATGAATGGAGTAAGCAGGACGCTTATGCTGATGAGTTTGCATCCTCAATAGGAGAATCTGACGTGTATACCGTAAAAGGGTACGACAAAGATTTTCGGATTATGACATATGATAAATATGAAGACAGTGGTGAGGTTTATGCCGAATTTTACGAAGCTCTTAATGGCATAACCATTTATAGTGGAGAAGATTTTTTTGGTAAACTTAATATCGCTGGAAATATTGTAAATGCTCAATATAGAACCTATAGTGATTGGAATCATAGCATTGACAATTTTTTCGAAATCAATGACAAAAAAATATTAAATTCTTTTATAGAAGAACTAAATACGACTAGTCCAATAACATATGAAACAATCAACGAAACTCTAGGTAACTATCGCAATGATCAGCAATACAGAGAGTTAATTTTAGAATTGAAAGATGGATCAAAGGTTCATTTGGTGATAATTAAAGACGGATATATTCGATATGATCATTTATATTTTAAAATGGAAGACGAGATTTTCACACAGATGTGGAAGCAACTTGAATGACATGCTAGTTTGTCCACTTTGTTCAATTCCTTTATACTTGAGTTAAAAAGGAGTGGTATCCATGTACGAATTGAAGACGAAGGAAACGGATAATAGTGTTATTGAGTTTATCGAACAAGTGGATAGCCCTAAAAAGCGTGAAGATGCATTTAAATTGTTAGATATTTTTACAGAAACTAGTGGTTATGAAGCAAAAATGTGGGGGCCTAGTATTATTGGTTTCGGTTCCTATCATTATAAATATGCATCTGGTCACGAAGGCGATGCACCGCTAGTAGGATTCTCTCCAAGGAAGGCAAAGGTTAGTCTGTACTTTGCACCAGGGGATCCAGAACGGGAGAAATTACTTGAGGAATTTGGGAAACATACGACTGGGAAAGCATGTGTGTACATTAATAAGGTCGCAGATATTGATGTTGACTTATTGAAAGATTTAATAACATCTTCAATTAAATTTTTACGAGAAACATATCCAGAGAATAATTAAGAAGTTACGGAAGCGCAACAAAAGTGCGCTTTTTTTGTGGTATTCTTTACCAAAAGACGATATGATTATTATAGGGTGAATTTTCGGTATCTTCAGTAAAATAACACTAGGATGTGATGATCTTGAAGAAAATAATTGTAATCCTTAGTGTATTATTGTTTAGTAGTTTGCTTCTTACAGCATTGCCATCAAGTGTGAGCGCATGCAGTTGTGCGGTAGTCTCTGAACCCCAAACTAGTTACAATCATGCTGAAGCTGTTTTTAGTGGGAAAGTAATCGATATTAGGCGGAATAATAGGTCAGGCTATAGTCCATTGAAGGTCTATTTTGAAGTTAAGGAAACTTGGAAAGGCATTAATGAAACCCAAGTAATTATTAATACAGGATTAGGTGGTGGAGATTGCGGTGTAGCTTTTGAAGTAGGTAAGGAATACATGGTGTATGCTAGTAAATCGAGTATCTATGATACTTCAGGACTTAGTACCACTATTTGTACGAATACCGGTCTTCTAAGCAACGCTCAAGCAGACTTAGATTTCCTTGGGGAGGGAGAGGCCCCAACGGAAGAGGTTAATATTATGGAAGAAGAAAAAAGGAAGTCCTGGTTTATGTGGGGTGGAATAATCGTTATGTTAGTTTCAATCAGTATTGTAGGAATTATTTTGTATCGAAAAAAGAGATAATATGGGGTAGATTACTCATGAAATCCAAGTGCTATCGCAGAAGAATGAGTGATTAAAGGAGTGAGACCAATGAAATCCTTTAAGCTGGCTATGTCAATAGATGAAGCACAGGTGATGTTAGAAGCTATTTTGAATACACCCATTACCCACATAGAAGGAATTGAAATGGGCGAGCTTAGTAGAGTATTCAGTTTTTATGTAGATAGTGAATCTTATGTGGTACATTTCCGAGATTCCAATATTAGTTTGGAAAAAGCAGATTATATATATCGAACGTATGGAGATATTTTACCGATCCCAAGAGTTATAAAAAAAGGTGAACATGATGGCCTTTCATTTATCATTAGTGAAAAAGTGGAGGGTGTACCAATTAGTAGTTTATCAGAAACGGAACAAGCTGATGTTCTTGATCATGTGGCGTCTATTTTTACAACAATGAGTGAAATTAAGTTGGATCGATCGAAAGGGTATGGTTGGATCTCACCAACGGGAGAGACAGCTTTCAACACTTGGGAAGAGATGATTATAAATTCTTTCCGTGATGATGATGGTGGTTTCCATCATAATTGGACCCAACTTTATGAAACAAGCTTTTTAGAAAAAGAGGTATTTCAGCAAGGGTATGATAAGATGCTAGAATTGCTCCAGTATGCGCCCGACCATCCTGGCCTTGTTCATGGTGATTTCCATTTAGGGAATATGTTATCAGATGGAAAGAAGGTAACCGGCATTGTGGATTGGGAGATGTCCATGCATGGTGACTTTGTGTTGGATGTTGCTGGTTTGCATTTCTGGTCGGAACATTTGAGCTTTCCAGAGCGGATTCAAGAAGCTTGGCAAAAGAAGGGGAAAGAAATCCCTCATTTTGAGGAAAGATTGCGAGCGTATATGATTTGGAAGGCGATTGATGGTCTGAGATTCTTCGCTAAAAAGGATGACAAGCAAGCATATGATTATATGAAAGCGAGATTAAAGCACTTGTTGTAGAATCGTTAATCGTATCTTGGCTATGAAGACAAATATAGGTGGAAAATTAAAATTCTGTCTTCATAGGTGCAGTCTGAAGACAAATAAAGGAGAAAATTACAAAATATGTCTTCGTAGTAGCTTTATAAAGACAGAAAAAGAATAAAGCAGCAAATGTGTCTTCAAACGACAAAACAAAAAAGAGATCTCGGTACAATATCGAGATCTCGTTTTTTTTAGTTTGCTCCTACAGGAACCGCGTCAAAGTACTCTTCTAGCGTAATGTTTTGCTCGTAAATTTCTTTTGCAATATCTAATCCGACATACCGAATATGCCATGGTTCATATTGGTAGCCTGTAATATGTTCTTTTCCTTTTGGATAACGAACAATAAATCCATATTCATGGGCATGTTCTGCTATCCATTCGGCTTCAGGAGTGCCACCAAAACAGTCTTGAACAGCACATTTTCCGTCACTACCGGAAACATCCATCGTTAATCCAGTTTGATGTTCACTATGACCAGGGCGTGCACTATATCGGTCAGCAGCTTCTTTTCCGTCTCTTTTTACATAGTTATTATATAGAATAGTTTGAGTTGCTTGGGATCGATAGCCAGATGCTCCTGCTAATAAAATCCCATCAACTTCAGCACCAGCAAACATTTTCTCCAATGCTGTTGCTGCCTCTTTCCTCATTTTCCGTTTATCAACCTTTTCACTGAAGATAAATCTAACATTAGGATACACTAAATCTTTAGGAGAATAGTTATCTGGCAGCTTAAATTGTTTATTGACAAGTACTTCTATGGAAGCTGGATTTGCAACAACTTGGATGGCGTCTTCATTTCCTTGATCCGCATTCCCTTTTTTGTCAGGCTTTTGCTCCTCAGGATCCTCGTTTTGTTGTTCTTCTTCATCTTCTGGAGTTTTCTCATCTTCCTTTGCAGGGTCTGTGACAGGATCGTCTTCTTTCTCTTCATCTACTGGCGGTGTTGTATCATTCTCAGAGTCTGGATTCGTATTGTCAGTGGGCTCCTCTGTGACAACTTTTTTATCATCATCAGGCTCTTTTTTATTATTATCATTGATTGATAGACTACAACCTACTATTAAGCCAACCATCAATGTTAAGATTAGCATGAAAAATATGCTAGATTTCTTCATAAAAAAACTTCCTCCCTTACTAGTTGCTTATATCTCGTTGTTGATTGCTTTTTGTACTTCTTTCATTCTATTCCTTTCCGTTAATGAAAAAAAGATAAATATTAAAATGTAATAAATGTAACACGGTAATTTTAATCACTACTCATTAGACGAATTGTACCTTCGTTTTGTTTCAAGCAATCATTTCCAAAGTGTAAAACACAAAAAAGACGGAGCAAAAGTTGATTTTGACTTTTTGCTCCGCCTCATGTGATTGTTCAAAGGCAATGGATATATTAAAACGTAAATTTGCTTACTTGTTCGTTTAATTTCTCTGATAAAGTTGCTAGTTCTTGAGCTCTTCCTGATATTTCATGCATGGAGCTACTTGTTTGTTCTGTTGCAGCAGCAGCTTGCTCTATACCTGCAGCTGATTCCTCTGCTACCGCTGCTACTTCTTCGATTGATTCACTCATTTTCTTACTGTTATCTAATAAGTTTCCTAGGCTAGAAGAGATATTTTGAACTTTTCCATTCATTTCGGATACGGAATTATTGATTGTTTCAAATGTGCGGCCAGTAACCTCAATTTGGTTCGTACCATTTTCAACCTCATGGTAGCTTGATTCTAAAGAAATTACAGCTTCATCTGAGTTTTTCAAGATCCGTTGAATTGTTTTAGTGATCTCCACACCTGATTCGGCAACTTGATCGGAAAGCTTGCGTACTTCTGATGCAACTACCGCAAACCCTTTTCCATGTTCACCTGCTCTAGCAGCTTCAATTGAAGCATTTAATGACAAAAGATTAGTTTGTTGTGCAATCTCTTGAATCATTTGACTTAGCTTAGATATCCTTTGTGATTCTTCATTTAAACTTTTTACATTGTCAACTGCAATTGTAACCTTTTGGTGAATATTACCCATTTGTTGAACAGATTGGTCCATCAATGTACGGCCTTCTTCTGACATTTTTAAAACATGATTAGACGTTTTTCCAACTTCGATTCCAGCATTATTCACTGTTGTTACTTTTTCATTAAATTCTTCCATCATTTCATTTAAAACAGTAGCGTTATTTGCTTGAGATTCTGCCCCTGAGGATAGCTCTTGCATCGTGGAAGCCATTTGTACTCCACCTTCATTAATTTCATTCGTCGATTGCATGAGTTCCTCACTATTGCTATTAACGATAGCTGCGGCATTTGAAACTTGTTGTATAACATTTTTCAGATTCTCATTCATTCTGTTCATCGCAGCAGCCAATACGCCAATTTCATCTTGACCATTATAATCAATTTGTTGCGCGGCTAAATCTCCATCTGCAATCCTATTGCTCATTACTACTACTTTATTTAAGTTTCGCGTAATTGCTCTACTGATGAAATAAGTAGTAATACCTCCTACAAGTATAGAAACAATAACTGAAATTAATAACGTAGTAAAAGCAGTTGCTTGACTTTGATCCGCTTCCGTAACAGCTAATGTACGTTCTTCATTTATGATTCCACGTAAACTATCTAGTAATTCAAGTGTTTTCGTAAGTTCTTCATCCACGTCCTCAATAAATTCAGACGCATAGTCGACATCTCCATTTTTTAAAGCAGGGATTACATTCAACGAGAAAATATTATTTATTCTCTTATCATTCAGGCTAATTTCCCTAAATAAATCTTCTTTTTCTTTTGTATCCATGTTTGTTTTTAGTTGCCCTTCAATCGTATTGAACTCGTCTCGAAGTGCTTCATACTCTTCAATAAGGTTAGAATCTTGTTCTTGAATATAATTGACAATATTATTTGATTTACCACGAATGATTGATCCCATTTCTGTTATAGCCACTGACCTATCTGCACGTCTTTCTAAAGCATCAATCTTCTCCCCAACCGTATTTAGAGAAACGGAGACAATAACGGTTGAAGCTGCAAATAACGTAAAAATAATTAGTAAACTTAAACCAAACTTCCATCCTATCGTTAGGTTTTTAAATTTAAGCCTTTTCATTTTAACTTTTAAAAGATTTGTAACCCGTTGTAATTTACTCATTAATACTACTATCCTCCTAAATTAATCGAAACGTTTCAAAAGATAACAATAATTATACCAAATTTCTCCATGAAACATAGAACTTTGGTATCGGATTTTTTTGTACTCTATATTATTTTCGACCAACATTTGTAAAAGTGAAGTGTATATATACAAAAAATTATGAGAAAAGGGTTTTTTTTTGCCTATTTTTATGAAAAACGTTGCAGATGCAATAATATAATGGTACTATATCGGTATACGATATATCGACATACAATATAGAGATGGTCGATATAAGAAGCAGGTGAAGAGAATGGACAAAAAAATCAATGACTTTTTACCGTTATCACAAGCAACATTCTACATTTTGTTATCACTTCGAGAAGTAAGACACGGTTATGCGATTATGCAAGATATTGAGGAAATAAGCCGTGGAGAAGTAACAATGGGACCAGGTACTTTATATGGTGCACTCGGAAAACTAGAAAAGCAAAAAGTAATTATAAAAGCAGAAGTCGACGAAGGAGATCGTCGTAAATATTATCAATTAACGGAACTGGGAAAGAAAATTCTTCAGTTAGAGTACAAACGATTAGAATCACTTGTTGAGAATGCTCATGAAATAATGAAGGAATTAGAAAGTGAGGGAAATTGATGATTAAAAAATTTAAATTTTTCCTAGCTTCAAATGTCGACAAAGAAGAAAAGTGGCTAATAGAAATGTCTAGCAAAGGATTTCATTTTAAGAAATACAAAGCATTTATGTATTATTTTGAAGAAGACAAAAATAAATCATATATTTATCAAACAGATTTTAATGAGCCAACGGATGATTATTTTCAGTTGTATGAGGATGCAGGATGGGAATATGTAGACAGTGCTGTTGTGAGGTTCCACTATTTTAGGACAGATGCTAATAATACCAAGGTGAAGAAAATATATTCGGATAGTGAATCAATTAAAGAGACATATCAAAGAATGTTAAAATTTTACTTATTATTTTTCTTCGTGCTGCTTACCTCTCAAGTTTGGCTCTTTACAACGTGGAGAGGTGACGCACTACAAATTATTGTTTTGTCAATCGTTGGAGCAGTTATACTCTTATATGTATATCTATTTATATCATTAAAACGAAAAATAAACTTTTATACTAGAAAACTTTAATGATGCGAAGTGCGTTATCTAAAAAAAACGAAAAATCATTTCATTAAAAATAAGATATAGGAGCTGACACAGCTAATGAAGTATGAATGGCGTAAAATGGATAAGGAAATATACCTACCGAAGCAGACTCCAACAATATATAACGATACAGAAAAGAAATATATTATGGTAACCGGTGAAGGTGATCCGAATGGTGATGAATTTCAAACAAAGGTAGAAATTTTATATGCTTTGTCTTATGCGATTCGCATGATGCCTAAAAGTGGATACACTCCAGAGGGATATTATGAATATACTGTTTTTCCTTTAGAGGGGATATGGGACTTGAGCGAGGAAGGTAGAAAGTTAGATTACCTCGATAAGAATCACTTAGTATATCAATTGATGATCCGCCAACCTGATTTTGTAACGGAAGAACTTTTTCAGAGGGCGGTTGATACTGTAAAGAAGAAAAAGAAGAACCTGCAAGTCGATGAAGCAAAATTCATTTCACATGCTGATGGTTTAAGTGTTCAAATGATGCATCTTGGCAGTTACGATAATGAATCCGAAACATTTTCTATAATGGAGAATTATTGTGAAGAGCAAGGGTACAAAAGAAAGAGTAAAATACACAGAGAAATCTACATTTCAGACCCAAGAAAAACAGCCCCTGAAAAATTAAAAACTGTATTGCGATTTAAAATTGAAGCTAAATAATAAAAGAAGAACCGATCCGATTAATTTATGAAATAGTTGGATCGGTTTTGTTTTATGGAAAGGCTCTGTTAAAGTTCATTGTTGTTAACAACTTAGTTGATTGTAGCAGATGTACACGAGACTCCTGCGGGAACAGCACGAGCCGAAGATCCACTTGGCAAAGCGGTTTTCTTTGTCAAGTTAGCTGAGGCCGTGCCCGCGGAAAGCGAGTGTACAGCAGCGAAATTCAACAACAGAGTTTAACAGAGCTTATGGAAAAGACTAAATATAAATGCAACTATAAAAGCAAGGAAGGTAGAAGATGTAGCAAATATTACAAGTTGATGTGTATCGACTTTTAAGATGATTACTAAGATAAGACCTATGAAATATGTTAAAGTAAGCACCATTCGATTAGTGTGCTTCAATAATAAAATGGAAAGTGCTAGGAAAAACAAGATGATACTAAGGTAAAATAGCAACTGCCATGAGTAGTAAAGCATTCCCCCATACCCAACACGTCCTATCATCCAGAACCAATTGGTTAAATAGAGAAATAGCACAGATATGTTTACAATGAACAGCACTCGTTTTTTTAGTAAGTAGAAGATAATAGGACTTAAAATCATCGATAAATAAACTAATCCAAAAATCTTTAATAGGAAATTCTCCACCTCAAAAAGCCCCCTACCCGTATACACCCATCAATAAAAAGATAATCGGAATTACACTGAATGCTATGTTAACGATAAAATGACAAATAATGAGCGGGAAAAGCCTTTGTTGTTTGTGATAAATGATTCCACTGCCAATTCCCCATGCAAAGAAAGCAACTGCATATACGACTGCTCCTTGGATATTTGCAGAAAGCATAATATGTTGTAACGCAAATCCAACTGCAGGTATCAGAACCCCTAGCCAAGCTTTTTTATAATGTTTGATAAACGCTGGTTGCGCATAGCCTCTGTACATAAGCTCTTCAATTGGTGCGTTTAGAAAAGGAAAAATGAGTGCAATTAGTGCAGTCACCCATAAAAACCAATAAGGTCGCGTTAAGTTAGTATTAGCAATATCACCTACAAACACTGTTTCGAAATGAGATACAAAATCTGCTCCATACATTACAAACATTGTACCTACTAATCCTAGGGAAAATGGAATATATAAAACAAACAACCATAAAAATCCTAATAATATATCTTTACCAATCCGATCCTTGCGATATCCAAGTAAATCTTTGAAGCTACTCCCTTCCTTCTTTAGGATGCGATGTAAGATGTAAAAGCAAAGAATATTCACAAACGTAAAGTAAATAGCAGACATATCCGGTAAAAAAGGAAAGATAACATCAATATTCAATAGCCTTAATATGACAGCAAAACACAATAACGCAGCAATCAACAAAGGGAAACGAATAAACGATATGAACCATGCAGTCTTCAAAAAATACCTCCAGTTCCATTGTTTCAAAACATACCATACTAAGAGTATTCGAGTAAGGCAGGAAAATTCCCTTTAATCTTGTATGAAAAGAGAGGCTCATAACTTTTGCGACAGGGAATATAACTGGAAGTGATTTTGAGAGGTTATCAAGACGGTTTTGTGTAAAAAAGCGTAACAATAGGTCAAGATACAGGTTATCATAACCAATTTGAATGTAAGAAGTGGTTGGAAAGGTCGAGAGGCGCGTTATCACGACCGATGTATACCAAACTAGCAATGAAATCGGTCAAGAGACAGGCTGTCACAACCGATTTGAACGGAAGAAGTGGTGAGAATGGTCGAGAGGACCGTTATCACGACCGATGTATACCAAACTAGCAATGAAATCGGTCAAGAGACAGGCTGTCACAACCGATTTGAACGGAAGAAGTGGTGAGAATGGTTGAGAGGCGCGTTATCACGACCGATGTATACCAAACTAGCAATGATATCAGTCATGAAACACGTTGTCACACCCAATTTGAATGTAAGAAGTGGTGAGAATGGTCGAGAGGACCCTCAACACGACTGTTATCTACAAAACTAGTTTTGTTACTGGTCGAGATAACATGTAATCACAACAGTTTTGACTGAATCTAATGGGAATGAAGGAATAGCATAAGAAGTTCAAATTAATAATTGTCTTGGGTATCTGTAACTTTCTCATTTTGGGTAAAAAATGATTGATTTGGAGAAGAGTACAATTTTTAATTGTCAAATTTTCACTTTACAAAAAGATAAAACAAAACTAAAATAAAAAGTGAGTAATCACTCACTATATAAATTAAAAGAGGTGTATATAAATTGGAAAACAAGAGATCTTGTGTTTCTGTACGCCATATTTCCAAAAGTTTTGGTAAGCATCAAGTACTAGAAGATATTAATTTAGACATTTATGAAGGTGAAATTTTTGGTCTGCTTGGTCCGTCTGGTGCAGGGAAGACAACGTTAGTAAAGCAATTGTCGGGGCTAGATACTCCAACTTCAGGTGAAAACTATATTTTTCAAGAGAAAATGCCAGATTTGAAGTTGATTAACAGAATTGGCTATATGGCACAATCGGATGCACTTTATGAAGAGCTTTCCGCAAAGGAGAATTTACAGTTTTTTGCGGAGCTTTATGGATTGAAGGGTACAAAGCAATCACAAAGAATTAAAGAAGTGATGAAGCTTGTCCAATTATTGGACCATATAAATAAACCAATTTCCACCTATTCAGGTGGGATGAAGAGAAGATTATCCCTTGCAATTGCATTACTACACGAGCCTGAAATATTAATTCTCGATGAACCAACTGTCGGGATTGATCCAGTTTTAAGAAAGAGTATTTGGGGAGCGTTTTATGAATTAAAGCAACAAGGAACTACATTAATTGTTACAACACATGTGATGGATGAAGCAGACAAGTGTGATCGTCTTGGTCTCATTCGTGAAGGTAAATTAATTGCGGTTGGTACTCCGCAACAATTAAAAGAAGAGACAAAAACGACTTCGATAGAAGATGCATTTCTTGCCTATGGAGGTGCCTAACATGAGAGTAATGGCATTAGTAAAAAGAATACTGCGCCAAATTGTACGAGATAAACGGACGCTAGGCTTACTAATATTTGCTCCCATTCTTGTACTTACAATGGTACATTTAGTTTTTAATGTGGAGGCATATACCCCTCGAGTTGGTATAGTGAATATCCCAGAACAAATGATAAATCAACTTGAAGATGATACGGCTGAAATTACGAAATATGATAACATAGATGCTGCTAAGGCTGATTTAGAATCACAATCTATTGATGGTTACTTATCGTTTGAAAATGGAAAACCAGCTATAATGCTAGAAGGTAGTGATCCAAGCAAAGCTAGTGCAGTGATGAAATGGATTCAAAGCAACTTAGCTGAGACGGGACCGAATACTGTAAAACCAGATATTAATTATTTACATGGTTCTAGTGAGATGGGGCAGTTTGATTATTTTGGACCTGTTTTACTTGGGTTTTTTATCTTTTTCTTTGTATTTCTAATAGCAGGGATTTCGTTTTTACGGGAAAGAACAACAGGGACTTTAGAGAGATTGTTAGCAAGCCCGTTACGAAAATGGGAAATAGTCGTTGGATATGTTATAGGTTTTGGAATATTTTCAGTCATTCAAGCTACTATCATTGCGGTATATGCTATTTATGTATTAGGTATGTTAATGGAAGGGGCATTTATATACGTATTGCTCATCACGTTATTAATGGCATTTACGGCATTAACACTTGGAACGCTATTATCAGCGTTTGCTAATAATGAACTACAAATGATGCAGTTTATTCCAATCATCGTCATCCCACAAATATTTTTTTCGGGTCTTTTTAATTTAGAAACGATGACAAACTGGTTAAGCTGGATAGGACCTATAACGCCTTTATACTATGCGGCCGATGCATTAAGAGAAATCATGGTAAGAGGATCTGGCTGGAGTGATATATACCTAGACGTTCTTATCTTAATTGGATTTTCGCTCTTATTTATGAGCTTAAATATTCTTGCTCTAAGAAAATACAGGAAAATCTAACAAGTAGATACTGAAAAAGGAGACATACAGTAACGATGTCAGAACAAAACTTGGATGAGGTTATATATAATCAAGAAGGTTTGACAGAAAAACAGAAAAAGATTTTAGAAGCGGCGATAGAGACTTTTGCTGAAAAAGGTTTTGCAGCTACATCGACTAGTGAGATTGCGAAAAAAGCTGGTGTTGCAGAAGGAACGATTTTTAGACATTATAAAACGAAAAAAGAACTATTGATGAAAATTGTATCTCCCATGATGTTCAAATTAATCGGGCCTATTGTAATTAAAGATTTATATAAAGTTTTAGACCAGGAATTTGATGATTTTGAGGAATTTTTACGTGCAATGATAGATAATCGTGAACAATTTTTAAAGAATAACATAAAGACAATTCGAATCTTAATTCAAGAAATACCATTCCAAGAAGAATTAAGAGAACAGTTTATCGAACACATTGGTAAAAAAGTATATGGACGTTTTAGGAGAATTGTCCAGCATTATCAAGAAAAAGAGGAGATTATTGTGATGAATCCTGATACTGTTATTCGACTAATAATATCGACAGTGTTAGGTTATTTCGCAACAAAATATGTCATATCCCCAAGAGAGTGGAATGATGAAGAGGAGATTGAAAGAATGCTGGGGTTTTTGAAGAGAGGATTAACCCCGATAAAGAAATAGCTTCGAGTGCAATTTACGACTCGAAGCTTTTTATATTGCATTCGTTACTACTAAATATTATTTTTCTGCATGCTCATTTTCCCATACTTGGTCCAGTACTTGGTTGAATGCTTCCACTGGTTGGGCACCGGAAATAGCGTACTTATTATCAAATACAAAGAAAGGTACACCCTGAACTCCAACTGTACGTGCTTCAGATATTTCCTGTGTTATTTTTTCAGTATTACTCTTATTTTCTACAATACTGCGTACCTCTGTCCCATCAAGCCCGACTTCTTCTGCAAGGCGGACGATTGTTTCTTCATCACTTAACACTTCACCTTCTGTAAAATGTGCTACATAGAAACGATGGAAAAATTCATTTCCTTTGCCTTGCTCTTTTGCGTATTGAAAAACACGGTGTGCATCATATGTGCTTGATAGTTTTGCTTTATTGTAATTTATTGCTACCCCGGAGTTGTTCGCCATTTGCTCCACTTGTTGTAGCATGGACCTTGCTTGAGATAATGGAATTCCCTTCATGTCTGCAAATGTTTGTGCATAATCATTACCAGGAACATACTCTGCATCTGGCATTAATAAGAAACTTTTATATTCAATCTCCACCTTATCCGCATGTTCAAATTTCTTTAAAGCGTCATGAAGATGTGATTCTCCAATAAAGCAGAATGGACATACAAAATCGGACCAAATGGTTATTTTCATCAATTTTTCCCCTCTTTCTGTTGTTCTACTGGGCCACAAATTCCAGTATTAATATCACAAGAAAACCCTGATGAATTATCAAATTCAAATGTTTTTAGCTTTTGTAGTGGCTTCAGAGTTTCTTTAGAATCTATTTGTTTTGATGCTGTAGATTTATGATCTTTGTCTTTCAACATCATGAATACCTCCTTTATGGGTATTTATAATATTAAAGTAAAACACGGCAGGATTCTAATAATTGAATTGGATGTAAAAACTTGGAATAACTACTTGTACACGGTGCTTTTATAAAATTTAAAAGCGATATGTGTAAGCTTTCTAACTTATCATATCGCTTGATACTAGCCAGCTGTCATTCATTCATTAACTCGCGATAGCTGAGCTTTTCACTTTCTTCTTTTGTTTTTGCGAAATTATATAGATTACTAGAATTGCTATTACGAGTACTCCGGATAATACATATACATTTTGATATCCAAAGTGAACGGCAACTAAACCTAGGACATAGGAACCAATGGCAATTCCAATATCAAATAGAGTAAAGAATGTAGCAGTTGCATAGCCGCTTCTTTCTGGTGTTGTTGCTTGCACTGCTAGTGTTTGCAAACTTGGAACGAGAGCGCCATACCCAAACCCAATAAGTAATCCGGAAACTAAAAACAGAATTCCAGAATTCATAAAACCTAGGAGTATTAAACCAGCAAAGAAGCTAATAAAACCAGGAATCATGACAAACTTGGCTCCTTTTTCATCAAACCATCTGCCAGTAAACGGTCGTGTTACAAGCATGACTGCAGCATATACAACATAAAAAATAGTTGCTAAATGCAACATGTCTTTTTCTTGAGCATACACGGATAAAAAGGATAGTACACTTGCATATGCAAACGAAATTAAACTAGCAAGAAGCGCAATGGGTACTGTTTTTTTCTCAAATAAATCACCCAGTGAAATCTTACGGTTCACTTTCGTGTTAGCCTTTTTATCTGCAGGAATAGCTAGTGCTAATCCAGCGCCCATTAACATTAAAACACTTAATACGATAAATAGTGTTGTAAATGAAAATGCTTGAATAATAAAAAGGGAAATAAGGGGCCCAACTACAATGGCTAGATTAGTTGACATGGTGAAATATCCAAGTCCTGCTCCTCGGCGTGACATTGGAACATTATCTGCGGCAAGTGAACCAGCTGCTGTAGTCGCAATACTAAACCAAATACCTTGTACAAAGCGTAAAATCAATAGACCAGAAAATGGCTGTACAAAGTAATATAAAACGGTACATATTAAATAAAAAGCTAAACTAATCCATAACATCTTTCTTTTTCCAAAGATATCTAAAATTTTTCCTGTAAATGGGCGAACAACAATCGCGGATAGAAGGAAGATCGACATTAAAAGACCAGCATCTTCATCTGTTCTATTTAATATGCCGATAGCGTATAGAGGTAAAGTTGTAACTAATCCATAAAATACAACAAAAACGGACAAGTTTGTAAAGAATAAACTAATAAATGTTTTCGTCCATATCGGTTCTTTTTTTGCCAATGATGTCTCATCCTTTCATATCTAATTTTTGAAGCAATGTTAATAGCACAGATTGCTCATTATTAGATAATTGTTGTAAAAATTGATTTTCAAAGTTAATGACTGTCTTTTCAATGGACGGAAACTTTCTTTTTGCATCGTCTGATAGCCGTACAATTTTCTCTCTTTTATCTTCTCCAGGTGTGATGATAATCCAACCTAATTCTTGGAGGCGATTAACAGTTCTTGTAATAGTAGGAGCCTCCACGTTTAAATACGTGCAAATATCTTTTAGCATCATTTCTTCATGCTGTTGTATACAAAACAAAACAGTCCATTGTGCATTAAATAAGTCATGCTCTTTCAATACGTTATTAAGCTCTTTACTCATCGAGCGTGTAAGTTGAAACAGTTCATGGAATATCGGATTCAAAAAGGTCACCTCAATTAATTACCTAGCTAAGTATTTATCATAAACCTGATGGACGAAATTGTAAATGGGAAATTTGATCAAATAAAAAAGCACAACGATAATTGTTGTGCTTAATATCTTAATTTTCATTTTTCCCAACTATCCCATAGAAAAATAACTTTGTTAAGTCTTCTGTTATAGGGAGGAGGGAGTTAGCAATATCAGGGCGTTGCATATATTCTTTAAACATTTGAATATAAAACAGTATTGCTTCGTTTGAAATGGAAGGATCAATATATCCTTGTTCTTTTCCTTCATTAAAAAGTTCGATAAACTTTGGCAGGGCTTTTTCCGCATAGAACTCTTCAATAAAGTTATTTTCCTCTGTATACTCCTTCATAAAATCTTGGAAAAAGCTAGCGTGGATATGATTAGCGATATCTGATTTTTGAAAGATAATTCTTTTTACTTTTTCAGGGAATGTAAGGTCACTCTGAAAAAGTTCCTCATATTCACTCCAAGCCTTATGAATGTAATAAATAATTACTTCCTGGATTAATTTATCTTTGCTCTCATAATAATTATAAATTGTTACTTGGGATACTTTTGCTCTTTTCGCGATTTCTGCAATCGATACTTTCTGAGTTCCAAATTCAATAAATAGTGATAATGCTGCCTCTAGAATTTGTAGCTTTTTTTGTTCTCTGCGGCGTTCAAATCCATCCAACTTTTTTCACCTCGATAATAGTGTAATGAAATTTATGTAATAAAACAATAAATATATTTCATAAACTCTTGTCAGGGACTTTTTTTAATTATATTATGAACTATATAGGGTAAAATATTTCAAAACTCTATATAAAGTTAAGGGAGGGTACCCAATGACGATTATAAAAACTATGAATCTAACAAAAAAGTTCGGTAAATTTACGGCATTAGATGGTGTGAATATAGAGGTGAATAAAGGAGAAGTATTTGGTTTCATTGGTCCTAATGGGGCGGGGAAATCTACAACAATACGGGTTTTGCTCGGAATGTTGAAGGCAACGTCTGGAGAAGCAAAGATTTTTGGGAAGGATGCTTGGAAGGATGCGATTGAAATTCATAAAAAGATCGCTTATGTTCCGGGAGATGTGAATTTGTGGCCAAACCTCTCTGGTGGAGAAGTAATTGATTTATTTTTGAAAATGCGTGGCAATGGAAGTGCCAATCGCCGTGATGAGATGATAGAAAGATTTAATTTAGATCCAAGGAAAAAATGTCGAACGTATTCGAAAGGAAACAGGCAAAAAGTTGCGCTTATTTCTGCTTTTGCAGCAGATGCAGATTTGTATATATTAGATGAGCCTACTTCAGGTTTAGATCCATTAATGGAAAATATATTTCAGGAGTGTGTCCAAGAAGTAAAAGACAGAGGAAAAAGTGTGCTTCTTTCCAGTCATATACTATCTGAAGTGGAGAAACTTTGTGATAAAGTAGCGATTATTCGTCAAGGTAAGATAATTGAAACTGGCACATTAAATGAGTTACGACACTTAACACGAACGAATTTAGTTATTCAGACGCGTGAGCCGCTTCCTCATTTACATGAAGTAAAAGGAGTACACAATCTACAAGAGAATGGTTCAGAGTTAAAATTTCAAGTCGATACGGAAGAATTAGATACCGTCATTCGCTATATTAGTCCATTTGGTATTTTAAAACTGGAAAGTGCTCCACCAACATTAGAGGATCTATTTATGCGTCACTACCAAGGAGCAGCAATCCACTCTAAAGATAGTGTGGGGGGATGATGTAATGAACGAAAAATATTTTAAAGGGACAATGGAATTAACGAAATTACTATTTCGCCAAGATAGAAAGAAAATAATCATATGGTTGCTTGGATTAATTGTTGTTACTATTGCCGCTGCCTACTCTTATCCTGACATTTATAAAGATGAGCCATCTAAACAAGCATTTGCATTGACAATGGATAATCCAGCGATGGTGGCGATGCTTGGTCCCGGTTATAGTGATGAGCATTATTTACAATCGATTGGGACTTTATTTGCTCATGAAATGTTATTATTTTCAGTTGTTGCAGTAGCGATTATGAATATCTTATCAGTTGGTAGAAGTACGAGGGCAGATGAAGAAGATGGCCGAATTGAATTAATCAGAGCACTTCCTGTTGGGCGTTTAACTTATGTAACATCCTCTATGATAGTAATTCTAATAACGAATATCCTTTTAGTTATACTCATAGGATTCGGGTTAATGGCGCTAGGAATAAATGGACTGAACGCAGAAAGTGCCTTTTTATATGGGGCAATTTTAGGGTCATCGGGTATCATATTTGCTGCATTTACAGCTGTTTTTGCACAACTTGCAGAAACATCAAGAGAAACTACAACTCTTGCCTTTGGCTTTTTAATAATGACATACCTTATTCGTGCAACCGGTGATGTTAGTAATGAAACAGTAGCACTAATCTCTCCACTTGGTTGGATGGTAAGGACAGGTGTATTTGCAGACAATGACTGGTGGCCAGTTATTGTAGCTCTAGCTCTCAGTGTTGTGATTATTGCGCTAGCTTTTTATTTAAATGTGATTCGAGATATTGGCTCTGGCTTTTTCCCGGCAAGAAAAGGAAGAAAACATGCTTCCACTTTCTTATTAACACCGTTTGGTTTAGCGTGGAGATTACAAAGGACCAGCATTGTATCGTGGGCAATTGGTCTATTTGCTCTAAGTGCGTCCTTCGGTGCAATATTGGGAGATCTTGAAATGTATTTTGCAGATAATGAATTTGTTCAAGCATTTCTTCCAAGTGACGCAGGTTATACAATGACAGAACAATTTATTACACTACTTATGGCTATTATGGCTCTACTAAGTACAATTCCCGTTGTTCAGGCGGTATTGAAACTAAAAGGGGAAGAGAGTAAGGATAGAATTGACCATTATTTTAGTCGAGCAGTGTCTAGAACAAAACTTCTTGGTAGTTATTATGGGCTCGCATTCGTTCTAAGCTTTTTATATCAAGGACTTGTTGCAATTGGATTATGGTCTGTTGGTGCAGCAGTGATGGAGGAAGGATTATCTTTTACAACAACCATTTCATCAGCAATTGTCTATTTACCTGCAATGTGGCTGTTGGTTGCTTTTACTGCTTTTTTCATTGGTGTACTTCCAAAAGCAACAGGATTCATTTGGTTTTATGTCATCTATTGTTTCATAGTAATTTATCTAGGTGGGATTCTCGATTTTCCAAAATGGATGAATGCTATTTCGCCATTTGATCATATACCACAAATTCCTGCGGATGATATGAAGGTAATACCATTAATTACGCTAACGATCATGGCGCTTCTTCTTACTCATCTTGGTATTGTTGGGTATAATCGAAGGGATATACGGGGTTGATTAGTTTATTTAAAAGCATAGAGTTTTCATCTTCATGCTTAATTATTTGCCACATAAGTTGAAATGTAGTGAGTGAACATTACCTGTTCCCAATCAAATAGTTGAATTTAAAATTCTTACTTGCACTTAAAGTTAAAAGGTAGTATTTTTTTATTTTAAGACAAGGCTCTGTTAAAGTTCAGTGTTGTTCACAACTTAGTTGATTGTAGCGGATGTGCACGAGACTCCTGCGGGAACAGCACGTGCCGAAGATCCACTTGGCAAAGCGGTTTTCTTTGCCAAGTTAGCTGAGGCCGTGCCCGCGGAAAGCGAGTGTACAGGAGCGAAAATCAACAACAGAGTTTAACAATGCTTAAGACAAAGATATAATAAAAATGTTACATACACATTTCACACATTCTCTATTAGAGAAAAGGAGGAACTATTTATGTTACCTAACTTCGAAGAAAATCTACAAAAATACGCAAGACTTTTAGTGGCAAAAGGAATCAATGTTCAACCGGGTGATTGGGTAAAAATGACGATTTCCGTTGATCAAGCACCTCTCGCTCGACTGATTACAAAAGAAGCTTACTCGCTAGGGGCTGAAAAAGTAATCGTAAAATGGTCAGACGATGACATAAGCAAATTACATTATTTACACCAGCCAACAGAAGTGCTTACAGATATTCCACAATATGAAATTGATGAGTCTGAGGACCATGTATTGAATCACCGAGTTAGTCGACTTTCCATCATCTCTAGTGACCCTGGTTTATTAAATGGGGTAGACCCAGCAAAAGTATCAGCATATCAAAAAGTGGCGGGGAAAGCATTTGAAGCACAACGAAAAGCAACACAAAACGATGACTTAAAATGGACGGTTGCTGCAGCAGCAGGAGCAGCATGGGCAGCGACGGTATTCCCTGATTTAAAAACATCTGAAGAACAAGTTGATGCATTATGGGATCAAATTTTCAAAACGTGTCGAGTATACGAAGATGATCCAGTTGCTACTTGGGATCGTCATAAAGAACTATTGGATGAGAAAGCAGCAAAATTAAACGAAATTCAGTTTGATAAACTTCACTACAAAGCACCTGGAACGGATTTAACTTTAGGTTTACCAAAGAATCATATTTGGGCGAGTGCTGGTAGTGTAAATCCAAAAGGCGAAGAATTTATCGCTAACATGCCAACAGAAGAAGTATTTACTGCTCCAGATACTCGTAGAATGGATGGCGTTGTCCGTAGTACAAAACCATTGAGCTATGCAGGTAATCTAATTACAGGCATGGAAGTTCACTTTAAAGACGGTAAAATTGTAGATATTTCCGCAGAAACAGGCGATGAAATCATCAAGAAATTAGTATTTGATAATGAAGGTGGAACAGGACTAGGTGAAGTCGCTCTCGTTCCGGATCCATCTCCAATTTCTCAATCAGGAATTACATTCTTCAACACATTATTTGATGAAAATGCATCTAACCACTTGGCTATTGGTTCTGCTTACCCAACAACTATTGAAGGTGGAACAAAAATGAGTAAAGAGGAACTAGAAGCGAATGGAATGAATGTTTCTACCGTTCATGTTGATTTCATGATTGGTTCTAAAGAAATGAATATTGACGGTATTAAACAAGATGGCACCGTTGTACCTATCTTCCGTAATGGAGACTGGGCAATTTAAAATATCTTTTAAAAAGCAAAACCCTAATGAGCAAAAGTATGCTTATTAGGGTTTCTTCTCATTGTTTGGCAGTTAGTTCAATTGCTTCCTAACTCCATCTTTCAACCACTTCGCTGTCACCGTATCTGCATCCAGCATCTCTTCAGGTGTGCCTTCAAATAAAATACGTCCGCCTTGTTTTCCTCCGCCTGGCCCCAGCTCGATGACCCAGTCGCTCGCGGCAATAAAATCTAGATTATGTTCAATAATGATAACTGAATTCCCTCTGTTTACTAATTTTTGAAATACTTCTAATAGCTTTCCATTATCTTGTGTGTGTAGCCCTAACGATGGCTCATCAAGTAAATATATTTGCCCTTCTTTTTGTAAGTGACTAGCTAATTTTAAACGTTGAAGTTCGCCTCCACTTAAAGAGCTTGTAGTTTGCCCGAGTGTCAAATATCCTAACCCAACATCTTTTAGCGTATTTACTCTTTTAATAATTTTTGGCTGTTTAAAATAGTGAACTGCCTCGTCTATCGTTAATTCTAAAATCTCCACTATATTTTTATCTTGGTAGCGAAACTTAAGCGCCTCGTCTGAATATCTAGTCCCACTACATGCTTCACACGGAATGGTCACGGGATCTGCGAATGCGACGTCTGGTGTTAAGATCCCTTTTCCACTACAGACAGGACATGCGCCTAAAGAGTTAAACGTAAACAAGCCAGCTGGTTGTCCCGTTTCTTTTGAAAAAATTGAACGAATATCATCCATAATTCCCATATATGTCGCAAGTGTTGAACGCGTAGAGATACCTATACTCGCTTGGTCTACTTTGATTGTTTCAGGATATTTTTCTGTGAATGCTCCCAACATTAATGAACTTTTTCCCGAACCAGAAACACCACAAATCGAGACTAATATATTTTTAGGAATGTTTACGTTGATGTTTTTTAAATTATTATGGTTCGCATTTTTTATTGTAAAATTACTTTGTATTTCTCTAGGTTTTTTGTTGATTTTTATCGGTTCTTTTAAAATCATACCGGTTGGTGTGTTTTGTAGACCGTCTAAACCTCCTTGATAGACAACTTCTCCTCCATACACACCAGCGCCTGGACCCATTTCAATAATTTCATCCGCCTCTTTAATCACGGCAAGGTCATGTTCAATGACAATGACCGTATTATATTGAGCCTTTATATTTTTCATCATCTGTATTAACATATCTGTTTCCTCTGGATGAAGTCCTGCACTTGGTTCGTCGAAAATATAGGTAATATTGTTGAGGCTAGAGCCTAAATGACGAGCAATTTTTACCCTTTGTGCTTCACCACCAGACAACGTCCCAACTTTTCTCGATAAAGTTAAATAGCCTAACCCCATGTCAATAAGCTGTTTTACTTGTGGAATGATTTGTTTCGCAATATCTTCTCCCATCGGAACTTTAATTTTCTTAAGTTCTTCCAGTAGTTCAGTCAACTCTAATTGATCATATTCGGCAATATTTAACCCATTTATTTTACATTCCAAAACTTTTGGATTTAGTCCAGAACCTTGACAAGTTGGGCATAAAGATCGGGTTGATACAGCCAATACATCATCTTGGCTCACTCCTTTTAGCTTTGAAACATCTCGATTTATATATAGACGAATAAATCTCGGCAATATCCCATCCCAATCATGTCGTTGAGGTCCATGTTTTGTATGAAACGGTGCATTTACCTTTTCACCTTCTGGGGGACCATAGATGAAAAGACGGCGTTTATCCTCTGGATAGTCTTTAATTGGGAGGTCGGGGTCAAATAATCCACAAGTCATCATCCATCTGCCCTGCCACCCTGAAGGCGATAATGGTTTAAATTTCACGGCGTACTCTCCAAGCGACTTATCAAAATCAATCAGTTTATTTACGTCCGGCTGAACGACCTCTCCAAATCCACTACATTGTGGACAGCGACCAAATGAACTTTGACTGGAAAATTCATTTGCAGAGCCGATCGATGGCTTACCGATCCTAGAAAACAATAGGCGAATTAAAGGATGGATATCCATATATGTTCCTACTGTTGAACGAGAATTTCCTCCGACGGCACGTTGTTCAACGACGACAACAGGGCTTAAGTTTTGCATAAGATCTGCTTGGGGCCTTTCGTATCTTGGCATCTGATATCTGACGTAGTGAGGGTAGTTCAACGTCATTTGTCTTCTACTTTCTTGTGCTAACGTATCAAAGACAACAGAGCTTTTTCCTGAACCTGAAAGGCCTGTAAATACAATGATTTTTCTTTTGGGTATATGTAAATCTATATTTTTTAAATTATTTTCTCTTAAGCCTTTTAAAATGATTTCATCTTTACCTTCCAACTTGATTTCACCTCTTACTGATTCCGTTTGTTAAAGGTTTAGCCAACCTTGGTAAATTAAAACCAATTTATATTCCTGTATTCACTCTTCATACAAGCTTTACCTTCTTCCTTGTCTTAACAATAGGAAATCTTTCTGTCTACTTTTCTAGGGTATAAAAAATTCGCTTTCTATTTATCATACACTTTTTCTCAAGATGGAGCGGGTGTCATGATTCAGCAAGCTAATCATTGATTTACTACTTAAAATGAAAGCTCTGTTAAACTCTGTTGTTGATTTTCGCTCCTGTACACTCGCTTTCCGCGGGCACGGCCTCAGCTAACTTGGCAAAGAAAACCGCTTTGCCAAGTGGATCTTCGGCTCGTGCTGTTCCCGCAGGAGTCTCGTGTACATCCTCTACAATCAACTAAGTTGTTAACAACAATGAACTTTAAAGAGCCAAAATGAAAAAAGGATTGCCCAATACGATGTGGGGCATCCTCTCGAGGATGGAATATTAATGTAGAGAATGACGTGTAATGATAAAGGAGCTGGGCTGCCCCACGCTCCTATTTTAATCTCTAAGTTCAGGGATTTTATCCATAATGTCTTTCATTGCGAAGGATATGCAAGGAATGTGTGTTGAGGTAATAGTCTTCTCCTCTTGAAATATGTTGATAAGTTCATATCGGTTATCTTGTAGCGTATACTGCTCCAAACACTCGTTTTCAGTATCCACTATCCAATATTCTGGAATTTGATATTCCGCATAAACTTTTAATTTATCTATCTTGTCACGTTTCAATGAGGATGGGGAAAGAATCTCTACAACGAGGTCTGGCACACCTTCTATCCCTCGTTTACTAATAATATCGAACCGGTCACGATGTATTAGTACAAGATCTGGATGCCTGACCTCAGAAGGAGAGAGAATTAAATCTACTGGCGAGTTGAGAATTATATAGTTCGATGAACAACTATAATCCAATTTCTTCTGAATTTCATAGCTAATCATCTGATGAGTAACAAAAGGTGCTGGACTGATTAATTCTAGTTAAATGTGTTGTAAATCTTCATTCAATTTTTTCACTTTGTTTTTATAGTAAAGATAAAAAGCCGTCCAAAAGGTGGCGTATCCTGCGATAAATATTGCCCCGAATATGAGAATGCTTTTTAGTTCAAAAGGGATCCAGCCGATTCCAAGTGACAGTACAAAATACAAAATCGTCACAGTGATAAAATGTAAGGCTGTTTGCTGCCAAAGTTGTAGATTCTCATTCTCGAAATAAAGAGGGGTAACTGTAAAAAAACAGCCACAGAAAATAAAGCCGAGTGAATTTTTGAAAAAGGCTCCTCCATCCAGCATCTCCGTTCCGCTAAAATAAACAATATTAGTAGCAATTACTGCTAGGAAGGCACCGTAGAAGATTCCGAGAATACTGCGAGTAATGAACTTTTTCATCCGTTTTTCCTCCTGTTCATTTGTAACGATTCTTTTATTTTTCCAACGTATGTCCTCGTTACATATTCCTTTGCGCCGGATTTAAAGTGAACACATAAAGTGCCATTAAAGGATGCTTCAAAATGACTTAATTCATGTAGATTGGCAATGACAGACTTTGATAGTCTTACAAAGTGAGTAGAAGGAAGAACTTGTTCTAGTTCATACAGTTTTTCCTTCAACTTATACGACCCATTTGCAGTGACCGCCACCACTGTATCTTCTTCCGTATGAAAAAAGTGGATTTCCTTAGGTTTTAAAATATGCTGCATTTCTCCACTCTTACCTACGATAAATTCTGTTTCCTGCTTTTTGAGAAAATCTAAAATGTCCTGAATCGATTCATCCATTTCCTTGCAATGAATCGTCACCTTTGTTTGCTCATAATCAGGATCTATATCTAGTGATACCTTCATCTGTCTTCATCCTCCTATGACCGAAATACTTCCTACCATTATACCTTTTTTCGGTTTGTTATTTGGATGATTATTAGAGAAATTGCAAAAATTAAGAGTACATATCCAATAGAAATAAGAGAGTTTTTATCAAAAGAAAATAGTTGATTCCATACATTTGTGAATAAGTGGTTCATATGATATATAGGATTTACATTCGCTATTAATTGAACAAAATCAGGCATCTGACTAACAGGGAAAGAGAAATCACCTGTAAACATTACAACTTGAAAAATGATAATAGAGAAGACTAATGCGCTTTTCTCTTGCTTGAAAAGTGAATAAATAGCAGATGAAATCACCAGTAACACAGCGTTTAATAAGATGAAAAACAAATACGAAATGAAAATTGTTAATAAAGATATTTGTAAATCATAGAGTGCAATACCTAATAATAGAATGAATACAAAACCGAAACTTGTAATAATAATCGATCTTAAAATATTGGAAACGAGTAACACTCTCTTTGGAACAGGAGAGATACTAATTCTTTTTTCGATACCGTTTGCTCGATTGGATACTTGATCAAAACCAAATGCGAAAAAGATTACAGTAAACGTTATAAGTAAAATGAAGGAAGGAGTGTATGTTTCTACATAACTTAATCCTCCAGCATAGATTTGGTCTCCAAATAATTGCCCCATAAACAGATACCCAACTGGCGGTACGATGATTGTAAAGATAAAGTAGAAAAGCTCTCTTGAAAACATTAGTAAGTCATATTTTAATTGTGTAGCCAACATGGTTAAATCCCCCTATATTGAAACTTTATTTAAATAAAACTCATGAATTGATTTATATCCTAAGGCCAAAATGTTCTCTGTAGTTGCAAAAAGCTCATTTTTTCCTTCATTAATCAGCATCACTTTGTCACAGTACATTTCGATTTCGTCCATATAATGTGTTGTTAAGATGACTGTGCCACCATTATTTTTATTGTAATTGGTAATATACGACCACAGTATATTGCGCATATGTGGATCTAACCCTGTAGTTGGTTCATCTAAGATGAGGATTTTAGGATTTGATAAAAAAGCAATTGCCAAGCTAACAATCTGTTTCCAGCCACCTGAAAGTTTAGCAAAATATTTTTTCTTATGAGCATTTAGTTTAAAATCATCAATCATCTTATTGATATCTATATCAGATTGATAATAAGCCTTGAATAATCGTAGCAATTCAATCACTTTTAAGTTTTTATAAAATTGAGTTGGTTGCAACACTACGGCAATATCCTTTCTAATTTGTTCAAGCCGATTAGTTGCAATTCCATCTAAGTTTTCTCCAAGTACGATTACCTCACCAGCGTCATAATCTTTTATGGTCATAATGATTTCTAGAAAAGTAGATTTACCCGCACCGTTTTTCCCAATAACCCCAATGATTTCCCCAGCTTGAGCTTGAAAATCAATTCCCTTTAACACTTGGTGCTTTCCATATGATTTCTGTAGGTTTTTAACTTTGATAATACTCATGTTGAAGCGCCTCCTTTATTCCCGTCGTTCTTCTTGATTTCATCTTATTATGAATAAGTGCTTCTGTCGTTTGGATTTCCGTAACATGCAAAATGAAGATGGTGAAACGCAAATAATGTATGGTGAGATGCATGGAGGAGATGTGAAATGCAGGGAGGTTTTAATGGCTAGTAATGAAGTAACGACAGCCAGTAAAGAAATTACGGCTAGTAATGAAGCAATGACGGCCAGTAACTGAAGCCGAATGGCCAGTAAAAGCCTGATGACGGCTAGTAAATCTTCATGAATGGCCAGTAAAAGTCCGCAGACGGCAAGTAAATCCTCAACAACCGCCAGTAATAGCTTAATGATGGCCAGTAAAGACCGAACGGCTAGTAATGAAGCAACGACGGCCAGTAATTGAAGCCGAATGGCTGGTAAAAGCCTGATGACGGCTAGTAAATCTCCATGAATGGCCAGTAATAGCTTAATGATGGCCAGTAAAGTCACAACGGCTAGTAATGAAGCAACGACGGCCAGTAACTGAAGCCGAATGGCCAGTAAAAGTCCACTGACGGCCAGTAAATTCACACGAACCGCCAGTAATGGCAAAACGGCAGCCAGTAAAGATACCATGACCTGTAATGAAGCAGCGTTGGCCAGTAAACACACACCGGCTAGCAACCTCACAACAACAGATAAAATTCAAAACCCAACATTACCATCAAAAAAAGAACCCTCCATCTGGAAAGGTTCTTACTTAGTAGCCTTTGGGTTCTTTGGCCAAATAAAATATGATACTGAAAAGATAAAATCAATTGCTAATACGATGGACCAGACTTTTATCGATCCACTTAATGCCTCAGTCCGCGAAGGGTCGTCTATAAAATATACTAGCACAAACAGTAAACCAACCCCGATTGCGTATGCAAGAACATGTCTTAGCCAACTATTAAAATAGTGCTTTGCGTAATCCATCCCATAGCGCTTTACAGGTTTAGGTCCTTGTTTAGCAATGTAATATAGAAAGCGTTCGTCCGCCCATCTAATCATACTTTTTCCGAAAGCGATCGACACCCCAATATATACTGCCGCTATTCCGTGGACCTGGGTAGCAGTTGCCCCATTATATAAATCGACACTCGTTGCTATTAACAACACGAGATCAATGACTGGAGTAAGGGCTAAGAAGAATAGTCCCAGCTTATTTCTTTTAAAAATATATCTCGTAATTAGGCCTAACACAATTACAACCCAAAAGCCAATTTCACTGGCGATAATTAACCAAGCAATTAAACTCAAAGTAGCACCCCGTTCCGAAAAAATCACTGTCTTCGTTTACGAACTATTGGTAGAAAGGGTTTCAAATAATTGTAAAGTAAAAAAACTAGCGTAATGATGTGATAAGTAAAACATAGCCAACGTTCAATATCAATGCCGATGATAATGGCGATATTTCAGCAAAAAAGAATAAGCAAAATTTGCACATCGCCATTCCTAAAGGGGTTAGGTAGTCACTAGTAAAAATGAAACACACCATATGAAAACACCGATTAGGCATTCTCCATATAGTTGCATTATAATTTGTATATAATCTACCAAATTCAGAAAGGCTGATGCTATATGTCACAGTTTGATTCTATAAAACTTACTTCATTGTCATCAAAGGGAGGATGTGGGTGCAAGATTGGACCATCTGAACTATCTGAGGTAATCAAGATGTTACCGCCAGCTTCCCCGAATCCAAATCTTTTAGTTGGTCTTGATACAAGCGATGATGCAGGGGTGTATAAGCTCACAGATGACTTAGCGATCGTACAAACCTTAGATTTTTTTACCCCAATTGTGGATGACCCGTATTCATTTGGACAAGTAGCTGCAGCAAATGCGATTAGTGATATTTATGCAATGGGTGGTAAACCACTAACTGCTCTCAATATTGTGGCATTTCCAATTGCAACATTAGATAAGAAAATTCTTGCGGAAATATTGCAAGGAGCGTCTGATAAGCTGAAGGAAGCAGGAGCAACATTAGTTGGAGGGCACTCCATTGATGATAAAGAGCCTAAATTTGGTTTAGCCGTAACTGGAACTGTTCATCCTGATAAGGTAAGGACGAACGCTGGGGCGAAAATAGGGGACAACCTAATATTAACGAAGCCAATTGGAGTCGGAATATTAAGCTCATCACTTAAAAAAGGACTCCTTAGTGAGTCTGAAATTGCCAACGTTACGAACGTTATGTCGACATTAAATAAAACAGCAGCAGAAAGGATGGAATCATTCACTGTTCATGCTTGCACAGATGTAACTGGATTTGGATTACTAGGACACGCTTCAGAAATGGCGAAGGGTAGTAACAAAGGAATTCGAATTTGGAAAGAAGATGTTCCAATTCTAGATAGGGTTAGGGAACTTGCCGAACAAGGAGTAATCCCAGGGGGAACAAAGAATAATTTTGCACATCTAGAAGGTTCTGTTACATTCCCAGAGAATATGGATCAAATCGATCAATGGATATTATGTGATGCAGTAACTTCAGGAGGACTTTTAATATCAGTAGCTGGGGATGAGGCGCAGGAGTTATTATCTACATTACATAATGCTGGTGTACAAGCAAGTATTATTGGCGAAGTGATAGAAGAACAGCCAGGACATGTGATTGTTGAATAGTAAAAAGCTATTAGAGATAGGCGGGGAATGGATTGTTTACTGATATAAGTATTGAAAGGCTAATCGACGAAAAAAAGAACATGACTTTAATTGATGTCCGATCGCCATCTGAATATAAAGACTTTACAATACCAGGCAGTTTAAACATACCAATATTCTCAGATGCGGAACGAGCGGAAGTAGGTACGATCTATAAACAAGTAGGTCCGGAAGCAGCTGAAGAACGGGGATTAGAGATATTCTCTGCAAAGCTTCCAGATTTCATTAAAGCTTTTAAACAAATCGAAGGGGATAAGACAGTATTTTGTTGGCGTGGTGGTATGAGGAGTAGAACTGCAGCAACTGTGCTTGATCTTATGAAAATTCCTGTGCATCGCCTCGATGGTGGTATCCGATCCTATCGGAATTGGGTTGTTGATCAACTAGACGCATTAGATTTTATACCGAAAGCTTATATACTTAACGGTAATACAGGTACAGGAAAGACGATTATTTTACGTAAATTAGAGCAAGAGGGGTATCCAGTGTTAGATTTCGAAAGGATGGCCAATCATCGAGGTTCTATTTTTGGACAAATTGGCTTAGAACCACATAATCAAAAGACATTCGATGCATTATTAGTAGAAAAACTGCATGTAACTCAAGATTTTCCATATGTCTTTTTTGAAGGGGAAAGCAAACGTATAGGAAGAGTGCTGCTTCCAGAACCATTTTATAATGTAAAAGAAAATGGTACGCAAATCTTTATTGAGATGCCGATGGAGGAGAGAGTCAAAAATATACTAGACGATTATCGCCCATGGGAATTTAAAGAAGAGTGTATGGAAGCCTTCCGGAGAATAAAATCGCGAATCCATACCCCAATTGCGACGGAAATTCAAAATGCATTACAAAATGAAGAGTTTTCGTTAGCGGTTAGGTTATTACTAGAATATTATTACGATCCACGTTACCAATATTCCACAGCACAGTATTTTAAGGGAAACAAAATAACCATTTCTGTGCAAAATGTGGAGGAAGCAATTGAGGAAATTAAAAAACTAGTAGTGCATAAGAAGAAAATTAACAAGTTGATTTGTAATTAATCTGTTGATAATAAGATGAATCTTTTTTAAGCATACATGCGTATACTTTCGTAGTGAGAGGGTGAAATAAATGAATGAATATCAAGAAATGGTAATAGATGAGCTAGATGCATGGAAGAAAAAAATGTTTAAAAAGTCTAGCTTATTAAATCGTATTTCTAAAAATGCTCAAACGAAAGTAAACGGACTTATTCCTGAAAAGGCTCATAATATAATTACGGATGCAATAAAAAATATGGTGAAGGCGACACTTGTAGGTTCTAATGTTACAACAAGTAAAACTCAAGCTGTTGGTTATAGCTTGTATGAGCGTGACCGTTTATTAAAGGATAAGTTATCAACGTATAGAAAAACTGCTGTTGTTGAAGGTGCAGGGACAGGAGCGGGTGGAATCTTGCTTGGTCTTGCAGACTTTCCTCTTTTACTTTCCATAAAGATGAAGTTTTTATTTGATGCGGCAACAATTTATGGCTTTGATACGGATGAATATGAGGAGCGATTATTTCTCCTTCATGTGTTCCAGTTGGCTTTTTCAAGTGATGATAAAAGGAAAAAAACATTTCATATTATAGCTAATTGGGAACAAGAGAAACAGGGACTAGTGGACATGGATTGGCGGCAATTTCAGCAGGAATATAGGGATTATATCGACTTTGTAAAAATGTTGCAGTTAGTACCTGGAATTGGTGCTGTAGTAGGAGCATATGCAAATTATAATTTGCTTGATCACCTTGGGGAAACTGCAATGAATGTTTATAGGATGCGAATATTAAAAAATAAAGGTCAGGATGATGAAACATCCTGACCTTTTTATTGTGGTTTGTTTGGAATTTTATCTGGTTCTGTTATTCTATCTTCCGTCACATGTATTTGGACAGGTTTTCCATCCAATACAAACTTGAAAATACCATTGTTAAAATCTGTGCCAATTTCTTTGTAAAAAATACCTTCTAAATGATTATTCTTTTGGCATGTAAAGCTTAAACGATATCCCTCATCGTCTTTTAACACATAACTACGTACTCCTTTTTCATATGTATCCTCTTCCTCTGTGTTTAAAGAGCGGTCCATGGATACAATATGAATATCAACAAATGACATAGCACGCATAAGCACATTTGCGAAAGACCCTTTCGTAATCTCTTCCCAACGGTTTTGCGGAGTCTGCCCGATTACGATTTGTGTGATGTTATATTTGTGAGCAATGGAAGCAATTGCCTTTGCTGGTGGGCGCTTTTCATTATCTAGAAGAATAAATTCTTCTACTCCCAATTCCTCTGAGAGCTCTTTCCAGCGTTCAATATAACCTGATCTTTCAGCGTCAAATTCATCATATGGAAGTGGATCTACGGTTAAAATATAGACGGGACAATCCATAATACTTGCCATTTTATGACCACGTTTAATTAGTCGTTCGCCATTTGGACCGTAGTAGACACATACTAGTATACTTTCATCCATACGACCCTTTGTTTTTTTCATTGCCGATTCCCACCTCTTGTAATATAGTGCCCTTTTTATAGTTATCCAATTTTAATTACTCACTTAAAAAACCTATTCATTATATACAATAACATCAATTGTTTCAATATGTTAATAACTATTGTATGAAAGATGTTATAAAATTGTCCAAAATGATTCAGGTTCACGTTCTTCAAATGTGCAGATGAAATAACCATAGTGTATAATTTTACTAAGAGAAAACCAAAGTATACTTATCTTTAAGTTGTTACTCATCTAAAGTTTTATACCCATTACGCTTGTGGGTACCCCACTTTTGTTACAAATTCCAATTAAAATCATTTTACATATATCTGTCAGTTTGTTTGGTTATCTTATAGCTATTTATTATGATGATGAGCTATAGAAGAGTCAACCTTCAATATTGACCGATTTTGGTAAAATTCATGCAAGTAACATTGTCTTTCATAAGAAATATCTTAAAATCTGCATTTATATTCAATTTAGGTTTTGTAAAAGATAAAAAACCTTATAAGGATACACGACACGAATGCTATTGGAGGTTAAGCTTTGTTTAATATTAATTTCGCGATCATGATTCCTTTTATTGCTGCTGTACTTATTCCATTCTTTCATAAAAGATTTTCTAGAGTACATATTGGCTGGTTTGTACTAGTTGTTCCAGTATTCTTATTTATCATTCTTTGTCGTTATATTCCTAATGTAGCCAAAGGTAGTACATATTTAAACACAATGGAGTGGATTCCAGCTTATGGAATTAACTTTACTACCTACCTAGACGGACTTAGTTTGATCTTTGGTCTATTAATTACTGGTGTAGGAAGTCTTGTGATTTTATATTCCATTTATTATTTATCATCTAAGGAATCACTACGGCATTTTTATATTTATTTATTACTTTTCATGGGTGCAATGCTTGGTGTGGTATTCTCAGATAACTTAATGGTGCTCTATGTATTTTGGGAATTAACAAGTATTTCGTCCTTCTTATTAATTGCATTCTGGTATCACCGTAAAGGATCCAGAAACGGAGCACAAAAGGCAATGTTAATTACCGTTACTGGCGGTATCGCTATGCTTATTGGTTTTATCATGATGTATATCATGACAGGTACATTTAGTGTAAGAGAGATAATAGCAAATATTAGCCTAATTACAGATCATCCGTTGTTTATTCCTACGATGTTATTGATTCTTCTAGGTGCATTTACAAAGTCAGCACAATTTCCTTTCCATATTTGGTTACCAGATGCGATGGAAGCACCAACCCCAGTTAGTGCTTATCTCCATTCCGCAACAATGGTAAAGGCAGGTATTTATGTAGTTGCTCGTTTTACTCCTGTGTTCGCAGGTGAAGAAGCTTGGTTTTGGATTATTAGTGTAGTTGGAATCTTCACCATGTTATGGGGTTCATTTAATGCGATTCGACAAACCGATTTAAAAGCATTACTAGCATATTCAACGGTTAGTCAGCTTGGTTTAATTATGAGTTTGTTTGGTATTGGATCTGTAGCTCTTTACTTCGGAGCAAGTTCACAATCAGTCATATATACACAAGCTACCTTTGCGGCATTATTCCACTTAATTAACCATTCCACCTTTAAAGGTGCACTATTTATGGTTGTCGGAATAGTAGACCATGAGGTTGGTACACGTGATGTACGAAAACTTGGCGGACTTATGGCACTAATGCCTGTAACATTTACAGTAGCATTAATAGGTAGCTTTTCAATGGCAGGATTACCGCCATTTAATGGTTTCTTAAGTAAAGAGATGTTTTTTACAGCAGTGATAAAAGTGGCAGAACTTGATATTTTTTCTCTAGAAACTTGGGGCATTCTTTTCCCAATTATTGCATGGGTAGGTAGTATATTAACATTTGTTTATTGCATGATTTTTGTGTTCAAGACTTTCTTTGGTCCTTATCAGCCACAAAAGTTAGAACGTGAAGCGCATGAAGCTCCTATTGGAATGCTAATTTCACCTATCATTTTGGGAACTTTAGTTATCGTCATCTTTTTATTTCCAAACGTATTGGGAGACTATATTTTACGACCTGCAATGGCTAGTATATATCCAACATTAGTTGAAATTGGAGAACTAGGTCAGCATATAAGCGTCTGGCATGGTTTTAACACAGAACTAAAAATGACAATCGGTGTTGTCTTGGTAGGAACATTGTTATATATTTTCTTCCGTTATTGGAGTGGAATATATCGTTTATTCCCTACACATTGGTCGTTTAATACATTATTTACTGGGACTCTTGAAAGTACCGAAAGATTTTCATCCTATATAACGAAAAAATATATGACAGGTTACCTCCGTGATTACTTGATTTATATCTTTTTATTTCTAATCATCACAGTTGGAGGCACGTTTATTGCATCAGAGGCTTTTCAATTCGACATGACAAACGATGCCAATATTAGGGCTTATGAATGGATTATCATGATCGTTATGGTAATTGCGGGAATATCTATCTTATTTGCAAAGTCACGGCTAATAGCCATTTTATTAAATAGTGTGTTAGGTTATTCCGTAGCCATTTTCTTTGTCGTCTTCCGTGCACCGGATTTAGCGTTAACACAGTTGGTAGTGGAGACAGTATCTACAGCTCTTTTCTTATTATGTTTTTACTTCTTACCGGAGTGGGAAAAGGAGAAAACAACAAAGAAAAATAAGCTTGTTAATTTGATTATTTCTATCTCTGTAGGATTAATCTTTATACTTGTTGCACTTTCCGTTAAAAGTGGTAAATTATTCACTTCAATTTCATCATTCTTTGAAAATGCATATGAACTTGCTGGGGGAAGAAATATAGTAAACGTCATACTCGGCGATTTCCGTGCCTTTGATACGATGCTAGAAGTGGTTGTATTGTTAATTGGTGGGTTAGGTGTCTACACCATTATTAAGTATAAGACTGGGAAAGGAGAGAAAAAAATTGAAGATCAATGATGTCATTTTACAAACAGTAACGAAAGTTGTTGTATTTATCATATTGACGTTAGCTATTTATTTATTTCTCTCCGGTCATCACAGTCCTGGTGGAGGTTTTATTGGGGGCTTAGTATTGGCTTCAGCGATTGTTCTCCTTTGCTTAGCTTTCGATATTGAAACCATTCAGAAAGGGATACCGTTTGATTTTAAGAAAATTGCAGCATTAGGAGCGTTTATCGCTGTTGGGACAGGGGTGGGCTCCTTATTCTTTAAAGTACCTTTTCTTACCCAGACACATACTTACGTGGAAGTACCTGTTCTTGGGAAGATAAGTTTTGCGACCGTTACATTATTTGAATTAGGGGTCGCATTAGTTGTAGTAGGTGTAGTAGTTACGATAATTTTAAGCATAAGTGAGGATGTGTAATGAATGGAAACAATGATCATAATCCTAGCAGGGGTCTTGGTGACAGTTGCTACATATTTAATCCTCTCTAAAAGTTTTATACGAGTGATAATTGGAACAGCAATTTTATCTCATGCTGCCCATTTATTAATTATGACAATGGGTGGTTTAAAGACAGGGACTGTTCCACTCTTAGGGGAATTAGAAAATAAATATACGGATGCTCTTCCACAAGCGCTTATTCTAACATCGATCGTAATTGGCTTTGCAGTTACAGCCTTATTTCTAGTGTTAGCATATCGTACATATCGTGATGTTGGAGCAGATAATTTGGAAACATTAAGAGGAATGCAGGATGAATAATATAATTGTTTTACCAATGATAATCCCATTATTAACCGGAATCATATTGATATTTTTACGTAAATTTATCCGGACACAAAGATGGGTAAGTATTGGGTCAATTATTGTAACTGCATGTATTAGTGTCATTATATTGAATCGTATTCAAACAGATGGAATACTGAGACTTGACTTCAGTGGATGGAAGCCACCATTTGGCATTCTCTTTGTTGCAGATTCATTTGCTATGTTGCTTGTATTAACGTCAAGTATCGTAACAGCTGTTTGTTTACTATATTCCTTTACTGCAATGAATACACATAGTGAAAAAATGTTCTTTTATCCATTTGTGTTTTTCCTTGTAGCCGGTGTTCATGGTTCCTTCTTAACTGGAGATATTTTCAACCTGTATGTTTGTTTCGAAGTAATGCTTCTTGCATCATATGTACTAGTAGTATTTGGAGGAACCAAAAGACAATTACGAGCATCTATTAAATATGTTGCAATTAATGTGTTATCGTCTTGGTTGTTTCTCGTTGCAATTGCGTATATATATGGAGCATTAGGAACATTAAATATGGCTCATTTGTCTGCTCGGATTGCAGAGTCGGGACAAACACCAATATTAACTGTTATTAGTATATTGTTTCTCGTTGTCTTTAGTTTAAAGGCGGGACTATTATTATACTTTTGGTTACCAGGGTCTTATAGTGCGCCACCAACAGCAATTGCGGCACTGTTTGGTGCATTGCTAACAAAAGTAGGGATATATGCATTATTCCGGACTTTTACACTATTGTTTTATCATGAACCGGATATCACGCATACGTTAATTGGGGTAATGGCTGCAATTACTTTAATTGGTGGAAGTATAGGAGCAATTGCATATAAGGATATTCGCCAAATAATCTCATTTAATGTTGTGATAGCAGTAGGGTTTATTTTGGTAGGTTTATCTGTAGCAACACAAAGTGCAATAGAAGGATCCATCTACTATCTTATACATGACATGGTAGTCAAGGCATTGTTATTCCTATTAGGTGGAACAGTAATTGCCTTAACTAGCACACCAAGAATAGATAGAATGAGTGGTCTTATAGGGAATTATCCTTTGTTAGGTTGGTTGTTCTTTATTGTCATGCTTTCATTAACAGGTATTCCGCCATTTAGTGGTTTTATAGGGAAAATATTGGTGGGACAAGGTGCTGTTGAGGGAGGCAATTATATATTACTAGCTCTAGCTTTTATTTCTAGTATTTTTGTACTTTATTCTCTCCTCCGTGTATTCTTAAATTCTTTTTGGGGAGAAACGATTATTAGCATTGAAGATGAGGTCCCTTTAAAAAAAGGATTAATCATACCATGTGTAATTCTTGGGATTTTAACGATTGCACTAGGAGTAGGTGCCGAACTATTAGCTCCTTATGTAGAAGATGCTGCAAATACATTAATGAATCCAACGATATATACGGATGCTGTATTAGGGGAAAAATGATTTTGGGATCGTGTTAGAAACGGAAGAGGTGAATAAAGACATGCCTATTCAATTCATACTAAATTTATTAATAGCATTTCTATGGACATTGCTGCAAGATGAAGACCAATTTCGATTTGCAACTTTCTTTGCGGGATTTTTAGTAGGTATTATCATTATCTTTCTCATGCATCGTTTTTTTGGCCAACAATTCTATCTAAGACGGCTATATTCGATAATAAAACTTGTATTAATATTTAACTGGGAGTTATTTCAATCCGCGTTTTTAGTAATGAGACATATTGTAAGCCCGAAAGTTGATATTGAACCAGGAATATTTAAATATAAAACGCCTTTGAAGAGTGATTGGGAAGTGACGTTGCTTGCAATGCTTCTTACACTAACTCCAGGCTCGGTTGTAATGGAAGTATCACCTGAGGGGAATGTATTTTACGTACACGCTTTAGATATTAAAAGGTATAAAGGTTTTTTAATCCGGTCATTAGGAAAATTTGAGAAAGCAATCATGGAGGTGACACGGTAATGATTGAGACGATGTTAATAATAGCCTTGTGTTTTTTTGCATTAGCAATTGCAATCACACTTTATCGTATCATTCGTGGACCCTCTATTCCGGATCGGATAATAGCACTTGATATGATAGGGGTTAATATTATATCTGGGATAGCAGTTATATCGATTGTGCTCAAAACGAAAGCATACTTAGAGGTTATACTTATTATTGGTATTCTAGCTTTTATTAGTACAATTGCATTATCAAAATTCATCGAGAGAGGTGTTATTATTGAGCGTAAACGAGATTGATGAATTTATTACGGTATTGCTAATTTTAATAGGTAGTATTATTAGTGTAATTAGTGCGCTAGGAATCATTCGGTTTCCAGATGTTTATACTAGATCACATGCAGCTACAAAAAGTTCAAGTTTAGCTGTTCTATTAACACTGTCTGGTTGTTTTCTATACTTTTGGTTAACTGAATCATATATTAGTATAAGGTTAATACTAGGGATTATTTTCGTGTTTATTACCGCCCCTGTATCTGGACATCTGTCCATACGTGCCGCTTATCGTTCGAAGGTAAAATTATCTGAATCTACAATTGAAGATGAATTAAAAGAAGTATTTCAAGCGAAAGAATAGAAAAAAGGAGTTGTTCACTGGAAAAGTGATAAACAACTCCTTTTATTATTATTCGGATACATATTCTTCGATTGTTTGGTATTTTGGAGTATAGGAAACATAATCGAACCCATCGAAATATACAATGCTTTTATCTGTATCCCATGTATAACTAGAATTACCCTCGATAGGATTATCTCCGTATATATTCTTTAATTCTTTCAGCAGTTCTTTACTCTCTTTTTCGGTAAATTCTTGATAAAAGTAATCAATCGTTAATAATATTTGGTCATCAAATGTGAGTATATCTGGAATTTCTTCTAATTCTTGAAAAGCTTTTTTATTTTTCTTTTCAAACTCATCTAGTAATTCTATTTTATCGGGTTCGGGAATGGATTCATCATTCATTTGAGCAATAAATTTATCATAACCAGAGAAGAAATCAGCTAAGTAAATAAGCTCCGATGACTCTATTTGATTGTTAAAAGTATAATGGACATCTGCCTTCTTGCCATTGACGGATTTGTTAGGGAAGATTAACTCTTTTCCATCATCGAAAGTAGTATCCTCTTCGTAATCAGAATTTCCGTTTTTATCTTCAAACTTAATGATTTCTTTTACCGAACTACCCCATAAGTTTTCATCAAAATCCTTCTTCGTGTTACAAGCAACTAATAATAAAACAATTAGTAAAAAAGGAATATATTTTTTCATAAGACCACCACTTTCTATAATATTCCATTCTATCTAAAAACTTGGTACATGTCATCTGTAGAAAAGTGACTTTTGCCATAACTTGTAGTTTCTTCGTTTGAATAAATAACGGATGAATGGGCTTTTGCATAGGTTGTAAGAGGATGGAGGGAGGGTTTTATTATGGATACCTTATTGATTCATCATAAAAAATTAGCAAATTATATTAATGGTGAATGGGTAACACCAGATGATGTTGTGTATACTCCTGTTTTGAATCCGGCCACTGGGGAGAACATCAAGGAAGTACCATTATCACCACGAGAGGCTGTATCGGAAGCGGCAAAGGCAGCTAAAGAAGCACAAAAACAGTGGGCACTTGTTCCAGCACCTCAACGTGCTGAAATATTATATAAAGTAGGAGATTTACTAAAGGCCAGAAAGGAACAGCTAGCCACTATTTTAACAATGGAAAACGGAAAAGTATTAGAGGAAGCACGCGGTGAAGTGCAAGAAGCAATTGATATGGCCTTTTATATGGCTGGAGAAGGCAGAAGATTGTTTGGTCAAACGACCCCGTCTGAATTAAAGAATAAGTTTGCAATGAGTGTACGTGCACCAGTTGGGGTCGTGGGTATAATAACACCATGGAATTTTCCAATTGCGATTGCGACATGGAAGTCATTTCCTGCAATTGTAGCAGGTAATACAGTCATATGGAAACCTGCAACAGAGACGCCTTTAATGGCCTATGCATTAGCTACCATTTTCGAAGAGGCAGGATTACCTAAAGGAGTGTTAAATGTCGTCTTTGGTTCCGGTTCAACTATTGGGGATGAGATGGTAGAGAATGATGAAATTCGCGTAATATCTTTTACAGGATCTAATGAGGTAGGGAGAGAGATTGCCAGTAAATGTGGTCACAAGCTGAAAAAGGTTTCCTTAGAAATGGGTGGGAAAAATGCTGTCATCGTCATGGATGATGCAGATATTAACTTAGCAGTTGATGGAATCATATGGAGTGCCTTTGGGACTAGTGGACAGCGGTGTACTGCGTGTAGTAGGGTAATTGTCCACGAGAAGGTAAAAAAGAAATTAGAGCAAGGTTTGCTAAAAGCAATGAAGAATATTCGTATTGGAAATGGGCTTGATCATAATGTAAAAGTCGGTCCCATCATTAATAATACTTCTCTGGAAAAGATAAAAGGCTACATTGAAATTGGTGTACAAGAAGGAGCACAACTGTTAACTGGTGGTTCCGTTCTTGATGAGGGTGAATACGCAAGTGGTAATTTTTTTGTACCAACTGTTTTTACCAATGTAAAACCAAATATGCGAATAGCTCAGGAAGAGATCTTTGGACCTGTCATTTCTATTATTTCAGTGAAAAACTTAGATGAAGCGATACAAGTAAACAATAGTGTTTCATTCGGATTATCGAGCTCGATTTTTACTCGAGATGTTAATAAAGTGTTTGCTGCACAGCGGGATCTTGACACAGGAATTATTTATGTAAATGCCGGGACAACAGGAGCGGAGATTCATTTACCATTTGGAGGAACAAAAGCAACTGGTAATGGACATCGCGATTCGGGAATTGCAGCATTGGATGTATTCACAGAATGGAAGTCTATATATATTGATTTCAGTGGTAATCTGCAGAGAGCGCAAATTGACGTAGATTAATTGTGATTAGGCTTCTAATTATTAGCAAAGGGGAGCTGATAAATGAAAGTTGGAGTATTAGGTGCTGGTTTGATGGGAAGAGAGGCAACTCGTGATTTGATCCTTAGTAAAGAAGTGACGAGTGTTGGTATAGCAGATATTGATAAAATGCGAGCTGAACAAGTTTGCCAACAATTACAGTCTCATAAACTGTCAGCCTATCAAGTAGATGCAAATAATTGTGATGAATTAGCAGCATTCATCAGGAATTATGATGTAGTAATTAATGCCCTTTTCTATTCCTTTAATGAAATTGTTGCTAAAACCGCAATTGAATCAGGAGTTCATTGCGTTGATCTGGGAGGGCATATTGGTCACATAACAGATCAAGTATTAAAATTACATGAAAAAGCACATCAGAGAGGGGTAACAGTTATCCCTGATTTAGGCGTTGCGCCTGGAATGATAAATATATTAGCAGGATACGGAGTTAGCAAGTTAGATAAGGCAGAGTCAATTAAAATGTATGTAGGTGGGATACCTGTACAACCAGAGGCACCGTTAGAATATAACCATGTTTTTTCGATGGAAGGCGTATTTGATCATTATACTGATCCTTCTTTTATTATCCGTGAAGGCATTAAACAAGAAATACCATCCTTATCAGAAATAGAACCAATCTATTTTGAAAAATTTGGCCCTTTAGAAGCGTTCCATACTTCTGGAGGCACCTCAACTCTATCCTTATCTTATCCGTTTTTGAAAGAGCTTGAATATAAGACGATTCGATATCCAGGGCATGCAGAGAAATTTAAGCTACTTGTAGATCTTAATTTAACTCGTAACGATTATGAAGTGGAAATTGGCGGTAGAAAGGTAAAACCGCGTGAAGTATTCCTAAAGGTGTTAGATCCTATTGTTGCATTAAAGGATAAAGACGATGTCGTTCACCTCCGTGTGATTGTTTCTGGTTGGAAAAATGGGAAGAAAGAGACGCATGTATATGAAATGTCGACATATAAAGATAGGAAGAATAATGTCACTGCTATGGCCCGTTCAACTGCATATACAATTTCCGTTGTCGCACAAATGATAGGCAATGGGAAGATTAAACAAAAAGGAGTATATCCGCCAGAATTAATAGTGCCAGGTCAGGAATATATAAAGCAGATGTCAAAACGAGAAATCCACATTAAGGAGAAAATCGAGCGATAATCCGCTCGATTTTTGCCGAATAATAGTTAAACAAACGTTTGTTTAATGAAGAATCATACATTATGATGAGTTGTAATACAGAATACAAGAAGGAAGAGGTGATTTTAATTGAAAAATGTATTGCCAGATCATGTTCAAGAGTGGGTTTTACATACTGTTAATTCCCAAGGTAAGATCGTAGCAATTCAGCAATTACTTGGTGGAATGTCATCGGTGATGCATAAAATATCTATCCAAAGTGGTGAAGTACTTACAGATGTTGTGATTCGTCAAGTTGACAATGAAGAGTGGTTGGAAGAGGAACCCGACTTAGCACTACATGAGGCAAAGAGTCTTGAGTGGGCAATTGATGTTGATGTTCCAACTCCAAATCTTATCGCATATGACCAATCTGGGGCTATATGTGGTGTGCCAACTGTACTAATGACAAAGCTTGAAGGAGTAGTAGAATTACAGCCAAAAAACATGGAAGAATGGGTAGATGGCTTGGCAAATGCATTGGCAAAAGTTCATCAACTAAATGCAGATCATTTTCCGTATACATATTTTACATATCAAAACCTTTCAACTTTAGAGGTTCCTTCTTGGTCCTCATACAAAGAGCAATGGAGGCAAGTAATAGATATCGTAAAAGGTCCATGTCCTAAAACGCGGGAATGTTTTATTCACCGTGATTATCATGCTGCCAACGTATTATGGACAGGTAATAAAGTAAGTGGAATTGTAGATTGGGTGAACGCATGTAAAGGACCTGCTGGAATTGATGTTGGTCATTGTCGTGTTGATATGGCTCAATTACATGGAGTCGAGTACTCAGATGCTTTTTTAACTGCATATCAGAAACATGCCGGAGAGCTTTTTCTATACGACCCATATTGGGATTTAATTGCATTAATTGATATCTTATTTGGACCACCTGAAGTTTATCCTGGATGGCCAGCATTGGGAGTAAAGGGATTAACAAATGAGATAATAGCACATCGTTTAGATGAATACATGCTAAGCTTATTAAAGAGAATATAGAAAAAAGGATGTATGATCGAATCGTCGATGTACATCCTTTTTTTTATTCAAGCTTCCTGCCTAAATGTATCTCTCTTTAGTAAAATAACAGAAGCTACTACTACTAATAAAATCCCTGCTAGCATAAATCCCCCATTCGCACTTAACTCCAGTAATCCTGTAATTCCGGAACCAATGACAACTCCGAAAGAGAAAAACGCATAGAAATATCCATAAGCTTTTCCGCGGTTAGTTTCCTCCGTTGCTTCAATTAAGATGGAATTGAGTGAAGGGAATAGGAAGGCAAATCCAATTCCGTACAATCCCATAATGATATACATGAAAGGGATACTTGAAGCCAAACTAATAAGGAGTAGACTAATTCCCATCATTCCCATTCCGAAGGTAACTGTTTTAACTGGCTTGACTCTATCGAAAACATTGTTAGTAGGTAAGACAAATATGAGAATCGCAACAATTCCAAATGTACTTAATAAGAGACCGCTAGTTTGTGTATCTTGACCGAGATCCACTACTTTCAACGGTAACATGTATGCAAGAACACCTTGAGAGAACATTAAGAAAAATGCTCCGGAAAATGCCTTTATCATAAGTGAGTTTTGGAAGAAGGAACGTACTGTTAACTTATCCTTCGGCTGCTTATCTTCTTTACGAGTAACAACTTTTGAACGTAAAAAGATAAAGGAAAGAAGGCCTAAAATAATCAAAGCGATAGCAGTAACGGTTAGCACAGTCACTTCATTTGTTTTACTAGAAAGAATACCGCTGAATGCTGGACCAATAACAGCTGCTAATCCAACAAATGCTCCTGAAAGAGCAGAACCTTTTCCTTTTTTATTCTCTGTTATGGAGTTAGCTAAGTAGGTAAAGGCAGCTGGGACAATTAATCCTGCTGTTAGTCCATGTAAAAAGCGGACAAATAACAATGTCCACGCATTGTCAGCTAAGTGATAGGAAAATAGCATTAAACCGGATGAAAATAAGCCGGCCACTAATATGAGGAAAGGGCCTTTTTTATCTGTTAAAAATCCTGATGCAACATTTCCAATCGTATTTGAAAAAGAATACATCCCAACAGCTAATCCCGCTAATAAAGGAGTGGCACCAAGTGATGTTGCAAGTGGAGTCATAATCGGTAGTTGAGTAAATAGATCAAAAAATGAAAAAAACACGATAATATATACGAAAACACGCATAATATTGTATCCCCCATCAATAATTTACCTAATTATATAATCTCTTTTTTGGGGAAAATAGGCAAGAGGATAGGCTTGTTTAGAGTTGAAAAAGAAGTGGTAATTAAGACTTTAGTGAATGAAAGTTCATTAGGTATACTATTAAATTTATTATTGTTTGGAGGATTTCATGAATAAACAATTATGGAAAAATCCCGTATTTACTGTTTCAGCTATCATTATTGTGTTCTTTGTGTTAGTTGGTGGATTAATGCCTGAAACGTTTGGGCGGGTGTCAGGAAAACTATTTGAGTTCACGACCGTTAATTTTGGGTGGTTTTATTTGATAGGGGTACTTATTATTATTATCTTTTTAATAGGTTTAGCAATAAGTAAATATGGAGCTATACGAATCGGTGGCGAGGATGAAAAACCTCAATTTCCCTTTTTTACATGGATAGGAATGTTGTTCTCAGCAGGCTTTGGGGTTGGTCTAGTTTTTTGGGGGATTGCGGAACCAATGAGTCACTTTTTTACAGCGCCAATGGTAGGGATCGAGGTGCAAACGGAGGAAGCAGCAAGATTAGCGATGGGATATTCATTTTTCCATTGGGGGATAAGTCAATGGGCTGTTTTTGCGATAGTAGGGCTCGTCATTGGTTTTCTCCAATTCCGTAAGAAAAAGGATGGATTAGTTTCTACTGCACTAGAACCAATAACCGGAGATAAGACGTTTGTAAAAAATACAATAGATTCACTTGCTGTTATTGCAACTGTTATGGGGATGGCAACTTCCGTTGGTCTCGGTGTTCTTCAAATGTATGGAGGAATAGATGCTTTGTTTGATCTTAATCAAACATTTAGTATACAGCTTATTATCATTGTTGTGATGCTTCTTGCTTATATGCTTTCCTCCATCACAGGGTTGGATAAGGGGATGAGGTTTTTAAGCAATTTAAATTTAGGACTTGCTTTAGGGTTACTATTATTTGTTTTTATTACTGGTCCAAGTGTTTTTATTTTAGAAACATTTACGCTAGCAATTGGAGATTATATAACTAATTTCATTCAATATAGTTTACGTCTACAACCATATAGAGGTGGAACTTGGGTACGAGAGTGGACAATCTTCTACTGGGCTTGGGCAATTGCTTGGTCTCCGTTTGTAGGTGCTTTTGTTGCACGGGTATCTAGAGGAAGAACCATTCGTGAGTTTATCGCTGGAGTAATGGTTATCCCACCGTTAATAGCATGCTTATGGATAGCTGCATTTGGTGGAACAGCAATTTGGTACGACTTAAATGAAAATGCGGGAATTGCGGAGGCAGTCAACAAAGACATTACATCTGCGCTATTTGAAACTTTTCAGCATTTACCATTGTCCAATGTCTTGTCTTTAATAGCTCTATTACTTATTTTCACATTTTTAGTTACCTCTGCGGATTCAGCTACTTATATATTAGCAAGTATGACAACAAAGGGGAGTTTAAATCCTCCTATGGTCGCGAAGATAGTATGGGGATTACTAATGGCTGCAATTGCAGGAGTACTGTTATATGCTGGTGGTTTAGAGGCGTTACAAACCGCATCGTTAATCTCTGCGTTACCATTTACATTATTATTGTTATTACTTATCATCTCCCTATCGAAGCTTTTGAAAAAGGAGCCATTACCAATTAGGAAAGCTGACTTAAGACGATTTAAAAGGTTGGAAAAGGCAGCTAATAGTAAGGAAAAGAAAAAATAGTAAATAAAGAGATCTGAAATAAAAAAATAATTCAGATCTCTTGTTGACTATTTTTGGAATTCTGCATATACTTATTATAGCTACTTTGTTTAACCAAGTAGTGTTTTTTATCCAAAGTATCTTGTTTCACAAGATAGTGGGTTTGTGGAAACTAAACTATTATTGCAAAGCTTCCACATTTTTATTTATCAACTACCTTGTTTAACAAGTTAGTGGAGGAGGTTGTATATGTCTATAAGAAGTCAACTGCTAAAAGGGATATTAGATGGATGTGTTTTAGCTGTGATTGAAAAAGAACCAGTATACGGCTACGAACTTTCTAAAAAGTTACAGGATATCGGTCTTCATGATGTAAGTGAAGGAACTATCTACCCTGTTTTATTAAGGCTTCAGAAAAATAAACTAATACGAGGCGAAATGAGACCATCTGATACAGGACCAAACCGTAAGTATTATTTTCTCACTGATCTTGGTAAAGAGAATCTAGCAACAATATCAGCCGAATGGGAACAAATATCAAAACCTGTAAATGAATTATTTATTAGAAGGGAGAGCAAGGAATGAAGGCGAGCCTGTTAATTGAGGAAAATAATCGAAAAAGAGATTTGTTGACTCCTGAGAATGAGAAATATTATAGCGATATGATGCTGTATATCCGACTACAACTCACACTATCGGAGCAAAAATCTGAGGAAATATTAATGGAACTGCTAGATCATTTATTAGATGGGCAAAACGAAGGGAAGACTGCTCGAGATATTTTTGGTAACAATCCAAAAGCTTATGCAGACGAAATTATTAAACATTTACCTAATGAAGATAAACGGCAAATTTCCACTTTTGTCCTAAGCACCATTATGGATTTACTCAGTTGGGTACTCATGATTAATGGGCTTGGTATTCTGATTATTTCTCAATTCAAAGAAATAGAGTCGGAAATTTATCCAGTTAATGTCGCAATCTTAGTTGGAGTTATCCTTTGTATCATTTTATTTGGCATTTGGTATATTTTTAGATTAATCAAGAATTCATTATTTCTAGAAAAGTCTAGTGATAAGAAAGATATGGTGAAAGCTGGGCTTTTCGGTGCTATTGGATTTATGTTAATCCTAGTAGTGGTAAAGTTTATTCCCAATATTGGTCCTGCCGTTCATTTTCCTTGGTGGCTTTCATTTTCTCTCGGAGCGATTATTTGGTTTGTAAGGTTTATTTACAAAAAACGAGTTGGAGGGAGGGAATAACATGGTGTTATCGAAAAAAAGTACTAACTTTATAGAAAATCTTCGCTTGTATCTTCTTACATCCGGAAAAAAAGAAAAGGAAGTTGATGAATTAATAGAGGAATTAACTGCTCATTTAATCGAATCTGAGAAACAAGGAAAAAGCATCGATCAAATAATTGAAGGAACTCCAGAAGAATACATGCAATCATTGAAAAATGAAATGGATACTGATTTTACTATGTTGTTTAAATATATACCTATATTCATCATTGGTATGTTAGCCTATTTCTTTATGGGTCCCGCCATCAGAGGTGATCTTGAGATTAATCTCATACAACTAATCTGTTTTCCTTTTGTAGCGGTATTGGCGATGATTTTATATGTGCGGTTTCTTCAAACTTCTAGTAAAAAGCAATATTCTAATAAGAAATTATTCATAGGCGGCATGTTTGCCAGCATGGGTGTAACATTATTATTTGTAATATTAATACTAGGAAGTCACTTTATTGCCGAACCAATCTACACAGCAAATGATACGGTTAAATGGATAGTAATCGCAATCTGCACGATCATTTTTGTCGTATTGTCAATATGGACAAAAACCTGGATTACAATTGTCATTCCGGCGATTCTTTTTATCCCTGATTATCTCACACGTTTTGCGGAATTAAGTATTAATGAAATCCTCATCGCTAATGTATCGACATTTATACTTCTATTTACCGTTTTAATCCTATATGTAGTCATAAAGGAGAAAATGAAGAAGAAAAATGCTGCAAACAGCTAGAAGTAAGAGGCTGGGACAGAGGAATATGGATGCAAATAAAAACCGAACAATAACTTGATTTTAAAACAAAATAGTTCAGTCACCTTTTCAATTACAAAAATTTTATAGTTACCAGCGGAGGAAATACACGAAGACTCCTGCGGGAATAAAGGCCTCGATGAGACCCCGCAGGCAGAAAAGCGAAGGCGACTGATCAGCGGCGTACGAACGGGAGCCAATCCTGTACTGAGATAAAGGAAACACGGCGAGGAACGAGCCGATGTTGACTTATCGTAGGGAAAGGATTGGCTCGTTCGCTAGCCGCTAGGAGTCTAAGCTAGACAGGCGTTTAGCGCCGAGGAGGCTCATTAGCCGCCCGCGGAAAGCGAAGTGTATTTCCGAAGCGTTATAGCTACACTTACATTGTTCGGATTTACATTCAAGTCAAATAGTTATGTCTCAACCTCTTTGGATTGCACATTTATGAGCAATTTACGGTTACTTATGTATCGGTATCGTGCATTTTCTTTAATCCCTTCTGAAAAGGGAGAAGCCAATCGATCCGAAAGCTTAAAAAGTTATCGTTACAGTGGTGCCTTTTTCTATCTCTGATTCAATCTCCACTTGATGGCCAAGCTTTTCACATACTTCCTTCACAAGATACAAGCCCATTCCGGTGGATTCGCGATATTGACGGCCGTTTTCTCCGGTGAAAAATGGATGAAATACTCGTTTTCTATCACTTACAGGGATGCCAATTCCAAAGTCTTGTACCTTAATTGAATTTTCTTGAATGGACACAATCATTTTTTGTGCCTTTCCTGTAGAATATTTAACTGCATTTGTTATTAATTGATTCATAATAAATACTAGCCATTTTTCGTCTGATTCCACGATGATTGTTTCACCATGAATTTCAGGGTACACACGGTTACTAATGAATAACCGCTTATTTTCTCGAATGGCATCATCTATTACTTTTTTCATTGAAACAGGCTCTACTTGAAAGTCATGTTCGAAGGTTTCAAGTCTTGCAGCATATAAAACCATTTCAAGACCTCTGCTAATTTTCTCGGCTTCTTCTCGTATACTGCGCAGATTTTCATCATCCGAATCTTGAGTTATTAGTTCCATCACGGATAATGGGGTCTTCATTTGGTGTACCCATTGATTAATAAATGTTAAGTGATTTGCACGTTTATTTTCTTGAAGATGAAGTTCATTAATATATTGGGAATACTGCGATTTTAACAAGTTAGTCAATGCTTCTGGTATGGGGGCATTGCCTAATTGTTGTACTGCATCGGTTAGTTCATATGAAGTAGCTGTAAGCCGTTTATAATACTCTTTATGAGTTAAATAGCGATAAATTAAATACATGGATAATAGAAAAATAGTGATAAACAAGCAGTAAATGGCAGTTGGTATGTTTGTATATCCATCTAAGTAGACGATTGTTAGTACAAAGATTATTTGAATGATATTAATGAAAATAAGAGGAAGATGTTCACGAAAAAATAGCTTCATTACGTATTCTCTCCTAAAGTAAGGCGATATCCTACACCACGAACTGTTTCAATTACGTTTTCTATCCCTAGTTCTTGTAATCTTTTACGGAGACGGGTTACATTCACATTTAATGTATTCTCATCCACAAAAGACTGATCATCCCATAACTTTTCGAGTATATCTTCACGTGCAACAACTCTTGGAGACTTTTCCAACAACATTTCCAATAATACTGCTTCTTTCTTTGTTAATGTTACCGTTGCTCCTTCTACCTCTAACTCTAGTCGTTCCATATAAAGCGTTAGTTCATTAAGATGCATAACTCTCTCTTCGGGTTTTGGAGCATATTCTCCATACGCTCGTCGTAAATTACTACGGATCTTTGCCATTACAACTTCATAGTGAAATGGCTTCGTTATATAATCATCCGCCCCATTTTCCAATGCCATCACTTGATCCATCTCACCCGCACGAGCAGATATGAAAAGGATAGGGCACGTAGAAAGTGCACGGATTTGCCTACACCAATAGTAACCGTCATAACTAGGTAAATTCACATCTAATAAGACAAGTGCAGGTTTAACTTTTTTAAATATATCTATTACATTCTCGAAATCCTCTGTAATAATGGCTCTATAATTATACTTTTCCAAATAATTCTGGAGGAGCTTCGCAATCTTTGGGTCATCTTCCACAATCAGAATCTTTGTCATTTTCATTCTTCCTTTTTCTAAAATATGTGCTTTTAACATTACATAATCGCCTGGAAAGTTCAAGAGATAATTGAGTGTACATGACATTTAAAAATCAGCTAGGACATATATATAGTAATAAAGGAGGGAGGCTAATGGGAAAGGAATTTTCTAATAAGACTTCGTCAAAAGCAGCTATTTATATTGGTGTAATTTTGGGCATGGCTGGTATCATGCTTATGTTCATCAATGACCCAGTGGGATGGTCCACAATAGGATTAGCACTTATCTTATTTTTGGTATTACGATATTTTGGAGATGATACGACCGTTTCTTGTGATGAACAAGGATTTAAAGTAAAGATAGTTAGTAAAAGAAAAGGAACTACCGTAAAGGAATATGCATGGGAGGATGTAACTGGAACATATTACTACGAGTATGAGTCCGGTGGAGAAGATAGTTCCATCTCTCGTTTTTTTCAAGTGAATACGGCAGAAGGGATTGCCTTTAATATGGAGGCTATGAAGAGCTTCGATGAGTTAATAGAAATTTTTAATGAAAATACAAAGCATCTTTCCTATAAATGGGCAAAGATAGACGGATTTCAGAACACTTATATTCAACAAGAGCGCATGTTCCAGTAAACTTTACACTCCTTTTTTTCTACAATTTACGTTATGAAAAAGGAGAGATAAAACATATGAATGTTTTATCTCCCTTACTATACATACCCTCGTTAAAACCTCATTCATGACCTTTTTCCGTTTAGCCTCGAAGATTGTATGGTGGTATACTTCTTTTAGAGGAGTGAGACCATGCATCCATTTACAAAAGAAGTAGTATCGATTTTAAAGGAAATTCCACAAGGAAAAGTTGTGACATATGGACAAATCGCCAAACTTGCAGGCAATCCACGCGGTGCTAGGCAAGTTTCTAGAATCCTTCATTCTATGAGTGAGAAACATAGCTTACCGTGGCATAGAGTAGTAAACGCAAAAGGTGAAATCGTCATTGCCAACCCAGAAATAGCTCTCCAGCAAAAACTCCTTCTAGAAAGTGAAGGTGTAGAGTTAATCAATGATAAACGTGTTGATTTAAGTCGTTATCAAGTGGGGACGATGGATGAGTAAATTCAGTGTGGCAAATGTATTCGAATTGTGCTACTATTTCATTAATTATATTAGGAGGTGCACGTCAAATCATAGTAAAATATCGTTCTGAATCGCTCTCTCTATTAAGCCTACAGGCAGGTATTTTCGGGTAGACGAGAGTCATCCACAGTATCCAATCCTGTCCTCCAACTATACTTCCAAACAAGCAGGCATTGCTGGCGAAGAAAGAGTAGAGAGAGTATTCCAAAATCACAGCTTTCCCTTCCAACACTGTATCCTTCATGACTTATCCCTTCACTCAGCTACGACATTTCAAATTGATTCACTATTTTTAACTCAATTTTATGCTATTCTTTTTGAAGTGAAAAACATTTCAGGAAAACTAACTTTTCGAGAGAATCCAAGACAATTAATAAGAGAAAGAGATGATGGACAAGTAGATGCATTTGATTGCCCAGCAGCCCAAGTCGAAAGAAATAGTGAGTTGTTGGTGTTGGATCTCTGGCTGCAGTCCAAAGGTATTAATATCCCTGTAATTGGAGTCGTCGTACTTGCTTATCCAAAGCAAATAGTTTTAGTTCCTCCTAAAAGTACTCCCATTCTCTTTCCCAACTTAATTCCATCCTACATTAGAAAGATCCCTCAAAATAGGCCAATACTTAATGAAAAAGATTTAGATTGGTTATGTAATACAATGATAAATAGTCATCAAATTTATATTCCAAACCCACTTTCGCAAACGTATAAAATTCAAAAACATGACATTCGATCAGGTGTGATTTGTGATAAATGTCGTCATGTTGGGATGCAAAGAATAAGTAAAAAAGGATGGCATTGCTCGCACTGTAATCACATTAGCAAAAATGCCCACATAAACGCAGTTAGAGATTGGTTTTTACTATTTGGAGGGAAAATGACAAACAAGGACTGCCGTGAATTCTTGCATATAAACATCGATACGGCAACCAGAATACTACGAAGCATGGATTTAATAAATGAAGGAATCTTCAAAGGTAGAACATACGCGATGGATTTTAGCAAGATCATTTAAGGGTATATCTCGTTGTCGCGAGAATTTGTCTTCGCCTTGTTATCGAGAGATTATGCCTTGCGATCGCGAGAAATAAAACGAATCGCGAGAATAACTAGAAAATCGCGAGAATAACTAGAAAATCGCGAGAAAAATTAAATAATCGCGAGAAAGTGCCTTACAATCGCGAATAAATTTTGAAAATCGCGAGAAAACAGCAAGAAATCGCGAGAAATAAAACGAATCGCGAGAATAACTAGAAAATCGCGAGAAAAATGAAATAATCGCGAGAAAGTGCCTTACAATCGCGAATAAATTTTAAAAAATCGCGAGAAAGTAGCAAGAAATCGCGAGAATAAAATTGGTGCGCGAGAAAATCGAAATAATCGCGAGAAAACGCCCTGCAATCGCGAATAAATTTTGAAAACCGCGAGAAAAACGAGAAAATCGCGAGAAACTCCCCTTCAATCGCGAGAAACTCCCTTCAACCGCGAGAACCGAGCAAGTTTCCGCGAGTTAACTATCTAGTAACTTACTAAATAGCTGACTAACCTTACAAACATGTAATAAAACTGAAAGATAAAGCGATGGTTGAAAAAACTCTTTTTCCGCTAAACTATGGGTAGTGAGGAAAGGGGTTTTTTTATAATGGAGACGTTAAAAGTTAAAAATTTAAGTAAAGTTTATGATGGAAAAGTAGCATATAAAGCATTATCAGATATTGATTTGACAATTGAACAAGGTGAATTTGTAGGAATTATGGGACCATCAGGTAGTGGTAAAACAACATTACTTAATATGGTATCAACCATTGATCAACCTACTTCCGGTTCGATTTTAATTAATGGGAAGGATCCTTTTCGATTAAAACATAATGATTTAGCGCTATTTAGACGTAGGGAACTTGGATTTGTATTCCAAGATTTTAACTTGTTACCCACTTTAACTGTAGAAGAAAATATCGTTCTTCCGTTAACGCTCGATGGGATGAAAGTAAAAGTAATGCAAGAGAGGGTAGATGCGGTTGCGAAGAAATTAGGGATTACGGAGATATTAAAGAAACGCATATATGAAATTTCCGGTGGTCAAGCACAAAGAACAGCTATCGCTCGTGCTACTATACATCAGCCACAACTGATTCTTGCAGATGAACCGACAGGGAACTTAGATTCAAAGTCATCTAGAGCAGTAATGGAAATGCTGGAATCAATAAATAAAAAGGATAATGCAACAATGATGATGGTAACTCATGATGCGATTGCTGCAAGCTATTGTAATCGTGTCATTTTTATCAAAGATGGCAAGTTGTTTAATGAAATTCATCGTGGTGACAACCGTCAAGCGTTCTTCCAAAAGATTATTGACGTGTTATCGTTTCTAGGAGGGGATTCACATGACCTTTCGTCGATTCGCGTTTAATAATGTCATGCGTAATAAGCGCACATACGCTGCGTATTTTTTGAGTAGCACATTCTCAGTTCTAGTATTTTTTGTTTATGCTATGTTTGCATTTCACCCATCTTTATTAGAAATCAATCCGAATGTAGCGATAGGACTTCATTTTGCTGAGGCAATAATTTACGTGTTTTCATTCATTTTTGTTTTGATTTCTATGAGTGCTTTCTTGAAATCAAGAAAAAAAGAGTTCGGTTTAATGGTGATGCATGGAATGACAAACATGCAACTCCGAAAGATGGTATTTTTAGAAAATGTCATTATCGGATTTTTTGCAACCATTTCAGGTATTACGCTTGGTCTTGTTTTCGGCAAGGTTATCTTATTAACCGCTGAGAAAGTATTGGATCTAGAGCAGAGCTTAAACTTCTATATACCAATCCAAGCATTGTTATTAACATTTATTGCTTTTCTTTTATTATTTATTATTATTTCTTTTTCAACTGTGTCTATTTTAAAAGGAAATAAACTAGTTGATCTAATAAAAGGGAGTGAAGCTCCGAAAAAGGAACCGAAAGCATCTGTGTACTTATCTGTTCTTTCAATCATTCTGCTTGCAGCTGGATATACCACTGCATTAATCGTAAAAAATTTGCAAGTGATTATAGCGATGATTCCAGTAACTATTGTCGTTATTATTGGTACTTATTTTCTGTTTACACAGTTAAGTGTGTATACAATAAATTTACTGAAGAAGAGTAAAAATTTCTTTTGGAAAAAAACGAATCTCGTTTTAATGTCAGACCTAGCGTATCGTATGAAAGATAATGCTCGTACATTTTTCTTTGTAGCGATTGTCTCAACAGTAGCATTTTCAGCAATAGGATCATTAGTAGGATTTAGAGCGATGATGACAAAAGAATTAGTGAAGGAATCACCATTTGCTATAGAATATGAATCCTACAATAATAATAAAGATGAAGAAGCGCATTTGGAACTCATCAGGAATGAACTGAAAACAAATGACATCCCCTTTGTAGAAACGAAAACAGCTATTATGGAAATACCTAAGGGAGATATTACAATTTACGTTGTGAGAGAATCTGATTATAATGCACTTGCAAAAATGAAGAATGAGGAGCAAGTCAAGCTTGCTAATAATGAGACAGCTTTATTGTATTATCACAGTTCGATAGGTGAGTTGGAAACAAGAGATGAACAAAAAGAGTTTACTATAGGTGAAAAATCCCTTCAACAAGTACGAGCAATCCCAACTAATTTATTGCCTGGATTTCATGATTTTTACATTGTGAACGATAATCTATATCAAGAATTAAAGAAAGATGATACGGAGGAATCTCTTTACTATGCCTTTTCTATTGATGATTGGAAAGAAACAATCCCAGTAGGAAAAAAATTAACGGAAGATTTACAGCGCTTCGGTGATTCATACATGTTTACATCATTAGGGAATGAGTGGAATGAACTGAACCAAGGTTTTGGAGCGGTTCTGTTTGTTGGATTATTTATTGGGGTTATTTTCTTTGTTGCTGCAGGAAGCTTTTTATATTTTAGGTTGTATACGGATTTAGATATGGAAAAAGCAAAATTTAAAGCCATAAATAAAATGGGAATAACTAGTAAAGAATTAACAAAAGTAATAACAATTCAACTAGCCTTACTTTTCTTTGTCCCGATTGTTATTGTGTTAATTCATGGGTCCGTTGCTCTTACAGCTTTACAGCGTATGTTTAACTACAATTTAATGATGGAATCTACTCTTGTGCTAGGGGCATTTAGCATCATTCAAATCGTTTATTTTCTATTAATAAGACAGAACTATATTCGCAAAATTAAGTATAATATTTAATTCTCCATTTAAGCATTTCAATGCTATAATAAGTCCTATGAGTTTGGAAGAGGAGAATTAAATGATGGATTGGAAAAATATTTATCGTGGTCTTTTAATGGGGATAACAGATTTAATACCAGGGGTTAGTGGAGGTACCGTTGCTTTTATTCTTGGTATATATGATCGGCTACTAGCAGCTATCAGTGGTTTTTTCAGCCGTGAGTGGAAGAAACATATAGGCTTTCTTATCCCGCTTGGAATAGGAATTGTTGCAGCGTTAGTAATATTTAGTAGATTAATCGACTATTTACTAGAACACCATTTAGAACCAACACAATTTTTCTTTATGGGCCTTATACTAGGAGTAGTTCCTTTTATTTTCAAAGAAGCAAATGCAAAACAGAATTTTAAAGCGAGCCACATTATCGCGTTAATTATTGTAGGAGCATTGCTTGCTTCATTAGGCTTTATAAAACCTGATGAGGCAGCTGAACCAATTACAACATTAACGTTCCCAAATGCGATTGGATTATTTTTTGCCGGCTGGTTAGCTAGTATGGCAATGCTTCTTCCTGGAATAAGTGGATCTTTTATTCTACTGTTATTGGGTGTTTATACAACTGCTATTAGAGCGTTGAAAGATTTTAATATTCCACTAATTATTGTTATAGGCGCGGGTGTGATTATAGGATTTATTGTTAGTAGTAAAGCAATTCGTTATTTATTATCTAACTTTAAATATATGACATATGCGATTATCATTGGATTAATTTTTGGTTCATTTTTTGTGATGTTCCCTGGAGTACCTCATGGTTCTTCCCTGTATTTAAGTATTGCAACTTTTATCATCGGACTTGCCTTTTCATTATGGTTTAGTTCTGATAAAATGACGAAAAAGAAACATAAATAGATTTGCATAAGGTTGAGACAAAATGATTTGATCTGGATGTAAATCCGAACAATGTAAGTGTAGCTAGACCGCTTCAGAAATACACTTCGCTGGTAACTATATAATTTATATAATTGATAATGTGACCGAACTATCTTGTTTGAAATCAAGTTATAGTTCGGTTTTTATTTACAACCATATTCTTCTGTCCTAGCCTTTTTGTTTTTTATAAATATAGGGAACTTATTATATGTTCAAATCGTATTACAGTAGATAGGAGGACGATGTAATGGAAAATGTATTATCAGTGAAAAATCTTGGTAAGTCATTTAAATCTAAAAATGTTATCCAAGATATATCATTCGATGTCCGTAAAGGTGAAATAATGGCGATTTTAGGACCTAATGGAGCTGGGAAATCAACGACAATCCGTAACATTATGGGAATTATGTACCCAGATGAGGGAAGCATTGAATTTCATAATTATGCTAAGAATGAAATCCCGCGTCAAAAAATTGGTTACCTTCCAGAAGAACGTGGTCTATATAAGAACGTTAAAGTAATGGATATGATTCTATATTTAGCAGAACTAAAAGATTATCCAATAAAAAAAGCTAGAGAGCGAGCGATGGAATATTTAGCTAAGCTTGGCCTAGAAGGGAAAGAGAAAGTATCGGTTGAAGAACTCTCGAAAGGGATGGGACAAAAAGTACAGTTTATTGGTTCCATTATCCATGAACCGGAATTATTAATTTTGGACGAGCCATTTTCAGGGTTAGATCCTGTTAGTCAGGAAGTGTTTAAGAAAGAAATTAAAGCACTGGCAGATAACGGAACTGCAATTTTATTATCATCTCACCAAATGAATATGGTAGAAGAAATTTGTGACCGACTCTTTATGATCAGCCAAGGAAGAAAAGTAATTTATGGTTCGTTAGAAGACGTGAAGAATGAGTATGCTAATTTCAAATGTACATTACGTGGTAAAAATGATATTAGCATACTGGAGCGAATTCCTCATGTGCAACGTGTGGAACAAAAGGGAGAAGTTAATGTTTTATATTTATCCCAAGATGTACGTGTGACAGAGTGGTTAAGACAATTGCCTGAATCCTTGAATATACAGGAATTATCTATTGATCGCATTTCCCTTCATGAAATATTTATTGATGTAGCCACTGCTCAACAAGGAGGTGCTCAATAATGCGTAACAGCTTAAAGGTCGCTAAATGGGAAATAAAGCGAAATATGATGAATAAATCATTTATTATTTCTTTATTATTGACACCTATTATTTTTATGTTTTTCTTTTTCGTACCACAATTATTTAATAATGACGATAAAGAAGCAGAGCCGGTTAATGTATTTGTATTAGATGAATTGCAAGTGTGGGATAGTGTAAAGCAAATTGCGGAACAGCAGCAATTGAATTGGGATTTACATTTGACGGATTTAACTGTAGATGAGATAAAGGAACAAGTAGTTAATACGGAAAACTCAGCGTATATTCCACTTACGGAAGAGTCACTAGAACAAGGGTCGATTCAATTGTATCTAAGTGATGATGTTAGTGATAACTTTATTTATGAAGCTTATACTTTGGAAGCACCAATACGTCAGTTACAAATAGAAAGATTAGGATTAACAGCTGAGCAAGAGCAAGTCATTGTAAAGGGAATTACAATTGAGCAGGCGGATGCGAGAACGGATGATGCAATCATTGACGGTGAAGAAGGTGCTGGGGATGAGGAAGATGCTCTAAAACGAATTGTCCCAGCCGCATTTGCTGGTATCATTCTCTTTTCTATCGTAATGACTGGAATGATGATATTTACTTCTGCATCTCAAGAAAAGAAAGAAAAAGTTGCTGAGATCATTCTCTCTTCTGTAACTCCAGGTGATTTAATGCAAGGGAAGATAATCGGTTATTTCGTACTAGGGATTACTCAAGTTGCAGTTTGGCTAGTTTTCCTACTACCACTTGTCGCTTGGAAGACAGATATTCCATTAATGAAATACTTATTAGTACCTGAATTATTATTATTGCTGTTATTAGCACTTTCTGGATATTTATTATTCGCAGCTATTTTCGTGGCGATTGGTGCAACGGTGGAAGACATGACAGCTACTAGTAACTTCCAAGGATTTGTCATGATGCTACCATTCTTACCATTAATTTTTATTGCTCCAATCATAAACGACCCAAGTGGTCTTATGGCAAAAATCGGCTCATTTTTTCCATTAACATCACCATCTGTATGGATTATTCGACTTGCGATGTTAGAAGAATGGCCATGGATAGAAATACTAATTTCACTTCCAATCCTCTTAATTACTATCTGGTTAATTATGAAGGCTGCCGGAAAAATATTCAAAATTGGTATTCTCATGTACGGAAAAAACGCCACACCAAAAGAAATCTGGAAATGGCTATGGGTATAAAGAAAAGCGGAAGCGACTGTTCAGCGACGTACAAATTTAAAGATTTCTGACGAGATAAAGGAAACACGACGAGGAACGAGTCGATGTTGACTTATCGTAGGAAGAAAACGTAAATTTGCTAGTCGCTAGGAGCTGTAGCTAGACAAAGAAAAGCGGAAGCGCCTGATCATCGACGTACGGATTTACTAGGGTCCTGACGAGATAAAGGAAACACGGAGAGCCCTTAGGCAATCCGATGTTGACTTATCGTAGGAAGGAACCGGAAATCCGCTAGTCGCTAGGAGCTGCAGCTAGACAAAGAAAAGCGCGATTTCATGGATTGTTTCCATGGAATCGCGCTTTATTAGTTAAAAGTTAAAGTCTACTACTTTTTGCTCTTGTTGCTCTACACCTTGCATGTATTTAATGCGTCGCTGTGCAGCAGCATTGCTAACTTGCTCATCTGCATGATAGGAAGAACGAACAAGTGGGCCAGATTCACAATGGCTGAATCCTTTTGATAAAGCAATCTCCTTTAATTCAGCAAACTCGTCTGGGTGATAATAACGTTCCACCATCAGATGTTGTTTCGTAGGTTGTAAGTATTGACCAATCGTCATAATATCCACATTATGGTCGAGTAAGTCATCCATTGCTTTTAAAATCTCCTCTTTTGTTTCCCCGAGACCAACCATGATACTAGATTTTGTAGGGGTATTTGGAGCGATTTCTTTTACTCGCTTTAAAAGCTCAAGTGAACGCCAATATTGAGCACGTGCACGAACTTTTGGAGTTAAGCGTTCTACTGTTTCGATATTATGGTTGAAAATATCAGGGCCACTAGACATTAATGTCGTTAGACTTTCATAGTCTCCCTTCATGTCAGATGGTAAGATTTCAATTGTACATCCAGGGTTTTCTCTACGAATAGCTCGTACTGTTTCTGCAAAAACAGCTGCACCACCATCATTTAAATCGTCACGAGCAACGGCAGTTACGACGACATGCTTAAGTCCCATAATTTTTACAGATTCAGCCACACGAGCTGGTTCGCCCCAGTCTAATTCATTTGGTAGACCTGTTTTGACGGCGCAAAAACGACATCCTCTTGTACAAGTGTCACCTAGTATCATAAAGGTAGCGGTTTTTCTTTCGCTCCAACATTCGTGAATATTAGGGCAACGAGCCTCTTCACAAACTGTGTTTAATCTTTGACCACGCATTAACTTTTTTAAACCTTGATAGGATTCATTTGTATTAATTTTTGTTTTCAGCCACTCAGGTTTTCTAATGTATTCTTTATTAGCCACTTTTTTAAACACCTGCTTTCGCTTTTTTGAAGTTCCATTCTTCTGATCGATATTTTGAATCTGCTAAAGCATGTACTTCATCCCATTGCTCTTTCGTTAACTCAAATGGAGTAAACTCAAGGTCTAATCCTCTTTGAAAACCTATTTCAAATGCTTTTTCCGCTTTTTCATATGTAATGAGCTCCTTGGAAACATCATTCATCGCTATTGCCTTATTCGAAAAGTCATCTCGTTTTCTAGCACGAAGTTCTTCCGTCGAGAAAGCAAATAAATCAAATAACATTTGTTTGTTAATGGTGAACGGTAAAGAGCCATGCTGAAGTAAGACACCTTTTTTACGTGTTTGTGCATGACCAGAAATTTTTTTCCCTTCCACAAGCATTTCATAATCAGAAGGTCTTTCAAAACAAACGGCTGTTGTTTCTCTTGTAAAATGTTCTTCAGGTCGAGAATAATCAACATCAATACCGAGCTCTCTAAAGCCCTCAAGTATCCCTTTAGATAACGTATAGTAGGCTTTGCGAATAGAGTCCGCTATGTACGGTTTATCCTCTGAAACAACAAGGCTATATGTTAATTCATCGTCATGTAAAACGGCACTTCCTCCAGTTAATCTACGGACAAACTGACATTTATGACGTTCTACTCCGGTAAAATCGATTGATCGTTCTACTTTCTGAAAATGACCGACAGATAGAGTTGGTCGCTCCCAACCATAAAATCGAAGGACAGGTGGTATCTCGCCTTTACTATGCCAAAGGAGCAGACATTCATCTAGTGCCATATTCACTGCAGCATCATTGTACCCAGAATGAAGTAGGCCCCATGTGTCTTTCACTCTTTTCATCTCCTTGTTGTAATCAAATATAGTATGTAACTAAAAATTTCCAATGATACTATCGTAGCGAAGAAAGGTTAAAAAGTACAGTAAAACACTCCGAATTAGAATTGCAATAAGGAAATTTCTAATAATTACATTTTATTGTTGTATTTTTTTTTGTATTAGAATATACTACATTACAACAGTAATGCACTATTGTTGAAAGGAGGTAACTGTGTGATTTTACCTTCAGACAGTTCGAAACCAATTTATGTGCAAATTTCCGAATGGCTTGAAAATGAAATCATCAGCGGAAATTTTGTAAGTGACGATAAAGTTTATTCGCAATACCAACTTGCGGAAATGTTTAATATCAATCCTGCGACAGCTGCAAAGGGGCTGAATATATTGGCGGATGAAAATATTTTATATAAAAAACGTGGTCTTGGAATGTTCGTTACAGAGGAAGCGAAAGAGAAAATTTTAAGTAAGCGAAAGAATGAAACATTAAAAGGATTAGTTCATGAACTTGTTTTAGAAGCTGAAAGGCTACAAGTTGGGGAAAACGAATTGTTTGAAATGATCCGATTAGCTAGAAAAGGAGGCAAGTAACATGAATGTGATTGAATGTTCCAATCTGGTGAAGCGTTATGGGAGCAAGAGTGTATTAAATAATATGTCATTTACCATTCAAGAAAATAAGATAACAGGTTTAATAGGAAGAAATGGTGTTGGAAAGACGACTTTGCTAAAAATTATCGCAGGTTTTATACATCAGACTTCAGGTGAACTAAAGGTGCTTGGAAAATCACCTTTTAATAATCTTTTCGTTTCAGCTAATAGCATTTTTATTGATGATCAAATGACACTGCCACCTGCATTAAATTTAGGACAAATATTAGAAGAAGCAGCACGTTTTTATGAAAATTTTGATTTGGAACTAGCTTTACGACTGTTAGATTACTTTGCAATTGATGCCTATCAATACCATAACAATCTCTCAAAAGGAATGACGAGTACTTTCAATATGATTTTTGGATTATCCGCACATTGCGCTCTAACGATTTTTGATGAACCGACAACAGGGATGGATGCAGCGGTACGTAAGGATTTTTATCGAGCTTTACTAAAAGATTACATTGCATTTCCGAGAACAATCATCATATCTAGTCATCATCTAGAGGAGATTGAGGATTTACTGGAAGATGTCATGTTAGTAAAAGACGGGGATATCCATCTCCACATGCCTATTTCAGAATTGAAAGAGTGGGCAATTGGAGTTCAAGGCAAGAAGAGTGTAGTTGCCAACCTTACTAACGAAAAAGACATCATTTATCAAAAAGAAGTAGGTGTCGATCAGGTGTATGCTGTTATGAAAAATGATTTTGAGGAAATGGAAATCGAGCAGGCACGTCAAAAGGGTCTAAAATTCTCACCTATTTCTTGTAATGATATATGTGTTTATTTGACAAATCGAGGAAAGGGAGGGATTGATGATGTCTTTAGCCGAAGTGAACATAACTAATCTAGTAAAAAAACAATTTAGCTTTAAAACAAGAGCATTTCTTGGCGTATTTTCCTCGCTAGCAATGACGCAAATTTTGGGAATTATTTTATCACTTACAGGAGTGGCTAGCTCAGGTTTTTTTAGTGATGAATTAGAAATTAATTTGTACTATTATTCAGCTAATATGGTTATTATGCTATCGATGATATGGGCGCTTATTTCCGGAATCTTAATAACTGCACGAGCAACACGTTATGATGATTTCTCATTTGTGACAAATCGACTGAGTAGTAATATTGCGAATATATTATTCTTAATTACAGCGAGTGTGGTTGCAGGAATTTTAGCAATGGCATCTAGTTACTTTTTGCGAATCATCACCTATTTCGATAGTGATGTTCAACTGCATATTGCTGGTGGTGTATATGCAAAGCCAAATGAGTTATTAATAGGTATTATTGCAACTGTGCTATTACTTTTATTATTTAGTTCAATAGGTTATTTCGTGGGGATGCTTATTCAAATAAATAAAGTATTTTCAATCCTTCTACCTGTTCTATTATTCGGTTTAATGGTAGTCGATGGAGTAAGTGGAGGCGACAATGTAAAAAAAGTATATGAATTTATTTTTAAAGAAGCTTCATTAGGACTATTTACTGTAAAAATAATTGTAATTTCTGCACTTTTATTCGTAACTTCTATAATAATGACGAATCGATTGGAGGTTAGAAAATGAAAATTCTGGCAGCCATATTAGTAACGTTGATTTTAGTCAGTGTATTAATAGTTGCGTTTAAAGTCTTAATATTAAGTAGTAAAACTTACCGACATAAACGGATTGTAAAATCACTATTATTACTTTACGTTGTCGTCATTATTGCATCGGTTTTTATTTATGAATTACTACCCGAAAAAAGTAATAGCAATATAAGAATTGTGGAAGCGAATGAAGAAAATCCATTTAATAAAGCGGAGATAATACTTGATGACCGTCCTCAGTATGATGATTATATTAAGAGTGCTTGGGAGTTTAATTATGACAAGGAAGAACTTCATATAAGAGTAGTAGAAGGAAGCTTTAACGGGCCAATCGTACTGGAAAGAAAGACGGTTAACGATGGACTGGTAGAGGCAAAATATTATGCAAGTGTTGTAATGGATAAAGTAGACGTTACGCAAGAATTACATTCATTGGATGTAAAATTAGAAAATGATACGATCCAATTAATCGGTTCTTCCGGTGTGAGGCTGTATAACTATAATATATATCAGAAGGAATTTACAATTACACAGTTCACATCAGAAAGCGATAGTATACTTGAGCATTCAAGTACTAAAATAGATTACCTTTATCTCAAAATACCAAAGGATCTGAAACTCATTAATCATACTAATATGTATTTAGAAGAAGAAAGATAGAAAATTTCCTGTGTTTAAATAAAAAACAGCATTGTTGGGAATGATGCTAAATGATTCTAAACATAGGAGGATTACAACATGAAAAAAATGCTATTTTCTATAGCAATAGTTCTTTTTACTATCCTATTAGGAGTTGGTAATGCTGACAACATACTTATTACATCAGCTGCTAGCACTAGTACTCCAACTCCAATCGAAATTGATCTAATCAATGGGGATGAAGAAAAGATAGGCACTGCAACGTTTACAGAATCAAGCAAGGGTGTTAAAATCCGCGTGAAAGCAGAAGGTTTAGAGCCAGGGACAAAGGCAATTCATATTCACGAAACTGGAAAATGTGTAGCCCCTGATTTTACATCAGCGGGAGGACATTTTAATCCTGGAAAAAAAGAACATGGTTTTGAAAATCCAAAAGGCTTCCATGCTGGAGATTTACCAAATATTGAAGTTTCTGCTCAAGGTGTCGTAGATGTTGAAATAGTAGCCCCTGGTCTGACATTAAAGCAAGGTGCAGAAAACTCTCTGCTTGATGCAGATGGTAGTGCACTAGTTATTCATGAAAAAGCAGATGATTATAAAACAAACCCAGCTGGTAATGCTGGTGATCGTATTGTTTGTGGTGTAATCGGTAAGGAATAATAAAAAGGGTTGTCACTTCGTTTTGAAGCTGACAACCTTTTACTTTTTTATCTATCGCCACCAAGGATATCGAAGAGACCACCGATTCCACCTTCACCTTTGGAAGATCCACCTGGCGTTTGTGGTGCAGCAGCAAAGACACGACTAGCAAGTCTAGAGAATGGGAGGGATTGAACCCAAATAGTTCCAGGGCCTCTTAATGTTGCAAAAAATAGTCCCTCTCCACCAAATAATGCTGTTTTTACACCTTTTACCATTTCAATGTTGTAGTCCACTTCTTGCGACATCGCTACTAAGCAACCTGTGTCTACTCGTACTACTTCACCAGGTTGTAGTGTCCGTTTATACATGGTTCCACCTGCATGTACAAACGCCATTCCATCACCTTCAAGCTTTTGCATTATAAAGCCTTCTCCACCGAAAAATCCCACTCCAATCTTACGTTGGAATTCAATTCCGACAGAAACACCTTTCGCAGCTGCAAGAAAAGCATCTTTTTGACAAATAATCTTCCCGCCTAATTCACTTAAATCCATCGGAATAATTTTTCCTGGATATGGAGCGGCAAAAGATACGTGGTTTTTCCCGGAGCGTTCATTTGTAAATGTCGTCATAAACAAACTTTCTCCAGTAAGTAGTCGTTTACCAGCACCCATTAGTTTTCCCATCAAACCGCTACCTTGATTGGAAGAACCATCTCCAAAGACAGTCTCCATACGTATCCCATCATTCATCATCATTAAACTACCTGCTTCCGCAATAACTGTCTCATGCGGGTCTAGCTCAACTTGTACAAACTGCATATCATCTCCAAAAATCTCAAAATCAATCTCATGATTATTCATCTATGACACCATCCTTCTAAAAGAAACTACGAATAGAGTATGTAGAAAGATTCGGTTGTATTAAAAAATAGTTGCAATCTCTATAATTTTGTAAAGGAGAGGTTGTCGCGCATGATAACATATAGAATTTCATCGTGGTGATTACAAACAAAGTAATGATCAATTTCCTTTTTAATGAAATTAATGATATAAATTAAAAAAATTAATATTTAAATTAACATATTTAAAAAATAAATGTTTACATTATTAATAATATGAACTATTATATTGATAATAAGAAGTAGAGGAGGGGGAGGATGGGATACCCATTAATCACAAATTGCCCTGTTTGCAGTAAAACATTAAAAATTACTAAATTGCAGTGCTCCCATTGTCAGACAACCATTGAAAATGACTTTGAATTATCAAAGTTCGCCGCGCTCAATCAGGAACAGCTTTATTTTATTGAGGTGTTTTTAAAAAGCAGAGGTAATATTAAAGAAGTTGAAAAAGAATTAGGAGTTTCATATCCAACTGTTCGTGGGAAACTTAACGATATTATTAGTGCACTAGGATATAAGGAAAGAAAAGCTGATTCAGAGGAAAGAAGTGTCATCTCGATGCTAGAAAAAGGAGAAATTAGTGTAAATGAGGCTTTGAATTTATTAAAAGATAAGGGAGAGTAAGGACATGAAAGATGAAATAAGTAAAGTGTTAGCAATGGTTCAAGAAGGGAAACTTGGTTCGGATGAAGCAACAGAACTTATTAATGCACTAAAAGAAAAAGATTCGAGTAAACTACCACTCCATGACTCTGAGTATTTGAACAAAACATTGAAAATTAAGGTGGAATCTCAACAAGGTGATAAGGTCAATGTTAATTTGCCATTACGCTTAATTCATGTCGCGTTAAAATCAGGTCTTAATATTGCAGCAAAGATTCCTGAGGCAACACCTTACGTTAAGGATATTGATGCGCTTGATGTAGATTTGATTTTATCTGCAATTGAAAACGAATTAGATGGTCAAATTGTAGATGTTACTAGCGCCCAAGGTGATATCGTATCAGTTGTAATAGAGTGATTTAAAATGATTAAAATTCGTGTGAAGCAAAAAGATAAAAAAGGTTTTGCCATATTTGTTCCATATGCAATTTTATCAACCGGAAGTTGGATCCTATCTTCAAAAAAGATTTGGGCGTTTATACAGAAACAGGTGGATAAAGGCGATAAAGGGGAAGAAAGTAAAATCTATATCCCTACATCGATTGAAAGAAAAGATATGAAGTTACTTTTGAAAACAATAAAGAAGTATAAGGGACTAACAATTGTAGATGTAGTAGATAAAGAAGGAAATGAAGTATTGATTAAGTTGTGATGGATTTTTTGTTTTATTTTTATAGGTGAGAACAGTGTAGCGTTACTTCAACAATACCGCTACAGAAATACACTACGCTTTCCGCGGGCGGCTAATGAGCCTCCTCGACGCTTAACGCGTCTGTCTAGCTCAAGCTCCTAGCGGCTATCGAACGATCCAATCCTTTCCCTACGATAAGTCAACATCGGCTCGTTCCTCGCCGTGTTTCCTTTATCTCAGTACAGGATTGTCTCCCGTTCGTACGCCGCTGATCAGTCGCCTTCGCTTTTCTGACTGTGGGGTCTCATCGAGGCCTTTGTTCCCGCAGGAGTCTACGTGTATTTCCTCCGCTGATATTGTTCTATTAATAAGCTTGCATTTAATACAATAATAAAATTTGTATAATAAACAATTTCCTTTTGTAAGACTAGAACGTTGAATGTCTACCAGTAGTTTATTTAAGGAAGCCGAACTATCGTAAAAATAAATCAAGTAATAGTTTGGCTTTTTTATTTTCATCAACATTCATTAATATCTGACTCTTTGTTTTCACAATATCTTACTTAAGAATTCTTGTGTTCTCGGATGTTGTGGGGCGTCAAATATTTGTTCAGGGTTGCCTTCTTCCATGACAATTCCTTCATCCATAAAAATAACTCTGTCTCCGACTTCACGTGCAAATCCCATTTCGTGCGTTACTACAACCATTGTCATTCCCTCTCTCGCAAGATCCTTCATTACTTGTAACACGTCGCCGACAAGTTCTGGATCAAGAGCTGAAGTTGGTTCATCGAATAGCATCACTTTTGGATTCATTGCAAGTGCTCTAGCAATTGCAACCCGTTGTTTTTGACCGCCGGACAAGCTATGCGGATAAACATCTGCCTTATCGGATAGTCCAACCTTCTCTAGTAGGGGAAGTGCTTCTTCTTCCGCTTTCAGTTTTGATGTTCCTTTCACTTGTATTGGACCAAGTGTAATATTATCTAGTACTGTCATATGTGGAAAGAGATTAAAATGTTGAAAGACCATTCCCACTTGGGAGCGTACAGTATTAATATCTACTTCCTTATCCACAATATTATCTCCATCAATCACGACTTCGCCAGAGGTAATATCCTCGAGTAAATTTAAGCAGCGAAGGAACGTACTTTTACCTGAACCAGATGGTCCGATAACGCAGACAACTTCACTCTCATCTATCGTTGCATTAATTCCCTTTAAAACTTCTAAACTACCAAAAGATTTATGCAGATTTTTCACCGTAATCATATTAGACATCCAGCTTCCTTTCTAGTTTCCGTAAGTAGAATGATGTTGGTACGGTAATAATTAAATATAAAATACATACCATAATTAAGGTTTGGAATGCGCTGAAGGTGGCATTGTAGTATTGTTTCCCCATGTATAAAAGCTCTCCGACAGCAATGACGGAAAAAAGAGAGGTATCTTTCAGGCTAATAATAAATTGGTTGCCTAAAGGAGGAATCATTCTTTTTAGTGCTTGTGGCCATATAATAAAGCGCATTGTTTGTCTTTGGGTTAGGCCTAGAGATCTACCAGCCTCATGTTGTCCCTTATCAATAGAATGAACAGCACCGCGAACAATTTCAGCGATATAGGCGCCAGCATTAATCGTTATGGCAATAATCGAGGCGGTTACTTTATCAATATTAAATCCTATAATATCTTCTGTTAAGCCGCTAAAAATAAATAAAACTTGAACGAGAATCGGTGTTCCTCTTACAACTTCTACATAAACTGCACAAATGCCGCGAATTAGTTTGTTTTTTGATAGACGGCCCAATCCTGTTATTGCTCCTAAAGCAAATCCTAGTATGAGACCTACAATTGTAATGATAATCGTCCACACAAGTCCTTTTAACAAGAATGGTAGACTTTGAATATAGTGACTTTCCATTATTGCTTCTATCATGCAATTAATCTCTCCCTGCGTCTAGTTGGTTGTAAAAGCGCAACAAGTTTCTTGACCTGTTGCGCTTGAAAGAAATTTATTCGTGTGCTTATTCACCTAACCACTTTTCATCTGGTGCTTCCCCAAAGTATTTCTCATACAATTTTGCGTAGGTGCCATCAGCGATTATACTCTCAAGTGCTTCGTTTACTTCATCCAAAATATCTGAGTCTTTCTTTAAAGCGATCCCATATGATTGGCCTTCCAATACATCACCAACCATTTTCAATTTGCCTTCTCCTTCTGTAGCGATATAGTGTTGAACGTTCGGTAGATCATAAAACGCACCATCAAGTCGGCCGTTACTAACATTCATATAAGCAGTAACAATCTCAGGATACGCTTCTACTTGAGCATCCGTATTGTCTAACAAAAATGTTTCACTAGTTGATCCCTGTCTCGTACCAATTTTTTTACCTGCAAGATCATCAATAGATTGGATATCACTATCTTCCGGTACCATTAAGATAAGACCAGAGTCATAATAGGGGATAGAAAAATCAATCGTTTTAGCTCTTTCTTCCGTAATAGACATCCCTGCTATCCCAATAGGGTACCTACCTGATTGCATTCCAGTAAGTAAGCCATCAAAATCCATTGTTTCAAACTCAATCTCAAAATCGGCGCGCTCTGCGATCTCTTTGATTATCTCAATATCAAATCCCTCTAATTCACCAGTTTCTGTGTTCAGATATTCAAACGGTTTGAAGTTTGAGTCTGTTGCAACTGTGTAAGTATCTGAGCCACAGGCAGAAAGTAATACAATGAACAAAAGTAATGTAACGAACGTAACTACTTTTTTCTTCAAAATAAAAGCCCCTCCTAAATTTAATTGCACTTCTTATTATCCACTAAACATAAAAAATATTAAATATTCGTAAAACTCAATGTAAGAGTGTATAGAGTTATGTAGTATGACAAGGTTATAGTAGATACCTGTTTATATAAAAATGCTCCATGATGGTGGCGATTACTTCCATATATACCCGCTGATATTGGAATTAATCATAAATAGGAAAAAATTATAGACAATATGAGAAGTAGTTCTAAATTTCATAGATAGGCATATTATTCAATTGGTAGATAATATATTCAGACAAAATTACATTTGAATTAAAATAGGACTGTCCTAAGGTTATAACCTTATTTGGACAGTCCTCATTAACTGATGGAAGCTTCTTGTTCATTACTATTATTTAACAAGTATTGTAAGGTTTCTGCATCACTTGATGTAGGTAATTCGAATTCTTGTTGGTAATTTTCATGGCCTTTTCCGGTAATAATCACCCATTCTCCATTTGTAGCAGTATCCCATGCATGTTTGATAGCAAGTGTTCGATCAGGGATTACTAATGTTTTACCATCTTTATGATATTGGAGTAGGGTTTCTTCCATCTTCTTATGTGGAATACTGTTCAAATCATCAAATGTTAGGATCGATAAATCGCTAAACTCACAAGAAACATCCGCCATTTCTCTACGTTTATTTGGATCCCGGTCTCCGCGAAATCCAAATATGTGAGTAATAGATTTTGCTTTCATTTCTAAAGCAGTCTGTAAACACTGGGAAAAGGCAGCTGCAGTATGGGCATAGTCTACTATAAAATTTGCGCCACAAGGATGTTGGAAAACTTCAAACCTTCCCGGTACTCCGGAAAAAGATTGAAGGCAATCTTCCATGAGTTGCCCATTTATTCCTAACTGTGATGCAGTCAGAAAAGCCATTGCTGCATTTTGAAAATTATGTATTCCTAGCATATTAAGTTTTAATTTATAACTTTCATTATTCAAAAATAAGTGTGCAATGGGATCGGAGCTCTTTCTTTCCAAAAAATAAGCATCCTTACCAAGGGGAATAATTTCTTTTTGTGAGATTAGGTCCGCTAGTTTTTCACCCCAGCTATCATAACAATTAATGACTGCTCTTCCTTGAGTAGATAATTGATCAAATAAACTTGCTTTTACTTTAAAATATTCTTCCATATTGTGATGGTAATCTAGGTGGTCTTGATCTAAATTCGTAAACAAACAAACATCAAATTCAATACCCCAAATACGATGTTGAGCAATACCATGCGATGATACTTCTATAATAATAAAGTCGTCTTGGCTTGCTGCAATTTGTTTCTGCAATTCAATTGCATCTAATGTTGTATTCCGCTGAGAGGAGGTTATTTGTCCATTCACAATATTATAAACAGAACCGAATAGTGCACATGTTTTTCCAGCGGATTCTAACATATGTTTTAACATGAACGATGTTGTTGTTTTACCATTTGTTCCTGTAATACCTATGACAATATGATTCCTGGAAGGATTCCCATAAAATTCGCACGCAAGCATCGCAAGAGCTAAGCGGCTGTTAGAAACTTTTATATAAGGAACAGGTAAATCCGATTTATCTTTTTCACCAACAATGACTGCTGCTCCAGCAGATAAGGCAGATTCTATATAATCATGGCCATCGGTTTGATAACCGGGTATCGCGATAAATAAATATCCAGGCTGTATCTCTTCTGAATTTGCAGATATTCCTACTATTTCAATTGAATCAAATTCATCATTATGGATAGAAGTAAGTTCTGATAGTTGATTCAAAAGGTTTCCGAGTTTCATGTACCATCACCCCTTGATGTTGCAAATCAGTTTTTCTCTATCCTATTATTGTCAATCTAGGTAAATTTTAATGTTATTTCTGTAAAATTTTCGAAGTAATAATAAAAACTGCAAAAAAGAGATGAGAGAAGGCCAAAAAAAGACGATTTAAAATTACAAATGTAATTTTAAATCGTCTTTGCGCGGATTAAGGTTATTTTGTGTTTTTCCTTAGAAAGCTTTTGAATCTATATGTATCTACAGTGATGGAATTGCTTTTTATGACTTCTTTCTTGTTGATTGGAGCGGAAGGCGGCGACTCCTACCATGGAAATAAAGCTTTAAAAAGTTAGCTCTGTTAAACTCTGTTGTTGATTTGCGCTTCTGTACACTCGCTTTCCGCGGGCACGGCCTCAGCTAACTTGGCAAAGAAAACCGCTTTGCCAAGTGGATCTTCGGCTCGTGCTGTTCCCGCAGGAGTCTCGTGTACATCCGCTACAATCAACTAAGTTGTTAACAACAATGAACTTTAACAGAGCCAAAATGTTAAATTAACTTATACATGCATCGTATAGACCTACCCTAGCACATTTCCATTCCCTGTGGTGGTTTTTTGGATACATGGTTGACTGCGGGGGTAGCGAGAATGGTGAGACCCTGCAAGGAGCTTAGCGACTGAAGCGGCTCACCGCTCTCCCCGCGGAAATCAACTATATGAATTGCTCAAACATGAAATTAGGAAATGCTATTTAACTAAACCAATTGTTTTTAATCCATTGAAAATACCATTATCCTCTACAGATGTTGTTTGATATTTTGCATATTCAAATAGTTTTGGATTGGCATTTCCCATTGCAAATCCCGCACCTACAACTTGTAACATTTCTTTATCATTTAACCCATCACCGAAAGCAATCGCATTTTCGGTGGGGATATTCAATAATTTTAAAATTTCTACTATGGCTCTTCCTTTATTTACACTATCACGGATTACATCATAACAGTGCCGTAGCCCATCTACATTTACTTGAGAAAAGTGATATGCAGAATCTATTTCATACAGGGCTGGGTCTTCATCTTTTAAATTTATTAAAGTAGCTCCTAAAATTTTATCTGCATATTCCGAGGTAAATACATCGTTTTTTTGTAAATTGAACGCCTCAATAAACCCCTTTACTTCGGGCTTATCCAATGAATTGAAATAGTTTTTTTCACTTGTATAAAGAACGATATCATGGTTATTCTTTTCTGCAATTTGTAGGAACTGATGAATGGTGCTTTCTTGCATTGGTTCATTTACAATTACTTCATCTTTATAGATAGCAAGAGCTCCGTTATAGCCGATGAAAGAATGTACATCTAATTCATCTGCTAGTTCTGAGATTTCGTGAAGTGGACGACCAGTTGCAAGGAATACTTCAACCCCATTATTCCGTGCTTGCTTAATTGCATCCTTTGTAGATTCATCGTATGTGTGGTCAGGTTTAAGTATTGTACCGTCAATATCTAAAAACAATGCTTGGTATTTAGCCATTTTCTTCTCCTTAAGTTGTAATGATTATAGTCAGTGTATCATATTCTTGATAGGTGCTGAAAATGTAATCGTTTCCTTGACTACAATTCATAAATGATAGATGATAATAAAAGAGATTAAGAGTGGAGGAGATGACAGAAATGAACTATCGTAGACTAGGAAGAACGGGTTTAAAAGTAAGTGAAATCAGCTTAGGAAGTTGGTTAACGTATGGTAACTCAGTAGAGGACAATACTGCTGAAAAAATTATCCATAAAGCATATGATCTAGGTATCAACTTTTTTGATTCTGCTAACATGTATGGTCTTGGAGAAGGCGAAAAAGTAATGGCACAAGCTTTGAAGGCATATCCTCGTGAATCATATGTGATTACAACGAAGGCATTCTGGCCAATGGGCGATGGTCCTAATGACCGCGGTCTTTCCAGAAAGCACGTGTTTGAACAAGTTCATAGTAGTTTAAAACGAATGGACTTAGACTATGTGGATATCTTCTATTGCCATCGATATGATCCAGAAACTCCTGTAGAAGAAACACTACGAGTAATTGATGATTTAATCCGTCAAGGAAAGATACTTTATGCGGGAGTAAGTGAATGGAGTGCAGCACAAATTGAAGAGGCTGTCAGAATAGCAGATAAGTATTTACTTGATAGAATCGTAGTTAATCAGCCACAATACAATATGTTGGATCGTAGAATTGAAAGTGAAATAATTCCGGTTTCTGATAAGTATGGTATAGGTCAAGTTGTATTTTCCCCACTAGCACAAGGTGTTTTAACAGGTAAGTATTTAAATGGAATTCCGGAAAATAGTCGTGCCGCAAATGAAGATATTAATATATTTGTTAAGCACATGCTAAATGATGATGTTTTAAACAAAGTTCGTCAATTAGATGGGGTAGCTAAGGAGTTGGATACAACTCTGCCAGCACTAGCAATTGCGTGGATATTACGACAACCGAGTGTTGCAAGTGCAATCGTAGGAGCTAGTCGCCCAGAACAAATTGAGGCAAATGTTGAAGGGGCGAAATTAAAACTATCTACTGAAATCATTGAAAAGATAGATGAAATTCTGAAGTAAATAATAAAGACTCCTAAAATGGAATATAGATAAATTAAAAACCGACCTATCAATTTTATGGATAGGTCGGCTTTGTTATTCTGTCTTCGAGTGCTGTTCTCACTGGATGAAACGGTCTAATTTAAAGTTACCAACGATCCGTTGATGTTGCAAAATATATTTCTTATAGAATAAAGCCAAACTATCTTGAATTACTTCAAGTAATAGTTTGGCTTTTAATTCATCTGTATTTCTTTTCTCCAATCGTATTATTATTTATTTAGCTCTGTTAAACTCTGTTGTTGATTTTCGCTCCTGTACACTCGCTTTCCGCGGGCACGGCCTCAGCTAACTTGGCAAAGAAAACCGCTTCGCCAAGTGGATCTTCGGCTCGTGCTGTTCCCGCAGGAGTCTCGTGTACATCCGCTACAATCAACTAAGTTGTTAACAACAATGAACTTTAACAGAGCCATTTATTTATAAATCAAATGTTTGATTAATATTTATGTTCGCATGTCTAATTATTGATTTTAGTCATTAATAAGAAACTTTTAGTAATTATACTCTGCCTTTTTGATATAATGAAAGCGTATAATAGAAACCTTTCTATTATGCAAATTTACCCTACATAGCTAAGAAGGGACATTGGAGGAGCTAAGATAATGGAACAAAAATTTGCTGCACAGTTATTTACTGTACGAGACGAACTGACAAAAGGCATAACATCTACTTTTAAAGAATTAAAGAAGATGGGTTGGGCTGGGGTACAATTGTCGGCATTACCGGCAGGGTATGACCCAAATGAAGTCAAGGAAGCATTGCAGGAAACAGGACTTGGTGCAGCAGGAATGCATATTTCACTAGACCGAATGGAAGATGACCTCGAAAATGTGGTGAAAGAAGCGGACTTATACGGAACAAAAGATATTGTTTTACCTTATATCGGAGAAGAACATAGGAGTGTAGAAGGCTATAAATCCATTAAGAAACGTCTTAATGATATAGCTAGAAAACTACCAAATTATCGAATTAGCTATCATAACCATGACTTTGAATTAAAAACTGAAATCAATGGTGTATCAGCACTTGAATATATTTTAGAACCGACACAAGATAATTTAGTGCTAGCAGAAATTGATGTGTATTGGGTAAAAAAAGGTGGTCAAGAGATATTATCATTTATTCAACCTTATGCAAACAGAATGCCAATCATCCATTTAAAAGATATGAGTGATGATGAGAAAGAAGTATTTGCAGAAGTTGGGACAGGAAAGATAGACTTTCTACCAATTCTCCAATGGGGAGAGAAGTATGGGGTTGAATGGTATGCAGTAGAACAAGATATATGTCCAGGAAATCCAATGGATAGTTTAAATATAAGTTACGAAAATTTGATGAGATTAAAAGAACAAATATAAGGGAGTGATTATAATGTCTGAAGTAAGAGTAGGTATTATTGGTTTAGGTAACATGGGAACAAGTCATGCTAATCAAATTTTTTCAGGTAATATCCCAGGGGCTGTACTTGGAGCAGTTTGCGATGCTCGTCAGGATAGACTTGATTGGGCAAAGGAAACATTCCAGGATCAGGTAGAAGTTTATGATTCTGTTGAGGAATTTTTCAATAGTGGAAATATAGATGGTGTCATTATAGCAACACCACATTATGATCATCCACCACTTGCAATTAAAGCATTTGAAAAAGGATTGCATGTTCTCTGTGAAAAACCTGCAGGAGTTTACACAAAAAATGTTCGCGAGATGAATGAAGCAGCTGAAAAAAGTGGAAAAGTGTTCAGTATGATGTTCAACCAAAGAACAAATCCACTATACCAAAAAGTAAGAGACCTTATCGTTTCTGGTGAACTGGGAGAGATAAAACGTACGAACTGGATTATTACGAACTGGTATCGTTCCCAAAGTTATTATGATTCCGGAAGTTGGCGTGCTACTTGGGCTGGTGAGGGTGGAGGAGTAATGCTGAATCAATCTCCACACCAATTAGACCTGTGGCAATGGACAACGGGATTAATGCCGAAGCGTGTCCGTGCATTTTGTAGCTTTGGTAAGTATCGTAATATTGAAGTAGAAGACGATGTTACAACTTATGCAGAGTATGAAAATGGTGCAACAGGTGTATTTATTACTTCCGTTGGAGAAGCGCCTGGGACAAATCGGTTTGAAATCGCTGGAGACCGCGGAAAGTTAGTCGTAGAAGATAATAAATTAACTTTTTGGCGTTTACGAGTTTCTGAGAAACAATTTAACGAAGAATATAAAGGTGGCTTTGGGGAACCAGAGTGCTGGAAGATAGATATTCCTATTCATGGACATGGAACAGAACATGTTGGAATTATGAGAAACTGGATTAGTGCTATTTTGCACGGTACAGAACTACTTGCTCCTGGAGAAGAAGGTATTAAGAGTTTAATGATTTCAAATGCGGTTTATTTGTCCAGTTGGATAGATAATTGGGTGGAAATGCCAATTGATGAAGACTTATTCTATGAGATGCTTCAGGAAAAAATCAAAAATTCAACATATGAAAAGGTAGATACAGGAGATAAAACACTGGATGTTAGTGGAACACACTAAATATGAGGAGTGTATTTGAATGCAAAAAAAGGATGGGATGAACTACGCCCCTAAAGGTGAAGTGAGGCGAGTTGTAGCAGAAGGAGAATTTCATATTGCTGCAATCGCATTAGATCATGGTCATATATACGGAATGTGTAATGGACTTGTCGAAGCAGGTGCCACCTTGAAATGGGTATATGATCCAGACCCGAAGAAAGTAGAAGCATTTGTAAAGTCATTTCCACAAGTCGAAGTGGCAAATAGTGTGGAACAAGTTTTACAAGATCCTGAAATTAAACTGGTTGCGGCAGCGGCTATTCCTTCTGAACGTGGACCTTTAGGCATTCGGGTGATGGAAAGTGGAAAAGATTATTTCACGGACAAAACTCCGTTTACTACGATGGCCCAATTAGATGCAGCAAAAGAAGCTGTGGAAAGAACAGGACAAAAATACATGGTGTATTATTCTGAACGATTACACGTGGAAAGTGCTGTTTTTGCTGGAGATTTAATTAAGCAAGGTGCAATTGGTCGTGTATTACAAGTACAAAACTTGGCTCCACACCGCTTAAATGCTCCTTCACGTCCTAAGTGGTTTTTTGAAAAAGAAAAATATGGTGGTATCCTTTGCGATATTGGAAGCCATCAAATAGAGCAATTCCTTTTCTATTCTGGCAATACAGATGCGAAAGTAGTAAGGAGCCAAGTCGCTAACTATACAGTGAAAGAATATCCAGAGTTAGAGGACTTTGGTGATTGTATGATTGTTGGGGAAAATGGTGCAACTCACTATTTCCGCGTGGACTGGCTAACACCAGATGGGCTTGATGTTTGGGGAGATGGCAGAACATTTATTTTAGGATCGGAAGGCTTTATAGAAATTAGAAAATACATTGATATTGCCCGCGATAAAAGAGGCGACCAAGTATATTTATCGAATCAAGAAGGCACTTTCCATTATTCCGTTAGTGGAAAAGTTGGGTTTCCGTTCTTTGGAGAACTAATTCTTGACTGCATTAACCGTACGGAAAATGCAATGACACAGGCACATGCCTTTAAAGCGGCTGAACTTTGTCTACAAGCACAAGAACAAGCAGTAAGATTGGAATAGTAATGTTAAAATCCGGACTTGGATATATAAACTCGTCCGGATTTTTATTATTTTGCATCACAATCTGTTACAGTAGTCATAATGATAGTTTGAAAGAAAGGAAGCTTTTGTAGATGAAACAGCAAAACTTCACTACTGGAAGTATTTGGCGTCAATTAATCACTTTCTCTTTTCCGATGTTATTGACTAACCTCTTGCAAGTATCGTATCAATTTATCGATAGTTTGTGGGTGGGTAATTTATTAGGTGCCGATTCACTCTGAGCTGTTGCTGTTTCAAGTACGGTAATCTTTACTGTTCTTTCCTTCATAATTGGAGTGAATAATGCAACGTTAACAATCTTATCGCAATTAAAAGGAAGAGAAGATGATACAGGCTTAAAAAGCTATGTAAATGCATTTACTGTAATTCTTGGTAGTATGGCAATCTTACTTGGAGTGGTTGGTTTTGTATTTGCAGAGTATATATTACAGCTGTTAGGAACTCCGGATGAGTTAATAAAAGAAGCAACTAGTTATTTGCAGATAAACTTTTTAGGGATTCTGTTTTTATTTGGATATAATTTTATCGGTACAGTTTTTCGTGCTTTAGGGAATAGTAAGACTCCACTTCAGTTCGTTATTATTGCAGTGATACTAAATACAATATTAGACCCAATATTTATATATACTTTTAATTGGGGAATAGAAGGTGCAGCTTATGCTACCATTGTTGCTCAAGGTATTGCATTCCTTTACGGACTATTTATTAGTTTACGTAAAAACATAATTCCATTTTCTATTCCGAGTATACCGAAGAGAGAGGAAGTATCTCTCATATTAAATCAAGGGATACCATCTGGTTTGCAAATGACGGTTATTTCTGCAGGCTCAGCGGCAATTATGAGTGTTGTAACCAGTTTTGGAAGTGCAACTGTAGCGGGTTTTGGAGCGGCACAACGCTTAGAGAGTATTATTATGCTTCCTGCACATGCACTAGGAACTGCTGTAAATAGTATGGCAGGGCAAAATATTGCTGCTCAGAAATGGAAACGAGTCAATAAAATAACACTTTATGCTACGCTTCTCAATCTTGCAGCCATGTTGATAGCTGCGGTGCTAATTTTCCTTTTCGCCAATATTGGAGTTCGTATGTTTATCTCAGAACAACAAGCGATTAGCTTCGGGACAGAATATATTAAAATCATTGCATTTTTCTTCCCATTCTTAGGATTTAATTTTGTATGGAATGGTGTTGTTCGTGCTTCTGGTGCTGCTTTTCAAGTATTGGTATTAAACTTTATTTCATTTTGGATTTTGCGTTTTCCATTAATATATATTTTTGCAAAATTAATTGGAGAAAAGGGAATTGCAGTAGGAATGGGATTAAGTTTTGTTATTAGTAGTATCTTTGCTTTTTCCTACTATCGATTTGGAAAATGGCGAAAGATTGAGCTTTTTGATGAAGAAAAGAAATCAGCAGTTACTTTGTAAATTTGAGGAGATAAAAACGATGTTCACTCTTAAAGTTAATGACGAGATCTATTTAAGGCAAATTGCATTACAAGACGCAGAGGCTGTCTTTCAATTGACTGACCAGTCTAGGGAATATTTACGTGAATGGCTCCCATGGTTAGATCAAACTACTAGATTAGAAGATACGAAGAATTATATTGAATTCAGTATCGAAGGTTTTGACAATCATAAATCGATGAATAACGTGATTGTCTATAAAGATAACATTGTAGGTATAGCAGGATTTAATGAATTAGATTGGACAAATAAAATTGCTTATGTCGGCTATTGGATGGGCGAGGGTTATCAGGGGCATGGAATTATGACGAAAGTAGTAGAAGTGTTAACAGACTATGCATTTTCTCAATTGAAGTTCAATCGCGTTGAAATTCGTGCTGCTGTAGAAAATAAGAAGAGTCGAGCAATCCCTGAGCGGTTAGGATATAAGCTAGAGGGTTGTGTCCGACAAGTGGAATGGTTATATGATCATTACGTGGATCATGCTATATATGGAGTACTAGCGAATGAGTGGAAAAAAGATAAAAATAAAATATGAGTATTTTTACCTAACTATTTAACATTCTGTAACAATTTATTCATAATTTCTGGCTATGCTAAGAAAAAAAGAAGCAATTAGCTAGGAGGAATTATGATGTTTGACAATGAACATAATGTTTCCAATATTACTGAGAGACCGAAAGAAAGATGGAAACCAAAATCATCATTTTTCACAAAAGTTATTTCAACTGTAACAGCGGGCATCATTGGATCGGTATTAACACTTGCAGTAGTTGTAAATACCGACTTAATGAAGCAGCCAAGTGCAGAAGAAATACCTAATGAAACTTCTGTTCAACCAGAAACGGATACATCTTTTACAGTTCGACCAGTTTCTAACACCGACACATCATTAGCTGATATGGTGGAAGATGCATCCAAGGCTATAGTAGGAGTAGTCAATTATCAAAATAAATTTAATCGATTCTCACCAATCTCTGAAAATATTGAAGCTGGTACTGGATCAGGGGTAATCATTAAGAAAGATGGTAAACATGCCTTTATCGTGACGAACAACCATGTAATTGAAGGAGCAGAAAAAATTGAAGTCTCATTAGATAATGGCGAAAAGTTAACAGCAGAATTAGTTGGAGCAGATGCTTTAACCGATTTAGCGGTATTGAAAATTGATTCTAATAAAGTAGATGCTGTTTTGGAATTTGGGGATTCTGATTTGTTGAGGGCAGGCGATACAGTTGTTGCAATCGGTAACCCGCTTGGATTAGAGTTTTCAAGAACAGTAACTAAAGGAATTGTAAGTGCAGCTGAGCGTACTATTAATGTCTCTACTTCAGCGGGGCAATGGGATTTAGATGTTATTCAAACAGATGCAGCAATTAATCCTGGTAATAGTGGTGGTGCATTAATTAATTCTTCAGGTCAATTAGTTGGGATTAATAGTTTGAAAATCTCGAGCAATGGCGTTGAAGGTTTAGGATTTGCAATTCCAAGTAATGACGTGATGCCATTGGTTGATCAAATAATTAAAGAAGGTAAAATTGAAAGACCATATATGGGAGTTAGCTTAGTAGATTTAGAACAAGTGCCAGAACAATACTTAAAGGATCTGCCAGAGTCAGTGGAAGGTGGCGTAATGATTACAGCTGTAGAGCCAGGATCTGCTGCTGCCAAATCCGAATTACAAGCACAGGATGTAATTGTAGGTATTGAAAAAGAAGAGATAAAGAGCGCAAGTGAGCTTCGCAAAGTTCTATACACAAAACACAAGATAGGTGATAAAGTGAAAATTTATGTATATCGCCAAGGTAAACTCAAGACCCTTCATATGACACTTTCTGCTAAGCAAGTTGATTAATTCTCAACACCTCTTACATTGCTAGTAAGAGGTGTTTCTAGTTGATAAAAGCTTCAATAAGTTTTATTTTAAGGAAAAGGGCAATGATGGGCGGTGCGTATAGTTGAAGATACTAGTGATAGAAGATAATGAAAGTGTTGCAGCTATGATTGAAATGTTCTTCGTAAAGGAAGAAATTAAAGGTGAGTTTGTATATGATGGTTTCGCGGGATATCAACGTGCTCTTGAAGAATCATGGGATTGCCTCATTATCGATTGGATGCTTCCAGGAATGGATGGCGTCACGATTTGTAGAAAAATTAGAGCAGTAAATAAGGATGTTCCGATTATTATGCTTACTGCTAAAGATAGTGAATCAGATCAAGTATTAGGATTAGAAATGGGTGCAGATGATTATGTAACAAAACCTTTCAGTCCACTGGCACTAATGGCAAGAATAAAAGCAGTAACACGTAGAGTAAATGTACAGAAAACTAAACCAGAAGAATCGGGTGTAATAGAAACTAGACATGTAAAAGTAAATAAAAATACTCGTGAAGTGTATTTAGATGGAAAACCTGTAGACAACTTAACGCCTAAAGAATTTGATCTCCTTTATCACTTTGTTCAACATCCAAAGCAAGTTTTTTCGCGGGAGCAATTATTAGAAAAAGTATGGGGATATCAATTCTATGGGGACGATCGTACAGTCGATGTTCATATTAAGCGGTTGAGGAATAAAATAGGCTCTGGTGACCAGTCATTTTTTCAAACTGTATGGGGAGTCGGTTATAAATTTGAAGAGATGGATGAAGAAGCCGACACTGGTAATACACAATGAAAATTAAATATTTATACCAACAACTAGGAAGTCACGTAAGTGTTATCGTTATTGCCTTCTTAATCTTGAGCTTACTGTTTACACATTTTATGGAGGACTATGTCTATAAAAGCAAAATAGAAGAATTAACCTCCTACGGTAAAAATATTTTACAAGATTTAGAAACAGGATATGGCACACAACAAATACTTCAAGAATATGGAAATGTGTTAGATGGAAGAGATATTCAGTATAGTTTGTTCAATCAAAATTCAACTATTATTTACTCCTCAGGAAGAAGCTTATTAATTGAACTTCAAGAAGAGGATTGGGAAAAAATTAAAGCAGGCCATACAATGGCTGTAAAACAAGATTTTGTCCGTTTTGGTGAAGGTGTAACCTTTGTATTAATGCCATACCATCAAAATAATCAATTTGTAGGTGGGATACTACTAACATCTCCAATAAAGGGTTCTCGCCAAGTCATATCAGAGATCAATCATGATTTAGTGAACACAATGCTGATTGCATTTGCTGTTGCCTTATTATTAAGTTGGATTGTTTCTAGTTTTCATGTGAAGCGTATTAAACGACTGCAACATGCGACATCACTCGTTGCATCTGGTGATTATTCTGTGCAAATCCCAGCGTCTAATTTTGATGAGATTGGAGAATTATCATCTGACTTTAATAAGATGGTAGAGAAGTTAAAAGTTTCGATGGAGGAAATTGAAAGCTTAGAAAATCGTAGGCGGCAATTCATGGCCGACGTCTCTCATGAGATGCGAACGCCACTAACGACAATAAGTGGTGTCATTGAAGGAATCCGCAATGATATGATTCCAGAATCAGAAAAAGAAAAAGGAATGCTACTGGCAAGTAATGAAACAAAACGCCTCATTCGACTCGTGAATGAGAATCTAGATTATGAAAAAATTCGTTCCAATCAAATCACATTATATAAACAAGAAATTAAATTGGAAGAAGTATTAGAAATTATTAAAGATCAATTAGAGCTATTGGCAGAACAAAAAAATAATGAGATAATTGTCGATGTGGACAAGCATGCTTTTATATATGCAGATTATGATAGACTAACGCAAATATTAATTAATATAACAAAAAATAGTATTCAGTTTACAGAGAATGGCCGTATTATTCTTAGGGGGAGAGCTTCCGACCAAGAAACTATTATTGAAATAGAAGATACCGGAATCGGAATAAATGCCGAAGAAATAGAAAAAATTTGGCAGCGCTTTTATAAAGCAATGCTATCTCGAACGACGAATCCTTATGGTGAATTTGGACTGGGATTATCAATTGTGAAGAAATTAGTTACGATGCACAATGGAAACATTGAAGTTACAAGTGAAGAAGGAAAAGGAACAACGTTTACTTTGAAGTTTCCAGTGAAGAAAGATTAGTCTATATGTGTATAAAGTAGCATTTAATATACATTTTTTAGGTTGTTCATAATTTGTTCATACATTATTATTATAATCAAGAGGTAGATTCAGAAGGAGGACTTAAAATGAAATCAAAACTATCAACAAAGAAATTTACCATATCGGTTATTGCATTAGTAATCATTGGTGCAGCTATCATTTTTGGAGCGGCATTCTCTAAGAGAGATGTAGTAGCAAGTGTAAATGGTGAAAAAATAACAAAAGATGATTTATATGAAACACTTACAGATAAATATGGTGCTAGCGCAGTAAATGCATTAATTGAAGAGAAAATAATCGACATGGAAGCAGAAAAAGCGAAGATTAAAATCTCAGATGATGACATTGCTGCTGAAATGCAAAACTATGCTGATACAGTAGGTGGCCAACAAGCACTAGATATGTTCATGATGCAACAAGGTATTACGAAAGAAGACCTTGAGAAAGACATTGTTCAATATTTGAAAATCGAAAAGTTAATTGGTCCAAAAATTGATGTAACAGAAGAAGAAATGAAAGAACACTTTGAAGAAAATAAAGAAAGCTTTAACGAAGAAGAACAAGTACAAGCTAGCCATATCCTTGTAGAAGATGAAGAAACTGCAAAAGAAGTAAAAGAAAAAGTAGATGCAGGCGAAGATTTTGCTGAGTTAGCAAAAGAATATTCTACAGATCCTGGTTCTAAAGATAACGGTGGAGACTTAGGATATTTCGGTAAAGGTAAAATGGTGAAAGAATTTGAAGAAGCTGCATTTGCGCTTGATGTAGATGGCATTAGTGATATTGTAAAATCAGAACATGGCTATCATATTATTAAAGTTACTGGCAAAAAAGAAGCAAAAGAAGCAGTTTTTGAAGATGTGAAAGAAGAAATTAAAGAAACATTATTTAACAAAGAATTACAAACAGAATATCCAACTTGGTTAAACGAGAAAAAGAATGAATACGATATTGAAAATTCTTTTGAAACAAAAGCATAATATTTCATAATTTTTTCCAAAACGCTGGGCATGATAATACATGCCCAGCATTTTTTATTAAAGGAGGAAAAAATATGAAAAAGCAGATAGTTACATATGTATTTGCGATTGTTTTATTGTTCGGAATAGTAGGGAACTCTACAGTGTTTGCAACATTTACGGATGTACACCAGCATAAAGGTGAACATATGTATGACGAAGAAATGTTAAAAAAGAAAGCGGAGAAATTTGGTATTGAGACAGAAGGAAAAGACGCAAAAACATTGCATAAGGAAATAAAAGATGCTTGGATAAAGAAAAAAGCAAAAGAGTTCGGAATCGATACAGCTAATAAAGATAACGAACAGCTTTTAAAGGAAATCAAGAAAATTAAACTAGAAAAAGCTGCAAAAGAGCTCGGAATTGATGCAACCGGGAAAGATCCAGAACAATTAGCGAAAGAAATTCACGAAAAAATCATCGAGAATAAAGCAAAAGAGCTGGGTATATCCACTAAAGGAAAGTCAATGAAGGAGCTATCAAAGGAAGTCCGCGAAGCTTGGATCAAACAACAGGCAAAGGAACTTGGCATATCAACAGAAGGTAAAGAATTAAAAGCACTAGCAAAAGAAGTGAAAGAGCAACAAATCATCCAAGCAGCTGAAAAACTAGGCATGAATACAAAAGGAAAATCATCCAAAGAACTAATGATGGAAATGATGGAAAAACACAAAAAAGAAGTCAAAGAAATGAACCTCCTCCCTTTTAAGGAATGGAAATGGATTTGCCATTACGGACATAAAAAGCATAGATAACAGTTAGAGCTTTCGTAGTATCGAAAGCTCTTTTTTATAGTGCGTGATGATGTGACTGCTGGGCTCTAGGATTGCGATTCTTAAGGGGGAATGGACGTGCTCGCAATTGGGTTAAGTAGTGGGATGTGCAAGAAAATGGTGAGTTGTCGCAAGAATATAGGGTGAATCTGCAAGAATATCGAGTGGATTAGCAAGAATGGATGTGAGCTGCAAGAATATCCTGTGTATTCGCAAGAAAAGTGGGATGTTCCGCAAGAAAGAGAGCAGTAGTCGCAAGAATATGGAGTGAATGCGCAAGAATATCGGGTGAATCTGCAAGAATGGATGTGCTCCGCAAGAATATAGTGTGCAGTAGCAAGAAAAGTGGGATGTTCCGCAAGAAAGAGAGCAGTAGTCGCAAGAAAATGATGTGAATGCGCAAGAATACCGGGTGAAGTAGCAAGAATGGATGTTCTCCGCAAGAATATAGTGTGCAGTAGCAAGAAAAGTGGGATGTTCCGCAAGAAAGAGAGCAGTAGTCGCAAGAATATGGAGTGAATGCGCAAGAATATCGGGTGAATCTGCAAGAATGGATGTGCGCTGCAAGAATATAGTGTGCAGTAGCAAGAAAAGTGGGATGTTCCGCAAGAAAGAGAGCAGTAGTCGCAAGAAAATGATGTGAATGCGCAAGAATACCGGGTGAAGTAGCAAGAATGGATGTTCTCTGCAAGAATATCATGTGCAGTCGCAAGAAAAGTAGTGGTTGTCGCAAGAATATGAGCAGTAGTCGCAAGAATATGAAGTGAATGCGCAAGAATATCGGGTGAACCCGCAAGAATGGATGTGCGCTGCAAAAATATCATGTGTATCCGCAAGAAAAGTAGTGGTAGTCGCAAGAATATGAGCAGTAGTCGCAAGAATATGAAGTGAATGCGCAAGAATACCGGGTGAAGTAGCAAGAATGGATGTTCTCCGCAAGAATATAGTGTGCAGTAGCAAGAAAAGTGGGATGTTCCGCAAGAAAGAGAGCAGTAGTCGCAAGAATATGGAGTGAATGCGCAAGAATATCGGGTGAATCTGCAAGAATCTCAGCACACCGCAAAAAAAATGAGTGTACTCGCAAGAATATCAAACAAACCCGCAAGAATACCAATCCAACCCCATAAACCAAATCACCATCCTTCACAAACAATCCCTTACTAAAAATATCCCATAAATATTTTGTCGATTTAGCAGGAATTTTGTTATTAATGAAGAAGTAAATTATGAACAAATTAAATAGAGGTGGTAGAATGATCAAAAAGTATAGAACGATACCAATTAAGATACTTATATTGGAAGCGTTGCTTAGGAGGCTCCCTGAGAATCATCCCAAAAGACCGAAGATTAGAGAAGAATTGGTAAGAAGCTACGCTGGTTATCGTGGTGAAGAAAGCCTCGATTATTATTTAGCACAGTTACCTCCAGATAATTACTACATTTTTCAAGACCTCCGTATTCCTATCTCCAAAGATACCTACTTTCAAATTGATATTCTCTTATTAACACGCCGTTATTTTATTATTTATGAAGCAAAGAATATGTTGGGTACATTATTTTTCGATTTTAATCAATTGGTTCGGACATATGAGGAAAAAGAGGAAATTTTCCCTGACCCAATTGTTCAAGTACAAAATCAGCAATATCACTTAGATAACTTGTTGAAAAAGCACTTAAATAAAACCGTCCCCAATACCTCATTCGTAGTTGTAACGAATCCATCCTCCAAAATTGAAATAAACTCTCAATATCATGTAGCCAAACAAAAAGTAATTCGTAATCCTGCCATCCTCCCAAGGTTTGTGACTTATAGCAGACAGCATCCAACAGATATACTAGATGATAGAGAGTTACAAAAAATTACTCGATTATTACTAAAGTTTCATACCCCTTCACAACCTGATATTCTATCTCAATTCCAAATCTCCATAGATGAAATCCTACCTGGACTATACTGTGACCGTTGCATGTCCCTATCAATAGTAAAAGTAGATAGAACATGGAAATGCCAACAGTGCGGGATAGAAAATGATAAAGCTTTTATTCAAGCGATAATCGATTACTTTCTATTGATTGGAGCCACGATAACCAATCAACAATGCAGAGCATTCATCCAACATTCTTCCATTTATGTAGTTTCCCGCTTACTTCGATCATTAAAACTGCCTTACAAAGGAAGCACTAAAGGCAGAGCATACCAACTTTCGTTACATGATTTGCAGAAGTGGTTGTAAGCTCGTAGCGAATAGAATTGATATAGTTACACATGGTATGATGAAAATAAATGACGAATAAAGGATGAGAAATGGATGTCCCAATTAAGTAAAAAAGCAATCGCTTCGAAATTGCTTCAAGAATATTCACAGTTGCTTCGTTGTCCTATTTGTAAAAGGACAATGATCATGCAAAATGACCAGTCACTAGTATGTGAAGAGAACCATCACTTTGATCTTGCTAAAAAAGGTTATGTACATTTGCTGTCACAGTCTATTGAAACAAAATATGATAAAGAACTTTTTCAATCAAGAAAACGGATAGCAGAGGACGGCTTTTTTGCACCGCTTATAAAATCTATAACGAAAATAATAGATAGTAATAAGACCGATGCCATCATGTTGGACGCCGGTTGCGGAGAAGGGTCGCATTTAGCCCAAATTCAGCAATCACTTGAGCAAGCATCTTTTGGGATTGGTGCAGATATTGCAAAAGAAGGAATCCAGCTAGCTACAAGTAATTCGTCTAATTCAGTATGGATTGTAGCGGATTTAGCGAATCTGCCAATAGCAACAACATCAATCGACTATATCTTAAATATTTTATCTCCTTCTAATTATGCAGAATTTGACCGTCTACTTAAGAAGGAAGGAAAGTTAATTAAAGTAATACCGAACTCGGATTATTTAAAAGAATTGCGTGGTATTTTTTACGAGGATAAAGAAGCGTATGATAATGAAAGTACAAAAGCGAGATTTCAAGAAAAGTTTGAGCTGCTACATACGGAACAAGTTCGTTATAGTGTGAATGTAAAGCAACCTCTACTGAATGATCTTGTTAAAATGACACCATTATCTTGGTCTGCAGACAAATCCAAAGTGGAGGAAGTAAATAATACAGAATCGATGAACATTACAGTAGATTTAAGTATATTAGTTGGAATAAAGAAATAAAGGCAAGGAGAGTTTTTTGTATGAAATTAATCATCGCCGAAAAGCCATCTGTATCGAGAAACATTGCAGATGCATTGAAAATAAAAAATCGGCAAGACGGATTTTTTGAAGGAAACGGCTATATTGTCACTTGGGCTTTTGGGCATTTACTGCAACTATATGATGCAAAAGATTATGAAGAAAAGATGGCATCGTGGAAAATGGAGAACTTTCCTTTTATTCCTCAGAAATTCCAATATAAAGTAAAAAGTAACCCTAAAAACAGAGAAAAACCTGACTTGGGTGCAAAAAAACAATTAAATATCATTCATCAATTAATGAATCGAAATGATGTAGATGCCATCATATCTGCTTGTGACTTTGACCGCGAAGGACAGTTAATTGGAGATAGTATTATTTATAAAGCGAGGCCAACAAAGCCTGTATATCGACTTTTACTGAATGAGTGGACACCTCAAGAAGTATTAAATGGATTAGATAATCTAAAGCTAAATACAGAATTACGTCCGCTTCAAGATGCTGGTATAAGTAGACAATGGGCTGACTGGGTAATAGGGATTAACTTAACTTCTGTAGCGACATTGAAGTATCAAAAAGGAAAGGGTAAAGCGCTCAATATAGGTCGAGTACTTTTACCTACCTTGAAAGTTATTTATGACCGTGATCAAGAGATTGCTAATTTTAAACCTGAGGATTATTTTAAATTACAAGCTACATTCAAAACGGCAGAAAATGAAACATATGAAGCTACTTATTTTGAAGAGAAAGAAGAGAAGTTTAAAAGTAAAGAACAGTTAGAAGAAATACGTTCGCAAATCAATGAAAAACCAGGAGTTATTCATAATAAAACAGTCCAGAAAAAGAAAGAATTCCCACCATTTTTGTTCAACCTATCTAATTTACAAGGACATATTACGAGTAAACATAATGGATGGACCGCAGACAAAGTGTTAAAAGTAGCGCAATCATTATACGAAAATAAATTTATCACTTATCCAAGGACATCTAGTATTGCCTTAGAGGAAAGTTTAGTAGGAAAAACAGCAAAAGTGCTCGAAACTCATTCAGAGGATTTGCCCTATCGAGATGAAATTAAGTTTATTCGCTCCAAAAGAGTTTTTAATAATGCAAAAGTAGAGAGTCATAGTGCAATTATTCCCACCTATTTGAAACCAAAGAAACTCACTTCAGATGAACAGGTTGTCTATCAAGCAATTAAAAATCGATTTATCATGCAATTTATGCCAGTTGCGGAGCATGAAGAAACAATCATTGAAACAAAAATTAAAGATACGAGTATAAAAGGATTATTTATTGTAAAGGGAAAAGTTCAATTAATTGAAGGCTGGAAAAAGGTTGAGAAAATCCAATCAAAGGATACTATTCTCCCTTTAGTCCATGTGAACGACGAAGTGGATATGCTTAAAAGTGAAATAACCTCTCATGTTACGAAACCTCCAAAGCAACATACTGAAAAAACTTTGCTACGAATGATGGAGACAGCGGGAAGAAATATTAAGCAAGATGAGGAAGATATTGAAGCGATATTAAGTGGATTTAGCATTGGAACACCAGCAACGAGAGCAGAAACGATCAAAAAATTAAAAGATGTTGGCTATATTTCTTCACAAGGGAAAAATTTAGTTTGTACTGAATTAGGTAAAAAGTTAGTAGAAACATTTCCTATTAAAAACCTGTTTAGTTTAGAATTTACAGGTCGTCTAGAGAAATCCCTTTTTGATATAGAAAAAGGAAAGCATAATAAAAATGAATTTTTGCAGATGATATATTCATTCACAACGAAAGCTGTAGAAGAAATTAAGACAGATTCAGCTGGAACAATCCACGAAGTTACAAGAGGAAGAAAATTGAACGACTTCATGGGGAAATGTCCTGTTTGTGGACATGCGGTGATCGAGGGGAAGAAAGGATTTGGCTGCAGTAATTGGAAGAACGGCTGCAAGTTTGTGATTTGGAAAAATGACAAATTTTTGGCGACAATGAAAAAGAAGCCGACAAAGACGATGGTGAAAACTTTATTGAAGAATGGTGTTGTTACTGTAAAGGGGCTTACAAGTAAACAAGGAAATAAGTTCGATGCACAAATGCGCTATGAAAAGAACACGGAGAACGATTATTTTAGCTGGAAAATGGAGTTTACAAAATAAGTAGTAAAAACTATTTAAGGACATAACACAGATATGACGAAGAGTGGGTTATGTCCTTTCATTTACAACATGATATATTTAGGATTATTAATAATTTCACTCAGAACAGTAGGGATGTTATCCAAGTTATTTTTGCTAATATCCAATATATGATTTTCCTGTAATCCCGCTTCTTTAAACTCTTTCGCTAAAATTAAACACCTTTCTCCCATTCTATATTCTATCTTTCTCATATTATCCCTTTTTATTAAGGTTTCATTATCGGCCCAAAGGACGACATATTTAACTTGAGTATTTATTTCTTGTAACTTTTCATTGAGCCATTTTGCCTCTTGTGGGAAGGTTACGTAATCGATGACAACATCATTGCCATATTGAAGGAAGTTCTTTGTAAGACTTAAAATATTATCCCAAATCAACTTTACTTCTTCTTTGCTTTCCCAAGGTTTTTTTCGTCCATTTACATGCATATGACTAATATAATCACCTGATATATAGGCACTATTTTTAAATTGTTTTACGAGTTCCCTGGAAGTTGTGGATTTACCAACCCCTGCTGGACCTGATAATAAATAAACGATATTTGATTCCTGATCTTTCATTCTTTTTACCTCCAAATATAAAGCTTACATAGTATTTCGGTTGTAATTGCTATAAATCCTTCTATTGTTGCTTAGGTTGTTAAATTGGAGTTTGAATAGATAAATAAAAAGGATTGGAGATAAATTTGTTCTATCTCTAATCCTTTCAAATAGTGAATTGCCAAAATATTTACTTTTTCAGTTGAAGTGGTTTTAACTTGGCTTCGATTTCGTTTCTCTTTGCTTCTAAGAAGGGAGGAAGAGCTAGAGACTCTCCTAAGTGGTCAATATGTTCGTCTGTATCAAACCCTGGTCCATCTGTTGCAAGTTCAAAAAGTATTCCATTTGGTTCTCGGAAATAGAATGAACGAAAGTAGAAGCGATCGACAAAGCCTGAATTTGGAAAGCGAGCTGAACGGATTTTCTTAATCCATTGATGTAGTTCATCTTCATTTTCAACACGTAATGCGACATGGTGAACACCTCCACGGCCTAGGCGTGTTTCCGGTAAGTCATTTCGTTCTTCCAAATGTATCTCCGCCCCGCTACCACCTTCACCTGTTTCAAAAACTACAATGTCAGGTTGGCCAGCTACTGGAGAAGGGTATCTTCCTTTACGTCGGAATCCCATTACATTTGTGAGCGCATGTTCGGTTGGTTCTGGATTTTTTACGGTTAATGAAACAGGGCCAAGTCCAGTTACACCAGATGCAACTGGAACTGTACTTTTATCCCAAGGTACTCCTGCAGTAACACCCATGTTTTCTTCATCTGATACAAGGATTAGTTGTTGTCCTTCCGGATCAGTAAAAGCAAGTGTTTTTCTATTTGCTCTTTTCTTGATATCCTCATGATCAACTCCGAATTCCTCAAAACGAGCTTTCCAATATGTTAAAGCTTTATCGTCTTTCACCCTAAGTGATATAGATGAAATACTACGAACACCTTTGTGATTTTTGGCTAGCATGGGGATTTCAAAGAATGTTAACTCCGTTCCTGGATTTCCTTTCTCATCTCCATAGAATAAATGGTACATGGAAGTATCATCCTGATTAACGGTCTTTTTTACGAGGCGCATGCCCATAATATTTGTATAAAAATCAAGGTTCTTTTCTGCGTTTGCAGTCATGGCGGAAACATGATGTATCCCTTTTAGTTCCATCTTCAAACCTCCTGTAATTAAAATATCTCGAATTCAAGATAATTATAATATGTAATATCATTTTTGTCAATTTATATAAAAAAGCTTGCCCAGTAACAGGCAAGCTTTTCAAGATTACATCATCGAAATATAAATAACACCAAGAATGGCAGCTAGTACAATTCGATAGATGGCAAATGGAAGTAATTTAATTTTTTCTATCAATACAAGGAAGAAGCGAATAGAAATCCAAGCGAAAACAAATGCACTAACGAAACCAACGACGAAAAATGGAATGACTTCAGCAGTCATCACATCCCATTTACTAATTAAGGAAACAGCACTAGCTCCAAACATAATTGGAACAGCCATAATAAAAGTAAAGTCTGCTGCTGCACGATGCTTAAGTCCCATTAATACACCACCAGAAATGGTAGCACCTGATCTAGAAAACCCTGGCCATAGTGCAATACATTGGAATAAACCAATTAAGATTGCCTGTTTATATGTAACTTCATCAAGTGAAGCGCCATCGGATTCTTTATTTTGTTTTGCTTTCCAATCCGCAATAATCATTAATACTGCACCTGCTACTAAAGCAAGTAGTACCGTTTCCACTCTAAATAAATACTGATCAATTATATCTTCAAATGCTAATCCGAGTACAGCTGCAGGTAAAAGTCCTACAATTACATGTGATAACTTTAAACGTGGACCAGATGTTACATTAGTATCTTTACCACCAATATGTATACCAACTAAACTCCATAACTTTTTCCAGAAGACAATGACGACAGCTAATATCGAACCAAGTTGAATGACTACCTTAAAGGTATTTGCAACCTCGGGTGATCCTAATATTTCTTGTGACTTTAATAGCATATCATCTACAATAATCATATGTCCTGTCGATGATACTGGAGCAAATTCCGTTAAACCTTCCACAAATCCTAATATTAATGCAACAATAATATCCCATACAGTCATAATTATTTAATCCTCACTTTCGAACTTTAATTTTACATACTCCTACTTAAAAAGGAAAGGGTGTAACAAAAATTAAATCATATTCCTCAAAATAGACGATTTTTTTAGTGAAAAACCCTACACAAATCTAAAAAAATAAGTCTAATATAATAGCATAAAGAATATTCTTTCTTTGAAAGTATTTTCATATATTTTAAAAATAACATATTTTAATAATATGAAGTTAGGAATTCCTGTAGTATAATATAATTACAAATCGTCTATCCATAGACGAATTTTAAATCACAGGAGGTGTACCACCTTTCGTTGAAAGGTGAACCATTTGGACATAGTCAGTTTAATCTTAATTGCAATTTTGATTGCTTTAACTGCATTTTTCGTAGCGACGGAATTTGCCATTGTAAAGATCAGGAGCTCGAGAGTAGATCAGCTTATTGAGGAAGGAAAGCCTGGGGCAAAAGCAGCAAAACATGTGACGACACATATGGATGAGTACTTGTCTGCGTGTCAGTTGGGAATTACGGTAACAGCATTAGGGATTGGTTGGTTAGGAGAGCCAGCATTAAAAGATATGATTCAACCTCTCCTTCGGAATTTCGAAATCAGTTCTTCTGTTTCACATGTAATTTCAGTTGCAGTTGCATTTTTAATTGTTACGTTTTTACACGTAGTAGTTGGGGAACTAGCACCAAAAACTGTAGCAATTCAAAAATCCGAAATGGTAACATTAGCTTTCGCTAAGCCATTGATCTGGTTTTACAGAATCATGTTTCCGTTTATCTGGGCATTAAATGGATCAGCACGTTTAATGGTAAAAATGTTTGGGATCCAACCTGTAAAAGAGCATGAGGAATCTCACTCTGAAGAGGAGCTTCGCATCATTTTGTCCGACAGCTATAAAAGCGGGGAAATCAATCAATCAGAATTGACGTATGTCAACAATATTTTTAAGTTTGACGAACGTATTGCAAAAGAGATCATGGTACCTCGTACAGAGATGATATCTCTTTCTACTGAGGATAATTTTCAAGATTGGCTTAAAATTATTAAAAAAGAGAAGCTAACACGTTATCCAGTATATGAAGGAGACAAAGATAATGTAATTGGATTGGTAAACATTAAGGATATCTTAATGGCACAAATTAAGAATAGTGGTCCTGCAGATAATGTGAAGGTAACCAGCTTCTTAAAACCTATTATTCTTGTGATTGATACAATCCCAATTAACGATCTTTTGTTAAAGATGCAGCAAGAACGTACACATATGGCTGTCTTATTAGACGAGTATGGCGGTACTTCAGGTCTTGTTACAGTTGAAGATATAATTGAAGAAATTGTTGGAGAAATCCAAGACGAATTCGATACGGATGAAATTGCAGAAGTAACCAAACTAGGCGAACAGCATTATTCATTTAGTGGTAAAGTACTCATTAATGAAGTAAATGATCTACTTGGTACGAACTTATCTGATGAGGAAGTAGATACTCTCGGTGGATGGATTTTGTCACAAAACTTTGATATTACAGAAGGTGAAGTTGTACTTGCAGAAGGATTCACGTTTACTGTTAGAGAAGTGGAAGGGCATCAGATCCAATATGTAGAGGTTAAAAAAAATGAATTTATAGAAGAACCTATTCATTTGGAAATAAAGGAAGCATAATATAAAAAAACGCACTATGGTTGAGGATTTCCTCAAAATAGTGCGTTTTATTTTTGGATTGGATGCAAGTTAGCGATTATTGTATATACATATAATAATAGTAGTAATTTTAATTCTTATTATTCTAACCTACTTTATAGGAATTTATTTCTGCGTTTGCTAAAATAAAAGTAATAGATTGATAAGAAGTTTTTAGGAAGGGAGTTGCTTCAATGGATGATCGAACGTTTAGGACAGCAATGGGGAAGTTTGCTACTGGTGTAACTGTGGTAACAACGAAAGTAAATGATACAGTTCATGGTATGACAGCAAATTCCTTTGTATCCGTATCACTTAATCCAAAGCTTGTCCTCATTTCAGTAGGAAAACAAACAAGTATGCATAATTATATAAAACAATCAGGTTCGTTTGCAATTAGTGTTTTGAATGAAAATCAGGAGGAGATTTCCGCCTTATTTGCAAGTCAGTTAAAAGATGAACGTGAAATAGAATTTGAGTTGTTTAATGAAATGGAAGTAATAAGCGATGCAATTGTTCAAATTACTTGTGAATTGTATGATATGACCGAAGCTGGTGACCATACTTTGTATATAGGTGAGGTAACGGATTTACGCATTCAAGATGGAGAACCTTTATGTTTTTATGGAGGCAAGTACAGGAAAGTTACATGACTAAGACTCGGCAGGGTATTAACTGTCGAGCTTTTTTTGAAACAAACAATAAAAAATGCGAATTTTTATAGATTAAAATGAATAATAATGCTATTATATTTATAAATATACGACATCGGTTGAGGTGAGGGCATGAAACATTATTTACATTTAGCAAATGGGTCCAAATTCACTGGGAAGTTGTTAACGACGAATAGTAACAACTTTTTTTCAGGAGAAATTGTTTTTTATACAGGAATGGCTGGTTATCAGGAAGTGTTAACAGATCCGTCTTATAAGAATCAAATTGTTGTTTTCACATACCCGCTGGTAGGTAATTATGGGATAAATGAGGAAGATTTTGAGAGTAAACAACCACATGTAGCTGGAGTTGTCGTATATGAAGGGAATATGCGCTATTCTCATTATCAAGCTAAATACTCCTTAAAAGAATACTTAGATAAATGGAACATTCCACTTCTAAGTAATGTTGATACAAGATCAGTTGTTAAAAATATCCGCTTAGAAGGCTCCATGATGGCAACAATTAGTCCAATGGAAAAAGTATCTGTGGATAATAACAATATGACGGGAGATAACGTAATTGAATCTGTTTCTACAAATACATTTCAAGGGTATGGAATTGGCGAGGGAAAAAAGCATATTGTACTAATGGATTTTGGATATAAAAAATCGATATTAGATTCATTATTAAATAGAAATTGCCAAGTAACAGTTGTTCCTTTTAATACGAAGTGTGAACAGATTAAAGCGATAAATCCGGATGGAGTGTTACTTTCTAATGGTCCGGGTAATCCAGAACAATTAAATTACCTGCTTGGTAATCTGAAGCAAATTATTACGAACTTTCCAACGATGGGGATTTGTCTCGGGCATCAATTAACAGCTTTAGCATTGGGCGCAAAAACAAGAAAAATGCTGTTTGGTCATCGCGGTGCAAATCAACCTGTTATTGATTTAACTACAAATAAAGTATATATGAGTTCTCAAAACCATAGTTACGAAGTGTATGAGCCAAGTCTAAAGGGAACATCATTACAAGTCCGTTTCCGTAATGTAAACGATGGAACCGTAGAAGGACTAAGTCATAAAGAGTTGCCAATCTTTACTGTCCAACATCATCCTGAAGCAAACCCAGGTCCTTTAGAAAGTATGCATCTTTTTGATGAGTTTTTGCAAATGATAAATGAATATAGTGGGAGAGAAAAAGTTTATGCCTAAAGACAACACTTTACAAACGATTTTAGTAATTGGATCAGGACCGATTGTCATTGGGCAAGCAGCTGAATTTGACTATGCAGGAACACAGGCCTGTCTTGCTCTTAAAGAAGAAGGATATAAAGTTATTTTAGTAAACAATAATCCAGCAACCATCATGACAGATGATATGAATGCGGATGTTGTTTATTTTGAACCACTAACAGTGGATGTTCTAGAAAAGATTATTGCGAAAGAGCGACCAGATGGCCTACTAGCGACATTAGGGGGGCAAACAGGACTGAACCTTGCATATCAATTGGATGAACACGGGATATTAGACAAATACGGAGTAAGACTTCTCGGTACACCAATTGATTCCATTAAAAAAGGGGAAGACCGGGAATTATTTCGTCAATTAATGTTTGAAATTAATGAACCAGTTCCTGACAGTGAGATTATCCACACAATGGAAGAGGCAATTGCTTTTGCTGAGAAAATAGGTTTTCCAATCATTGTTCGCCCTGCTTATACACTAGGTGGAACTGGTGGAGGAATTGCAGATAATATGAAATCCTTCAAGGAGCTTGTGCGTGGCGGATTACAAGAAAGTCCAATTACCCAATGTTTAATTGAAAGAAGCATTGCAGGTTTTAAAGAAATCGAATATGAAGTAATGCGTGATGGTAATAATACTTGCATTACAATTTGTAATATGGAGAATATCGATCCTGTTGGTATTCATACTGGTGATTCCATCGTTGTTGCTCCGTCGCAAACACTCTCCGATGATGAATTTTATATGTTGCGCGCAGCATCAATAAAAATAATTTCTGCTTTAAATATTATTGGCGGTTGTAATATTCAATTTGCGCTTGATCCAAATAGTAAACAATATTATTTAATTGAAGTGAATCCACGTGTTAGTCGTTCATCTGCACTTGCTTCAAAGGCAACTGGTTATCCGATAGCCAAAATTGCAGCCAAACTTGCAGTAGGGTATAACTTGTCAGAGTTAATTAATCCAGTGACAAAGAGTACTTACACAAGTTTTGAACCATCCCTTGACTATGTTGCAGTCAAATTCCCACGTTGGCCATTTGATAAGTTTACAACTGCACATCGTAAATTAGGAACCCAAATGAAAGCTACTGGAGAGGTAATGGCTTTACATCGGAACTTTGAGGGAGGAGTCCAAAAAGCTATTGATTCCCTTGAATTGAAAACAAACGGCTTACAGCTGTTAAGTTTGAAAGATTGTAATGTTCCAGAGTTATGGGAAAAGTTAAAAGAAAAAACAGATGAACGAATTTTTGTCATCTTTGAGATGTTGCGTAAAGGCGTAACTATTGATGAAATACATGAAGAAACGAAGATTGACTATTTCTTTTTACATTCATTCGATTCACTGATAGAGCTAGAAAAGGAAGTTAGCTCCAAATCAATGGACACTGTAGATGAAGATGAAATGCTTGTTTATAAAGAAAAGGGGTTTTCTGACCGCTACTTAGCATCAGTTTGGAATGTTTCAGAACTAGAAGTGAGGGAGTATCGCAAATCACTGAATGTTCATGCTGTATATAAGACAGTTGATACATGCGCTGCGGAATTTGAATCACATACAAACTATTATTATTCCGCGTACTTTGGTGAAAATGAACAAGTAAAGACAACGCAAAAGAAAGTACTAATGATTGGTAGTGGTCCAATTAGAATAGGGCAAGGAATTGAATTCGATTATTGCTCTGTTCATGGTGTTTACGCCATGCAAGAAGAAAATATTGAAACGATAATGATTAATAACAACCCAGAAACGGTTAGTACTGATTTTGCGACTGCAGATCGGCTTTATTTTGAACCATTAACACTGGAGTATGTATTAAATGTAATAGAAGCAGAAGGTATTGATGATGTTATCGTCCAGTTCGGTGGTCAAACCGCAATTAACTTAGCAAAAGGACTAGAAGAATATGGAGTAAATCTTTTAGGAACTTCATTTGATGTCCTAGATCAATTAGAAGATCGTGATCGTTTTTACCAGCTATTACAAGAGCTTGAAATTCCACATGTCCCAGGAGCAATTGCTGAGAATAAACTGGAATTGGAGGAATGTGCTGAAAAAATTGGTTTCCCAATTTTAATACGACCTTCCTATGTAATCGGTGGACAAGGTATGGAAATAATTAGTTCTATGGAACAATTACGAAGCCGTTTGAATAACGGGACTGAATTAGCGTATCCAATCCTTATTGATTCTTACATACCTGGAAAAGAGGTAGAAGTAGATTTAATTGCGGATGGAGTAGATGTATATATTCCTGTTATTGCCGAACATATTGAAAAAGCAGGTGTCCACTCAGGGGATAGTATGGCAATACTTCCTGCAAAAACAATATCAATGAACGTGAAAGAAAAAATATCATTATATTCGAGCAAGATTGTTAAAAAATTAAAGTATAAAGGATTAATGAATATCCAATTTGTCATTGATGGGGAGAACGTTTATGTCCTGGAGGTTAACCCGAGGGCAAGTAGAACAATACCTATCATAAGTAAAATAAAGGGTATTTCATTAGTACAAGTTGCGACAAAAATATTGCTCGGGAAATATTTGCTGTCGAATATATTTGAAAAAACAGGCATGATGGAAGATATTCCATATACCGTAGTGAAGTATCCAGTTTTCTCGACATTTGCACTCAGTGGTTTAGATTCAAAAGTTGGACCTGAAATGAAATCTACAGGTGAAGGGATTGCGATTGGTGAAAATATTACCGACGCTCTTTCTAAGGCATTTCATGGTCAGAAGTCTAAAAAAGGTAATAGTGTCTATAAAGCAAGCTCTGTTACGGTTGACGAGCAATTAATATCAGAAATGACAGAAAAGGGATTATCGTTAACTGAAGACAGCTTCGATACATGGATAAGCGAAAATAGTGGAGTAGCTGTGCTTGCATATGGTAATAGTGATGAAGATAAAAAGCTACGTTTAATGGCAGCAAAATACAGACTGCACGCTTTTTCGGAGGAAGAAACCTTCAAAGCGTATTTACAGTCACTTGGTACAAAAGAAATGACAGTTGTTTCATTAAATGAATGGCTGGATAATAAACCGACGTTACAAATTTAAAAGTGGTTGAGACAGAGCGATTTGACAAGGATGTAAATCCGAACAATGTAAGTGTAGACATACCGCTTCGGAAATACACTTCGCTTTCCGCGGGCTTAGAAGAGTGAAAGGCGCTTGGTAATGGACCGAGAAAAGATATGCTATTAGGGAAATGACGGATGAAAAGGGTGTTGTGTTAAATTTTTAATAGTTGATTTCCGCTCTAGGCGGACGCTTTCCGCGGGGCGAGCGGTGAGCCGCTTCAGTAGCACCGCTTCTTGTCTAGCTCAAGCTCCTAACGGCTAACGAACGATCCATTCCTTCCCCTAGGATAAGTCAACATCGGCAAGAGGAACGTCGACTAAAAGCGGCACATCCTGTGCAGGCTCATGCTGCGACGTCCTGTCGCTTCGCCTGCATTAGTACATCCTGTACGTCACAACGTCGACGTGACCCACATCCTGTGGGCCCTCGCCGTGTTTCCTTTATCTTAAGAAGGGAATGTCTCCCGTTCGTACGCCGCTGATCAGGCGCCTTCGCTTTTCTATCTGCAGGGTCTCACCTGCACGCTAGTCCCGCAGGAGTCGCCGCCCGCCGCTCCAATCAACAGTATCTGCTACTAATAGTCTTATATATGAGGCCTTTGTCCCGCAGTCAACCATGTATCACAAAACCAGCTATACACCACAGAGGGTGAAAATGGATTAAGCAGTCTATACTGAAACTATCCTTGCCACATGGTATGTATAGCTCTTTTTTTACGAATTAGAAGGGTTTTATTTATTGTTCTCTTTTCCGTAATTAGAGGTTTTTTTCATGGTATGAGTCTACGTGTATTTCCTCCGCTCGGGGGGATTGCATCCATGGTACACCATTAGTTCCCACTTTAATATTGATAATTGTTGGGCGGGAAAATCACAATATATTTAAATAACAAAAGTCGAACTAACTTGATAATAATTCAAGAAATAGTTCGACTTTTTATATTTTTTAATTTACATTTACCAGTCTCTTGAGTTTCAGATTAACTCCATCATTCTTACCATAGATACTCAAATAGTTCGCCTTTGAATAAGTTGGTGTCTATGTTACATGCTTCCGCATCTATTCCGTATTGCCATCCAAGTAAATAGGATCCTTCAGGTGCTCCTGGATTATATTCAGGTGCATTTTCCTCTGTTGTGATACCTTCTTGTGGGTAAGCTGTCCAAATGATTGTTTCGTTCTTAAGCTCTTCATTTTCCTCTGCTGCTTCACTATAGATAGGGTAAAGCTCTTGTTCTTCAGCAAATACTCCATAAATACCTGGTTTATAAGCAGAATCTTTCATGCCATCAAACCAGCCTTTAATAAACTCTTTGTCTACTGGATAGTCAGGCTCAATATCAGCAAATATAGCCTTTCCATCTGGGACTTCTAGTTCTTCTGCTAATTCAACCGCGTTTCTTGCTTGTTCCATGCCATTTTCATAACCTGTAGCATCTGAGAAATGGTTGTATATTAGTAAAATCTTTACGTCATTGGAATGGAGATAATCTGCCTCATCACTTGTTAAACCAAAGGATACATTTTCTTTATCACCTAAATATCTACCCCATACTTTTGGAGTACCAAAGTTATCTACAACACAAGCATATAATTCTTCAGTCGTTAGACTTGCTGAGTCTACTCCCCAGAATGCTTTATCTGGATCAATGTCATTATTATTTTCTGAATCATTTTGTTCTTCACCGTTGTTATTGTCGTTTCCATTATCTCCTGGCGTATCCGTATTATTATTTCCAAAAGCAAAGAACAATAATGGAAGTGCCAATAAGATAGAGGCTAATATCACCCATAGTAATGGTCGTTCTGTCATATACTCCCCTCCTTACTACGTACAATATGCAAGTAGTACAAGGAGGGTATGGGGATAAGCGGATGGACAAACTAAAAAAATATAAAAGGATTTTGGAATATATGGTAGAGAGGGGTACAATGCTATCGGAATTAAATGTCATGAAAAAAGTGAGAAAAAGAAAAGGACTGCTCACAAGTCATATATGATGACTTAATGGACAGTCCTATTTGTTCGCATATCTTATTTTTTGGTCATGTTGTTTAGACCAGAAAGCTGAGGAATCACATTTGCAAGTTGCCCACCTCGACCAGTCATTAAACTGTACGCAGCTGCACCAATACCAATGGATGCAATTATCGGTAAGACATTTCGTTTCATGATTTCAGCTCCTAATTTGTATTAATTGCTCTTTTGAGCATTTATAGCTTTTGTCATTTAACGTTAAACTATCACAGAATTTATTTACCAATATCCGTAGCTAATGGAAGACGAATCTCTACAGTGGTTCCTTTACCTAGTTCACTAAAAAATTCAATTGACCCTTTATGATCTTCAATAATTTTATTACTAATCATTAAACCAAGGCCTGTACCTTTTTCCTTATTCGTAAAGAAGGGTTCACTAAGTCGCTGCAGATGTTCCTTGGAAATGCCAATACCTTCATCACGTACTTTTATCATGACAAATCCTTCTTCAGTTGAGAGAGTATGTATATGTAGTTTTCCACCTCGTGGCATTGCCTCTATCGCATTCTTTATTAAGTTAATAATTACTTGTTTAATTTGCTTTGCTTCACAATTCACAAATGGGAACGAATTGAATTTTGTGACGAATTCCACATTATTTAATACGGCCTCTGGGCGCATAAAAGAAATAACCTCTTGTACGACCGTATTCACATTTTCTTTTTTGAAAACAATTTCCCTTTGTGGTTTGGCGAGTATTAAAAATTCATTCATAATAAATTCGATTCTTTCAATTTCTGAAGTAATAATTTCACCAAATTGATGATTCGTTTCCTCGGCTAGTAATTGGACAAAGCCTTTAATACTTGTTAAAGGGTTTCTTATTTCATGTGCAATTCCTGCTGCTAGTTGGCCGATTACACCTAATTGGTCGAGCTGTTTAATTTGATTTGTTTTTTCCTTTAATTCTGTAACATCCTTAAAGATACTTATATGTCTCGTTACAGTGCCATCTTTATCTGTAATCGGAGTTATTTCAGCTCTTATCCAGCGAGTTTGCCCACTGTCTTTATCTGTTAAGTTAAATTCAAGTGCTTGTGATATCCCGCTTGTGGATCTAAAAATTTCAATCAAATTATTGCTGGCATCTGTATCAAATTTATCTTCAAAACATAGAGGATTTTCATAAATATCTTCAAGCTTAATCCCCCAAGATTTTTCTATAGAAGGACTTACATATAGGAATTTATCTTTTTTTATGTCAAACAAACAGATGACTTCCGATATATTTTTGGTTATATCAAGGAGTAATCTCTCTTCCGCTTCTAAAGTTTCGTTTTGCAGTTTTACAAGCATTTTATATTCCATAAGTTCAGATATATTTTCTGTTACTCCTAATAAAGCGGAAATTTCACAGGTTTCATTATATACAGGAGTTATCATTAAATTTATGGGAATTAGGGTACCATCTCTTCTTTGTCTCACAGTCTGAAGCTTAATTAATTTTTCGCCTTGTAGTAATCGCTGCATGACATTTTGAAATTCAAATTCTAAATGTTGTGGGACAATTGGTAGCCTTTTACCGGTTAATTCATCTTGTGTCCATCCATATAACTCTTCAAATGCTCGATTCACTAAGATTACTTTTCCATCCACATCGACAATATCAGCCGCCGTATCTGTTAAGTCAAAAAACGTGCTTCGCCATCCTATCGATATGCTATCTCTACTATCTATTATATCTTTTAAAGGGTGACAAATAAGCTTAATCGAACCTTCCTCTGTATACTCACAAGAAGTCCAAAGTATTGAACTGTATGTCCCGTTTTTTTGTTTTAATCGACTTGTGAAGGGGATGAATTGTTGATCTGGATTCATAAATAGTAGTTTTTCGACAGTGTTTTTTACATCATCAGGATGAATAAAATCGAATAGAAGAGAATTTTCTATATCCGAATTAGGTATTTGAATACATGTTTCAAAAGCTGAATTTGCGTATTTTATTATCCCTTTTTTATCTAAAAGTAAAAAGATATCTTTTGTTTTTTTAGAAAACCATTGTAATGCTTCGAATATGAAGGGATTTTCTACATTTATTTGCCCCACCGAAGACTCCCCTTTTTAGACTATGATATTTTAATTGTAACAGAAATTTTAAGTAAAATTAACAGAAAAGAAATAAGAATATAATTATTAGTAAAATGTCGAAAAAAGAAAATGGAGAAATTATATTCAACAAGAAATAAATCCCAATAAATAATTTCACGAAATGGGGTAAAGTTTTGGAAAGCTGCCCTGTCCTCACGTCCTGGTATGTTAATTGAGAATATGATCTGAATACTAGCAGTCAACCTCAATAATACTTAGCAATTTTTGTTAAAAGGTAACAAGAAAAAACCAAACTATCTTGAATGTTATTCAAGCAATAGTTTGGCTGTAATTCATCTACACTAATTTGTCTCAATTTCAATCTTTATTTATTCCTTTTTTTGCTTTCGGGCGAGGTCCGAGTCCTAATTCTTTCTTTTCTTTTATTAAAGCTTTGTAGAGGGAAATCATCATTAAAATCATAATAAACGAGAATGGAAAAGCTGCGATTATTAATGCATTTTGTAAGGCTTGTAATCCACCACTCCTTAATAATATTGCAGCAATAGCGGCAAGCAGTATACCCCATGTTACCTTCACTCGGTTAGGAGGTGTTAATGATCCATACGTAGTCTGCATTCCTAAGACGAATGTAGCAGAATCTGCAGAGGTAATAAAAAAAGTACCTACAAGCAATATGGCAACGATTGACAATACCGAGGAAATTGGTAATTGGTTAAAGATAGCGAATAAAACTTCCTCTGTTGCAAATTGTGTTAAATCGACATTCCCGCTTTGTTGGACATCAATTCCAGTAGTTCCAAATACAGTGAACCATATAAAGCTAACAATTGTTGGTAATAGGATTACTCCAATTAGAAATTCACGAATCGTACGTCCTCTCGATACACGTGCTATAAATATACCGACAAAAGGAGACCACGAAATCCACCATGCCCAATAAAATATCGTCCAATCATTTATCCATTCGCGATGATCTGGGTTAAGTGGTGCTATCCGAAAACTCATTTGTATGATGTTCTGAACATACTTTCCTAATGTGTCTGTAAACATATTCATTATAAATAAGCCAGGTCCCGCTATAAATACTAATACTAATAACAATACAGCTAGGACAAGGTTGGCATTACTTAAATACTTAATTCCTTTGCTCAATCCTGACCATGCGGACATTAGGAAAAGTATTGTAACAATTATTATTATAATTAGTTGAACCGTAAAATTAATCGGAATATCAAAGAGGAATGCTAATCCACCGTTTATTTGCGCTGCTCCAAAACCTAATGTAGTGGCTACTCCGATTACTGTCGCAGTGACTGCAATGATATCAATAATAGTAGCAATTTTACCTTCCGTATGCTTACCTAACAATGGGCCAAGCGTTGCGCTAATTAGACCAGGTTTGTCTTTTCTGAAGTTGAAGTAAGCAAGGCTTAATGCAACTAAACCATAGATTGCCCATGCATGTATACCCCAATGAAAAAAGGTGTACCTCATTGATTCTTTAATGGCATCATTTGAACCTGGCTTTGCAAGTGGAGGGTTATTGGCAAAATGTGAAAGTGGCTCAGCTGCTCCCCAGAACACCAGTCCGATTCCCATACCGGCACTAAATAACATGGCGAACCATGTGGTTTTTGAGTATTCCGGTTTTTCACCAGGTTTACCTAATCTAATTGCACCTATTGGACTAAATATGAGTAACAGGCAGAAGATTACGATTACCGTCACTAAAATTAAATAATACCAACCGAAGCTAGAAGTAATAAATGCTTGGATATTTGCAGTTGCTGCTTCAAAGTTTGTTGGTGTCGCTACACCTAAAATGACTGCTACTAACAAAATAGCTGCTGATATCCAAAAAACGTTTGAAACTTTTCTCATATCATTCTCCTTTAAGACGATTCACGTTTTTGTATACTTAGTATTGCTTCATTTCCAATTCTTATTTAACTGTAGTTCGATTATTTTTAGAAAGTATGATGGAAAAGCACTTAAGTCTGTTAAATTTTCAAGAACAAGTGGGGGGGATTATAGTTTTTAAAGCACTTTTTAAAATTTATTTAAAAAGTGCTTGAAAGCGCTTCTCAAAGGTTGTATATTATAATTAGAAGTTAAGAAAATGCTTACGAAAACGATGTTGAGAGGGGTATGTAGATGTTGAAAGAAGCTGTATTTAAGGATATTCCAGTAATAAAGTATGAGGGAGCAGGTTCAACTAACCCATTTGCTTTCAAACATTATAATGCAGATGAGGTAGTTGGGGATAAGCCGATGAAGGATCATTTAAGGTTTGCTATGAGTTATTGGCATACATTTACATTTGGCGGTACGGACCCATTTGGTTTACCAACAATGGAGAGAGAATGGGATTCCATTGAAAGCCCAATGGAACTTGCAAAGAGAAGAGTAATTGCAGCTTTTGAATTCATGGAAAAGTTAGGAATTGAATACTTCTGCTTCCATGATGTAGATGTTGCTCCTGAAGGAAAGACACTTGCAGAAAGCCAACGCAATTTATTTGAAATCGTAGACTTAATTGAAGAGAAAATGGAAGAAACAGGAATTAAGTTGTTATGGGGTACAACAAACGCGTTTAGTAATCGAGTATTTATGCATGGTGCTGCTACTTCATCTAATGCAGATGTCTTTGCAAGAACTGCTGCACAAATTAAGATTGCTATGGATATAACGAAACGTCTTGGTGGTGAAAACTACGTACTATGGGGCGGTAGAGAAGGTTATGAAACACTTTTAAACACAAATACAGAACTTGAATTAGATAACCTTGCACGTTTACTAAGAATGGTTGCAGCATATAAAAAAGAAATTGGCTTCACTGGTCAACTATTAATTGAACCGAAGCCGAAGGAGCCTACAAAGCATCAATATGATTTCGATACAGCTACAGTACTAGGGTTCCTAAGAAAATATGGTCTTGAAAATGAGTACAAACTTAACATTGAAGCGAACCACGCTACTCTTGCTGGGCATACATTCCAACATGAGTTAAATATGGCAAGAATTAATGGTGCATTAGGAAGTATTGATGCTAACCAGGGTGATACATTACTTGGTTGGGATACAGACCAATTTCCAACAAATGTGTATGATGCAACATTAGCAATGTATGAAGTATTGAAGCAAGGTGGATTAGCACCAGGTGGTTTAAACTTTGATGCAAAGGTTAGAAGAGCATCATTTGAAGCAGAAGATTTATTCCATGCTTATATCGCTGGAATGGATACCTTCGCGAAGGGCCTAAAAGTAGCACATAAACTGCTTGAGGACGGAGTACTTGAAGATAATATTGCAAAACGTTATGAAAGCTATGATAGCGGTATAGGGAAAGAGATTGTCAATGAGCAAGTAGGGTTAAACGATCTATATGAATACGCATTGAAAAATAATGATATCAAATTAAGTTCTGGAAGACAGGAAATGCTTGAAGCGATTGTAAATAACTATATCTACGAATCAAAATAAACAGAATTGGTGATGTAAATGTATGTTCAACAGCATGAGAAAATGATTAACAGAGATAAGGTGTTGGCAACACTTTTTGAGCATCGCCAATTAACAAAGCTAGATATTTCACGTATTACAAATTTAAGCATTCCGACAGTTACTTCAAATATTACTAGTTTAATAGAATTAGGAATAGTGGATGAGGCAGGAGTTGCTAATTCCACAGGTGGACGTAAACCAAAAATAGTCCGCCTCCTTCCTAATTCGCGATTTTCAATCGGTGTCGAAATTACACCAACAAAAGTAAAATTGGTGATTATCAACTTATTTTGTGAAATCCAACTCAGGAAAGAGTTTTCCTTAGATGAACTGAAGACAACTTCTGGATTTCATCGAGCAATGATAAAAATGGCAGATGTAGTCCAAGAAATGATTAAGGAGCTACATATTCAAAGCCAGTGCATTATGGGAATTGGTATTTCTGTTCCAGGAACAGTTAACCGAGAACAATTTGTGTTAGAACTCGCGCCAAATCTAGGTTTAAAGCAATTTTCGCTCCAATTTCTTAAGGATATGTTTCCATTCCCTCTTTATATTGAAAATGAGGCAAATGCTGGTGCGTTTGGTGAATTAATGCTTGATAAGCAAGCCTCGGATGAACATACCGTTTATGTATCGATTACGGAAGGGATTGGTACTTCGATTATATCGAAGGATGGCTTCTATAAGGGTAATAAAGAACGTGCTGGTGAGTTCGGCCACATGCACACTGGAAATTCTGAAAGAGTTTGTAGTTGTGGAAGGACAGGTTGTTGGGAACTGTTTAGTTCAGAAACAGCTTTACTTAATTTGTACAAGGAACAAACAGGTGTAGAACAACCAAAGCTAGCCGAAATAATGGAGAGGCATATTGCAAAGGATGAAGATGCCCAAATTGTTGTGAAGCAATATTTGCAAAATATTGCTCTAGGTATACAAAACATCCTATTAGCAATTGATCCAAAGCAAATTATTATTGGTGGCGAGCTTGCTAAATATAGTGATCAATTAATAATAGAGTTACGAAAATTCATTTTTTCCCAAGCTGTTTTTCACAATGAACAAGATGTGGATATAAATTTCTCTAGTTTATATACAGATTCATCTATTTTAGGGGCTGCTATTACCCCTTATAAACAACTATTTCTAACAGATGAAGAGTAAAGAAGGTGTAGTTATGGGGTATCTTGGAATTGATTTAGGTACATCTGGTGTAAAGATTGTCTATATGGAAGAACCAGGTAAAATAGAGAAACAAGTTACAAAGGAATATCCGATATATCACCCCCACCCTGGATGGTCAGAACAACATCCGATGGATTGGTGGGAAGCGACAATTGCTGGTATACAAGAGATTTTGAAAGATGTAGATACAAGTGATATAGCAGGTATTGGTTTAAGTGGTCAGATGCATGGAATGGTAGCACTAGATAAAAATGGCGAGGTGTTAACACCTGCTATTCTATGGAATGATCAACGTACTCATGAAGAATGTCTTTACTTAAATAATGAAGTTGGCAGGGAATTTCTAACGAAGCATACTGGAAATATGGCCCTTACTGGCTTTACAGCACCAAAAATTCTTTGGTTGAAAAAGAATCAGCCTGAAATTTTTGATCAAGTCCGTTACTTCATGTTACCGAAGGATTTTATAGGATATAAATTAACAGGTGAACTGTTTACAGATGTTTCAGACGCTTCTGGTACACTGTATTTTAATGTAGAAAAACGCACTTGGTCTCAAGAGATATTAGATATTATCGGAATAAATGAAGCAATGCTACCAAAAGTATTTGAATCATATGAGGTAGCTGCAAAAATTAATGAGAGCGCTTCTACACAAACTGGCCTTCCAGTAGGTGTACAAGTTATTGCTGGTGGTGGAGATAATGCTGCTGGTGCAGTTGGAAGCGGTATTATCCACGAAGGTACAGCATTAATTTCTTTAGGAACTTCAGGCGTTGTTTTTTCTCCGCAAAGGACGTATTCCGTAGATGAAAATAATCGTTTACATTCCTTCTGTGATGCTACAGGAAAATGGCATGTAATGGGTGTAATGCTGTCTGCTGCTGCATCTTTAAAATGGTGGATAGAAGATATACATCATGGCGATTATGATCAGTTATTACAGGAGGCAGAAGCTTCTCCAGCGGGAAGTAATGGACTTTATTTCCTTCCATATTTAAGTGGGGAAAGAACACCTCATAATGATCCATTTGCAAGAGGGTCATTTATAGGCTTGAGCCCAACTCATACTAGAGGAGATATGACGAGAGCTGTATTAGAAGGTGTTGCATTTGCACTTAATGACTCGTTTGCAATTTCCAAGGACTTAAATCTTACTTTTGAACAAGTGAGTATCATTGGTGGAGGTACGAAGAGTTCTTTATGGATGCAAATATTTGCGGATATGCTGCAAACAACCGTAGTAACTTCCTCTAATTCGGGGGGACCAGCTGTAGGAGCTGCCATTTTAGCTGCAGTTGGAACTGGTGCTTATCAATCATTAGAAGAAGCATGTACTAAAATGGACGAAAATGGAAAGGTATTTGAACCAAATGTATCTAATGGGGAAGTGTACGCAAAAATGTTCCCTGTTTTCCAAAAGGTCTATTCCGCTTTAAAGGATACTTTTGGAGCAATATATCAAGTCAACGAGAGCTTGTAGACTAGAGGCGAACAACATGAGAAACAGCTTTGATCAGATTATTAATCGTTTTAATACAAATTCTGCTAAATGGGATGAGCTTGCGGAGCAGTATGGGCGAGAAGTAATTGCACTATCTGTTGCTGATATGGATATACCAGCTCCAAAAGTACTCGTAAACAAAATGGTAGAAATGGCTAGACATGGAATATATGGATATACCGATCTATCATCATCCTATTATGCCGCGGTTCAGGATTGGTATAAACGGATGTATGATTGGGAGATTCCTAGAGAATGGATTGTCTTCTCACCGAGAATTGTACAAGCAGTCTCGCTCATTATTCAAAATTTCTTGGAAGAGGGAGATAAAGTTCTTGTTCATACTCCGTCGTATGGCCCAATTACGAATGCAGTTACGCTAAACAATCGAACATTAATTGAAAGCCCTTTACTGTTGAAAGATGGTCGTTATGAAATTGATTTCGAAGATACAGAAGCAAAAATGAAAGCTGGCGTAAAAGTTTTACTTTTTGTCTCACCACATAATCCAACTGGACGTGTTTGGACGAAAGTAGAGCTTAAGAGATTAGGAGAATTATGTGTTAAATACAATGTTTTGCTTATATCAGATGATATTCATTCTGATTTTACGTATGGGGAACATCGTCATACTTTCATTTCAAACATTTCAGAGGAGATTGCACAACATTCTATTATTTGCACATCACCTGCAAAAACGTTTAACTTAGCAAGTTTAGAGATTGCCAATATTATTATTCCAAATGATAAGCTACGCACTCAGTTACAAAAGAACATAGTTCAGGCAGGTATTCATAATCCCACATTTTTTGCAGTACCTGCCTTAGAGGTTGCGTATACACAATGTGATGTTTGGCTTAAAGAGTTAAAGGATTATGTACAACAAAATATGAATTACGTAAAAGTATCTTGTGAACAGCATCTACCAAAAGTAAATACACTTGTTACAGAAGGTACGTATTTAATGTGGCTAGATGCACGAAAATGGAGTGAAAAAGAAAGCGATTTAAAAAAATGGATATTAGACGAAGCAAAGGTCGCATTGAGTTTCGGTTCTTCTTTCGGTAATGAATATGAAGGATTTATTCGAATCAATGTTGGAACTCCACGTCCACTCTTAGAAGAAGGCTTAAGACGCATCGCAGGTATTTATCAGCAATACAACTAGGGATTGTTACAATACAAAAGAGGTGAAGGACAGATGTCAAAAACAACTACTGTTAAGAAACCAACATTGTTCTTAGCGTTATTACCAATTCTAACAATGATTGTATTACTATTTGGTGGATATGTATTCTTTGAATTACCACCGGAGCCGCTCATTATTATTTCAGCCATTGTAGCTGGAGCAATTGCTATTTATCTAGGCCATTCCTACAATGATATTCTGGATTCTGTATCTCAAAAAATTGCAAAAACGATGCCTGCAATATTAATTTTAATCACAGTAGGTTTTATGATTGGAGCTTGGATGGTCGGTGGTACTATCCCGATGATGATCTATTATGGTTTGAAAATTGTTAGCCCGCAATATTTACTAATCACTGCATTTCTTGTTACATCTATAGTTGCAATATGTACAGGTACCTCTTGGGGATCTGCAGGGACAATTGGTGTAGCGTTTATGGGTGTAGCAGCGGGGATGGATGCTAATCTTGCTGCTGTAGCAGGTGCAGTTGTAGCAGGTGCATATTTTGGAGATAAATTATCGCCATTATCTGACACTACTAATATTGCTGCTCTTGCTACAGGTGTAAATTTATACGAGCATATTGGTCATTTATTATATACTACATTACCTTCATTTATCGTTTCAGGTATTGTATTTTTAGTAGTAGGCCTTAATACGAATAGTGCAGGTGGGGATTTACCAGAAAAAGTTGGAATAATCATGGATACACTAGGTACAATTTTTAATTGGAATATACTATTGATTATACCTGTCTTGATTGTTTTAATCGGTTCCATTTGGAGAAAACCAACTATTCCCGTCATGCTATTATCTTCAATTGTAGCAATGGTGAACGGCTTGATTTTCCAAGGATTTTCGTTGAAAAGTGTAGTAGCTTCAGTTGTAAACGGTTTTAACGTATCGATGATACAAGTTTCTAACTTTGATGCAGCTACTGTAATAGCTGATATCCCTACTTTATTGAATCGTGGTGGAATGAATTCAATGATGGGGACATTACTCATTTGTTTCTGTGCTATTACATTTGCTGGGACTATCTCAGTTACTAATTCAATTGAATTGATTATTAACAAATTACTTAAATTTGTTAAATCAACGGGTAGTTTAATCGTTACAACTATTGCTACTGGCTTAACGATGATTGGCGTTACAAGTAATGGGCAAATTTCTATCTTAATTCCAGGGGAAATGTTACGCGAAACATATATTAAAAGAGGCTTACATCCTAAGAACTTAGGGAGAACGATAGAGGATTCTGCATCCATTATTGAACCAATTTTACCTTGGACAGCAGCAGGTGCCTATATGGCAGGAACATTAGGTGTAGCAACATTAGAATATTTACCATGGGCAGTATTATGTTGGACAGGTATTATTTTTGCGACAATTTGGGGTTATACTGGATTTGGTATAGCTAAATTATCGAAAGAAGAACAAGAAAAAATGATGGCAGAGACGCATACTTCCGAGATGCCATTGCAAAGCATAGCTAAATAATTATTAGTTAAAGTGAATTAATAATAAATTATGACTAATAACATATAATAATAGAATTGTAAGACTAGACGACATTAGAGCATAGTGCATTAGTGTTCGGGCTAGTCTCTTTTTTGTTAGTATAACGAGTGGAATTTTAAAGCAAATTAAGAGGAATGAGCTGAGTTACGAAGGAGAGAGCCATGATGGGTGATTTTTCCGCATTTAGCCGGGAACAGCTATTACAACTTATGGGAAATAAAGAATATGATTTACTAGTTATTGGTGGCGGAATAACGGGTGCTGGAATTGCTCTCGACGCGGCTTCACGTGGTTTAAAAGTAGCATTAGTTGAAATGCAAGACTTTGCAGCTGGAACATCGAGTCGCTCTACGAAACTAATACATGGAGGATTACGGTACTTAAAGCAATTTGAAATTAAGGAAGTAGCAGATCTTGGTAAAGAGCGGGCAATTGTTTATGAAAATGGTCCTCATGTAACTACACCAGAATGGATGATTCTCCCTTTTCATAAAGGAGGCACATTTGGCAAGTTTACGACAGCAATCGGACTTACCATGTATGATTACCTTGCAGGAGTGAAAAAAACAGAACGCAAAACGATGTTAACAAGGGAAGAAACATTAGAAAAAGTTCCATATATAAAGGAAGATGGGTTATTAGGTAGTGGATTCTATGTGGAATATCGTACAGATGATGCACGATTAACAATTGAAGTGATGAAATCTGCTCATGAAAGAGGAGCACATATTATGAATTACGTCAAAGCAGATAGCTTTATTTATGAACAAGGTATCATTGTTGGCGTTAATATAGTTGATATGCTTTCCAATTCACATCATGTAATTCGTGCTCGCAAAGTGGTCAATGCAGCAGGGCCTTGGGTGGATGAGGTTCGGAAAAAGGAAGGAACAATTGAAGAGAAACACTTAAAACTATCGAAAGGTATTCATCTTGTGTTTGATCGAAAGACCTTTCCTCTTTCACAATCCGTTTACTTTGATACACCTGATGGTCGTATGGTGTTTGCCATTCCACGTGAAGGAAAAACATATGTAGGGACGACGGATACCTTTTATGATGGAGATCCGAGTGAATTACATGTTACACGTGAGGATTGTACGTATATACTTAACGCCATACATTATATGTTTCCTGCCATTAAGCTTACCGATACAGACATAGAGTCAAGTTGGGCAGGTGTAAGACCATTAATTCATGAAGAGGGAAAGGGTCCTTCGGAAGTATCGAGAAAAGATGAAATATGGGAATCTGACACAGGATTGATTACTATTGCTGGTGGTAAATTAACTGGCTACCGTAAAATGGCTGAAAAAGTAGTTAACCTACTTGTACATCAACTTGGGAAGGCAACTAGCCCTTGTATAACAAAAACGCTTCGCATTTCTGGTGGAGATGTTGGGGGATCTGCACAACTCGATTCTTTTTTAGAGGAGAAAGCCCAGGAAGCAGAAAGTTTTGGTTTAACGCAGGAGGATGGCTATAAATTAGCGAAGTTATATGGTACGAATGTAGATAAAGTGTTGTCTTACCTTACGAATAAAGAGGGATCTAATCTGCCACCAAGTTTACACGCACAACTACTTTATAGCATTCATCATGAAATGGTTGTGAAACCGACAGATTTTATCTTAAGAAGAACGGGTTACTTATTATTTGATATGCGAAAAGTAGAGCAGTGGAAGCATAAAATAATCGAAGAAATGGCAACGATTTTTAATTGGACAGACGAGGAAAAGTCACATTATGTGGAGGATCTAAATGAGGAAATAGCTAGGGCAACAACTTTCAAATGATGGAGGTAGTGTAAATGAGTGAACAATATATTATGGCATTAGATCAGGGTACAACTAGTTCGCGAGCAATATTGTTTGATCATAACGGTGAAATTTTTCATACATCACAAATTGAATTTAAACAATATTTTCCACAACCAGGTTGGGTAGAGCATAATGCAAATGAGATTTGGAGTTCTGTTTTAGCTGTAATTGCTAGAGTTCTCTCAGAGAAAAATGTTAAGCCTGAGCAAGTTGTTGGGATTGGAATAACGAACCAAAGAGAAACGACCGTTCTTTGGGATAAAAACACAGGTGAGCCGATTTATCATGCGATTGTTTGGCAGTCACGACAAACAGCGGAAATATGTGAGGAACTCCAAGCAGCAGGTCATGAACAAACATTTCGTAGTAAGACAGGTTTATTAATTGATCCATATTTTTCAGGAACAAAAGTAAAATGGATATTAGATAATGTAGAAGGTGCAAGAGAAAAAGCTGAAGCAGGTGACTTATTATTCGGCACGATTGATACTTGGCTCGTATGGAAATTATCTGGTGGAAAAGTACATGTAACGGATTATTCTAATGCCTCTAGGACTCTAATGTATAACATCCATGAATTAAAATGGGATGAAGAGCTTCTAGAAATTCTTGGAGTACCTGCTTCGATTCTACCTGAGGTGCGTTCATCCTCAGAAGTTTACGCACATACGGAGGATGTCCACTTTTTTGGACAAAAGACTCCTATTGCGGGAATTGCTGGTGACCAGCAAGCCGCACTATTTGGTCAAGCTTGTTTTGAGCGTGGGATGGGAAAAAATACATATGGTACAGGTTGTTTTATGTTAATGAATACTGGAGAACAGGCGGTTGTGTCGGAACACGGACTATTAACAACGATTGCTTGGGGGATTGATGGAAAGGTAGAGTATGCGCTAGAAGGAAGTATATTTGTAGCGGGCTCTGCTATCCAATGGTTGCGAGATGGTTTGCGTCTGTTCCGCGATTCTGCTGAAAGTGAGAAATATGCGCAAAAGGTTGAGTCTACCGATGGAGTGTATGTTGTTCCTGCATTTGTCGGGTTAGGTACACCATACTGGGATAGTGATGTAAAAGGAGCAGTATTTGGATTAACACGGGGAACGTCCAAGGAGCATTTTATCCGAGCTACACTTGAATCTCTTGCATATCAAACAAGGGATGTGTTGTACGCTATGGAAGCAGATTCTGGAATACCATTAAAAGCATTACGCGTTGATGGTGGTGTGGTGAAAAATAATTTTCTCATGCAGTTTCAAAGTGATATGTTAAATGTTTCAGTGGAACGCCCGACAATTAATGAGACTACAGCATTAGGAGCGGCGTACTTAGCAGGCTTAGCAACGGGATTTTGGAAAGACCGTTCCGAAATAACGAAAAACTGGAAAATGGATCGCTCTTTTACTCCAAAAATGGATGAGGCTATTCGAGAAGATCTATATAATGGATGGAAAAAAGCAGTAAACGCAACAATTGCATTTAAATAAAGCTCTGTTAAACTCTGTTGTTGATTTTCGCTCCTGTACACTCGCTTTCCGCGGGCACGGCCTCAGCTAACTTGGCAAAGAAAACCCTCTTTGCCAAGTGGATCTTCGGCTCGCGCTGTTCCCGCAGGAGTCTCGTGTACATCCGCTACAATCAACTAAGTTGTTAACAACAATGAATTTTAACAGAGACTTAAATAAAGAAAGATGGAGCAATCATTTTAGTAATAAACCCGAACAGATGCTAACTTTACCGCTACGGAAATACACTACGCTTTGCAGGAGCATAGAAAAGGGAAAGGTCATAAATGAAGAAGGAAGGCTAAAAACACAACATCCTGTTGGCAGGCTCAAACAACGAATTCCTGTCGCTTCTCATGCACTAGTATATCCGTACTTCATTGCGTGCCCGCGACAAGCAAATAACCTGAGACAAAGGAAGCAGTTCTTTTCCTTTCTTGTCTCAGGTTATTTGCCCTCGAGCCGATAGCGCTGTTCGCTAGACAAGGATCGAAGAAGCCTCGTCGGTGCTCTAGTCGCACCTGTTTAGCTTAGGCTCCTAGCGGCTAGCGAGCGAGACATTCCTTTCCTTACGATAAGTCAACATCGGCAAGCGGAAACTGAAAATATACTCTCCAGATTGTCATAGATGTTCCAAAAGTTTTAAATAATTCCTTCTTCCTTGAATTTTAGCCATTCCATTCCTAAATCGATAATAGCTAGTGCAAGAGCGTGTTCCAAAATATTACTCTCCGCATAGCCAACGACATCGTCATATTCACTTCGAAAATATTTCGAATACGCTTTATAGGATCCATCCTCATTTAGGATTGCGTAAGCACTTAGTTTACCCCCAAGCTTATCTTTTCCCAAGGCATATGTATCCCCAATAACATCTTTTGTTAGAAGTATGTATTCAAGCATTCCATAACAACCTTTTTTACATGAATATATAACCAAATAAACAAAATTGCAAATTATCAAAATCTGGGTATTGAAGTGCTATTTGAAGATAGAAATTAACCATCGTCACAGTTTATACACAATTGATAATCATTATCAATTATTGATTGACTTGGATGTTGTCCATGATATAATTGAATTGATAATGATTTTCAATTAAAGACAGAAAAATCAAACAGGTGCTGAGGGTTTCTATGAAAACATGGTATTTACTTATCGGGCTAATTGTTGCCTCCATACTGTCACTATTCATTGGTGTCAGTAATATAACTCCTCTAGATTTACTAGATTTTACATCTGAGGAGACTGAAATATTTCTCATTAGCAGACTTCCTAGACTTTTTGCTATATTGCTAGCTGGAGCGGGAATGAGTATTGCTGGACTAATAATGCAACAGCTTAGTCGAAATAAATTTGTGTCTCCTACAACAGCAGGAACACTAGATGCTACGCGACTTGGTATTTTAGTATCGATGCTCTTATTCGCAAATGCAACAATGTTTACGAAAATGCTAGTAGCGTTTGCTTTTGCATTAGGTGGAACCCTGTTATTTATGCAAATTCTCAATCGCATAAAGTTTAAGGATGCCATCTTCATTCCACTTGTAGGACTCATGTTCGGGAATATATTATCTTCCTTAACGACGTTTTTTGCGTATAGAGCTGATGTTATTCAAAACATGTCTGCATGGTTACAAGGTGACTTTTCAATGATTATGAAAGGGCGCTATGAATTATTATATATAAGTATTCCAATTATCGTTATTGCATATTTATTTGCAAATCGTTTTACCGTTGCCGGTATGGGAGAGGACTTTGCCAAGAATCTCGGTTTGCATTATAAAAGAATAGTCAATATCGGATTAATTCTTGTTGCACTAATAACTGCAACAGTTGTACTAACTGTAGGAATGATTCCGTTCTTAGGACTTATCATCCCTAATATTATATCGATTATCAAAGGGGATCATTTGCAAAAAACGTTACCACAAACGGCCCTATTAGGAGCTACTTTCCTTCTAATATGCGATATTTTAGGCAGAGTCCTAATATATCCTTATGAAATTTCTATTAGTTTAATGGTAGGAGTCATTGGAAGTGGTATTTTCCTTTACCTACTGTTCCGGAGGAAAGCATATGCGTAATTCTACTAAACTAATAATTTTAACTGTAATTGCTCTAGGCTTTTGTGGAATATACTTATTTCATGACTTGAATGGCAGCTTTGACTATGCTCTCCCGAGAAGGACAATGAAAGTATTAGCGATGGTAATAACGGGAGTAGCAATAGCTTATGCAACTGTTGTCTTTCAAACAATTACCCATAATCGTATATTAACACCAAGTATTATGGGATTGGACTCCTTATATTTGTTAATACAAACATTAGCTATTTTCTTTTTAGGATCTGACCATATTACGATTGTAAACAGACAAGTCAATTTCATTTTGTCAGTAGTAGCGATGATTATTTTCGCTTTACTACTTTATCAATTTTTATTTAAAAAGGGTCAACGACCAATCTACTTCTTACTATTAGTAGGTATTATTGTCGGAACATTTTTCGGAAGTGTTACAACCTTCCTTCAAGTGTTAATTGATCCAAATGAGTTTTCAATTGTACAAGATAGGATGTTTGCAAGTTTTAATAATATAAGTTCTGATCTTGTATGGATTGCTTTATTCATAATCGGGATCGTGATTCTAATAGGTTGGCGAACACTACCTTACTTAGATGTATTATCGTTAGGTCGTGATACAGCAATCAATCTTGGAGTAGCATATGACAAGCTAGTAAAGCAGATGTTAATCATTTCCTCTGTCTTAATTGCTGTTTCAACTGCTCTAGTTGGGCCAATCACATTTTTTGGCTTAATTGTTGCCAACTTATCCTACCAATTCTTTAAAACATATAAACACAGTATATTGATTAGCGGTGCCGTTGCAATGAGTGCAATTGCTCTAGTTGGTGGGCAATGGGTAGTAGAACGGGTCTTTAGCTTTTCTACAACATTAAGTGTCATTGTTAACTTTGTTGGTGGTGTTTATTTCATTTATTTATTATTAAAGGAGAGTCGATCTACGTGATACAAGTGCGCGGCTTATCGAAGTTTTATGGGAAAAAGCCTGTAGTTGAAAATGTAACAGTTGATATAAAGCGTGGACAAATTACTTCTTTTATTGGGCCAAACGGTGCTGGGAAATCGACGTTATTATCGATGGTAAGTCGTCTCCTCGATGCTGATACGGGAGAGGTGTTAGTTGATAATAATAATGTGAAAAAGATGAAGTCAAATGAATTCTCGAAACGAGTTTCGATATTGAAGCAATCAAACTATATGAATGTTCGACTGACGATTCGGGAACTTGTTTCGTTTGGTAGATTTCCATATTCAAGAGGTCGCCTAACACCAGAAGATGAAGAAAAAGTCGATGAAGCGATTGAATATATGGCATTAGGAGATATACAAGATTCGTATATTGAAGAGCTATCAGGTGGACAAAGGCAACGTGCCTTTATCGCGATGGTTATTGCTCAAGATACAGAGTATATTTTGCTCGACGAGCCATTAAATAACCTAGATATGAAACATTCTGTGCAGATAATGAAAATATTACGCAGACTTGTGAATGAATTAGGGAAGACGGTAATCATTGTTTTACATGATATCAACTTTGCTTCCGTATATTCTGATCGTATCGTTGCACTGAAAGACGGGAAAGTTGTAAAAGATGGACCTACAGAAGAAATTATTCAGTCTGATTCACTGAAAGAGATTTATGATATGGATATACCAATACAACAAATGAATAACTGTAGAATTTGTGTCTACTTTAACTCATAAATAACTCGAGGGAAAATTCCCTCGAGTTATTTTTTTGTTTTGGAATGATTTAAAGAAAAAGTGGAATGGTAAGGAAATAGGAAAATAAAGGAGGAGTACGTGCATGAATCGAGGTGGTGTGCAATTAACACTACAAACTAGTAGTTTAGTGATTGGCTTCATGGTGTGGGTAATTCTATCCTCATTAATGCCATTTATATCTAAAGACATTCCTCTAACAGCTAGTCAAATATCCTGGGTAACTGCTGTTCCAGTTATTCTCGGTTCTATTCTTCGAGTTCCGATTGGTTTCTGGACAAATTCCTTAGGGGCTAGATATTTGTTTTTTATTAGCTTTCTTATCTTATTGCTCCCTGTTTATTTTATCAGTATTGCCGATTCCATGATGGGGTTAATTCTTGGCGGATTGCTTTTAGGTATTGGTGGTGCCGTATTTTCCATTGGAGTTACCTCCTTACCTAAATATTACCCAAAGGAAAAGCATGGTTTTGTGAACGGTATTTATGGTGCAGGTAATTTAGGTACAGCCTTAACCAGCTTTGCTGCTCCAGTATTGGCAGACAAGTTTGGATGGAGAACAACCATCCTGCTCTACATTATTTTACTAGCGTTATTTGCATTATTAAATTTTATTTTTGGTGATCGAAATGAACCGAAAGTAAAGAAACCATTCTTCAAGCAAATTAAAAGTGTATATAAAAGCCAAAAATTATGGTTTTTAAGTCTATTTTATTTTATTTGCTTTGGTTCATTTGTAGCTTTCACCGTATATCTGCCAAATTTCCTCGTTAATCACTTTGGGTTAGAGGCAGTGGATGCAGGTATGCGAACGGCAGGTTTTATTGTGCTTGCAACCATTTTGCGCCCAGTTGGTGGTTGGCTAGGGGATAAATTTAATCCCTATAAAATTTTGGTACTCGTTTTTGCTGGTTTAACAGTCTCTGGAATTTTACTTTCCTTTACTCCATCACTAGTAATTTACACTGTAGGTTGTCTTTCTGTTGCAGTTTGTTCTGGTATTGGAAATGGAACGATATTCAAGTTAGTTCCAATGTATTTCTCCAATCAAGCAGGGATTGTGAATGGGATTGTTGCGATGATGGGTGGGCTTGGCGGATTTTTCCCACCACTTATTTTAACAACGTTATTCAATTTTACTGGTCACTACGCCATCGGTTTTATGGCATTGTCCCAGTTTTCACTCGCAAGTTTAATATTAGTTTTCTGGATGTATCACCAAGATAAACTCTTCGTTGCTGATAACGTTATTGAACATACAGAAACAGGAGTAATGTTGACAAATATAGATGGTGTAATAGTTCGGGTTAATAAGGCGTTTACCAATGTCACAGGGTATACCCCTGATGAGGTAATAGGAGAGACACCGAAAAAATTACAATCAGGTAAACATGGTAAGGACTTTTACGAAAAGATGTTTGCAAGTATTAAAGATAAGGGCTTTTGGAAAGGTGAAGTATGGAATAAGCGTAAGGACGGGGAAATTTATCATCAATGGTTAACAATAAGTCCCGTAAAAAATGAAGTTGGTGATACTCAGTACTATGCTGGTTTATTTACCGTATTGCCGAATGAGAATGATTAGGCTGTATTCATACCTGTGAAATATGTAGTGGGAACTAATAAATATGTAACAGAAAGGGAGTTTATCATGGCAAATAACTCTTCTCCATTTTGGAGTAAATTGAAGTTTTTTGGTCAAACAGTGAAGGATAATAATCATATCGAAACTCAGCCACGGAGCCGTGAATCAGAAAAAATTTACCGTCGTCGGTGGCAACATGATAAGGTAGTGCGAACAACTCATGGCGTTAACTGCACAGGTTCGTGTAGTTGGAAGGTACATGTAAAGGACGGAATTATTACATGGGAGACACAACAAACAGACTACCCTTCAACAGGACCTGATATGCCTGAATATGAACCACGTGGGTGTCAGCGTGGTGCAACATTTTCTTGGTATACATATAGTCCTTTAAGAATTAGATACCCTTATGTACGTGGCTCACTACTTAAATTGTGGAGAGAAGCTTTAGAGGCAACAAAGGATCCTGTACTAGCTTGGAAGAGTATCGCAGAGGATGAAGCGAAGGCAAAAGAATTTAAAGCATCACGTGGGAAGGGTGGTTTTGTCCGGGCAAATTGGGATGAAATGTACACTCTCATTTGTGCTTCCCTTATCTATACGATCCAGGAATATGGACCTGACCGTGTATTTGGTTTTTCTCCAATACCGGCCATGTCGATGGTGAGTTACGCTGGCGGAGGGAGATTTTTAAGTTTATTAGGAGGCTCCTTATTAAGCTTTTATGATTGGTATGCGGATTTACCAAATGCTTCCCCTCAAATTTGGGGGGATCAGACAGATGTTCCAGAGAGCTCTGATTGGTATAACTCTAGTTACATTATTGCTTGGGGTTCGAATATACCGCAAACTCGAACACCGGATTCACATTTTTATGTGGAATCTAGATATAGAGGAACAAAAGTAGTAGCTGTTGCACCAGACTATGCGGAGTATGTGAAGTTTGCTGATAATTGGTTACCTGTGAAGGTTGGAATGGATGCAGCCCTTGCTATGGCGATGACACATGTTATTTTGAAAGAATTTTATGTCGATCAACAGGTTGATTTCTTTAATGATTATATAAAGACATATACAGATATGCCGTTCTTTATTACATTGAAAGAAAAGGATGGCCATTATGTTGGCGATAAATTTCTGCGTGCAAGTGATTTAGGTATGGAAGTGAACAATGCAGAATGGAAACCAGTCTTATTTGATAAAAATACGAAACAGTTTGCAGTACCAAATGGAACGATAGGTCATCGCTGGGAAGAAGGAGCTAATTGGAACTTAAAGCTAGAAGACCGTGACAACGGCTTGGGAGATATTGATCCTCAACTATCACTATTAGGGGAAGAAGATAAGGTTGTTATGGGGCTATTCCCATACTTTGGCGAAGAACAAGAAGGTGTTTTAAAAAGAGGGTTACCTGTGAAGGAAATCTCCATTAATGGCGTAACTACTTATATCACAACCGTCTTCGATTTAATGATGGCGAATTGTGCTGTGAATCGTGGACTTCCTGGGGATTATCCACAAAGTTATGAAGATGACATCCCATATACACCAGCATGGCAACAAAAACATACAGGTGTGGAAAAAGATAAAGTGGCTCAAATTGCAAGGGAATTTGCACAAAATGCGATAGATTCCAAAGGTAGATCGATGATTATTATGGGATCAGGAATTAATCAGTGGTATCATGCTGACAATATTTATCGTGCCATTTTAAACCTAGTTATGCTAACAGGCTGTGAAGGGAAAAATGGGGGCGGTTGGGCTCACTATGTTGGTCAGGAAAAGGTACGTCCACTTGAAGGCTGGGGTACGATTGCGATGGCGAAAGACTGGGGTGGACCGCCACGACTAATGAATGGAACAAGCTTTTTCTACTTTGCAACGGAACAATGGCGTTATGAAGATCAACGTATTGAAAATTTAAAGTCACCACTTGTGGATAAGAGCTTGTACAACCATCCTGGTGATTACAATATTTTAGCAGCTCGATTAGGGTGGTTACCTAGTTATCCACAATTTAATAAAAACAGTATTGAACTTGCAAAAGAAGCTGGTGGTTCCGTAGAGAAATTAAAGGAAAATGTCGTACAGCAGCTGAAGAATGGCGATCTTAAATTTGCAGTCGAAAACCCTGAAAATAAAAGCAATTTCCCTAAAGTCCTCTTTGTTTGGAGAGCGAATTTAATTGGTAGTTCGGCAAAAGGACATGAGTATTTCTTAAAGCATTTACTTGGGACACACCACGGTAACCTTAGTGAAGAAAATGACCAAGATGCAACTGAAGAAATTAATTGGGTAGAAGATATTCCTGAAGGAAAATTAGATTTACTAGTAAGTATGGATTTTAGAATGTGTAGTACCGGTTTATATTCCGATATTATTTTGCCGGCAGCAACTTGGTACGAAAAGTCCGATATTTCAAGTACGGATATGCACCCGTTCGTTCATCCATTTAACCCTGCAATTGCACCACCATGGGAAGCGAAATCAGACTGGGAGACATTTAGAAATTTGGCGAAACGCTTTTCATTAATGGCGAAACATTATTTACCTGAACCAGTTCAGGATGTAGTTTCGACTCCGCTTGGTCATGATTCCCCAGGTGAACTCGCCCAAGCATATGGACGTGTCCCTGACTGGAAGAATGGGAAAGAAGAGCCTGTTCCAGGGAGAAATTTACCTAATTTGAATATAGTTGAACGTGATTATACGAAAATCTATGACAAGTTTATCTCACTTGGACCTAATGCAGGTAAACAGGTTGGGGCACATGGGATCAGTTTTAATTCAGAGGATGAATACAAAAAGTTATTAGAAATGCTCGGTCCATCTAATCATTCAGAGATATACCAAGATTGTCCTGATATATATTCAGACAAAAATGTTGCCGAGGCCATGTTAACTTTATCTAGTGCAACAAACGGCAGTCTTGCTATGAAAGCTTGGGATGTTGTTGAAAAACAAACTGGTCAAGAGTTAAAAGACTTATCCAGTGATCGAGCTGGAGAGCATATTACATTCCATGACATTACAACTCAGCCGAAGAAGGTTATAACGACACCTATTTTTACAGGAATTCAGAAAGGGCATAGGCGCTATTCGCCATTCACTCAAAATATTGAAAGACTCATTCCTTTTAGAACATTAACAGGAAGACAGCATTTTTATATAGACCATGATTTAATGACGGAGTTTGGGGAAGAATTGCCTACATTCAAAGCTCCATTGAAAAAGATGACCTTTTACGATAAGGATAATCGTCCAGTTATGGGTGGTCAGGAAATAACATTGAAGTATTTAACACCTCACTTTAAATGGTCTTATCACAGTACGTATGGTGATACATTACCAATGTTGACATTATTTAGAGGTGGGCCACACGTTTGGATTAATAATGAAGATGCAGCATCCGTAGGTTTAGATGATAATGATTGGATTGAAATGTATAACCGAAATGGTGTAGTAGTTGCTAGGACAGTTGTTAGCCACAGAATGCCGAGGGGAGTAGCCTTTATGTACCATGTACAAGAACGTTATATTAACGTACCAGGCTCACCTATTACGAAGCAACGTGGTGGTACATTTAACAGCCCGACTAGAATTCATATGAAGCCGACACAAATGATCGGCGGTTATGCGCAGCTTAGCTATGGATTCAACTATTATGGACCAACAGGAAATCAGCGTGATGAACAAGTTGTCATTCGAAAAATGGATAGGGATGAGGTGAAGTGGCTTGAGAATTAAAGCACAATACGGCATGGTAATGAACCTCGATAAATGTATTGGCTGCCATACATGTAGTGTGACATGTAAAACGACATGGACTAACAGACCCGGTGCAGAGTACATGTATTGGAATAATGTGGAGACGAAACCGGGAGTTGGGTACCCGAAACGCTGGGAAGACCAAGATACGAGAAAAGGCGGCTGGGAAATGCGAAACGGCAAACTAGAGCTAAAAGCAGGTGGCCGTGCGAGCAAATTATTAAATATTTTTTATAACCCAGACCTTGCACCAATCGATGATTACTATGAACCTTGGGATTATGAATATGAGAACCTAATTAATAGTCCTGCTGGTGATTATCAGCCAGTGGCCCGCCCGAAATCTCAATTAACTGGAGAATATATGGAAATCGTTTGGGGACCAAACTGGGAGGATGATCTTGCTGGTGTTTATAAGACTGGTAAAGATGATCCGAACATGAAGGGCCTTGAAGAACAAGTGAAATTTGAGTTTGAAGAAACGTTTATGATGTATTTGCCAAGAATTTGTGAGCATTGCATCAATCCATCTTGTCTAGCGTCCTGTCCATCAGGGGCGATATATAAACGTGATGAAGATGGGATCGTTCTCGTAGACCAAGATGCATGTCGAAGCTGGCGCTTTTGTATGTCGGGATGTCCATATAAAAAGGTGTATTTCAACTGGAAAACGAACAAGGCAGAAAAATGTACTTTCTGTTTTCCAAGAATTGAAACAGGACAACCAACAATATGCTCCGAAACATGTGTAGGACGGTTACGCTATATTGGGTTAGTTTTGTATGATGCAGATAAAGTGGAAGCTGCTGCATCTGTTCAAGATGACAAGGATGCATATGAGGCACAGTTAGATATTTTCCTTGATCCACATGACCCGGAAGTAATAGCTGAAGCAAGAAAACAAGGGATTGCGGATGACTGGATTACAGCTGCACAAGATTCACCAGTATATAAGCTAGCTGTAGAACAAAAAATTGCCCTACCACTTCATCCAGAATATCGTACGCTACCAATGGTATGGTATGTGCCACCACTGAGTCCATTTATGAACGCATTTGGTGGTAGTGGGGATGCGATTGACCCTCGTGTTGTTTTCCCAACCATTGAGCAAATGAGAATACCAATTGAGTATTTAGCGAATCTATTTTCTGCAGGTGATACGGAAGTGATAAAAAATGTCCTTCGTAAGTTAGTTGCGATGAGAAGTTATATGCGCCAACTCAATTTGGATAAACCGACAGACCCTAGCATATTAGAGGCATCGGGGTTAACGGAGGATCTTGTACAGGAAATGTATCGATTGAACGCAATAGCAAAGTATTCTGATCGATATGTAATCCCACCTTCTCATAAAGAGTTGTCTGGAGATATGTTTACGGAAAGAGGAATGGCTGGATTTGAGGAATTCGGAAATAGTAGTGGTGGTGGAGGCTGTGAAACATGTGCAGTTGGTTCTCATCCACCAGAATCACCTTTGGAGTACTATGGTGAAAAGTATTGGAGGGAATTAGATGAATCAAAAGCAGAAGGCCTATAGTCTAATATCCACCTTACTGCAATATCCCGAACAGGAATGGATTCCCCTCGTGCATGATTTAAATATGCACGAGGAGTTTCCTGATGACGAGATTCGATTTCCACTCCAACAATTTATTCGATATGTAACGAATACTTCTTATGAAGAGTTATGTGGGAACTATGTTTATACATTTGATTTTTATGATAAAACAACTTTGTATTTAACTTATTCGGTATTTAAAGATAACCGTGATCGTGGCCCGGTGCTAGTAGAACTTAGGAATCAAATGTATGAGTTAGGTATGGAGTTTACATCAGAGGAACTGCCAGATTATTTGCCGCTTGTACTAGAATGCGCTTCTATTATTTCGGATCAAGATGCGGATAAGCTCCTTCGATTACATTTAAGGTCGATAAGGAATTTGTATCTAGAACTGCAAGGGATTGATAGTCCATATCGGCTTTTGCTAGAAGCATGTATAAATTGCATTGAAAAAGACATAGAAAATGAGAAAGTTTCATGATGAAACAGAAAGGAGTCATATATGAGTTTTATTGATACTTTCCTATGGGCTGTCTTTCCGTATCTTACATCCACGATTTTTATCATTGGTCATATTATTCGTTATAATGTGGATCAATTTGGTTGGTCAGCACAATCAAGTGAGTTTTTGGAAAAAAGGCAATTGAAATGGGGAAGCCTTCTGTTTCATTGGGGAATTGTCTTTGTGTTCTTTGGTCATGTTGCTGGTATTATGATACCGAAAATCATCTATGATACGGTTGGTGTTTCGGATCATTTATATCATATGGGAGCACTTTGGTTAGGTGGAGCAGCAGGTGTTGCAACTGTTATAGGAGGTTTCTTGCTATTTTTACGTAGAAGTGGACATAGGAGAATCCGAAATAATAGCAGCTTCAATGCAATGTTTACATTAGTTTTATTAGGTGCGGTTGTATTAGTTGGTTTTACAGCAACGGTGGGCTATGCGGCATCTGGTGGTGACTTTGATTATCGAACTACGATTAGTCCATGGTTTCGCGGATTGTTGCTTTTTAACCCACAGCCTGAATTAATGGTGGGAGCACCATTTGGTTTTCAGCTTCACGTGATTCTTGCTTTTGCACTGTTTGCTGTATGGCCATTTACAAGGCTTGTCCATGTTTGGAGCCTACCATTGGAGTACTTAACGCGAAATTACATTATTTTCCGTAAAATGAATGCCCAACAAATAGCAAGACGAGTTAAATAATGGTAGTTCTGTCTATACTAGATAAAAAATAGTAGATGTCTTAGGGGGCAATTGCCTCTTGTAGACATCTTTTATTATAAGGGAGAGAGGAAAATTATGTCAGGACCATCATTAAGAAAGTTGGATGCACATCGAGCCATTCACGAAGGATCCTTTCGAGAAGCTAAGCATCTAACAGATTTATTGTATAAGTTAGTGGATGAAAAAAAGGAAAAAGAAAGTGCAGAAGTAGCAGATGGACTAGTAGAACACTGGGAATTACGGGTTATTACCCACGCCGACTCTGAGGAAGAAGGATTTTACAAAGAAGTAGTGGAAAAAGACCCAGATATGAGTGAAACGATTGCTAAGTTAACAAGAGACCACGATTTACTACGGATACTAGCAAAGAGAATCAGAGGAATCTTAAAATCGGATGGTGTAACAAAAGAAGTATTAGAGTGTTTTACAGGCATGCTTATTGTAAATGAAATCCATAGCCGAGATGAAGAAGAGAAGCTACTAGGGCATGATCACCACCATTGATGTTCTTTGCGAAAGCAGCTATATCTAGACGACTATCTGTAGATGATTGCTTTCCTATGGAGAGGATGGGAATCAGAATGTCAACCTGATTCCCTTTTAAGTGAAAAATCTTCAGAAAGGTAATCAGAAGGTCACTCTGCTTCCCGTTTAGGTGAAAAAACATCACAATGGGAATCATGCTCCAATGACTTCCTAATTCTTTTATGTTTGTTCTTGGATTATTCGTCCAATAGTTAATGCTAATTCTCTTACATCCTCCACATTTGTCTCGCGTCCAAATGATATTCGAATAAATTCTTTGGCGGACTTATCTTCCACCCCAAGCGCAAGCATCGTTTTGGACGGAGTTTGTTGTCCTACTTGGCATGCACTACCTGTTGAAATCGCAAATCCGAAGCGATTGCATTCAAGCATCACCATTTGACCTTCAACGCCTTTTATTCTCATACCAATTGTAGAGGGAATGTCTGAATTATACATTACAAAATTTAATAGGTGTGGTTCTAGTGTATTTATAAAAGCGTTACGTAGTATTTCATAGTGCTTATGATAATTATCTAAGTTTTCGTATGCTTTTTTCGCAGCAATCGTCATCGCCACAATTGCTGGAACATTAACAGTACCGGGTCTAAATCCCTTTTCATGTGTTGCACTAGGATGATATGGCATCCATTGTAAATGAGGCTGTATATATACTGCTCCAATTCCTTTTGGGCCATAAAATTTATGCCCAGAAATCGTTAAGCTATCTACTATACGAGCAATCGGCTTTATATCTGTTTTGCCAAACGTTTGTACACAATCGCTATGAAGTAAAATACCTTTTTCTTTACAAATGGCACTTACTTCCTCCAGAGGTTGGATCGTGCCAATCTCCGAGTTTCCATGCTGTAAAGTAATTAATACCGTATCTTCACGAAGAGCTCCTATAAGCTGATTTATACTAATATGGCCACTTGCATCAAATGGAAGTGTTGTGACTTCATAATCTTCTTGGCGCAATTTTTCTAATGTGCTATGAATGGATGAATGCTCCGCCATTCCAGTAACAATATGCTTTCCCTTATTTTTAATGGAGGAAAGTAATGCATGAATAGCAAGGAAGTTTCCCTCAGAACCCCCACTTGTAAAATAAATACCAGCCTTATCCACTCCTAATAAATTAGCAATCTCATAGCGACTATTTTCTAATAAATCGAGTGCTTGGCTTCCAATATCATGAAGACTACTGGAGTTTCCGTAATAGTCTGTTGCAGCTTGCACATATACTTGTGCAGCTTCTTTATCAAGTGGGCAAGATGCTGCGTAGTCAAAGTATTTCATGCTTTTTACAGCTCCTCCGTTTTATTTTTCGAAAAAAACTCTTGTCATAATTTTAAATCTATGTAAATATAAGTGTCAAGACAGGTGTAAATATAGGGAGGCTGAAATGAAGCAAGCAGATGTAATTATTATTGGAAGCGGGATTGCTGCTATGCAACTTGCAAATGAGCTTCGTCATGATTTGAATGTGATTATCCTCACAAAGTCAAAGCTAGAGAATGGTAACTCCTATTTAGCTCAAGGAGGAATTGCAGCTGCAATAAGCAAAAATGACAGTCCCCATAAACATGTTATAGATACACTGGAAGCTGGTAGATTTCATAATGATCTCGATGCAGTTCAAGCTCTTACAAAGGCAGCACCGTCGCTTATTTATCATCTGCACCAGGAAGGATGTAAATTTGATCAAAATAATGATGGGGAATTGCTGCTTGGTATGGAAGGAGCACATAGTGAAAAACGGATTGTTCATGGTGGAGGAGATGCAACAGGAAAAACAGTAATGGATTTTCTAGCTTCTCAAACAAAACCAAATATAAATATTATTGAAAATATCTTCGTATTCGAACTATTAACTTCAAAAGGAAAATGTTACGGAGCTAAAGGTAAGTATGCAAATCACAAAGTAGAAACTTTTTACGCAAACCATATTGTTATTGCTACAGGGGGATGTGGTCAACTGTATCGCTATACGTCAAATGCCGAAACGGTGACGGGTGATGGAATAGCGCTTGCTTACCGTGCAGGTGCTGAGATAGCAGATATGGAATTTATTCAATTTCATCCAACATTGTTGTACACAAATGGAAAAACTCGAGGACTTATTTCTGAAGCAGTGCGTGGAGAAGGAGCGAGGTTAATTACCAAATATGGGAAGTTCATCATGGAAGGTGTTCATCCATTAGGAGATTTAGCTCCAAGGCATATAGTGTCGCAAACCATTTATGAATATATACGGAATGGGGAAGAAGTGTTTCTAGACATCTCTGATGTTGAAAATTTCTCTTCTCGTTTTCCAACCATTACTGGACTATGCAAAAAACATGGTGTGGACATACAAGAAAAATTAATACCAGTGGCACCAGGCAGTCACTTTTTAATGGGTGGTATTAAAACAGACCTTATAGGTAGTAGTAGTTTACAAGGTTTATATGCTATTGGGGAGGTAGCATGTACTGGTGTTCATGGTGCAAATCGCCTCGCTAGTAATTCTCTATTGGAAGGCTTGTTTGTTGGTAAAAGATTAGCAGACTGGTTGAATACTAATCATGTAAAGGAAAATATAAATCTAGATTTTAATTTTTACAAAGAAGCAGGAGAAGTCGCATTACCGAAACTGCACGAAATAAAAGATTCGATGATGGATAACGTTGGTATTATTCGAACAAAAGTAGGACTATTAAAACAAAAGCAGTGGTTGGATAACTTCCATATCACAGAATTGCTCGATGCAAATTTAGAAGACTATACAACCGATGAATTAACAAAGATATTTATGCTCATTACTGCATCATTAATTACCGAATCCGCAATACAACGAACGGAAAGTAGAGGCGGTCACTATCGTCAAGACTACCCTCACGAAAATGATGCGTCCTGGTTAAGAAAACAAATAATTCATAAACGAAATATAAAGGGTGATCAGCTTGAACAGATTGAAATTAAAGCAGCTACTTGAACAATTTTTTATAGAAGATATCGGAGATCGTGACATTACGAGCTGTATCTTTGGTGATGAGCAGATTGGAAAGATCGATTTTATCGCAAAAGCAGCTGGTGTATTCTGTGGGGAAGAAGTAATTAGAGCTGGATTTTCGCTTTTAGATTCAAGAGTAGAAATGGTGATTCATAAGCATGATGGTGATGATGTTCGTGTTGGAGACATTATTGCAACTGTGAGTGGGAAAGTTGCTATTTTATTACAAGGAGAGCGGGTAATTTTAAATCTAATACAAAGAATGAGTGGGATTGCTACTAAAACGAAAGAAGCCGTTAACTTGTTAAATAGTACACATACTAAAATTTGTGATACACGAAAAACAACTCCAGGTTTACGAATGTTAGAAAAATATGCAGTGCGCTGTGGTGGTGGTGTCAATCATCGCTATGGATTATATGATGCTGCAATGATTAAAGATAACCATATTTCCTTTGCTGGTTCAATTTCAAAAGCAGTGGAAGCTGTACGTTCTAATGTTGGTCATATGGTGAAAATCGAAGTGGAGACAGAGACAAAAGAGCAAGTGTTAGAAGCGGTAACAGCAGGTGCAGATGTCATCATGTTTGATAATCGCAAACCAGAAGAAATTAAAGAGTGGATCGAATTAGTTCCACGAAGTATTATTACCGAAGCTTCTGGGGGTATTACGTTAGAAAATCTCGCAGGTTATGGTGATAGTGGTGTGGACTATGTATCATTAGGATTTTTAACACACTCAGTATCTTCATTAGATATAAGCGCAAAAGTGACTGTTAATGAGGGGGAAGCGAAATGAGTCTTTTAGAAATGTTACAGAAGAATGCAATCCCCGATAAGTATCGGGAAATGTCTGTTGAGGAAATGGAAGCTAGAGTAAGAGAAATTAAAGAAAAACTAGGAAAGAAATTGTTTATACCAGGCCATCATTATCAAAAAGATGAAGTTATTCAGTTTGCAGATGCAACAGGGGATTCATTGAAACTAGCACAGTTATCTCAAGAAAACCGAGATGCTGAATATATTGTTTTTTGTGGTGTTCATTTTATGGCGGAGACAGCGGACATTTTAACGACAGAAAATCAAAAAGTATTTTTACCAGATATGCGTGCTGGTTGTTCAATGGCTGACATGGCAGATATTTATCAAACAGAGCGGGCTTGGAGTAAGCTTGTAGAAATTTTCGGAGATACAATTATTCCATTAACATATGTGAATTCAACAGCAGCAATAAAGTCTTTTGTCGGTCAACATGGTGGAGCGACAGTTACATCGTCAAACGCAGAAAATATGGTCCAATGGGCATTTGGACAAAAAGAAAGACTACTATTTTTACCTGATCAGCATTTAGGAAGAAACACAGCCTATAATCTTGGAGTAGGCTTAGATGAAATGGCAGTGTGGAATCCAATAAAAGATGAGCTAGAATACGAAGGACCTGTTGAGAATATTAAAGTGATCCTTTGGAAAGGTCATTGCTCTGTACATGAAAACTTTACTATAGCAAATGTGGAAGCAGTTCGCCGTGACTATCCAGATATGACAGTTATTGTGCATCCGGAGTGTAGTAGAGAAGTAGTGGCGGTATCTGATATGGCTGGTTCAACGAGTTATATAATAAATGCAATTGAACAAGCAGAAGCAGGATCTTCTTGGGCGATTGGTACGGAAATGAATCTAGTAAATCGGATTATTCAGCAGCATCCAGATAAACATATTATCTCTTTAAATCCACATATGTGTCCATGCTTAACGATGAATCGAATTGACTTACCACACCTTACGTGGAGCCTGGAGAGAATTGAGCAAGGGGAAGAACATAATATCATTAAAGTGGATGAAAAAACGGCAACTTTTGCTAAATTAGCATTGGATCGTATGTTGGAATTGGCATAGCAATACACGCTAGGTTTCCCAGCTATTTAAGAGGACAGAAGTATAATAGATTTCGAAAAACAGTCTTTCTTGTGTGAGTATGAAGACAAAAGAAAGATGAAAAGCAGAAAACTGTCTTCATAGTGTTTGTATGAAGACAAAATAAAGAGAAAAAGTGAAAAACTGTCTTCATAGAGGGCGTATGAGGACAAAAGAATGAAGAAAAGTGGAAAACTGTCTTCATATTGGTCGTATGAGGACAAAAGAAAGAGAAAAAGTGAAAAACTGTCTTCATAGTGTTTGTATGAAGACAAAATAAAGGGAAAAAGTGCAAAAATGTCTTCATAGAGGTCGTATGAGGACAAAAGAATGATGAAATGTGGAAAACTGTCTTCATAGAGGTGGTATGAGGACAAAAGAAAGAGAAAAAGTGAAAAACTGTCTTCATAGAGGTGGTATGAGGACAAAAGAATGAGAAAAAGTGGAAAATTGTCTTCATAGTGGTCGTATGAAGACAAAACAAAGAGAAAAGGCGAAAAACAGTCTTCATAGTGCTTATATAATGAAAAAAGCAACCCCCACACTAAGTGGGGGTTGCTTTTTATTTCGTCTTTTTAAAGATATTCGAGACTTTCGTAACTGTTGCACTGGAGCTTCCATCTTCGAGCATTAACGCTACAATCATTTTTGGATTTTCCACGTTATAGGCTACGAACCAGCCATTTTCTTTCCCTTTTTCACCTTGTGCCGCTTTTGCATATTCGGCCGTTCCTGTCTTTCCAGCAATAGGATAACCATCAATTTTGCCGCCACGTGCAGTCCCTTTTGAATCCTCCACTACTTTACGTAGTGCTGTTTTCATTTTTTCAGCATTCTCTGCACTTATTAGATTTTCCTTCCAAGTTTGCCCTTTTTCAGCATTCAATTCTAAAACGGGTTTTATCATTTTTCCGTTATGAATAATAGCTGTGTATGTGCTTGCTAAATGGACAACATTCATTTCTACTTGCCCTTGACCATAACTTGAATCAGCTAAAGCTATGTCAGAATCAATGTCCCCAATAGTAGATGGGTACATTGGGTAGAGATAATCCATTTCTTCTTCAAAACCAAATTTCTTTAATCCATCCATAAATTTATCTTTTCCAAGCTCTAATGTAGTTTGGGCAAAATAAATATTATCGGAGTATATTAATGCTTTTTCTAAATCAATTGGTACACCATAGTCACTAACTCTTTTAACCTTGTAGTTCCCCCATGATGCGTCTTTCCCCCAAGTTAATCCATTAATTTTAAGTGTAGTAGTCCAATCCGTTGTACCAGCTTCTAAACCAATTGCTGCTGTTATCGGTTTTAAAACGGAACCAGGAGCAAATGTGTTATTAAATCGATTTAACATTGGGTTGTATGGATTGTCTTCAATTTCAGCCCATTGGTCATTTGAAGGGCCAAGTGTTAAAATATTTGGGTCATAACTAGGACTGCTTACAAGTGCTAATGTTTCTCCTGTATTTGGATCAAGTGCAGTTGCCGTTCCTGGCTCTCCATTTAATTCGTTGTAAACTAATGTTTGTAACGAACTATCAATAGTTAACTTCACATCTTCTCCATCTTGTGCGACTTTTTCAGCAAGTACCACTTGGGTGTCATCTGTTTTATTAATAATAATCTTCGCGCCAGGTTCCCCTCGTAAGCGATCCTCGAGAACTAGTTCTAAACCACGTCTACCAATTAAATCATTACTTGAATAGCCTTTGCCTTTATTCTTTTCTAGGTCTTCTGCTGTTACTGGTGCAATATTACCTGTTAAATGAGCAGCAGCTTCTCCGAGTGGGTAAACTCGCGCTTGTACTTCTCTGTTTCTAGCAGCTGCAATATCTTTTAGTTCATTTAATGTTGCGATATCATCAGCTGGTACTTTTTTAATTGGAACAAAATGGTCTGGTTGAACCCAAGAAGCACCTAATGCTTTTTCAATCTTTTCGACATCGATACCGAGTATCTCTGCAACTTGCTCCATTACTTCGGCTTCATTGCCTTCCATAGCAGCAGGAACTAGGCCAATTTCATATGCAGTTCCATTTTCTGCAAGTGCGTTTCCATTACGATCCAATATTGCTCCACGTTTTGGCTTTGTCGTTGATACCGAAATAGTATCACCAGCTTGTAACTGTGGGAAAATATGCGTTGTATCCCATTGGATGAACCAGTCATACTTTTCTTCATCCATTTTCTCCTGGATGACTCCTACCTGCTGGTCAAATGTAATTTCACCAGCAATACTATCCATTGTTACGGAATAAGGAATTTCGACTTGCTTTGCTTCTTCATCCTCACCGGTTTCGTCCTGCTTTGTAAAAGTAATATGTACATTTTCTATTTCTAAATCTTCATAGATTTTCGTATAGCGATTTGTAAAGTCTTCTTTTGAAATACTGACTTTTACATCCGTCGATAAGTACTCATACATATCTGCAAATTTTTGCTCTTGCCATAACTCGACATACTGTGTAAAGCGGTCACCTGGTTGTGGCTCCTTTACTTCTTTCTTTTCTTCTTTGTCACTACAACCAACTAAAACTAAGGTAAAAATAATGCAAAATGTAAGTAAAAGATACTTTTTCATTTATATACCTCCTTAACTCCATTGTAACAGTTTTGATTATATAGAAAAGTAGGAATCGATGCTAATTTGAATAACTTAGAACAGGTGTTGTGTACACAATTCATCTATAAAATGGTATTTTGTCTATAAAGGGGAGGGGGATGTACATGAATAACTTGAAGATCGTTATTGGTGCTGGGGAGTATAATAACAATCCAAGCTGGCTATTAACACAAGAATCGGAACTGAATATGTTGAAACGTGATGATTGGACGAAGCGCTTTAAAGAAAACACAGTCGATGCTATTTTAGCTGAGCATGTATGGGAACATTTAGATTTTGATGAGGGAAAAGAAGCAGCCCGCATTTGTTATGAATTTTTAAAACCAGGTGGATATATTCGCTGTGCTGTCCCAGATGGCTTTTTTCCAAATGATGAATATCAGCGTGGTGTTCAAATAGGTGGACCTGGGCCGAAAGATCATCCTGCAGCAAGTCATAAAATCGTACATAACTATAAAACTATTACTAAGATGTTTGAAGAGGCAGGTTTTGAGGTTTCTCTTTTGGAGTATTGTGATGAAGTAGGTGAATTTCATTACAATGATTGGGACGAAAAGAAAGGATTCATCTATCGTTCCAAACGCTTCGACCATAGAAATAAAGATGGAAAGCTAGGCTTTGTTTCTTTGATTGTCGATGCAAGGAAACCTATATAAATGAGGAAGGGTCCATTTGATATTAGTATTCTGCAGGACTATTGAATTAGTTAGTCGAATAGTATGGCTAAGAGGTGGATATAAGGTGTTTTGATAGCAATTTCGGAATGGTACAAAAAATTGATGGAGGGGACCATGGAGAGAAGAACTTTCATATTTTTAGGGGCCATTTTTATGATAGTCAGTGGGATGTTTTATACTGCAGAAAGAGTCGCGGCGATTTTGGCTGGTGGATTAGCAGATGGGGGCAGTGCAATCCATGGTGGAGGAACTTTCGGGACGGTGGATTACCCAGGGTTTTTTGATAACTTGTTTGTCTATTTGTTCTTTATTATAGGCTTATTGCTAGTCGCAACAGGATATATACAGAAGAAATCTTGAAAGCGCTTGCCCTTTAAAGGAGCGAGCGCTTCTGTTTAATCCTTTATCTCTATCGTAATTACATCGCCATCTGGTAGTTCTTTGAATTCAACTTTCCAAATATTTTTGGTGTTATCAAAGTATATATTTCTAACTGCCATTTGTTTTGTTGGTTGGGCCTTAATAATTTTACGGAGTGCTTGTTCCTCTGTCATTTTGGCGCCGTCAGGCTTGGAAGATTCGACTACTTCGAGCTTGCTGATTTTCCCTTGCATTGGATACGAATCTGCTACAGGACCATCAATCCATACCTTTACCATTTGCCCTATTTTCACATTTTCTGGAGCGTTGGATAACGAAATGGCATCATAGTATTCACTCAAGCCATCGTTGGCACTAAAATCTTGAGCTTCAGCACTAACAACTAAGATTCTTGAATCATTTTGATCCATTACATAGCCAATGATATCAGGCTTTCCTTTTTCATCTGTATTCCCATCTGCATTCGCTTGACCACATGCAGCTAAAATGATGACTAAAAAGAAAAGGATAATATGTGTATATATTTTTCTCATGCATTACAACCCCTTTATATATCCCTTTATATATAAGACGAAAACGAGTCAAGAAAGTTTCTTATACATGAAAAAGCATGTAATTTCCACTTGGGAAATACATGCTTCTGAGGTTAATTATTTACTTAGCGCATCTGTTAAAGGTGGGACAATTTGTTTTTTACGGGATACAACACCTTTTAATACTGCTTCATTATTATCAAGTTTCACATCAAATGCTTCTTCAACTGCGCTCGCAGCTTGTCCAATCGCAACTGCAGTTGAGTCATTTGTTAGAATATCTGTTACTACAAATAAGAATAAGTCGAGATTTTTCTCTGCAACAACATTTTGTAATGCTGCTTCGATTTCTGCTTTTCTAGCAAGAACATCTTCTACACCAACTGCATTTACTTGCGCAATCTCTACTTTTGCAGAGCCCATAGAGAATTCTTTCGCATCAAGGGAAAGTAATTGTTCTACTGTTTTACCACTGACATCTGCGCCAGCTTTTAACATATCTAAACCATAGCTGTCAGCATCTACACCAGCAATTTCAGCAAGTTCACGTGCAGCTGCTACATCTTCTTCTGTGCATGTTGGTGATTTAAATAATAGAGAGTCAGAAATGATTGCAGATAACATTAAGCCTGCCATCTTTTTATCAATTTCTAAGTTATTTTCTTTATAAATTTTCTTCAAAATTGTAGCTGTGCATCCAACAGGTTCTGCACGGAAATATACAGGATCACTTGTTTCGAAGTTAGCGATACGATGGTGATCAATGACTTCCACAACACGTACTTGCTCAATATCATCTGCGCTTTGTTGACGTTCATTATGGTCAACTAGAATTACTTGATCTGTCTCATTGGCAACAGTTGTAACAAGACGTGGTGCTTCTACTCCAAATGTGTCTAATGCAAATTGTGTTTCACCATTTACTTCACCTAGGCGAACAGCTTCCACATCTGCACCAAGTTTAGTCTTAATATCGGCATAGACAATCGCTGAAGTAATTGTATCTGTATCAGGATTTTTGTGACCAAAGATAAGAGTTTTTGCCATGATAAATTCTCCTTACTAATATGTATTTAAATCTTTTTCTATTTTACCATTGAAGATAATAAGATTGAAGGGGAGCGGGTCGAAAAACTATTTATCATGAGAGTCATGAGGAGTGAGTATTGATGAAAAATGAAAAACCAACCGAAACGCTTTCAGATGCTATGAATAAAGCATCATTTGGAGATTTGAGCTCGATTGGGAAAATCGGCTGTCTTCCAATTACAATCATCGTCCTTATTGTTATCCTTATATATGTCATTTCTAGGTGAAAAAAATGCTAATCTATTGTTATAATTCCAAAACTGCATTATAATTTTGAGAATTCAGTTTTACATAGAAATTAGATGAGGGGTTTGTTAAATTTGAAAGTTGCATACTTAGGACCTAAAGGGACTTTTTCAGAAGAAGCCGCAATTCGTTATTATTCAGATGCTAATATTGAGCCAATTATGTATAAAGATATATTAGATGTATTGGAAGCTGTAAGTGAAGAACAAGTGGATAAAGGGATTGTGCCGATAGAAAATGCTATTGAGGGTACAATTACGATGACAACGGATGGCCTAGTAAACAATGATGTGTGGGTGGAAGGTGAGGCAGTACTTCCTGTAAAACTGCAATTATTGGGAGTAAAAGGTGCGTTGCTTGAGAATGTGAAGGAAGTATGGTCTATCCCACCTGCATTAGCGCAATGTCGTAATTTTACACGGGAGTTACAAGTTGAAACTAAACACTATAGTAGTACTGCTGGAGCAGCTGAGACCCTTCGTGATGAAGGTCGCCTTGATGTTGGTGCAGTTGCATCCGAATGGGCGGCTAAAACATTCGGTTTGGATGTTTTAGCAAGAGATATTCATGATAATAATTGTAATTCTACGAGATTCTTAGTGTTAACTAAAAAACAAATAGCAGATGTACAAACAGCAGCGAAGTCGATGCTTTTGATTACACCAACAGAAGATCGCCCAGGTTTGCTAGCAATTATTCTAAATGTATTTTCTTCACTAGGTGTCAACTTAACATGGATTGAATCGCGACCTACGAAGAAAAAGCTTGGTACATATCGCTTCTTTATTGAAGCAGCAATGGGAATTCAAGAAACTAATTTGCAAAAAGCAATTGCTATACTAGAAACGTATGGTTACCATGTGCGTGTTCTTGGAAGTTATAACACGAAAAAGCTATAATGGGATTCAAGTCAAAACAATGAGGTGAACGCATTGAAAATTGAAGTATGGTCAGATTTTGTCTGCCCGTTTTGTTATATTGGAAAACGTCGTCTCGAACAAGCAGTGGAAAACTTTGCACATAAAGATAACGTTCAGATTGAATATAAAAGCTTTGAATTAGATCCAACTACTCCGAAAGATAGCACCCAATCCGTTCATGAAATGCTTGCTTCCAAATATGGGATGAGTGTGGAGGAAGCGAAAAAAATGAATGAAGGAATGGGTCAACAAGCTGCTACAGTTGGTTTAACCTATAACTTCGACAACATGGTACCTACAAATACGTTTGATGCTCACCGTCTCACTCACTTCGCGAAAACAAAGGGTAGAGACATTGAACTAACTGAAAATCTGCTATATAGCTATTTTACAGAAAATAAACGCTTAAGCGATTTGGACACATTAGCTACTATTGCCGAGCAATCAGGATTAGACCGTGAAGAGGCATTAGCTGTATTACGTGATGAAAATGCTTATGCGGATGATGTTCGCTATGATATTCGCACCGCTCAAGAAATTGGTGTACGTGGAGTACCATTCTTTGTTATTAATCAAAAATATGCCATCTCTGGTGCACAACCATTAGAAACATTCACTAGTGCACTTGAAAAAGTGTGGGAAGAAGAAAATCAACAATAAATCATACACAGGGCACTGGAACAACTAAAATGTTTCGGTGCCTATTTATTGTTTGTGATTGAATTTGGTGGGGTCGGTTCTTAAGAATTAATCTAAGAAGCATTTTTGCAATGTTTCAAATACTTTTGAAAGAGGCATTTGTTAAAGATACATTTGGAAATAGTGTTTTTTTATTCACAATCCTTTATAGTAGAACTAGTATGTTTTATATGAGGAAGGAAGATCATTTTGAAAAAGTATTTTATCATTCGGATTCTAGTGGTTTTATTATACATCGCTGTTCTTTGGTACGGATTAAGAGAACGTACTAACACTGGTTATATTGTGATTGCAGTAGGTTTAGTTGCAGGTCTAGTAATTAATTACTTTAATTACCGTATTAACTTGAAAGATAGACTGGAGCAAAAAAATAAACAATAATTTAGGGCCTCGTCCATTAAAAATCAAACAGTGGATGAGGCCTTTTGCATACATATTTTCAGCATTCTTATATAAAAGTGAGAAATATTAGAAAGGAATTTGATTGTAGTTGAAAACGGTGAGGAAAATATTTTCAAGGATTTTTGATCATGAAAGGGAATTAGAAAATAGCATACGAAATAGTAATGTTAGAGTCATCTGGTTGTTAGTAGCGATTATTTGGGTTATGTTTGGAACTTATGCTTATAATGAATTACTTAACAGAAGAACCGTTGTAACAGAGGTTTTATTTTTATTTATTACTATACTCATCATCTGGAAAAATAAAGGATTAATTAAGACATTTTTTTATAATCCTTTTAAAAGAGTTGGTGCTCCTTATTCCATTTCGAACGTATTATGGATGTATCCATTTAGCGTGCTCTTAATTAGCGTTATTTTTTTGGCAATACCGCAAATTCTTGGGTGGACATCAAGTGACCCGCAGAATATTGAGCAAATTTCGATGACAACTGGTGAATATATTACTAATCTGCTAACTTTACCTTTGTTGGTTTTTGAAGAAGAGTCCTTAAATGTACTTATAGTAATAGCCATTGCTAGATTAATATGTGTGCGTATGAAACGGGGCTGGTCTCTACTGGCAGTCTTATTAGCAGCTTGTTTATTTGGCTTTCTTCATGTATCTGCATGGGGCTGGGAATCGGCTATCTCAAGAATGTTTATTCATATTCCATTCATTTATAGCATCATCTATTTTAGAACTGCTTGGATCAGCATGCTTGCCCACTTTTACCAAAACGCACTAACCTATACCTCAATAATTTATCCGGACTTTCCAACGTTATTTGTAGGGTACGGATTATTAGCTTGTCTTCTGATAGTTGTATATAGAAAATGGAGAAAGAAAGTAAATACATAAATAAGAAACCTCGTCTTAAAAATAGGCGAGGTTTTTGTTAATTAGGACAAGTGTGCCCAGTGAATGGAGAAATAGTTAAGATCGGTCACGTAATAACAGCGGATTCTGGCTACTCATTACTTGCACTATTAATTTTCCTCTAAATAAGCAACCATTTCCTGTATTATTTAAATATAAAGCTCTGTTAAACTCTGTTGTTGATTTGCGCTCCTGTGCACTCGCTTTCCGCGGGCACGGCCTCAGCTAACTTGGCAAAGAAAACCGCTTAGCCAAGTGGATCTTCGGCTCGTGCTGTTCCCGCAGGAGTCTCTTGTACATCCGCTCAATCAACTAAGTTGTTAACAACAATGAACTTTAACAGAACCAAATATAAAAACTTTTTAATAAAATGATGGGACTTTTCCTGTTATGGATCGTCTTAACATATAGAAGCTCCATTAGAGAGTAAAAGAGGTGAGTTGATTGGGGGAAAATACACCATTGTCTATTTCTGCTACTGAGTTTAGTAAGGAAGCAGCAATAGAATGGGTAATGGATCATCATGGTGAGAGCTTAAAGCGCTTTATTTTTACTTATGTAAAAAATAGAGCACAAATGGATGATGTTTTTCAAGATGTGATGCTTACTGTTTATCAAAAAATAGATACAATCCGTGATGCATCAAGTTTGAAGAATTGGTTATACAGAATTACAGCAAATAAATGCAAAGATTATTTGCGGTCGCCTTTGCACCGTTTATTTATTTGGAAGGATGAGGTTTTTGAAAAGACAACACAAACTCCTGAGCACTTTGTATTGTTGGATGAACAGAAAAGAGAAGTGATTAAAGCCATCATGAACTTGCCGATTAAATATCGGGAAGTCCTCATTTTACAATATTATCAGGAGTTCAGTATAGAAGAAATTAGTAAGCTATTAGATGTAAATCCTTCTACCATTCGTACGCGCATTATGCGAGCGAAGGAAAAACTGAAAGTGAAGCTAAAGGAGGATTATCTTAATGAGTAAATTATCTAAGCAAGATTTCGATGATTTTCTGGGGAAAGATCCTTATTACAGTGAAGAGGACAAAAAGCTGTTTTTCGATAAATTGCAAAATAAAAAGCCAAAGAGACAATATGTTGTTCAGAAAGTCTTATCAGTAGCTGTTCTCTTTATTATGATACTCGGTGGTATTCAAGTGTGGAATGGAAATCTACCGTTTTTTATATCAAGTGATGAATATAAATATAGTAATACACAAGGACGTGTGATAGCGAAATCGTTTGTAGATGTTGACCTTTATTACTACACGAAAACACCAGGTTTAAAAAGAGCAGAAGGATTGGGACTTGTGACAGAAGTGAACAAAACCATTCCGATAACAGAGGATGCAGACCTTCATATTGAGAAAATTTGGTATAATGCCGAGAATACACTTATTTTTTATTATATTGAAATGCCTGATATGAAGAAAAAGTTATCAAATTCACATGATTTATCAACATTTATTCAATATGTAACAATACATGAGGATGAAAATGGGGAATTTGAAGAAGAACCGAAAGTAGTAGCTACGGGAGGAGGTCCATATTTAAAATCTATACACCCATCATACGAAGGTGTTATTTATGAAAACCGACTTTACCAACGTGCAGTAATTGAAAATATAAGAAGCAATTCTGATAGTTGGGAAGGGGATGTTGAATACGTCCAAAAACTAAATACCAAGTTGACCAGTGATATTACTGTTAATTTATTGGGTGAAGTAATAATAATTAATGATGTCGAACTCCCTGTTCATTTTGATTTTACTAGCAATCCAATCATTACAAAGACAATCAATGAGACAAATGAAAGTCAGTATGCCCGTTTAACTTTTGAAAAGTTGGAAATTCGACCAGAAAAAAATTTGTTATATGGTAAATATGAATTACCTGAAGGGCAGCAATTTAGTAAAATCAATGCAAGTCTAGTCTTAAATGGTAGGGTGATTGATACAATTGTTGGTTATGAAGATGTAGAAGGTGACCCAGATTCTTTTATTTTTCAAATCCCTGCATTTAATGAATTGCCGGACGAAGTAACCTTTGAAATTGATAATGTTCATTTGTTTGGGAAAGATTCATTTGAGTTTACGATGGATGTATCTGATTATGAGCAAAGATTAGCGAATGCGGAGAGTTATGAGAAAAAAGTAAACGAAAAAATAACTGAGATAAAGGACACGAAAGTTTATTTGGAGCGATTATATTATGATGACCGTGGGATTAATTTTGATATTCTGTATAAAGCAAAAAAACGAAAACAACCATTACGGTTAATACCTGACGTGCCACTTAACCCTAGCTTTGGATATGATGATTATAGTCATTTACGGATTTTCGTAACTGCAGAGAACGAATCCGGAGAACCTGGGGAACCTGGAGATTATGGTCAAATTGGAAGCGGTCCAGGAGAAAAATACAGCATGTTTTTAGATAGAAAGTTTATAGAAAAATCTAAAGAAGTCACTGTCACCATCGAACGCCTTTTATACAGTGCCCAAATAGATCAATCATTTACAGTTCCAATCAAAGAATCTAATAACTAAACAAAAACCTGATCTCCACTCACTGGAGCTCAGGTTTTTTAAACTACTCGCTTCTTCTTAAACAGCTTCAATACAAACTGCATAATTACCTCTGCGAATACAAGTCCCATGGCGATCGCGCTTGCGATGATGAAGGCTTTCATGGCAAGTGGGATGGCGTTTGCGTAATCATTGCTGGCGACGTGACGCATTGCATCATATGAGGTTCCTCCTGGAACGAGGGGGATGATGCCTGCAACGATGAAAACAATAATCGGTGTTTTATATTTTCTTGCCATCATATGACCAATGATGGCGACGATAAATGCACCTGAAAAAGAAGCTTGAACGACATCGAACCCATTATCCTCCATAACGATGTATACAATCCATCCGAGCATTCCAACAATTCCACATTGGATTAGTGCTTTGCGGGGAGCATTGAAAATAATTCCGAAGCCAACAGCTGCTATAAAGCTTAATATAAGATGAGTTACGTAAAATACCATAATTTCTCCTACTTCCTATATAAATAATGAATACACTACCGCAACTCCAGTTCCGATGGCTAGTGCAGTGAAAAATGCTTCTGCACCTTTTGAAAGACCTGATAAGAAATGGCCAGCCATTAGGTCGCGAATTGCATTCGTAATTAAGAGACCAGGAACAAGTGGCATAACGGAGGCAATTACGATAATATCCAGTTGATGCCCCAAGCCATTTTTCACTAATAAAAGAGCCAATAAGCCAATCACAAAAGATGCGGTTGACTCAGCAAAAAATTTTACCTTCGTATGGTGGTGGAGAAGTAGAAAGGCAGAAAAACCAACTCCACTTATCAACATTGCTGGTAAAAAGTCTGCCCAAATACCTCTAAACATAATTAAAAAACAGCCACTAGCAATAGAAGCTGCGATGATTTGAAGCCAAATGGGGGAGGCAAGGTTTTCCTTTGAGAGTTTCTTCAGTTCCGCATAACCAGTCTCGGCATCGATCACGCCTGCAGTTATCTTTCTTGAGATGTCATTCACCAGCGCAATTTTTTCCAAGTTTGTTCCCCGTTCATTTATTCTAACAACTTGAGTTGGATCTAGGTTCTCCAAAGAGAAGATGATTCCTGTATGTGTAACATAGCTTTGACTATTTGGAAAGCCACATGCAGCAGCCATTCGGATCATCGTATCCTCTGCACGATATGTTTCTGCTCCACTTTGCATCATTATTTTCCCAGCTAATAGACAAGCATCAATAACTATTAATTTTTCATTTTGTTTCATTCTTAAAAACCTCATAACCATATTTTCTAAACTATCATAACGTTATATTTCATCAGTTCTCTATGCAGTGGAGATTCGCCTAACAGGATTGGCACCTTATTTTACTTTACATCTGGTATTTTGATTTTTAAAGTAAACGTTTCGTCAATGGCAGTGAAGTCAAGCGTCCCATCATGCTTTTTCACGATATTCATGATTTGCTGTGTACCGATTCCTTCATGGGTCCCACCTTTAGTAGATTGGGATCGTTTTGTAAAAATACATTCAATCGTTTCATTCTGGAGCGGAACAGTACTATTTTGACATACTAAAATCCAAATCCCACTTTGTTTTCGGCAACTGAAGAAGATATTTCCTTGTTTACCAGTATCCTTATATTCGCAAGCTGCATCCATTGCATTATCTAATATATTTCCAATTAGTGAGACTAGCTCATATTCCGAAAGTGGCATACCTGAAATGGCGTGTTGAATATTGTAATCGAGTTTAATTCCTTGTTGTTCTGCTTTTTTATGATAAGAGTACAGAGTACCAGCGATGATATTAGATTCATTTTTAAGAAATTGATCTACGTCCGCAAAATGTTTTTGTAGTTCTGTTTTATAATCATCATGGCCAGTCCCATACATAAGAGCAGTTGCATGTGCTTTGAAATCATGCCGTTGTTTCCGCAGCTCGTCCATTAAAGCAAGTTGCTGTTCATGATTGCGTATAATTGCTTCATTTTGTTCTTGTTGCTTTCTTTGGTTTTTACCAATGTACAAGAATGCGACGACAGGAAAAATCATTCCTAATGTAAGTAAGGCTTCATTTGTAAAATAAGAAGCAGCTAACCAGCATATTTGCAGTACTGCTAATACTTTTCCCCAAGAAGGTGGGTAGTAACCTTGTAAATATGTATAAAAATGAGATATGGCACAAACAAGGAGAAGAACCGAAATGATATAATGATGAGTCCAGACCATTGAAGTGATTGCCACTATCCAGGGTATGAGCATAATAACTTGCATTTTTTCACCTCAAAAATAATACTTCTGTAGATAATCCATCTTAAATTTTGTAAGCATTGCTATTTTTTTCGTACCTTCAAATGTTACACTGTACGACTTCTTTGTATATATGGAAAAGCTTTTTACATAATGAAGATTGATAATGAAAGAGCGATGGGAGCGGATAAAGTTATTTTCTCGCAAGTTACCTTCTAGTTCGTTCATTGTTAAATACGTCTCGTATTCTTCATTAATCGTATAAATCGTAGTTGATCTACCAGTGCGTTCTGCAAAAATAATATCCTGCTTCGGGATCATCTCAATATGACCTTTCTGCTTCAATATTAATCTACCAGTTAGATTTCCTCCGCGTTGCTTCTCTCGATATTTTGCTAATGCTTGTAGTAATCTTTCCTTCTTAAAAGGTTTTAAAATATAATCATGAACATTTAATTCGAAGGCATGTACTGCGTAACCACTGTTTGCAGTCACGAAAATTACAGTAATCAGCAATCCATGAGTATGTATTAAATCTGCAAGCTCATAACCAGAGATTCCTGGCATTTCTATATCAGCTATTAATAAATCAATCTTGTTTTCTTTTATTTGTTGGTAAGCCTCTTCTGGATCAGTCGTTGCAAAAATAATTTCAACATCCTCTTCCGACTCCAGTATAAATTTAACTTTATCGAGATCAATCATGCGGTCATCGACAATTCCCACTTTCATCTCCAAAACCCCTTTAGTAATGCTACGTATCATTATAATAGATTTTTATGATAAAAGAACCTTTCACGACATATAACCCCCCCTTCACGACATAATCGCAGAAAGTTTTTTCAATAATCGATACAATACAATTAACGAAATCGAGAAGGAGATGTGGATGATGCTTGTTGTAGATAAAGTATCGAAACAATTTAAAGATAAAAAGCAAATAGTTAAAGCAGTTGACTATTTATCATTAACGATTCCTGAAGGCCATGTTGTCGGGTTAATAGGTGAAAATGGTGCAGGAAAAACTACGTTGCTACGTATGCTATGTACGTTGATTGCTCCTGACGAGGGGAAAATCACACTAGATGGCAATGATATTTATACCCATAAAGAGCAAGTAAGAAAGCGAATGGGAGTATTATTTGGTTCGGAAACAGGGCTTTATAGCCGCTTAACTGCTAGAGAAAACTTAGAGTACTTTGGAAGTTTATATGGTATGACAAGTCATGAAATTAAAAATCAAATTGAGATGCTTGCGAAACGATTTGGCATGCGTAAATATTTGGATCGAAAAGTAGAAGGCTTTTCTAAAGGGATGATGCAAAAAGTTGCGATAGCGAGAACGCTTATCCATAATCCAGATATTGTTTTATTTGATGAGCCTACTACTGGACTTGATATCACTTCATCAAATATTTTTAGAGAGTTTATTCTTCAATTTAAAAAAGAAGGAAAAACAATTATATTCTCCACTCATATTATGGATGAAATTGCCCAGCTTTGTGATGATGTCATTATGATGCATAAGGGGCAAATGGTATATGAGGGTGGATTAGAAGAGTTATATGAACAAGAGAATAGTCGAGATCTAAATTATTTATTTACTTCTAAAATTGTAAGAGGTGATTTATATGTTTAAGACGATATTTATGAAAGAGATGAAGGACGTTTTAAGAGATAAACGGTCTATTACATTACTTGTCCTATTTCCTATCATTATGATGGCTGCACTTACTTTATTTTACGATAAAATCATCACTTCTAATGATGAGGATGAATTTATTTTAGCGGTGGAGGATACAGTAGATTCAGAACTTCTCGACCAGCTTGCAATTTATATGCCTACGTTAACAATTGAAAGATTTGCTGATGTCGACGAGGCAGTGAAAGAGAAGGAAGCACAAGTTGGGATTGAGTTTGCAGAAGGCTGGAAGGAAATGATGAGCTCACAGGAGTCTATTCCAGTTAATGTTATATTTGATCCTGGTAGTCAAGAAGGATCTGGAGCTTCAAGTGTAGTGATGTCAGCTTTAACTAAATGGCAAGAACAAACAGTGAAACAACGATTAGCCGGTGAAAATATCGATTATAGCTTAATAGAAGTTTTTACCATTGAAACAAAAACAACTAAAGAAGAAGATAATGCAATCGCATCTTATATGTTATCCATATTAATTCCTTTACTTATTCCAATTGCAATTGCGAATGGTGCCTATCCATCAGCAACGGAACTATTCGCTGGTGAGAAAGAAAAGAAGACGATTGAAGCATTATTTATTACACCAGTAAAACCAATTCAAATATTATTAGCTAAGTGGCTAACACTTTCGTCGTTAGGTATATTTACAGGGTTACTTTGTATTGCTGTACTCAGTGTATTAATGAACTTTACAACTGAGCTGAAAAAAGGATTAACATCGATTGCAGACCCAATATCCTTTACATTAATGAGCATTGTACTCATTGTATTATTTGCAATCTTTATATCCGCTTTAGAAATGATATTGAGTATGATGGCTAATTCAGTAAAAGAAGCAGGCTATTATATAACTCCTGTAATGGGAATTCTGACACTTCCAATGCTGTTCATGTTTTTCTCTGGAGAAGCATTAAGCCTTCCGTTATACGCTTTGCCTGTGATGAATTTATTTTTATTTGTCCGTGATGCCTTTAGTGGTCAGTTAACAGTGGGAGCCTTTGGATTGGCAGCAGCAAGTTATATTGTCATTATCCTAGTTTTATTCCCAATTGCGAATAAGCTATTTAAGAATCACCGACTTATGTTAGGTAAATAAAGAAAAATCGGGTTGTCTTTTTTGGAAGACAACCCGATTTTTTATTTATTTTGCACCCTTCATGAATTTTTGAATTCGAGGTGATATGACAAATAGTAATACTCCAAGTAAGATGGCAATTGCGCCGATGATACCAAAATATATTATTTCGGTTTCTGGCTTGTACAATTTTACGATTTGCGCATTAATTGCCTGCGCGGATGCACTAGATAAGAACCAAAGACTCATCGTTTGTGCGGAAAAGGCAGCAGGTGCTAATTTTGTCGTTGTAGATAAACCAACAGGTGATAGGCATAACTCTCCAAGTACAACGATTAAAAAGCTAAGTGCAAGCCATATAGGACTTACGAGCGTTGTTGTGCCATTCAAATATGCAGGGATAATCATAATTACAAAAGAAAGTCCTGCAAATATTAATCCAAATGAGAACTTTTTAGGTGTGGATGGCTGCCGTTTCCCAAGTCTAATCCACATCCATGCAAATACTGGCGCAAGTAGAACGATAAAAATAGGATTTAGTGATTGGAACCAAGATGATTGCAGTTCCCAACCAAAGAAGCTTAATTGTGTTCGTTCATCAGCATATAGTGCTAAAATAATGGCGCCTTGTTCTTGAATTGCCCAAAACATTGTAGCAGCAAGGAATAACGGTATATATGCAATTAAATTCGAGCGCTCATCATCAGTTGTTTTTTTACTGCGATACATAACAATAAAGTAAGCTGTAGGAATAACGATACCAAGAATACTTACAAGCATTGTAAAGCGGTCAATCGTTAATAAACCAGTCTTAGTAGTAATGATTCCTAATACAACAATTACAATCGTGATAATTGCGAATTTTGTGAATAAAGATTTGCGTTCTTCTTTTGAAAGTGGATTCGGTACATGTGATCCGGCCAATCCAAGGTTTTTCTTTCTAGTTAATAAGAAAATAATTAACCCTAATAACATTCCGACAGCAGCAATTCCGAAGCCTAAGTGGAAGCTATATTCTTGACCGACTGTTCCGACAATAAATGGAGCAAGTAGTGCACCTAGGTTAATCCCCATGTAGAAAATACTAAATCCTGCATCACGACGCTCATCATCTCTGCTATAAATATCACCGACGATACTGGATACATTTGGCTTTAAAAGTCCTGTCCCGATAATGATGAATCCCATCGAAATGAAGAGGGCAGTAACTCCTCCAGGAAAGGCCAGTGCAATATGGCCAATCATGATTAATATTCCGCCGTAAAAAACAGTTTTTCTTGTACCGAAAATACGGTCTGCAATCCAACCACCGATGATTCCCGACATGTAGACGAGTGAACCATATATCGCCATAATCGAACCGGCAGTTGCTTTATCCATCCCTAGACCGCCTTCTTTAACGGTATAGTACATGTAGTATATTAGGATGGCTCTCATGCCATAGTAGGAAAAACGTTCCCAAAACTCTGTGAAGAACAAAGTGAATAATCCTTTAGGGTGCCCAAAAAATCCTGTTTGTGGGACACTTGCGACTATTTGTTGTTCATTCTTTGTTGTCATTTCTTAGTCCCCTTTTGCGTAGAATAAAAAAATAATATCACTTAATAAAAAAACTGTAAAATGTTCGAAAGTTAGCATTTGCAACAAGAATGCTATTGTTAAAACAATTAATTTACAGAGTATTTTATTTTTAGCATTGACAGTATTAATTTTTCCATGCTAACATATGAACACTAATAAATTCGGAAAAAGGAGGCTGATGATCGTGAAAAAGTTAATTGTAAATAATCCGCAACTAAATAGATTGTCAGCCTACTGTCACGCATAAATGTTACATAAGAAAAAGTGACGTGGGTTGTACACTACCCGTGTCTATTTTTATGTGAAGCATAATTGCGCACATTTTTAATGGCGCAGTTATGCTTTTTTTTATGTTTTTTTTGATTGGAGGTTTTTGTATGTTTAGTGTATTAACAAAATTAGGTTGGTTCTTTCGACAGCATTGGAAACGTTATACTGTTGCACTCGTATTGTTAGCTTTTGCTAATCTATTCGAAATAATTCCACCTTTTATTATTGGTTCAGCTATCGATCATATGTTTTTAGGAACGTTGACAGCATCCACATTGTTCTTATTTTTAGGTATCTTAGCTGTAGGTACAATTTTAAATTACGGAATCACCTATGTTTGGCAGTATCTATTATTTGGTGGAGCAATTGTCGTGGAGAAAATGCTGCGGTCACGCTTTATGAATCATTTATTAAAAATGACACCAACATTTTTTGAAAAAAATCGTACAGGGGATTTAATGGCAAGAGGAACAAATGATTTAAAGGCGATATCCACAACAGCGGGATTTGGTATTTTAACATTATTTGATTCTTCTTTATACATGTTAACAATACTGATCTCCATGGGATTCCTTGTATCTTGGAAATTAACATTGGCCGCAGTTCTACCGTTACCTATTCTTGCATGGATAATTACAGTACTTGGAAAGAAGATTCATGCAAAATTTATGTCCGCACAAAAAGCATTTGGGGATATGAATGATCGTGTTTTAGAATCTGTTGCTGGAGTGCGCGTAACTCGTGCATATGTACAAGAGAAAGCTAGTGAAGCAGATTTTCAACATATGACAGAGGATGTTTATGAGAAGAATATTAATGTAGCACGGATTGATGCATTATTTGGTCCGGCTACGAAAATTATTACAGGTATTAGTTATGTCATTGGTTTATCCTATGGGACGTATCTTGTTTTTCATCAACAAATCACACTAGGCCAACTTGTTTCCTTTAATGTTTATTTAGGGATGCTTATTTGGCCAATGTTTGCAATTGGTGAATTGATTAATGTCATGCAACGTGGAAATGCATCACTAGACCGAGTTCAAGAAACATTGAATTATGAAGAAGATGTAAAAGATCCAGATGCACCTACAGCAATTGAAAAGCCAGAATCTATAAGCTTTAAGGATGTTTCTTTCCGATATCCATCTTCCAAAACAGATAACCTGGCGAAGATTGATGTTGAAATCAATCGTGGAGATACGATTGGAATTGTAGGTAAAACTGGTAGTGGTAAAACGACTTTCGTCAAGCAACTTTTACGAGAATATCCATTAGGAAAAGGTGAGTTGTCAATATCTCAAGTAGGTATTGAAGAGCAGAAGATGGATCAAGTTCGCTCCTGGATTGGCTATGTTCCACAAGATCATGTGCTCTTTTCAAGAAGTGTTCGTGAAAATATTTTATTTGGAGACGAACATGCTACGGAAGAGGACCTGAAAGAGGCGATTCGTTTAGCCTATTTTGAAAAAGATTTAGAAATGCTTCCACAGGGTTTAGAAACACTAGTTGGTGAAAAAGGTGTAGCTTTATCTGGTGGTCAAAAACAAAGAATTTCTATTGCTCGAGCTTTAATTAAAAATCCTGAAATTCTAATATTGGATGATTCACTATCTGCAGTAGATGCGAAGACAGAGGCAAAAATCATCCAAAATATCAGAAGTGAAAGAGAAGGAAAAACCACCCTTATTACGACCCATCGATTATCAGCCGTCGAACATGCTAATTGGATTTTAGTTTTAGATGACGGGAAAGTCGTAGAGGAAGGAACGCATGCTGACCTAATAAGTAATAATGGCTGGTACAAAGAACAATATGATCGACAGCAAATTGAGGATTCACTCGCAGAGGAGGTGCATGCATAATGACTGGAAAGAGATTATTTAAATATGCTTTATTTTTTAAAGGTACGATTATTGCGGCACTAATTATGCTGACCTTGTCGGTTGCGACTGAGGTTTTGAGTCCATTCATCGCAAAAAAGTTAATTGATGAACATATTTTGGGGATAGAGGACCATTGGTTGCAAACGAGTCAAGAAGAATCTGCTGTTTTATATGATGGTAAATCGTATGTAAGAGAGCGTTATGCGGAGCAAGATAAGCTAATAGTAAATGGCAGTGCTGCTACGATTTTGCAAGTGAATAAAGGCTTTTATTTTATTGAAGGGGAAGTTCCTTTAAATGGGCAACGTTCTGTATCAGGTGATCAAATTACAATTACAAGTAACGGGGAGAAGGTTAGTTATAATGCTAAAAAACTCTCTATTTCTGAAACACTAGCCTTTTATAAGCCGGAAGTTCCAACAATTATAACGCTATTAATCTATTATTTTTCGTTATTTGTTATTTCAGCAATATTTGGTTATGGGCAATATTTCTATTTACAAAAAGCCGCAAACCGTATAATTCAAAAAATGCGAACAGATATTTTTTCACATATTCAGACTTTGCCTATTCGTTATTTTGATGATTTACCAGCAGGGAAAGTTGTGGCGCGAATTACGAACGATACCGAAGCTATTCGAGAGTTGTATGTCGCTGTATTAGCGAACTTCTTTACAGGTTTCATTTATATAATTGGTATTTATGTAGCGATGTTTGTATTAGATGTAAAGCTTGCCCTTATATGCATGCTACTATTACCGATTATGTTTATTTGGATGATTGTATATCGTAAATTTGCATCCAAGTACAACCGTGTCATTCGATCTAAAGTGAGTGAATTAAATGGAATGATAAACGAATCCATACAAGGGATGACGATTATTCAAGCATTTCGCCGAGAGAAGCAAATGAGTAAGGAATTTGAAGATTTAAATGAAACTCACTTCCGTTATGAGAAAAAGTTGCTAACATTAGATGCATTATCCTCTCATAACGTTGTAGGTGTTCTCAGGAATTTCGTATTTGTCGGCTTTATTTGGTACTTCGGAAGTGACGCATTAGGAGCACACTCTGTTATTACAATGGGTGTTCTCTATGCGTATGTAGATTATATTAACCGTCTATTTAATCCTGTTACAAATATTGTGACGCAATTCTCTAACTTAGAATCAGCTTTAATTGCTGGAGAGCGTGTATTTCGCCTTCTCGATGAAAAAGGGGAGGAAGTTAGTGCCGAAAGAATACAACGATATAAAGGTAACGTTAACTTTAACCATGTATACTTTGGCTATAAAGAAAATGAATATGTATTAAAAGATATCCATTTTGAGGCGAAGCAAGGGGAAACAATTGCACTCGTTGGTCATACAGGTTCAGGTAAGAGCTCGATTATGAATATATTATTCCGCTTTTATGATTGCAATAAAGGAGAAATCCTTATTGACGGTAAAAATATTCAAGAAATCCCGAAACAAACTTTACGAGATCACATGGGAATTGTTCTTCAGGATCCATATCTATTCACTGGAACAATCTTATCGAATGTTAGCTTAAATGACCCGCGTATATCTCGTGAAAAAGCCGAAGCAGCACTGAAAGCTGTTGGAGCAGACCGAGTGTTAAAGAATCTAGAAAAAGGTTATGACGAGCCGGTTGTGGAAAAGGGAAGCACCTTATCTTCAGGACAACGCCAGCTTATATCCTTCGCGCGTGCACTTGCTTTTGACCCTGCAATTTTAATACTTGACGAGGCAACATCAAGCATTGATACGGAAACAGAAGCAATTATTCAAGAAGCGATGGACGTCCTGAAAAAGGGAAGAACAACGTTTATCATTGCCCACCGTCTGTCTACAATTAAGAATGCAGACCAAATTCTAGTATTGGATCGTGGTACTATCGTAGAACGCGGCAACCATGATGAATTGATGGAGAAAAGAGGCAAATACTATCAAATGTATCAGCTTCAACAAGGCACTCCACAAATCGGTGCCTAAGCGTTAGGGTTCAGTCATTTATGACTGAACCCTTTTTAGTTAAACAAACGCTTGTTTAAAACAAACGTTTGATTTAATGGTTTGGGGTTTGTAGGCAGTTGAATCTCGTTCTGTATATGGGGTAAAAGAGGTGAAGGGGGCTTGGTGGCGAGTTCATCGTGCCCGGTTTGGGTTGGGAAAGGCGTAGGCGGTCACGTAGGGTCGTTCATCGTGCCCGGCTTTGGATGGAAATGGTGTAAGCGGTCACGTTGGAGTGTTCATCGTGCTCGGCTCTGGATGGAAATAGTGCAGGTGGTCACATTGGGTCGTTTATCGTGCCCGATTCCGGAAGAAAAAGCCTGATGTGGTCACGCAAGATCGTTCAACGTGCCCGTCTCCGGGAGAAAATGCTTGAGGTGGTCACGCAAGGCCGTTCATCGTGCCCGTCTCCGGGAGAAAAAGCCCGAGGTGGTTACGCAAGAACGTCCAACGTGCCCGTCTCCGGGAGAAAAAGCCCGAGGTGGTTACGCAAGAACGTCCAACGTGCCCGCCTCCAGAAGAAAAAGCCCGAGGTGGTTACGCAAGAACGTCCAACGTGCCCGCCTCTAGAAGAAAAAGCCAGAGGTGGTCAAGCAAGGCCGTTCATCTTGCCCGTCTCCGGGAGAAAAAGCCCGAGGTGGTCACGTAGGGTGGTTCATCGTTCCCACCTCCGAAAGAAAAAGCCCGAGTCGGTCACGCAAGATCGTTCATCATGACCGGCTTTGGATGGAAATGGTGTAGGCGGTCACATTGGGTCGTTCATCGTGCCCATCTCCGAGAGAAAAAGCCCGAAGCGGTCACGCAAGGCCGTTCATCGTGCCCGTCTCCGGGAGAAAAAGCCCGAGGTGGTTACGCAAGAACGTCCAACGTGCCCGCCTCTAGAAGAAAAAGCCAGAGGTGGTCAAGCAAGGCCGTTCATCGTGCCCGTCTCCGGGAGAAAAAGCCCGAGGTGGTCACGCAAGGCCGTTCATCGTGCCCGTCTCCGGGAGAAAAAGCCCGAGGTGGTTACGCAAGAACGTCCAACGTACCCGCCTCCAGAAGAAAAAGCCAGAGGTGGTCACGCAAGAACGTTCAATGTGCCCGCCTCCGGAAGAAATAGACGGAGGAGGTCACGCAAAATTATCCCGGTACCCAGCCCCAGATAAAAATTGCCAAAGCGGTCACGATAAAAGATCCCACATCCCCTTAAAACCACAAAAAAGATGGAACAGGTCATGCTGGAGAATCCAACGTCCCTCTTCCAATAAAAAGAGAGGAGGTAACATGGAAATGTCTCCTTATCCCACATGCAAAGTTTAAAAGCAACTAAGGGCATGTAAGAAGACTTCTCCAGATCCCTCCTTTTTTAAATAACTCCTTATTTAAATACGTAATAAGTATGTCTACCTTTCTTAATCATTCTCATATTTCTCGCTAATATTCTTCGAATTGTTTTCTTGGAAATGATATCACCACACCAATGTTGAATGTGAGAAGTTGTTATCTTCTTATGAGGAAACAATTTCACGAATTCAATAATACTCCGCTTTAGTGCTAAATCTACGTCTTCGATTGCACCACAGGTTTTACAAATAAGCCTTCGATATGGGATAGGGCTGAAGATACTGGAACAGTTCGTGCAAATTATTCCTTTCCTTAATTCTTCATATTCATATTCAGGCAATTTTTCATTGGATGATCGATTGAGTTTGTTACTAATAAAATGGTTTGCTAAATCACTATGATGTTGTCCTAAGTTAAAGGTCACTGCATTTAACTTATCGATAAAACGGTTAACTTGTGTTGGAAAAATAATGGGAGCATCTAAAGGTGCATTATATAGGTGGAATTCGGGGTTAATGAAGATAGCATAAGGTTCGATGGAAAAGTGGAAATTGGACTGTTGTAAGAAGTTTCCGAGTAATATTTCACTTCTCTTTAACTGATGGAGTGGATTTCGTATTTCTTTCCCAGATGAAAGTACATACCAGCTGTCATTTTGAATATAAAAGTCATCATTATTATTTTTTACTTCGAGCGGATAGATTGTTTCTTTTCCTATTAGTAGAAAGTCAATTTGGAATTCATTGTTGTTGGCACTTAAAAGAAGGTTGTTGAGGAGTAGATAATTTGGGGATAATTGCTTTTTCAGTACTTCTAACATTCTTAATTCACCTTCATATCCTTTCTGGAGATTGTAAAATTGTGTTTTTTGAGGAGGTAAGAGGTTGGTTCGGTGTTGCAAATACGTTAATAATTCTAATTCGTACGGTGGGGAGTGATTAATTGATTGCATGGGCATTATCCTTTCTATTAATAATCGTATCTAGGATAACATGGTGGGTAGAAAATTCAAACTATTAAATAGCAGTGATTTTATAAAATATTAATCTTGCACAATCCACATAAATATGTATAATATTCTAGAGTTAAAAGTAAACAATAAGTTTAGTATTTGTATACTACATTGACTTATGGTTTACATATACTAAACATTAACGGAAGGTGTGAAGTATGCGAATAGGTAAGAAAATAAAGAACTTAAGATTAAAAAAAGGATTAACACAAGAAGAGTTGGGTGAGAGGACGGACTTGAGCAAGGGGTATATTTCACAACTTGAAAGAGATTTAAGTTCACCTTCGATTGAAACGTTTTTCTCTATTCTAGAGGTACTAGGTTGCACACCGAAGCAATTTTTCGATGAGGAAGAAAGAGAGCAAAAAGTAGTATATAGAGAAGAAGATCAGACAGAATACATAGATGAAGAGAAGGGTTACGAAATAAAATGGCTTGTGCCCGAATCGAATGAAATGGAAATGGAACCAATCTATTTAACACTCGAAGAAAAAGGTGAATTTAAGCAGTTTGAACCATCCTTATCTGAGACCTTTGCTTATGTTTTAAAAGGGAAAATTATGATTACGTTAGGAAAACAAACTTATTATGCCGTAAGTGGTGAATCTATTTATTTTCAGGCTTCTGAACAACATCAGATTAGTAATGTTCATAATGGTCGAACAGAGCTTATATTAATCGCTACAGATTCCTATTTATAGCAGTTTGGAGGATGAAAGATGACAGAAACAACTATCATTCGCTTTGAAAATGTGTCAAAGCAATTTGATGATACAACTATTTTAGATAATGTCAGTTTTGAAATTGAACGCGGTAAGTTTTACACACTACTTGGGCCATCTGGGTGTGGGAAAACAACGATATTAAGATTAATTGCAGGCTTTATTGAACCGACAAAAGGTACGATTTACATAAATGACAAGAAAGTTAATAAAGTTCCTGCAAATGAGCGACAAGTTAATACCGTCTTCCAAGACTACGCGCTATTTCCACATTTAAATGTATATGAAAATGTAGCATTTGGGCTGCGCATCAAAAAGATGAAAAAGAATGTTATTGATGAAAAGGTAAAAGAAGCATTAAAGTTTGTAAATTTAGAAGGATATGAGAATCGTGAAATTACGGAGATGTCTGGTGGTCAGCGTCAACGTGTAGCGATTGCACGTGCAATTGTAAACGAACCAGAGGTAATTCTACTGGACGAACCACTATCAGCACTAGACTTGAAATTACGAACAGAAATGCAGTATGAACTTCGCGAATTACAACGTCGACTAGGTATTACCTTTATCTTTGTTACTCATGATCAAGAGGAAGCTTTGGCAATGTCAGATGAAATCTTCGTCATTAATAAAGGTAAAATTCAACAAAGTGGGACGCCTACTGATATATATGATGAACCTATTAACCGCTTTGTTGCAGACTTTATCGGAGAGTCTAATATTATTAAAGGCAAAATGATGAAGGATTTCTTAGTAGAATTCGCTGGAAAACAGTTCGAATGTGTCGATCAAGGGTTAAATGAAAACGAGGCGGTTGAAATTGTAATTAGACCTGAGGATTTAGAAATTTCCGTGAAAGAAAAAGCTAATTTACACGTGCGTGTCGATAGTCAACTCTTTAGAGGAGTTCATTATGAAATTTGTTGTTTTGACGAGTTAGGAAATGAATGGCTTGTTCATTCCACTAAAAAAGCAGAGATTGGCCAAGAAATCGGTTTACGCTTCGACCCTGAAGCAATTCACGTCATGCGCCTTGGTGAAACAGAAGAAGAATTTGATAAACGATTGGAATCATACGATGAGGTAAGTCAATGAAAACACGTAATTTCTACCTAATTCCGTATGTGCTTTGGATAGCACTATTTGTTGTTACACCAATCATTCTTGTGGGCTATTATTCATTCTTTGATATCGAAGGTAATTTTACTTTAACCAATTATCAAAAATTCTTCACACCAATTTATTTAAAAATGACACTTAGCTCTTTTTGGTATGCATTGCTTATTACAATTTTTACTTTGTTAATTGCATATCCAACGGCGTATTTCCTAACGAAAGCAAAGCATCGACAACTATGGCTTTTACTTATTATTTTGCCATCGTGGATTAATTTGCTTCTAAAGGCTTATGCGTTCTTAGGCATATTTGGAGCATATGGTCCAGCGAACCAATTTTTAGACTTTATTGGTATTGGATCAAGACAAATATTATTTACCGATTTTAGCTTTATTTTTGTAGCAGTATATATCTTTATTCCATTTATGATTTTACCAATTTATAATTCATTAGAAAAAATGAATACATCACTAATTGATGCGGCTAATGATTTAGGAGCATCACAATGGACTACCTTTAGACGTGTTATTTTTCCATTAACATTGGATGGAGTTAAGTCTGGATGTCAGGCTGTATTTATTCCGGCATTATCCTTGTTTATGATTACACGACTCATTTCCGGAAACCGAGTAATTACTCTCGGTACTGCAATTGAGCAACATTTCTTAGTAACACAGGATTGGGGAATGGGGTCAACAATTGCTGTATTCTTGATTATTATCATGGCTGTCATCATGATTGTTACAGGTAAACGAAAACGAGGTGATTTGGCAAGATGAGAGGAAATAAATTAGGGAAAGTATATTTAATACTCGTTTTTGTTGTTCTATATGCACCAATATTTTATTTAATGTTTTATTCATTTAATAGCGGAGAATCCATGAGAGGTTTTGAAGGATTTACGTTAGATTGGTATAAAGAGGTATTTCAGGATACAAGGTTAATTATTATCGCATTGAATACGTTAATAATTGCGCTCTTATCTGCTACTATATCGACGATCCTAGGAGTATTTGGGGCACTTGCAATTTCTTATGTGAAAAGAAGGCAAGCACGGAATACATTAGAAACACTTAATAACGTATTAATTGTTAGTCCAGATGTAATTATTGGTGCGTCTTTCTTAATTCTATTTACGATTATTGGGATTAAGCTTGGTTTTACCTCTGTCTTACTATCCCATATTGCGTTTAGTGTACCAATAGTTGTAATTATGGTATTACCGAAACTTCAAGAGATGAGTTCCTCTCTGATATACGCAGCCCGTGATTTAGGAGCTTCGAACTGGGATGTGTTATCAAAGGTAATTTTACCATATATTACACCAGGTATTTTTGCTGGCTTTTTCATGGCGTTAACATATTCACTTGATGATTTTGCTGTTACATTTTTTGTAACAGGTAATGGTTTCTCTACTTTATCTGTAGAAATTTATTCTCGTGCTCGACAAGGGATTTCATTGGAAATTAATGCATTATCAACGCTTATTTTCCTAGTAACGTTAGCACTTGTCATTGGCTACTATATGATTAATCAGCGTCAAGGAAAATCTATTGCAGCAGGAGTGAGGAAATCATGAGTAAACTAGTCCGTGTATTTATTCTATTATTCATTGTTTCCTTTGCTCTAATCTATCTCGTTAACAGTATGAATAGTTCACAAGGATATACAAGTGGAAACACACTGAATGTGTATAACTGGGGAGAATATATTGATCCAGATTTAATTAATAAGTTTGAGCAGGAAACAGGAATAAAAGTGATATATGAAACGTTTGATTCAAACGAAGCAATGATGATGAAAGTTTCACAAGGTGGTACTGCATATGATATAGCTGTACCTTCCGAATATACGATAAGTAAAATGAACGAAGAAGGATTATTAATCCCACTTGATCATGAGAAGTTACCAAATTTAAAGCATATTAATGAGAATTTCATGGATTTATCTTTCGATCCTGATAATAAGTATTCCGTTCCATATTTTTGGGGTACTGTTGGTATTGTTTATAACCCAAAAATGCTTGATGGGAGAGAATTTACAAGTTGGAATGATCTTTGGGACCCTGAATTAAAAAATCAAATTTTACTAGTTGATGGGGCTAGAGAAGTTATAGGAATGGGATTAAATAGTCTGCATTACTCTTTAAATGATACAAATAAGGAACATTTACAAGAGGCAAAGGCAAAACTAGATGAGCTAACTCCTAATATTAAAGCAATCATTGGTGATGAAATTAAATTACTCATCGCGAATGAAGAAGCTGCAATTGGTGTTGTTTGGTCAGGTGAGGCTGCCGATATTATGTGGGAAAATGAAGATCTTAACTATGTTGTACCGGAAGAAGGATCTAATTTATGGTTCGACAATATGGTAATCCCGTCATCTGCAAAGAATGTAGATGGTGCACACCAATTTATTAATTTTATGTTGGATCCAGAGAATGCAGCTCAAAACGCAGAATATGTAGGATATTCAACGCCTAATAAAAGTGCTCTAGAGTATTTACCTGAAGAAATAACAGAGGATGAACGCTTTTATCCAGATGAAGAGCTTACGGAAAGACTGGAAGTGTACGATAACTTAGGAAAAAGAATGCTTGCTTACTATAATGAATTATTTTTAGAATTTAAAATGCATCGAAAATAACGAAGAAAAGTCACTTAATTTCCTTCCTATATAAGGAAGGAAATAGTTAGGTGGCTTTTCACATTTAATTGGTAAAAAAAGTTTGTAAAAAATTCATAAATTTTGAAAGCTTGATTTAAAAGAAATGAAAACGGATACAGTAAAATTCATTATTTTTAACTGATAAAACATTCTGAAAATCACTTGACGTTTTCCCAATACCGCGGTAACATTGAAACAATTTAATAAATCAAAACTACCAGAATAATAAATACTTAACGAAAGGGGCGAATAGTAATGAGTGAACAATTAATCTTCCTTGACGGTCGATTTGTCAAAAAAGAAGATGCCGTTATTTCAGTGTATGATCATGGGTTCCTCTACGGAGATGGAGTCTTCGAAGGAATTAGGTCATACAGCGGAAATGTTTTTCGTTTAGACGAACATTTATCACGCCTATATGATTCGGCGAAGTCCATCATGTTAACCATTCCATACACGAAAGAGGAGATGACTAACATTGTTGTTGAAACACTCCGCCAGAACGATTTGCGAGATGGCTATATTCGCCTCGTCGTTTCACGGGGAGCAGGTAATTTAGGATTAGATCCTCGTAACTGTGCTAAAGCATCTGTAGTAGTTATTGCTGAACCACTCAGTATCTATCCTAAAGAACTTTATGAAACTGGGCTCGAAATCGTGACCGTGGCGACAAGAAGAAATCGTTCTGATGTTCTTAGTCCGATGGTCAAATCGCTTAACTATTTAAATAATATTTTAGTGAAAATTGAAGCGAATCTTGCAGGAGCACCAGAAGCATTAATGTTGAATGACCAAGGCTATGTTGCAGAAGGTTCTGCAGATAATATATTTATTGTAAAAGATAACAAGTTATACACACCTCCAGGCCATGTTGGGGCACTAGTAGGGATTACGAGAAATGCTATTATCGACCTTGCTAGAGTTAAAGGGTATGAAGTGTCGGAATCAGTATTTACTCGACATGATGTGTACACAGCAGATGAAGTATTCTTAACCGGAACAGCTGCAGAGGTAATTGCAGTAAGTAAGGTGGATGGACGGGTAATTGGTGATGGTAACCCAGGACCAATTACGAAAGAACTGTTAGTAGATTTCAGAGAACTAACTGTAACTGATGGAGTGAAAGTATTCGACCAAACTTTACATGTTAGCTGAAATAGAAAATGTTCAGTAGACCCGGGAAAATCGAACCAGGAGTTGTAATAAAATGAGAAGTGACATGATAAAAAAAGGAATCGATCGTGCTCCACATCGCAGTCTTTTATATGCGACAGGGATTAAAACGAAAGATTTAGAGAAACCATTTATTGGGGTTTGTAATTCATATATTGATATAATTCCAGGACATAAGCATTTAAATGTCTTTGCAGAAGTTGTAAAAGAAGCAATTTGGGAAGCAGGTGGAGTCCCATTCGAATTCAACACAATTGGGGTTGATGATGGGATTGCAATGGGGCATGTCGGTATGCGATATTCCTTGCCAAGTCGGGAGCTAATTGCTGACTCAGCAGAAACAGTTATTAATGCGCATTGGTTTGATGGAGTATTCTACATTCCGAACTGTGATAAAATCACACCAGGAATGTTAATGGCAGCATTTAGAACAAATGTCCCATCTATCTTCGTTACAGGAGGTCCAATGGAAGGGGGAGTCTCTTCTGAAGGTGAACCTTTAACTTTGACATCTGTTTTCGAAGGTGTTGGTGCATTTCACGCAGGAAAAATGTCTGCGGAGAAACTTCTTGATATTGAGCAAAACGCTTGTCCTACATGTGGATCATGTTCAGGTATGTTTACAGCGAATTCCATGAACTCTTTAATGGAAATGTTAGGATTAACACTACCAGGAAACGCAACAATTGTTGCAACATCTGATGAGCGCCATCAATTAATCAAAGAAGCTGCAAAACATTTAATCCGTATGGTAAAAGAAGATGTCAAACCACGTGATTTAGTAACAGAAAGAACTATCGATGACGCTTTTGCATTAGACATGGCAATGGGCGGGTCGACAAACACAGTTCTTCATACTTTAGCAATTGCGAATGAAGCAGGACTAGATTATGACTTATCACGTATTAATAAAGTAGCAGAGCGAGTACCTTATTTAGCGAAAATTGCACCTGCATCAGACTATACAATGCAAGATATCCATAATGCTGGTGGTATAAGTGCAATTATCCGTGAGCTTTGTGAAATTGGAGCTATTGAAAAGGATAGAATGACAGTCACTGGTAAAACTGTATACGAGAATGTAAAAGATGCAGAAATTAAGAATCCAAATGTGATTAGGCCGAATGATAATCCGTATAGCCCTGTTGGTGGTCTTTCTATATTATATGGAAACATCGCTCCAGAAGGTGGAGTTATCAAAGTAGGTGCAGTTGATCCATCTATTAAAACTTTCCGTGGTACAGCAATTGTGTTTGAGTCTCAGGAAGATGCACAAGAAGGTATTAATAATGGAACAGTAAAAGAAGGTCATGTTGTTGTTATTCGTTATGAAGGGCCGAAAGGTGGTCCGGGAATGCCAGAGATGCTTGCTCCAACAGCAGCAATTGCAGGAAGAGGCCTAGGAACAAAAGTTGCGCTAATAACTGACGGACGTTTCTCAGGTGCATCAAGAGGTATCTCTATAGGTCATATTTCTCCAGAAGCTGCAGACGGAGGACCGATTGCTTTAGTAGAAGATGGGGATGAAATCAATATCGATCTCATTAATCGTACCATCGAATTAAATGTATCGGATGATGTTTTAGAAGAGCGACAAAAGCAACTGAAACCATTTGAACCAAAAATTAAAACAGGTTATTTAGCAAGATATTCAAAACTTGTCACATCTGCCAGCACTGGTGGTATAATGAAAATATAAATATTCCGAAAGCTATGAAGAGGAAAAAGTAAATGGAGTTCTGTATTACCAGAGAGCCGGAACTGCTGGAAACCGGCAATGCAGCCATCTACGACATCGCCTTGGAGCATGGACCAGGAACGCGAAAGCAATTATGGGTTCACGGGGGTTTAAAGTCCCCGTTATCAGAGAGCATCAGCTCATGAGGCAGTAAGTAATTACTGTGAAGTAGGGTGGTACCATGAAAGTTTTTTCATCCCTGCATAAAAGGTTCTCCTTTTGTGTGGGCTGGAAAAACTTTTTTATTTTAAACGCGAAAGCAATTAAGTAGACAATAGCCTTTGGATTATTAATAATTTACCAAAAATTAATGGATAAAATCGTATAAATACGATATTTATAAAATAATGAAAAAAAGGAAAGGTAGGCGCTTGCGGTGAGTATGGGATTTCCACTAGGAGCAAACAACCATAAGTCTGACACGGCCATTAAGGAACGAGTGAAAACTGGAGCTGACCTATTTATTGAGGCACTACAAAAAGAAAATGTTGAAGTTATGTTTGGCTATCCAGGAGGAGCTGCACTGCCTATCTATGATGCATTGCACAAAAATCCAATCAAGCATATTTTAACAAGACATGAACAAGGTGCCATTCATGCTGCTGAAGGTTATGCTAGAGTTACTGGAAAGCCAGGTGTTGTACTTGCAACTTCTGGACCAGGAGCAACGAACCTAGTAACTGGTATTGCAGATGCCATGATGGACTCACTACCACTTGTAGTCTTCACAGGTCAGGTCGCAAGCTCGGCGCTTGGAACAGACGCGTTTCAAGAATCGGATATTGTTGGTATTACGATGCCAATTACAAAACATAATTACCAAGTAAAAAGAATTGAAGATTTAGGGCGTATCATTAAAGAAGCATTCTATATTGCTACAACTGGAAGACCCGGACCGGTTTTAATCGATATTCCAAAAGATGTTGCTTCACAAGAGGTATCAAAAGTTTTACCAGAAGCAACTGTCAATTTACCAGGATATCAACCAACAACACAACCAAATTATTTGCAAATACAGAAACTAGTAAAGGCAATGGAAAGTGCGAAGAAACCATTGATTCTAGCTGGTGCTGGAGTACTATTTGCGAAAGGGTCAGATTATTTAAAACAATTTGTAGAAAAAACAGGCTATCCTATTACGAATACGTTACTAGGTCTCGGAACAATTCCAGGTGACCATCCACAATTCCTAGGGATGGCTGGCATGCACGGAACATATACGTCGAATATGGCGATAACTGAGTGTGATTTGTTAATCAATATTGGTGCACGATTTGATGATCGATTAACTGGTAATTTGAAATACTTTGCGCCAAATGCAACAGTTGCTCATATTGATATCGATCCAGCGGAGATAGGCAAGAATGTTCCAACTGCTATTCCAATTGTTGGAGACGCAAAGGTAGTATTGGAAGAACTATTAAAACTAGAACTTGAAATTCCTGATATTTCTGCGTGGAGTGAGCATTTAAAGGAGAATAAGGAAAAATATCCATACAAACAGCCATCATCGCCAGAAAATTCACTTTCTTCACCACATGTAATTAAAATGATTCATGATTTAACAGGTGGCGATGCGATTGTAACTACTGACGTTGGTCAGCATCAAATGTGGGCTGCACAGTATTACGGATTTAATGGACCAAATAATTGGGTTACTTCTGGTGGATTAGGAACAATGGGATTTGGTTTCCCATCAGCTATCGGAGCTCAATTGGCTCATCCAGATCAAACAGTAGTTGCTGTTACTGGTGACGGTGGTTTCCAAATGACACTTCAAGAACTATCTGTTATTAAAGAACTTAATCTACCAGTGAAAATAGTTATTTTAAACAATCAATTTCTTGGTATGGTTAGACAGTGGCAAGAAACATTTTATGAAAAACGTTATTCTCATTCCATCATGTCAGAACAGCCTGATTTTGTTAAGTTAGCTGATGCATATGGAATTAAAGGATATAGAGCTTCAAATGAACAGGAAGCGAAGGCAGTATTTGAAGAAGCTTTCAACATCCCTGAACCAGTACTAATCGATTGTCGGGTAATTCAAGAAGAAAATGTTTATCCAATGGTAGCACCAGGAAAAGGGCTACATGAAATGTTGGGGGTGGGAGAATGAAACGCGTTGTTACTGTAACAGTTAATAATAATCCAGGAGTTTTAAACAGAATTACTGGATTATTTGCAAAACGACAATTTAACATCGAAAGTATTACAGTAGGACCAACTTTGAATCCGGCAATATCAAAGATGACTTTCATTGTTCCGATGGATGATCCCGCGAAAATGGAACAGCTTTTAAAACAATTACAAAAGCAAATTGATGTATTAAAAGTATCTGACATCACAGATAAATCAATCGTGACACGTGAATTAGCACTAATTAAAGTTCAATGTCCACCAGCAGTTCGAAGTGAAGTATATAGCATTATCGAACCGTTTAGAGCAACTGTAATCGATATGGGGAAAAATATGATTACGGTACAAATTACTGGTGAACCAGACAAAGTTGACGCATTTATGGAGTTGTTAAAGCCTTATGGCATTAAAGATATATCAAGAACAGGTGTAACTGCATTTGTTCGCGAACATCAAAAACAAGATACACAACAACTATCAATCATTCAATTATAAGAGGAGATGGACTAAAAATGGCAAAAGTATACTATAACAATGAAATCAATGAACAGGAATTACAAGGAAAGAAAATCGCAGTATTAGGATATGGATCTCAAGGTCATGCTCATGCAACTAACTTAAAAGAAAGTGGTTTTAATGTAGTAGTTGGTGTAAGACCTGGTAAATCTTTCGATCAAGCAGTAGAAGACGGTCATGAAGTAGTAACAGTAAGAGAAGCAGCTGCACAAGCAGATATCATCATGGTATTGCTTCCAGATGAAAGACAAACAGCAGTATATGAAAATGAAATTAAACCTGAGCTATCTGCAGGTAAAGCACTAGTATTTGCTCATGGATTTAACGTACATTTCAGCCAAATCGTACCTCCAGCTGATGTTGACGTATTCCTAGTAGCTCCTAAAGGACCAGGACACCTAGTTCGTCGTACATTCCAACAAGGTGCAGGTGTACCAGCATTATTCGCAATCTATCAAGATGCTACTGGTAAAGCAAGAGATATAGCACTAGCTTATGCAAAAGGTATTGGAAGTGCACGTGCAGGTGTGTTAGAAACTACGTTCAAAGAAGAAACAGAAACAGATCTATTTGGAGAGCAAGCAGTACTTTGTGGTGGAACAACTGCACTAGTAAAAGCTGGTTTCGAAACTTTAGTAGAAGCAGGATATCAACCAGAAGTTGCATACTTTGAATGCTTACATGAACTAAAATTAATCGTGGATCTAATGTATGAAGATGGTCTTGCTGGTATGCGTTACTCTATTTCAGACACAGCTCAATGGGGTGATTTCGTATCAGGTCCACGTGTAATTGATGCAAGTGTTAAAGAACGTATGAAAGACGTATTGGATGATATCCAAACAGGTAAGTTTGCAAAAGGTTGGTTGCTAGAAAACCAATTGAATCGTCCAGAATTCAATGCTATTAACCAACGTGAAAGCGAACATCTAATTGAGAAAGTAGGTCAAGAACTCCGCGAAATGATGCCGTTTGTTAAAGCTGGCAAAAAACAAAATAACAAGGAAGTGGTTGGTAGTGCGAAAAATTGATTTCTATGATACCACCTTGCGAGATGGAGAGCAGTCTCCCGGAGTAAATTTAAATACTGCAGAAAAATTAGAGATTGCAAAACAACTAGAGCGCCTAGGGATGGATGTAATTGAGGCGGGTTTTCCCGCCGCCTCCCCTGGTGATTTAGATGCAGTAAGAAAAATTGCCTCAACTATCAAAAATTCTTCCGTTACAGCTCTTGCACGCTGTGTAAAATCAGATATAGATGCTGCTTGGGAAGCATTAAAAGTGGCGGAGTGTCCTAGAATTCATATATTTCTAGCAACATCAGATATACACATGAAATATAAGCTAAAACAAACACCTGAACAGGTAGTTAATACTGCAGTTGAAATGATTAAATATGCGAAGTCACTTTTCCCAGTCGTACAATGGTCAGCAGAGGACGCATTTAGATCAGATCGTGCCTTTCTTGCCCATATTGTAGAGCAAGCAATCAATGCTGGAGCATCCATCATTAATATTCCTGATACTGTAGGTTATGCTACACCAAAGGAATATGGTGAATTATTTAAATATTTAAAAGAAAATGTTCCTAATATTAACCAAGTAAAACTTTCGGCTCACTGTCATGATGACTTAGGAATGGCAGTCGCAAATACATTAGCAGCAATTGAAAATGGTGCAGATCAAGTGGAAGGTACCATTAACGGAATAGGAGAAAGAGCAGGTAACGTCGCTTTAGAAGAAGTGGCGGTGGCGCTCTATACTCGTAAAGATTTTTATAATATTCAATCAAATCTAACATTAAATGAAATTAAACGTTCTAGTCAATTAGTAAGTCAATTAACAGGAATGGTTATTCAACCTAATAAGGCTGTAGTTGGTAAAAATGCATTTGCTCATGAATCAGGGATTCATCAGGATGGTGTATTAAAAGAGCCAACAACATATGAAATTATTACTCCTGAATTAATCGGAGAAGCGTCAAATAATCTTGTTTTAGGAAAACACTCTGGCCGTCATGCATTCCAAGACCGTGCAAAATTAATGGGATTTGATCTTGATCAAGAAGCACTTAACAATGCATTTAAGGAATTTAAGAAGCTGGCAGATCGTAAAAAAGAAATTACAACAGAGGATTTGTGGACGATATTAACAAACCAACAATTGAAAGATTCTGAGGCTGCTATCTATGAATTAGAATCTGTTGAAGTTCAATATGTCTCCGCAAATACACCTTCAGCTACTGTAAAAGTGAAGACACCTGAAAATGAAGTTGTCGAAGCAACAACAACAGGAGCAGGAAGTGTAGAAGCTATCTTTAACGCCCTTGAAAAAGTTGTGGATGGTACAGTTCATGTTCTTGATTATCGTGTTTCATCCATCGGTAAAGGAAGAGATGCGTTAGCTGAGGCAGTTATTAATTTGACGTTTAATAATGAAGAACTAACTGGACGTGATGCGGCACAAGACGTTCTAGAAGCCTCTGCTAAAGCGTATTTGAACGCAGTAAACCGTAGCTTATTACAAATTCATATAAAACAAATGATTGGAACCATTTAGTATCGTTTAGAGTTATAAGGAGGAAATGGAGATTGAAGAAACGAGTAGCTGTATTACAAGGAGACGGAATCGGTAAAGAAGTAACAGACGCAAGTATTGCTGTATTAGAAGCAATTGGCCGTCGCTTTCAACATGAGTTTGAATGGAAATACGGCTTGCTCGGTGGAGTAGCTATCGATAAAGCCGGCAAGCCATTACCTGAAGAAACAATCGCCATTTGTGAAGAGAGTGACGCGATTTTATTAGGGGCTGTCGGTGGTCCAGCATGGGATAATAATCCTTCCCATCTTCGACCTGAAAGAGGGCTTCTTCAAATTCGTAAACACTTTGAACTAAGTGTTAATCTCCGGCCAGTGCAAGCTTTTAAGAGCTTGCTGGCTGTTTCTCCTTTAAAGGAAGACGTAGCAGCTGGTGTTGATATGATGATTGTTCGTGAATTAACTGGTGGCCTATATTTTGGAGAACCAAGTCATCATGATAACGACAAAGCTGTTGATACACTATTATACAGTCGTGAGGAAATCGAACGCGTTGTAACACATGCATTTGAATTAGCAAAGATTAGAAGAAATAAAGTAACATCTGTTGATAAGGCGAATGTATTAGAATCTAGTAAACTATGGAGAAAAATTGTAGAAGAAATTGCAGAAAAATATCCTGATGTGGAATATGAACATATGCTTGTCGATGCTGCTGCGATGAAGTTAATCACATATCCTTCATCATTCGACGTTATTGTAACAGAGAATATGTTTGGTGATATTTTAAGTGATGAAGCATCTGTAATAACGGGATCACTAGGAATGCTTCCATCTGCAAGTCTTCGAGTTGATGGATTTGGGCTTTACGAACCGATTCATGGTTCTGCACCTGATATAGCAGGGAAAAATATTGCAAATCCAATTGGTACAATTTTATCAAGTGCAATGATGCTTCGCAGTTCATTTGGAATGTTAGAAGAAGCAAATGCGATTGAAGAAGCAGTTAAAAACGTACTAGATGCAGGCTACTGCACAAGTGAATTTAAAGAGATTGGTAGAAACATATTATCTACTACAGAAATGACAGAAAAGATTATTAGTGAAATAGAATCAAAAACTGTTAAAACAATGTGAGGTGAAGAAAGATGGGCAAGACGATTATTGAAAAGATTTGGGAAAAACATGTCGTTCATCGGGAAGAAGGTAAGCCTGATTTGCTGTATATCGATCTTCATCTCGTACATGAAGTGACATCTCCGCAAGCATTTGAAGGCTTACGCTTAAATAACAGGAAAGTAAGAAGACCCGACTTAACATTTGCAACGATGGATCATAACGTACCGACTCGATTAAATGAGGCAGTGCAAGATCCAATTTCGAAAAAGCAAATGTCCACTTTGGAGAAAAACTGTGCTGAGTTCGGTGTACCTCTAGCAGGTATGGGGCACCCAGACCAAGGGATTGTCCATGTTATTGGTCCACAATTAGGATTAACACAACCTGGTAAAACAATCGTATGTGGTGATAGCCATACATCTACGCATGGTGCATTTGGGGCTCTAGCATTTGGTATTGGTACAAGTGAAGTGGAGCACGTGCTTTCCACACAAACATTATGGCAAGCAAAGCCAAAAACAATGGAAGTAAAAGTAAATGGTAAATTAGGTGAAGGTGTAACATCAAAAGACTTAATATTAGCGATTATTGCAAAATACGGCATTAACGTTGGTACAGGTCATATTTTTGAATACACAGGTGAGGCAATTCGCAATTTGACAATGGAAGAACGTATGACAGTATGTAACATGTCAATAGAAGCGGGAGCAAAAGCCGGATTAATAAGTCCTGATGAGAAAACATTTGCTTATTTAGAAGGACGTCCACACGTACCGACTGGAGAAGCTTTTGAAAAATTAAAAGAAGAATGGCGTACACTTGCGACCGATGATGATGCTGTTTATGATGCAGTAATTGAGATCGATGCAAGTGAAATCGAGCCAGTTGTAACTTGGGGTACAAACCCAGGTATGGGTGTTGGAATAAATGGTCGTGTTCCAAAACCAGAAGATGCAAAAACAGAAGCAGAAAAAGCAGAGATTGAAAAAGCATTAACATATATGGGGCTTGAAGGTGGCACGAAAATGACAGATATTGAGATACAATATGTGTTCATTGGGTCCTGTACGAATTCACGTATCGAAGATCTACGTGCTGCTGCAAAAGTAATCAAAGGCAAAAAAGTTCATCAAGGTGTGAATGCGATTGTTGTTCCAGGTTCACATTCTGTGAAATTGCAAGCTGAAGCAGAAGGTCTGGATCAAATCTTCCTTGATGCAGGATTTGAATGGCGTCAATCTGGCTGTAGTATGTGTCTTGCAATGAATGCAGACCAAGTACCTGCTGGAAAGCGTTGTGCATCCACATCCAACCGTAACTTTGAAGGTCGTCAAGGAAATGGATCAAGAACACACCTTGTTAGCCCTTCAATGGCAGCTGCTGCAGCAATTGCTGGTCGTTTTGTTGATGTTCGCACATTTTCACAAGAGGAGGCGTTAGTATGAAACCAATTAAAGAAGTAACAAGCGTACTTGCGCCATTAGATCGATCCAATGTGGATACTGACCAAATCATTCCGAAGCAATTTCTAAAACGTATTGAGCGCACAGGTTTTGGTAAATACCTATTTTACAACTGGCGTTTTGATGATAACGGCGCAGAAAAAGCAGATTTCGAGTTGAACAAACCAGAATATGCGGGTGCTGAAATCCTAATCTCCCGCGAAAATTTTGGATGTGGATCATCGCGTGAACATGCTCCGTGGGCGCTTGGTGATTACGGTTTCCGTGTTGTAATTGCGATTAACTTTGCTGATATTTTTTACAATAACTGCTTTAAGAATGGAATTCTTCCAATCCAGCTATCAGAAGCAGATGTAGATGATTTAATGAAAAAAGCAAAAGCAAAACCATTAAAGATTACTGTTTCACTAGAAAGCGAAACAGTTACTACAGAAGATGGTGACACATATTCATTTAAGGTAGATGAGTACCGTCGCCAAATGCTTCTAAATGGATGGGACGAAATTGCATTAACATTGCAATTAGAAGATAAAATAGCAGAATACGAAAAAGCACAAGCTTAAAAAAGAGGATGGGAAACCATTTGAACAGAATGTAAATCCGAATTGCCCAAAACACTACAGAAATACACTGTAACTTTAGAATCGTAAAGCGGACAATCCTATCCTGTGAAAACAGCTCTTCTAAAATGAATAAAACCGAACTATCTTGAGTTTGATTAGATAGTTCGGTTTTTTATTCCATTCATATTCTTTTGTCCCACGCCTTTTTCTTTATTAGCTATATAAAGAGTTTCTGCATTCACCCTATATTCATATTGTTGATCTTTTCAAGAAAAAGTATGATGCAATTAAATAAATCAAGATGAAAGGGATAAACCAATATGCAATTCCAACAGCAGTCTTACCAACAAACCAATTAAAAATATCAATCCAAGCATCATAATAGGACACTAATAATGTGGCAATTGTTCCTAATAATACTATAACTAAAGCTGAAATTAACATTCCCTTCCCGCCATATCGTAGGAAGAAACTAGCGATTAGTGAACCTGTAAAGTACAGCATTGTAATTAGAAGAATGTACATTACAATTTGCTCCCATATTGTTCCGTCATTTACATATGGAAAGTGGAAGAAATGTAGTCGATTGCCCCAACCATTTGTACTATTTTCAATTACTGAGAAAATATACAGTAAAACAGCCAAGGTAGTACTTGAAATCAAACCCATTATGACGTTACCAGTGAAAAAGTCGATCCTTCTTACGGATAGCCCGATTGCGAAAGGGAATAAATGTGCAATCGATAGGATCCCGAAGACAAACATATAGACCATTACGGACGAAATTCCACCTGTATAGAAAGGTTCGTCACTAGGAATTAAAAAACTCACGATTATATTAACAAAGAAACTTGAAAACAAGATGATAGAAGGTATATAAATTAATGACCACTTATCTCTTGTATACATTTTCAATACACTTTGAACATTCATTGTGCAATCGCTCCTCTTTTATCAGAATTGCCTTTCGTTAAATGGACAACGAGCTGTTGTAAAGAAACTGGAGTGATTTCCAACCCATTTTCTATTGCATGTTTTCTATCCAACTGATTTTGCTTACCAATTACTGTGACTGATAGAAGTCCTCCAAATGGCTCGCGGTGTACCGTTTCTTTGCCTGATATAAACGCTTCGACTTTCGCTGCTGATCCAGTAACAGTGTAAGCCGTCCCTCTCAATGACTCTGCATCTTCATTAATAATTAACTGACCATTATCGATGACTAAAATATGTTCTAATAGGTTACTTACTTCATCAATTAAATGGGTGGAAAGGATGATAGTTCTTGGGTTTTCTCCGTAATCCTCCATCAATCTATCGTAAAATAAATTTCGAGATACTGCATCTAGTCCTAGATAAGGTTCATCAAAAATGGTGATTGGTGCACGACTAGCAAGCCCTACTACGATTCCAACTGCAGAGAGCATTCCTCTGGAAAGCTTTTGGACCTTTTTCTTTAAAGGAAGGTTAAAGTCATTTATTAAAGACAATGCATATTCGTGATCCCAATTTGGGAAGAGCCCTTTTGATACGTCTAATATATCTTGTACGGAAAACATCTTTGGATATTTTTGACTTTCTTTTATAAAACAAATGCTTGATAGTACCTTTTTATTTTCAAAAGGATCTTCACCGAATACTGTTAACTCACCACTAGAAGGGAAAATCTGTGATGTGATCATTTTCATGAGAGTTGTTTTTCCCGCACCATTTCGTCCAAGTAATCCATATATTTTATTTTCTTCTATGGAGAAGCTCATATTTTTAATTGCTTGGAAATCACCATAAGCCTTTTCTAACTGGTTTACTTCAATTATCTTTTTCATTATTGTTCATCACCTCTCCGAATCATCTCTGTTAATTGTTCAGCGGTAATCCCCAGCTTCTTTGCTTCATGAATCATCGTAACGATATACTGCTCGAAAAATTGTTCTTTTCGTTTCTCCATTACTTTTGCGCGTGCACCTTCCGCTACAAACATCCCAATCCCTCGCTTTTTGTATAAGATTCCTTCGTCAACTAACAAATTAACCCCTTTAGCGGCTGTGGCTGGATTGATTTTGTAAAATGCTGCGAATTGATTTGTGGAGGGTACTTGGGTTTCTTCTTCAAGTGCTCCCTCGATAATGTCGTCTTCTATGCGCTCAGCTATTTGAATAAATATTGGCCGCCCATCATCAATTAATTGCTTCATATCTTCACCACCATGTTGGTTAGTTACTTGTGTAATTAACCATATAACAAATGAACATTCATGTCAACATAGTTTTTAAAAATAGGCTTGGAAATATAAAAAATTAATTTGATGGATATTTAGTGTTAGTGTGAGGTGATGGCTAATACACATGTAATAATGCTTAATGACATGTGTACAAAGGGATAGGTTAGCGTGGGTAAAAGTCTAGTAGGCTGGATTAGATTAGAAATACACGAAAGCTAAAATTAGGTGCTCCATACTAATAAGAGGAGGAAATCAAGAAAATTAAAAACATTTAGTAGTAACAACCCTGAAAAGAATAGTAAACTAGATATATGAAGTTATTGAACAAGGAGGGAAAAAACAAATGATTAGTAAATCAGTTATAGAAGATGTTTTAGCTGCCGCATTATCAACTGGTGGAGATTTCGCCGAAGTATTTGCGGAAGATCATTATAAAAATAGTATCGTTTTACAAAAAGGAAAAATTGATAAAAGTATTTCTGGAAGGGACGCGGGTGTTGGGATTAGGGTTTTCAATGGCCTGCAAAGTGTGTATGCATATACGACTGATTTTTCAAAAGAGGGTCTATTAAAAGCGGCAAAAAATGCAGCACATGCGATTAAAGGGGATGTTCGTCATATCCCAACGGCTTTGCAACAAGAAATAATTACACCACTACATAATATTATCCATATGCCGCGTACAATTGAGTCAGCTAGAAAAGTAGATGTGATGAAGAAAGCGTACGAGATTGCTAAAAACTATCATGCTAGTATTAAGCAAGCGTCTGTCACATATGTAGATAGTGAACAAAATGTCCTTATCGCGAACTCAGAAGGTAAATTTGTTGAGGATAAACGGGTGCGTAGTAGGATGGCGATTCAGGCGATTGCATCGGATGGAAAGCAAATGCAACCTGGTTTTTACGGTCCTGGTGCATATAAAGGATTTGAGTTCTTTGAAAACCTTGATTTAGAGCATTATGCTGGTGAGGCAGCTCGAATTGCAGTTACTATGCTCAATGCGGAGGAATGTCCGAGTGGGAAATTCCCTGTTATTATCGATAACGAGTTTGGTGGTGTTATTTTCCATGAAGCTTGTGGTCATGGACTAGAAGCGACAGCAGTTGCGAAAGGTAACTCTGTTTTTGCAAATCGTATTGGAGAAAAAGTAGCACCTGATATAGTTACCTATATTGATGACGGTACACTCGCAAATGAGTGGGGTTCACTCAATATCGATGATGAAGGAGAAAAATCAAGGAAGAATGTTTTAATTGAAAATGGTATTTTAAAAGGTTATTTAATAGATAAATTTAATGGACGTCGAATGGGAATGGATGCAACAGGTTCTAGTAGACGGGAATCATATCGTTACAACCCAACATCAAGAATGACGAATACGTATATTGCCCCTGGGAAGTCAACTCCGGGAGAAATTATTGCATCCACTGAACATGGGCTATATGCAAAATACATGGGTGGAGGATCTGTTAATACATCAACTGGCGATTATAACTTTGCCATCATGGAAGCGTATATGGTTGAAAATGGAGAAATTGGCAAGCCAGTTAAAGGAGCAACGTTGATTGGTAATGGTCCAAAAACATTACAACTTGTTGATATGGTAGGCAATAACTTAGCACATGGAGCTGGTATGTGTGGATCTGTAAGTGGTAGTCTCCCAGTCAATGTTGGGCAGCCAATGATTCGTGTAAGTGAAATAACTGTCGGCGGGACGAAGGGAGAGTAACTAGATGAAAATTGAGAAATTTCAAGAGCGATTATTAGAAAGTGGTCTAGCTGCTGGTTTTGAAGATATGGAAATATATTATGTGAAATCCAAACGTTTTGCATGCCAAGTATATAAAGGTGATGTTGATCATTATGAGACAGCAGAGGAAGGCGGTCTTTCCTTCCGTGGTCTCTACAATGGGAAAATGGGTTATGCATATACAGAAAAAATTGATCAAGAATCTATTCCATTTCTACTTAATAGTGCAAAAGCGAATGCAGAGATATTGGAAGATGAGGAACAAGATGAAATATTTGCAGGAAGTGAAGAGTACGAAGATCGCGATTTTTATTCCGAAAGTCTAGATAATATTTCTGTTCCAGATAAAATTGCTTTTTTACAAGAAGTAGAAAGCAAGATTGCGAACTATGATCCTCGTATTAGTTCGATTAATTCATGTAAGCTTATCGAAGGAGCTACAGAACGAGTTCTAGCTAACAGTAAAGGCCTTGTGCTTCATGATCGTAGCAATTACTTAGGCGTTGTCCTCTCCGTCATTGTAAAACAAGATGATGAGACAAAGAGCGGTTTTAAAGTAAATATAACGAAGGATTTCTCTACTTTGCATGTTGATGAAATTGCAAAAGAGGTGGCAGAGGAAGCACTCTCTTATCTTGGAGAAAAGTCGATCGCAAGTAAAAAGTATCCTATTGTTCTTCGTCATGATGCTGCTTCACAATTGCTTGATACGTTTGTATCTGTGTTCTCAGCTGAGGTTGCTCAAAAAGGTCAATCATTATTAGAAGACAAAACAGGTGATCAAATTGCCGCTGACATTGTAACAATTGTGGATGATCCTTTCTATGAAGATGGATTTGCAGGTCGTAATTTTGATGGCGAAGGTGTAGCTTCGAAAGTTTGTACGGTTATTGAAAATGGTACATTAAATACACTTCTTCATAATCGCAAGACCGCGAAAAAGGCTGGAGTGGAAACAACTGGTCATGCATATAAGCCATCTTATAAAGGAACGCTGACAGTTGCACCATCTCACTTTTATATAAAACCAGGTGAGGTAACTCGTGAAGAACTTATTGCTTCTCAAGAGGAAGCGGTATTTATTACAAAACTAGCTGGACTTCATTCTGGAGCAAATGCTGTTTCTGGAGATTTCTCTGTAGCTGCTAACGGCTTTTACGTGAAAGATGGAAAAATCGTAACTGCAGTGAAGCAAATGACGATTGCTGGTAATTTCTTTGAGTTATTAAAAATGGTAAAAGAGATTGGGTCTGACCTATATGTATCAACAGGTGGAATTGGATCGCCGTCGATATTATTAGAAGGTTTATCTGTAACAGTGGAATAATGAGGAGCACCCTAATAATAGGGTGCTTTTCTTCTTGTGTTCATAATGATGAAGTATAATTAGATGAAGATATTGTATTTTGTTTAGAGGAGACGAATATTATGGAAGTATTTTTAGCAATTTTAATTGTAATAAGTTTTGTCGTATCTGTTGCCCTAATTGTGATGACGATTGTAAAAGCATTATATGATAAAGGAATGTCTATCAAGCGATTAGGAATATTATTAGCTATATCATTTGCTGTATTTGTTCTATCAATTGTGTATTTTGATAAGACGGTGAAACAGAATGAAGTCCAAAAAGAAGGAGCGGTATATATACACGGAGGAGAGGATAGTAGCATTTCCTTTCAAATTGATGAATGATAAAAGGAATTTCGCTACCAAGAACCGAATAAGTTAATGTGCAAGGAATTTTGACACGGAGGTTTTGCCAGTGACGATAAAAAAGCCTGTGCTCCTAATTGGGATGGCATTGGTGCTCGTTAGCTTGATTGGGAATTATTCGGTGTTTGCTATTAATCAATTGAAATCGCCTATTATGTTAAAACATTATTACAATTTTTCCGTTCCTTCAGGGTTAACATTAGAGTTGCATTATCTTGTAAATCGTAGTGAAGAAATGGATATTCAATATGCAACTATTGGTGACAGTGAGATACCTTTATATTCAAAAGAATCGTGGACTTATCAAACTCTGCGCCACCATAAAGTGAAAACATTATATTTTCAACTAGATAATCATTTCTTTGAGGATATGAAATATGACGAGATGACCATTAATCAAATTCGTGTATTTCTTACAAATGGCGAATCTATGGTAATGGATGTAGGGGAAATAAACTTTTATAAGCGGGAAGATTCACCTTTAGATTTTAAAAGTTCTGGAAGTTCAAATGACAATTCTGGATTTGGAACATTAAGTGTAGAGGAAAATATGAATATTGAAAGTTATGAAGTGTCATTTATTAATAGCTTAAAAAACAATATTATTTATGATCTCAATCTCGGTGAAAAAAAGGTTGATGATCAATATAGTTTCCCTATTTCAAAGGAAAAAGGAGATATTATATCCTATCAATATCATTGGAAATTTAAAGAAGATGACCCAATGCGAAATCACTATTATTACACGACTTTGACATTGAAAGGCAAGGATGAAAGTAATACACCTTATAAACATCCTATTACGATGGATTACAGACCTTACTTTACAGAAAAAGATGTGAAAGAGATTATTAAGGAGGCAAAAAAATGAGAGATCTTGCCTCTGCATTAAATAGAATCTTTTGGGGATTAATCTTTGTTATTATCAATGTTAACATTATCTATTTTGATATATTTCCAGACTTTATTGGCTACTTTATGATTCTAGCAGCATTAAGTAAGTTGCAATCCTATTCAGCGTATTTTTCGAAGGGAAAGATATTTGCGGTTACATTGGCTCTCTATGCAATTCCACTATGGTTTATACCAGATTTACAACTGACAGAGGGTTTTCATCCAACTTCTGAAACAGTATATTTCTTGCTAAGTACCGTTGTTCATACATTTCTACATATTGGATTAATATATATGATTTTATGTGGATTAATTGAAATTGCAGAGAAATGTACTTTATCAAATTGGATTAATAGAATTGGAAAAGGACTTCGTGTATATGTATACACCATGTTTGTTTGTTGGACCATTATTCCGTTTGTCCTAAATATGACGGAGAATGCAGCAATGATTACTTTAATAGGTACGATGATGTTTTCTTTCATTATGGAATTGATGATTATTGTTTTGATTAGGAAGTTTCGAAATTCTATAAATTCTTTGAATGCGATTACATTAAAATCAATAAAAAGTATATAGAAGAGGGGTAGAACGATGTTTGCAGCTATCGAAGCAGGAGGAACGAAATTTGTCTGTGCAGTTGGGGACCAAAATTATCATATAGTAGAAAAGATAGAGATTCCTACAACTACACCAGCAGAGACAATGGAAAAAGTGAGAGACTTTTTTTCTCAATTTGAAATCAAATCAATGGCGATAGGAACATTTGGGCCAGCAGATATTAACCGTCAATCTCCAACGTATGGCTCGATTACTACAACACCAAAGGAACATTGGCAGCATTATCATATTCTTGGGTACTTGAAGGAACATTTTCAAATACCAATTGTTTTTGATACTGACGTAAATATTGCAGCATTAGGTGAGGCAAAGTTTGGTGCCTCGAAGGAAGTGAAGAACAGTATATATATGACGGTGGGGACGGGAATCGGTGTCGGTGCTATTGTGAATGGAGAAATGTTGCAAGGCCTTAGCCATCCGGAGATGGGGCATATTATTGTCAAACGACATCCTGATGATGATTTTGTTGGAAGTTGTCCATTTCATCAAGACTGCTTGGAAGGAATGGCAGCTGGACCTGCAATAGAAAAGCGTTGGAATAAAAAGGCGTATTTATTGGAAAAAGATGATTTTGTATGGGAATTGGAAGGATACTATATTGCTCAAGCATTGATTTCAATCATTTTAACTCTTTCACCTGAGAAAGTTGTACTTGGTGGAGGTGTGATGAAGCAGCGCCAAGTTCTTCCGATTATTCATAAATATGTTCAAGAATTTAACCGTAACTATTTATCTTTCCCGCAGTTAGAAGACGATATTGCGGAATATATTGTGACACCCGGTATAGAGGGATTGTCTGCTATTAAAGGTGCATTATATTTAGCAAAAACACAATTGAATGAAGACTAACTGTATATTTTTCTGTAAAAATATATATGCTAATGAAGGCTGTCCATATCGGCAGTCTTTTTATTGTAAAGTTTTTCCTACAGGAAACACTATTGTATCTCTCTTACAAACCTAAATGCGTGAAACAACGTTGCTCTAGACCCACATATAAGCGAGTTGATATGATGGTTACATAGCAATTCGTGGAGGTAGTTATGGAACAAGAAAAATACAAAAACATAAAAAAGGGAGAGCGTGGAGCGATAATAAGCATCGTTGCTTATTTAGTTTTGTCTGCTTTAAAGCTATTTGTAGGAAACATGACTGGTTCCGAAGCATTACAAGCAGACGGATTAAATAATGCCACTGATATTATTGCTTCTGTCGCAGTGTTAATTGGGCTAAAAGTTTCAAGAAAGCCAGCAGATAAGGATCATCCATATGGTCACTGGAAAGCCGAAACAGTGGCATCCATGGTTGCTTCTATTATTATGTTCGCAGTAGGGCTTCAAGTGTTAAGGGAAGCCATAACATCTATTGCAAATAATAATCATGCTTCACCTGATTTAATATCAGCATGGACAGGACTTTTTTGTGCTGTCGTCATGTATTTTGTCTATCGTTATAATCGAAATTTGGGCAGGAAAATAAAGAGTCAGGCAGTACAGGCTGCAGCTAAGGATAATTTATCAGATGCATGGGTAAGTGTGGGAACAGCTATTGGGATCATTGGCTCCCAATTTAATCTTTCTTGGTTAGACCCAGTAACTGCAGTAGCAGTTGGACTTTTAATTTGTAAAACAGGTTACGATATTTTTAGAGAAGCCTCCCATGACCTTACAGATGGATTTAATGAAGAAAAACTAGAAATTTATAAAGAAGCGATTCTCGAAATTAAAGGTGTAAAAGATGTAAGAAATATTAGGGGTAGGAAATATGGTAACAATGCCGTTGTCGATGTTGTTATTACTGTAAACTCTGATATGGCAATAGGAGCGGCCCATGATATTTCCGAACAAGTGGAAGATGAATTGAAGGAAAAACATCATGTCTATGAAGTTCATGTTCATGTAGAACCTAATTAGTTTTTAGCAAAAATGTGTATACTTTCCACGAATGAACGAATAGAAAAGCTTTTACAATTATAGTAAATACATCTATACTTTAAGTATTGAGAGGAAATTAGGTGTATAACATGCTTGAACTTTTACTTCAAGATTCATATGCAGAATGGGTTGTTCCACTTACTATTGCAGTAATTTGGATCTCTGGGTGGCAGCTATTCTCATTGTCAGGATATTTTCAAACACATAGTAAACTAGACAACAGTATTCATATAAATAATGTCGAAGTAAATGATTGCATAGATAATGAAAGACCACTTCATATTAGACACCCATTTTTCAAAACGGTGAAACGTAAAGAATGTCCAGATGAAGTAGAAGGTCCGCACCATCTTCTAATTTAATCATCAAATTTTAAATTAGAAGGGTGAAATCATTGAAGAAGAAATTATTATTATTGTCATTACTACTAGTCACAGCAGTTCTACTAGGTGGCTGTTCTGGTGTTGAAAATCAAACAGGTTTTTTCTATAACACATTCGTAAAACCATTTTCTTGGTTGATACATGAGATTGGTTCCTTACTTGGTGGAAATTATGGAATGGCTTTAATCATTATTACATTGTTGATTCGTTTAGTTCTTCTACCATTCATGTTGAAAACATATAAAAATCAGCAATTGATGAAAGTTAACATGGAAAAAATGAAACCAGAAATGGAAGAAATTCAAAAGCGTGCGAAAGAAGCGAAGACTCCTGAGGAAAAACAGAAAATCCAACAGGAAATGATGATGCTGTATCAAAAACACAATGTAAATCCATTAAACATGGGTTGTTTACCAATGTTGATTCAAATGCCAATACTATTGGGCTTATATTATGCAATTAGAAGTTCCGAGGATATGGCGACACATTCATTCCTATGGTTTGATCTAGGACAATCCGACTTCGCGATGATGATTATTGCAGGTCTCATCTACTTTATTCAGGCGCAAGTTTCAATGGCAACAGTTCCAGATGCCCAAAAGAAACAAATGCGTATTATCATGCTTATTTCGCCAATTATGATCATGGTCATATCTTTCTCAGCACCAGCTGCGTTACCACTATACTGGGCAGTCGGCGGTATCTTCTTGATTTTCCAAACATTGCTAGGGCGTAGATACTATATGCAGCATAAAGAAAAGGTTGAGGAAGAAGGAAAATAATAACGAGGCTGTACGGAAGCAGTGATTGCTGACGTACAGCTTTTTTTGTAAAGGGGTAGTTCAATGATACATATTAAAAGAGCAGAGAAACAAAGTGAAACAGAAATAGCAAGATTTATTGCAAGAGTGAATAAGTTGAAAAACCATCATATTGGTTATTGTGGTACGGATGAAGAAGAAATATTGCATTATTTAAAGGAAGAAATGACAGATATCCCGTTTCAAGATTGTTTTCTGCTAGCTTATGAGGATGATAGTTTAATAGGAGTAATTGGATTTGAAGCGGATCTTGATAATCATCATGGAGAAATATGGGGCCCTTTAATTACACATGATGATTGGCAAGGAATTGCTAAAAATATGTGGAATGATTTGATAAAAATGATTCCTAGTGAGATGGATAGTGTGAGTCTTTTCGTAAATAAATTGAATGTTAATGTGAATGAATTCTCACGTGCATTATCTTGTGCTTTTAATGAGAAGACAGATAGACATACGATTCTTCTCTATCAAAAAGAAGTTAATGGAGTTCCTGAGAAGGTACCGTTTATTACAGAAATAACCGAAACAGAATATTCTACCATGATAAAGATACATGATATCGCTTTTCCGAAGGGGTATTATGATGGTGAAAAAATTGTACAGCGAATGAATGATGATAATAGAGTGTTCGTATATAAAGAGAATGATACGGTCATTGGCTATATTTATGTGGAGTCACAACCGTTATTTGGCGAAGGGTCGATCGAGTTTTTTGCGGTAAATGAAGGGTGGCGCGGTAGAGGAATAGGTAAGAAATTACTTCAGCATGCACTTCATTGGTTACTTTCAAAGGATTTTATAGAGGAAATCCGATTGACGGTGAATAGTGAAAACTCGCAGGCGATTCATTTATATCAAGCTGTTGGATTTACAGTCGAAAATGAGTTGAATTTTTATGAGGTGAAATTTTAAAAAAGCTAAGTTATTACTATTTTTGCAAGTGCAACTATACCCGCTTCGACAATACACTTCGCTTTCCGTGGGCGGCTGATGAGCTTCAAGGATAACCTAGTTACAGTTTTTTTGTAAAATATTCATGTTAAATATCCGAACTACCATGGGGTATAAGATAGTTCGGATATTGATTTCCTTCATATTCAATTTGTCTCATGCTTTTTTATTTCATAACTTTATTCTTTTGGAGGAGACATTACCCATTTGTCGCCTTTTTTATGGAAGGTGACTGTGAGGGTGCGTTCGCTTTCGTGAAATTCAGAATATTGTACTTGGGTTAGTGTGTATTGAGTATCTGAATCTTTGTTAAGAGAATAAGGTACATCTTCTTGGAAGGTCATTGGGATATAATCACTACCATAGATATACAAGCCATCCTCCTGCTCATAGATAAAATGTCGTTCTAAGAAACTTTCAATTTCTGATTCATCCATATATGGAGTAAATTCGGCAACTGCCTCCGCCATGTTGGCATAATCAATAAACTTATTATAATCATCTAATTTTGCAAACATCACTTTTTCTACTGCTTGTGAGTAACCTTTAATGATACTAATAGGATCAAAAGAATCTAATTTTTCGATTTTACTAGCACCAGCTTGTGCAGGAAGTGAAGTATCTATCCCACCTGATATCGTTGCAGTGACATAGTCTCCTTTATCAAAGTTGTTTGCATCTTCATAATCCAAGTAAATGAGTTGAGGTATGCTCTCTAAACTCAAGAGCTCTGTTAAAGATAAATCTTTTAATTGATGATATTCCTCTAATGTCATATTTTGAGCTAATAATACTCTATCTGCTTCTATATGAAGGATATACCCAGTTACATGTAATGCTTCTCCATTAACATCTGCCAATGAGGAAGTTATAATAGATTCTTGGTCTCCATCTTTTATGACAATTTCCCTTTTTATTTCTCCATAATTTTGAGCAAAGTACTTACGTGTGATACTACCACCTTCTTCTTCCTTCTCAATAACTATTACACCGGAGAATTCTTTATAAGGAGTAGTAAGCTTTGCATCTGTATGAATAATTTCCCAACCATCAAACATTGCACCTTTCGCGAGAGGCTGTTCTAAATGAGTATATAAGGGCTTCATTTTGTTAAGTTCGGATAGAGTAGGGGGGACAATTTCATAAACTTCTCCCTTCTCTTGTATAACTTCAATTTTATTATCATCTATACGAAATATACGTTGGATTGAAGTCCCACCATTTGCTTCATGAACCAATACATATTGTTCTGAAATCCACTTTGTTAGTGTTGTGTACTCTGCAAATTCATTCCCTTCTCCTTTAAATTCGGCGATAGATTGATCAGGTAGAAAGAATTTCTTTAAATCAACTTCATTTGCTGTTTGTTTGTCAGGTGGGGTGTTACTGTTGTTGGGATTAGAATTAGTTAGTGAGTCGTAATTACCAATAGCGTAAATTGAAAAGAACACCAATAATCCAACACAGGCTAATGTGGAGAAGTAGTACAAAAATTTATTTGACTTCTTTTGCCTTCTCGCTATTGTACTTTTAACTTTGTTTTTTTCTCGATTTGTCATGTGAATTTTGCTCGTTAGGAAATCATCTAGTTCATTCTTTATTTGCTTATCAAATTCATCCATGATTTCTGCCTCCTTCCATTTTTTCCTTTAGTAGTTTTTTTCCGCGTGCCAGTCTAGACTTTACTGTATTGATATTCAATTTGGTAATTTCGCTGATTTCCTTCATCGTCATATTCTGGTAGTAGAATAGGATGAGGATTTCTTTGTACTTTGGTGGAAGGCTTGTGATGCAAACAATTAAATAGCTGTTATTTTCTTTTTGGATAACTAAAGACTCTGCTGAACCAGATTTTCCATTAACGAAAGGTTCAATTAACGGTTTATACACGATATTGCGAAAACTCCATTTACGTTGGTAATCTTTACACTTATTAATGGTGATCCGGATTAGCCATGTTTTGTAACTTGATTCGCCCCGGAAATTATCGAGTTGTTTATAACAAGAGATGAATACTTCTTGAAGTATGTCCTCGCATTGAGCGTGATCTTTTACATATAAATAGGCAATTCTTTTTAAATCATTTCCGTATTCATCCATGAGTTTATTTAAAAGTATCTCTTTTGATACTTCATCATTATCATCGACTTCTAAGTTGATCACATTGGAATCCCCCTTTCATGAAATTAGACGTGAGTCAGTTAAATAATGACTCATTTATTTTTAAAAAATAAAGCTCTGTTAAACTCTGTTGTTGATTTCGTGCTGTTCCCGCAGGAGTCTCGTGTACATCCGCTACAATCAACTAAGTTGTTAACAACAATGAACTTTAACAGAGCAAAAAAAAGATAGCCATTGCCTAGGCTATCTCATGTTAGTTGATTATCTTCGTGACCAATGGGCGTCTTCATCCATATGTACGAAGGGAATGTCGGTGTTGACTTCACCATAAATTCGCTCTTCTTCGATATCGATACCACTTAACCATTTTGCAAAATCGAATACAATCGGTTCTCTGTCTCCCCCAAGTGCAATCCATGCCTTCATTTCTCTTGGGAGATAAGCGGTCGTATGAATTGTTCCGGCCCAACTTCCATACAGGGTGGAGAAGATACCTTTATCGCTATCGTTTAGGAGTCGAAAGGCTGCTTTTGCATTGAGCTGCTGACGATTCTCCTCGATAATTGCAAGGCGTCGTTTCGAATCCACAAGATGGTTACGGTTTTCATGAGTCATTATCTCAAAGTGGTTCGTGCATGCATTTGCTTGGCGAACCTCCACAGCACGTGGAGACGTCTCTACAATAAATGTCTCCCCATGCTTATCATACACGATATAACTAAAGGAGTGTCGATGAGGTATTTCTTTTAACATTGACACAGCTTCTCTTGCATCTGCACAAGATTCCAAAATCAAGCGGCCAATCATACAACAAATAAATCCATCCCCAGGATTTTTACGATGCATGAAGTTATAGCCAACTGCAAGGCCTTTTTCATTCATGCCATCCATTCTTCCAGTAGCTCTTTGGCTTGGTCCTATAATGGCATATCCTTGATCAGTTGGTTGATAAAAAACATAGCGACCCTCATATGTTTTTGGGTGATAATCATAATTTCGTATTAAGTAGTGATCTCCTGTTACAATGGAACACCCTGATTTTACATAATCAAGACGGTATCCGCCGAATTCTTGAAGCACTCGCTCCATTGGCCATTCAAGAGCTGCTTGGATGCCTAATAATTCATCCCATACACCTGGTGCAAATGGAAGAATTGCTTGTTTGACTTCCTCCACTTTGATTGTAAATCGCGGTTTTCTCACCTTCCACTGTATTTCTCGATTCTTTACAGTTAGTGAGTTTCTTAATTTTTCCCCTTGCATGTAGCCGAAATCATAATGATTGCCACGAAATTGAATAATCTCACTATATATTTGCTTCAAAAAATCAAATCCTTCATTCTGATGTGGAATATGCTTCTACGTACTCATCATAATCTAATACTTCTATTACTTCTGACCAATGTAATACAGTGCCCAGAAAATCACGGATATCGAGTCCAGGCATTTCATATGATTCTTCATTATTTACTGTTCCTGTCGCATTTTCGATAAAAGTCACTTCATACCCTCTATCATAAGCTGCTATTGCTGTAAACATACAACAAAACTCGGTATTAAAACCAGTAATGAACAGATGATCGACACCAAGCTCCTTTAATTTTTCAGCTAAATCGGTTTTGTAAAAAGAACTAGGAGTTTGTTTTTCAATAACACAATCAGCATACTCTTTTACAGATTCATGTAGTTCTGAACCTCTAGATCCTCGAAAGAGTGGACTTTCTTCTGCGTCGTCAAAGTGTCTAATAAAAATGACGGGCAACTCTTTTTTCTTGAAATCTTTTATTACATTTTGAATAAGAGTTAATTCCTCGTCGAAGTTATCAAATTCGACAATTCCATTTTGAACATCAATAACTAACAAAGCTTGCATTATATACCCCAACCTTTTTTCTTTTTATCATACTATATTAATATTGAGAATGCTTGAAAACAAGGTCAGTGTTTCCATTCCATTTAAGATGAAGAGATTGAATGAAGGGAGTAAGTAAGTACTATTTATGGAACTTGTCTTATTGGGTGTAATCGGTTACAATTCCAGTAAAAGGGAGTGGTGAGTTTGATAGATTGGCAGGCGAAGTGGATTTGGAATGAGGGTGAAGAAAGTCCGCGAAATCAGTGGTGGATGTTTAGGAAAAGATTCGACATCACAAGTAGAGAGTGGGGGAGTGCAAAACTTTCTATTACTGCAGATTCACGTTATGTATTATATATTAATGGGAAGCAAGTGGGGAGAGGACCTGTACGTTCTTGGCCGAGTGAGCAAGCTTTTGATACATATGAAGTAGGACATTTATTAAAAGCAGGACAGGAGAATGTAATCTCCGTTCTTGTGATGCATTTTGGAACTACCAACTTTTGTTATGTAAGAGGGCGGGGTGGACTGCTTGCCCAATTAGATATCCTGCAAAATGATAAAGTGTTGCAGTCCGTGCGTTCCGATAATAGTTGGAAGACAGCTCAATACCAAGCTCAAGATACTAGGTCACCAAGAATTTCCTGTCAGCTTCCTTTCACGGAAAATATAGATGGTAGATTAATAGAAGCAGAATGGGTGGAGGTTAACTATGACGATATAAGATGGGAGCAAGCTGTAGAAATTGGTAGTGTTGGAATGGAACCGTGGACATCGCTAGTACCAAGTGAAATCCCTTTTTTAACAGAGGAGCCAATTCAACCTACACGAGTTACTTCTTTGAAAAAAGTAAAAGGGATTACTTGGTCGACGAATATTGAGCTTAGAAATCATATGCAGCTTGAAAGTACCAATCATGCGAACAAGGTTGGCTTTGTCGGCTATATTGCAACAATTATTCGGATGGAATCTACTGCAAAAGTGATGCTTGGGTTTGTTTATTCTACTCGCAACTTTGGTTTATGCAGTATTGATGGGAAGCATTATCACCCACATCAGTTCCTAGCAAAAGGTCAAGAAAAATACTTAGAATTGGAATTAACTGCAGGAGACCACCTTTTCATGATGGATGTAACGGATATTGATCATGGAGATGGCTTCCATATGGGAATAGATAGTGAGGCTAACGTTGAAATTGTCTCGCCGATTGAACATGAATCGCCATTCATTACAATTGGACCATTTATGACGAAGGAATACATTAATGATGAACCACATCGTAATCCTTTTGAAAAGTTTAGGGATCCAAATTCAAACGACCCTATTGTGAGAGATTTCCAAGGAGTATTGACTATATCGTCTATCCATGAGTTAGATAGATTCAAAGAATGGATAAGGCCGATTCCGCTTCCTTTGGTGAGTAGGGCGGATGTGTTCGCACATTCGATTTGGAATCGAGAAGAAATCGCGACTCCCGTGCCAACAAGTTTTAACGAAGCGATTGCAACGGCAGCAACACCAGCAATCGTTCCAAAATACGAGGATTACGACACACAATTCATCGTCGATTTTGGGAAGGAGTATTCTGGCTTTCTTGAATTTGAAATAGAAGCTGCAGCCGGTACCGTGGTAGATTTTTATGGTTTTGAATATATGAATGGGGATTACCGTCAAGAAATGTATCGAATGGATAATACATTACGCTATGTAACTCGAAATGGTTATCAGAAATACATATCGAATGTACGCAGAGGACTTCGCTATGTCATGGTAACAGTTCGAAATATGAATAGTCCGGTGAAAATTCATCGTTTGCGGATGATACAAAGTAATTATCCTGTATCGGAAATTGGCCAATTTGTTAGCTCAGATCCACTTTTAAATGATATTTGGGAGATTAGTAGGCATACAACAAAACTTTGTATGGAAGATACGTTTGTCGATTGTCCAACATTTGAACAAACCTATTGGGTTGGAGACAGTAGGAATGAAGCGCTCATCAATTATTATTTATTTGGATCGCTAGATATTGTGAAACGTTGCTTGAAACTTGTACCTCCATCCAAAGAAGTGACTCCACTATATATGAGTCAAGTGCCGAGCGGATGGAATAATGTCATCCCGAACTGGACGTTTTTCTGGGCGATTGCATGTAAGGAGTACTATGATCAAACAGAGGACATCGATTTTGTGCAGGATATGTGGCCAAAGGTGAAATATACGTTGGATTATTATTTAACTCATCTAAATAAGGATGATCTTTTCTCCATATCTGCATGGAATTTGCTTGATTGGGCACCGATGGATCAACCGAATGAAGGTGTTGTCACACATCAAAATATGTTTCTAGCAAAAACGTTAAAAGAAGCAAGTACCTTAGCAGACATAGCAGGTGATTTACAAGCAAAGGTAGATTATGAACAAGCATATAGTTCTCTCAAAGCTGCAATTAATAAAGCGTTATGGTCAAATGAAAAAAATGCGTATTCCGATTGCATAAAGAGGAATGGGGAGTTGTCAGAAACGTACAGTATGCAAACACAGGTCGTTGCGTATGTATGTGACATAACAGATGGAGAGCGCAAGAAAATCATTGAAAATTACTTAGTGAATCCACCAAGCGACTTTGTTCAAATTGGTAGTCCGTTTATTTCTTTCTTCTATTATGAGGCACTAACGAAGGCAGGAAAACATAGCTTTATGCTCGACGACATTCGCAAAAATTATGGTGTCATGATTGAGTATGGAGCAACGACCTGTTGGGAGATGTACCCGCAACGAATTGGGGATGAAATAGATCCGAGGAACTTAACGAGAAGTCATTGCCATGCATGGTCTGCAGCACCAGGATATTTTCTTGGAAAATATGTCTTAGGTGTTAGTAGTGCAGCTCCTGGATGGAAAAAGGTAATCATCAATCCACAACCAGGTGACTTAGATTGGGCAAAAGGGGCAGTTCCATTACCAAACGGTGGTGTTGTTCAGGTCGAGTGGAGAAAGAACGATAAGCAATTTACATTACATGTGGATGCACCAGAGGAAGTTGAAATCGAAATAAAAGCTCCAGTAGATTACGAGTTAATATTAAACTAAACGAAAAACCAAGGTCGCTATCTGACCTTGGTTTTTGAATGTTTATATTAATAAATGGAATAGCGTACTATCATTATTGATTTCTGTGTATGGGAAGCCTTTTTGTTCCATACGTTCAATCAGACCTGCATAGTCTTCCTTACGTTTCAGCTCGATACCAACAAGTCCAGGACCACTTTCTTTGTTGTTTTTCTTCGTATACTCAAATGTCGTAATATCATCATCAGGTCCTAAGACATTATCGAGAAATTCACGAAGTGCACCAGCACGTTGTGGGAAATTAATAATGAAGTAGTATAGTAATCCTTCGTAAATTAAAGACTTCTCTTTAATTTCTTGCATGCGGCCAATGTCGTTATTCCCACCACTGACAACACAAATAACCGATTTGCCTTTAATTTCTTCTTTATAAAAATCCAGTGCTGCTATTGGTAATGCACCAGCTGGTTCGGCAATGATTGCGTGTTGGTTATATAAATCTAAGATAGATGTACATACTTTGCCTTCTGGTACAGGTATAATATCATCCACATATTTGCTGCAAAGCTCATATGTTTTCTTACCGACACATTTTACTGCAGCTCCATCCACAAATTTATCAATTGTTTCGAGCGCAATCACACCATTGTTTTTGATTGCTGCTTTCATACTTGCAGCACCCTCTGGCTCCACACCTATCATCTTTGTATGAGGAGACACGTTTTTAATATATGCACTTAATCCTGCGACAAGTCCGCCTCCACCAATGCTAGCAAAGACGAAATCAACTGGTTCTTCAAGATCGTTCATAATTTCAACTGCAACTGTACCTTGACCAGATATAATATCATGGTCATCGAACGGATGAATGAAAATCTTATCGTTTTCCTGAGCATAGTTAATCGCACTTTCTGAAGAGTCATCGAAAGTATCGCCAACTAAAGCTATCTCTACAAAATTGCGACCGAACATTTTCACTTGATCTATTTTCTGCTTAGGTGTTGTTTGTGGCATGAAAATTTTACCATTAATACCAAGGTCCGCACACGCGAAGGCAACCCCTTGAGCATGGTTCCCAGCACTTGCGCAAACTACCCCTTTTTCACGGGCAGCATTTTCGATCGTTTTAATTTTATAATAAGCACCACGTAGTTTGAAAGAACGTACGTGTTGCAAGTCTTCTCTTTTAATGTATACGTGACAGCCATATTTTTCAGATAGTCGCTCATTCTTCTGCAAAGGCGTATGTGCCACTACATCTTTTAATTGTTGATATGCAATGAGTATATCCTCCACATGAACTGTCTTTTCTTTTGTATCGTTCATGGCGTCATCCACTTCCTCCGTTAAACTTTTGAATATTTGCTAATTATATCATGAAATTACTCAAATAACACCACGAATATTCCAACAATTTAAATGATAACGCACCCAATTATAATATCGGTTAGTAAGAAAATTCGGCTGTTACTTCACTCTTAATTTCCATCGAACTAGATTGGATTGGTGTACTTGCTTCACTCTTTACCATTGCTACTGGTTGGAAAGGAATAGGACCGCCACTTTCACGAGTATTTTCTGCAACTAACGTTGGTTCCTTTATTAATGGAACTTTTAATGTGTTGGCGATGGTTTCAGCCTTTTGACCAGCATTTAACACCGCTAAAGAAAGTGCTTGTTGATAGTATTTGCTATATTCGGAAGTGTCGAAGGTAATCCCTCTTACAATATTGGCACCATTATTGACAGCAGTATCGACAACAAGACCAGTATTATTAATATCTGCTACGGTGATGAGGAGAACATGTTCTACTTTATAATTACTGAAAACTTGTTTACCGTCACTAAAATCATAAAGAGGATAGATGGAATAATCAATTGTTTGCATGCTATCCTCGGGGATACCAATTTTCTTTAATTCATTTTTGATATTTGTAATAATGTTAGCATTTTCCTGTTGTGCTGTTGCTAGCACCTTATTTTCTGTTGCAGCACCTAGTGTTATTTTTGCTATATCAGGTTGAACCGTTACGGAACCTTCGCCGATTACTCTAATAATATTTCGTCTTCTTTTATTCGTATTTTCATTCGTCCTAAATCCAGGTGAATAATACAATTCCATCTCCTCGCTTTCGTAATAAAAATCCGGAGCACCATTGCTATTTATATGATTATTTTAGCACTAAAAATACCAGTAAAAGTAATTATCCATGGATAATAGCTAAATAATTTGCTCATTCGTCATTTGGGGAGAGGGATCTGGACAGATTTGTGTGGATGATGGAGAGGGGATGGTGGAGAGTATGGGTGTCATGACGGATTTAAGTGGATAATGCAGTGGAAAAGGTTGAGAGAGGAGCACTCACGACCGATTCGTGTTAAAAATGAAGATGAATCGGTCGAGAGCGTGATTGTCACGACGGATTCAATCGGATGTTGGAGTGAGAATAGTTGAGAGAACCGTTATCACGACATTTTTGAATGAAAGATGGTGCAGAACCGGTTGAGAGAGGAGCAGTCACGACAGATAAGTGTTGAAAATGAAGATGGACTGGTCGAGAGCATGGTTGTCACGACGGTTTTATGCTGATGATGAAGTAAGAATAGTCGAGAGAACGTTTATCACGACAGATTCAAGTGGATGTTGGAGTGAGAATGGTTGAGAGAACCGTTATCACGACATCTTTGAATGAAAGATGGAGCGGAATCAGTTGAGAGAGGAGCACTCACGACCGATTCGTGTTAAAAATGAAGATGAATCGGTCGAGAGCGTGATTGTCACGACGGATTCAATCGGATGTTGGGGTGAGAATGGTTGAGAGAACCGTTCTCACGACATTTTTGAATGAAAGATGGTGCAGAACCGGTTGAGAGCAGAGCAGTCACGACGGATTCAAGTGGATGTTGGAGTGAGAATGGTTGAGAGAACCGTTCTCACGACATTTTTGAATGAGATGGTGCACAACCTGTTGAGAGAGGAGCCGTCACGACGGATTTAAGTAGTTGATGCAGATGAATAAGTCGAGAGAACCGTTCTCACGACAGCTTTGAATAAAAGATGGAGCAGAACTGGTTGAGAGAGGAGCAGTCACGACCGATTCAAGTTTATGATGCAGAAGAATCAGTCAAGAGCAGTTCTATCACATCAATTTTATCCCTAATGTTAACAGGTCGTGAGAATCCAACTGTCAGAGGTCCATAAATAATTCAACAAAAAGAAATACCCTGAATCTTGATGTTCAGGGCAGGTTACTTCAAACTATGTAGCTTTTTTAAATTTATCGTTTATCACGATAAAAATATAAATTAACATGGAAATACATACAGATAGGGCAGATATGCCATAAATCGTATGGTAGCCGAATGAGTGGGCTATTTGACCGAAAAGTATTGCTCCGATTCCCACCCCGAGATCAAAGAAGGAGAAAAATGTGGCATTGGCCATTCCACGCCGGTTCATCGGAGAATCTTTAACAGACCAAGCTTGTAATGCTGGTTGCACCGTTCCGAAGCCAAGTCCATACAATATCGCTGCTGCAAAAAGCGTTATGCTATTTGGTAACCATGATAAAAGCATCATCGATATAAATATCATCAAAGTTCCTGGTATAAATACATATAGATGGCCTTTTTGGTCGTAAATTTTTCCAGCAAATGTACGTGAAATCATTAAAGCTAGTGCATATAGGAGAAAATATATCTCTATTCCATCTACACCTTTTTGCGCTGAGTAGATAGGAAGAAATGTTGCAATTCCACCAAATGTAACCGTTATAAAAAATAGTAGGATAGATGGTGGTAATGCTGACTTTTCATATACATCCCACTTTTTATGTGGAATCGTTCGTTTCTCTACTTGTTTATAGCGAATTTTAGATGCTAATAATAACGATGTTAATCCAAGAATTCCTACAATAATAAATAATTGTTTAAACGAAATAATTCCCATTAAAGCTAGACCAAGTGAAGGTCCAAATGCTAACGCTAAATTTCCCGATAAACCGTAATAGCCCATTCCTTCGCCACGACGTTTTGCCGGGATGAGATCTGTAGCGATTGTCCCTGAAGCTGTTGTGGAAAAGCCCCAACCAACTCCTTGAATAATCCTCATAAGAAATAAAAATATGAGACTAGCAGCAAATCCAAATGAGCTCACAGACAAAACAAAGATACCTAAACCAGTTAAGTATATAAAACGTCTACCCTTTGTTTCTAATGCGTGACCAGCAAACGGTCTAATTAAAAGCGCGGAGAAGGTGAAAATTCCAACGACTATTCCGATAAGCTGATCATTGCCACCAAGTTTTTCAACGAAAAGTGGGAGCGTTGGCAATGTCATTTGAAAACCGAGAAAAATAAAGAAATTGGACATAACAATTAGTATGAAATCTTTTGTCCATATTCGTTCGGAACTCTCTTCTTGTAGAGGAGCTTCCTTCGCGAGCGAATGACCCATTAAATCTCCTCCTTAACATGTTATATTAATCTATTATTTTGGTACTCTAAATATATGCTATATTCTACATGATTTAGCATCGGAATTCTATGTATAACGATCATATTTAAAAGTTGATATTTGAAAAATGTTATAATTAGGAAAGTTATGTATTAATTGAAGAGGGTGTGAGTACTCATCATTACATATGAAAGAATTTATCCATTAAGTGAAACTACAATTGTAGTTGATTTTGGTACAACAGTAGATGAAGAGACACATAAAAAAGTACATGCATTCTGTACATACCTACAAAACAATAAATTAAACATAATAAAAGGATTTGTACCAGCTTATACAAATGTAACTATCTACTATGACTGTTACATGGCTTTTCAACAAATTAGTTCATACATTGTCACATCTGGATATGAAGTAATGAAAGCAATTCTAAAAGAACTTTTGACAAATATGAAGGAAACAGAAGAGGAAAAGAAGAAAGTCATAGAGATTCCTGTATGTTATGGGGGAAGCTTTGGTCCTGACTTAGAAATAGTAGCAAACCATCATCACTTAACACCTGAACAGGTAATCCATATTCACTCGAAACCGAAGTATTTAGTTCATATGATTGGTTTCGCACCAGGATTTCCATATTTGGGAGGACTGAATGAGGAAATTGCAATACCTCGTAGACAATCACCAAGGGTGAAAATACCTGCAGGTTCTGTTGGGATTGCTGGAAATCAAACAGGAGTGTATCCAATTGAGTCTCCAGGAGGTTGGCAAATAATTGGCAGAACACCTGTAAAATTATTTGATCCTCATAAAACACCACCTACACTTTTGCAAACAGGGAACTATATTACCTTTAAGCCAATCTCTCGTAAAGAATATGAACAATTAGCGGGGGTGGAATGGTGAGTATCGAAATAATTAAACCAGGGGTTCTTTCCACTATTCAGGACCTTGGCAGAATAGGTTACCAGCAATTTGGTGTTATCAAAAGTGGGGCAATGGACGAATTTGCATTAAGAACAGCCAATATTTTAGTTGGGAATGAAGAGAACGAAGCAGCAATAGAAATGACATTAATTGGAACAACGATACGATTTAATTGTAATACACTAGTTGCCATTTGTGGTGGAGACTTTTCACCTACGATTGACGGTGAACTAGTGCCCCAATGGCGACCAGTTTTCATCAAAAAAGGGACTACGTTAAAAATGGGTGGAGCGAGAAAGCAAATTCGCGCTTATTTAGCGGTAGCTGGTGGATTGGATGTTCCGGTTGTCATGGGTAGTCGCTCTACTTATTTACGTGCAGGTATCGGTGGTTTTATGGGAAGGAAACTTTTATCTGGTGATGTTATACAGATAAAAGACCCTATGCAAAAAGCCATCGATATTGATCAGTCATATATATCGTTTCCGAAATTTATTTCTAGTCAAATAAAACCACCATACGAATCCTCGAGCTTTATTCGTATTGTTCGAGGAAGCGAGTATCATTTATTCACAGAGAAAAGTAAAGAGCTGCTTCTATCAAAACCATTTATTTTGAGTTCTGACTCTGATCGTATGGGCTACCGATTAGAAGGACATCGTATTCAGTTACATAAAGAAGGGGAAATGGTATCATCCGCTGTTACATTTGGAACGATACAAGTCCCATCTAACGGAAACCCCATTATATTGATGGCAGATCATCAAACAACTGGGGGTTATCCAAAGATCGGTCAAGTCATAGCGGTTGATTTACCGTTACTTGCCCAAATGAATATAGGTTCGGAAATTTATTTTCAGGAAGTATCCTTTGAGGAAGCAGAGCGCTTATTCATTGAAAGAGAAAGGGAAATACAAATTTTGAAGCATGTAATGAAAAAAGAGTTAATCAATTTTTTAGGAGCGTTATCGTATGAACTTTATCGATATTAATTGTGATATGGGAGAAAGCTTTGGAGCGTATTCATTAGGTAAAGATGAAGAAATATTAAAGTTTGTGACATCAGCTAATATCGCATGTGGATTTCATGCTGGTGATCCAGCAACGATGAAAAAAACGGTACAACTTGCTTTAGAACATAATGTAGGAATTGGTGTTCATCCTGGACTACCAGATTTAGTCGGATTTGGGAGACGGAATATTGATATAAGTCCGGATGAAGCATATAACCTCGTTTTATATCAGATAGGTGCATTATCAGCTTTTGTAAAAGCAGAGGGTGGAAATATCCAACATGTAAAGCCCCACGGAGCACTTTATAATATGGCAGCAAGAAACGAAGACTTAGCTCAAGCGATTGCAAAAGCTATTGTAGATGTAGATATGGATATTATTTTATTTGGTTTAGCGAATAGTGAGTTATTGAAGGCTGGAAGAAAATATGGCTTGCGAATTGCAAGTGAAGTTTTCGCTGATAGAACATATCAACATAACGGTACATTAACACCCAGAAATCAACCAAATGCACTTATTGTGGATGAACGAGTAGCAGTTGCACAAGTAATTCGAATGGTGCAGGAAGGTAAGGTATTAACGAATCAAGGTGAAGAGATAGGAATTGAAGCACATACAGTTTGTATACATGGGGATGGGCCCAATGCACTTACCTTTGCCAAGAGAATAAGTACAGAGCTGTCTGATGCGGGAATTAATATTAAGAAAATAGGGGAAATTATATAGGGAATTAGGAGAGTCCACGGTTTGTGGGACTCTTCTTTTTTTTACACTTCCTATTGGTTTTAAAAAAATAGGAATCAACTCCTAGTGTTTTTAACCTATATAAGAAGAATAGGTGATAAGTTTTTTATGGGTAATATTGCATAATAAAGATACATTAATTACTAATTGCTTACGAATTATGTGAACGGTGGTGTTATCGATGGTTAATCAACATGCATTACAACTTTTTATACAAGCATTCAATGCAATTCAAGACTTACTTTTTATCATAAAAGCGGAAACTGGGAATTTTACGATCGAATATGTCAATAAAAGAGGATTAGACTACTTACAAAAAGATGAGGGTATATTTGGGCAATCCATTTCTGGAATACAAGAAAAGCTAGGAAGCACATTTACATTCCATCTATCTCAAGCAGCCAATGGTACGGATGAAAAAAGGTTTGTAGAAGTGATAGATACAAATAAAGGCCAATCAGAATTAGAAACAGTATTAACACCTGTTGAATTAGATAGCGATATTTACATCATTGCGGTTTTTCGTCCTGTTAAGGAGAAAAAGCAACCATTACAACAACTTGTTGAAAGTGAGGAAAAGTATCGGAAAATTGTCCGAGCTATTCCTGATGCTATCATCTTACATCGAAATGGAATTATATATGATGTCAACGAAGTAGCGTTACATTTGTTAAAAACAAACGAAGAGCATGTTATCGGAAAACATGTATTGGACTTTGTAGATATGAGAGATCGGCAACAGGTAGTAGAGCGGATCGAGAATGCGATGTATAAGGGCCTAAACGGTAAGACGGTAGAGGAGAGGTTTGTAAATTATGCAGGTGAGGTCATCTATGCAGATACAACTTCAGCTCCAGTAAAAATAAATGGAGAGCAATTTGTATTAGTAACGTTTAAGGATGTAACAGAAAGAAAATTGGCAGAAAAACAAATACGTGAAAGTGAAGAACGTTTTCGAATTATCGCAGAACATTCAATGGATATCATCAAAATTTTAGATCCATCAGGAGAAATTATGTATGTTTCTCCTGCAATAGAGGCTGTTTTGGGTTACGACATTCAAGACGTAGTAGGGAAGTCGTTTTTTAAAACAATTTATGAAGAGGATGTTTCGGACGTAAAACAAAAATTTTCTAATATGATACAGACAAAGGAATACTTTGATTTTATCTTAAGGCGTGTCCATCAAGATGGTTATCCAGTGTGGCTTCATTCTGACATAATACCTGTACTAGATGGGGATGGAGAAATTGAAAAAATAATTGTTATTTCTGGTGATGTTTCAGCATTTAAAAGAAGAGAAGAAATGCTATCCAAAATGGCTTTTTATGATTCATTAACGGGACTCCCGAATAGAAGATTATTTACTCATCGCCTTCAACAAGCGATGTACACAACAGATAGAACAGGGAATATAACGGCATTATTAGTGTTGGATTGTGACAAGTTTAAGCAAATCAATGATACGCTCGGTCACGATATCGGAGATGAAGTTTTAAAAGAATTTGCAAGGCGTGTTCGAAGTTCTATCAGAAGCATGGATACACTCTCTAGGTTAGGTGGAGATGAATTTACGATTATCCTTCCGGAATTACATAAAAAGGAAGAGGTATTCGATATATCCAATAAGATTTTTAAGAAAATACATGCTCCAATGGTGATTAACGGGGAGTCATTATCAATTACAACAAGTATTGGTGCATCCTTTTATCCAGGAGATGGGACGACAATAGAAAACTTATTTAAAGCAGCAGATGAAAACTTATATAAAGTGAAAGAAAATGGTGGAGATTCCATTATAATTTTGTAACGAAAGAAGAGAGGTTATGGGAATGGTTAATTTTCCGTTTTTGAAAAACAAAAAGAATAAACAAGATGATGAGCAGTACCTAACTTCTTCTGAAGAGACAACAGAGTATTTGGAAATAAAGGAAAAACTTAAAATAACGGAACAACAGAAACATGCATATGAGAAAAGAATACAGTATTTAATTCATCATGATCATGTAACGGATTTACCAAATCGAACTCTTTTTGATCGGAAAATTGAGGAATTGATTATGGAATCATCTTTGAAAGATGCGAATTTTACTGTGATGTATTTAGATGTGGACCGTTTTAGGCAAATCAATGAATCACTTGGCCATGTTATCGGGGAAAAATTAATCATGCAGTTTAGTCAACGAATGAAAAAATTACTAAACAAAGATTCACTACTTGCAAGAGTAGGTGGGGATGAATTTGGAATTATTTTGTGGAATTATTCAGACGCTAAATACCCTGAGTTCACTGCTAATTGGATTCTCGATGATTTAAATGAATATTTTGTAGTTGAAGATATCGAATTCCGGATTACTACAAGTATTGGCATTAGTAGTTTCCCTGCAGATGGCCAAACAAAGGATGAATTAGTAAAAGCTGCAGAAGTAGCTCTTTTCCGTGCGAAGAAAAATGGGAAGAATACGTACCAAATCTATTCCGCAACGATGGATATTAACTCCTATAAGAATTTCTATTTAGACCGAGATTTGAGAAAGTCTATTGAGAATAATGAACTGGTAGTGTACCTACAACCTCGTGTTGATACGTTCACAGGTAAATTGATAAGTGCAGAGGCTTTAGTTCGTTGGGAGCACCCAGTATGGGGACTTGTTTCTCCAAGTGAATTTATTCCAATTGCAGAGGATTCAGGGTTTATCAATGAAATTGGAGATTGGGTATTAGAAGAAGTATGTCACTTTATTCAATCTTGCGAGAAAAAGAAGATAACTACAATCCCAATTTCTATTAATATATCGGCACAACGATTTCTTAGAAATGACTGGAAGGATAAGTTAATTCACATCTTACGGAAAACAAATACTGATCCAAATTTATTAGAATTTGAGATTACAGAAAGAACACTAATTCAATATGAGCAAGATGTCGAAGCTGCGCTGAAATATATTAAAGGATTGGGAATAAAAATTGCATTAGATGATTTTGGTACAGGCTATTCGTCACTATCATATATTAAGGATTTCTCGATAGATACGATTAAAATTGATCGATCTTTTATTTCACAAATAGCGAAATCCTGTGATGTGGAAGTTATTATAAAAACGTTGCTATATATGACGAAGGAATTAAAGATGAATGTTGTGGCAGAGGGTGTCGAGACAGAAGTACAACTAGATTTTCTAAAACAACACGGTTGTAAGGAAATTCAAGGATATATATACAGTAAACCTGTTACTATTGAGGAATTTCAAGCGTTACAATCAGAATCTATTTTAAAACTACATGATCCAAGTCAACACAAGAGGGTAGGAGTTCCAATCAAACGGAAATACTTTCGCATTGATTTACATTATCCTTTAAAAGCAAAGATGACGTTAACATCTATTAAAGGAAAAGAAGTTAAATTAGGAAAAACAGATGTCTTAATCGAAAATATTGGTCCGGGGGGCCTAAAATTTCTTTCTAACATACACTTACCGATACGTTCAGATATATTTTTTCAGTTCGATACGAAGATATTGAATGAGCCCATCACTTTGTCGGGATATATCGTGTGGAAGGAAGAAGTGCAAGATATTTATCAGTATGGATTGCAACTGGAAATTGAAGAACAAGATAGGGACCATTTAATAAAGGTACTAAATAATCTTACCGTCCAACTTAGAAAAACTACTAAATTACCTAACTGTAATTTTATCCTTGTCGATAAAATCGATTATATTAAAAAGCTACAAAAAGAATAATACCTTGTGGTAAAAATTAGTATGAAAATAATATATATGTACGATCCCTTATTATGCTATTCTAAAGTATGAATTATGACAGAAATATGTCCGTATTAAGGGAAGGGACTTTAATGGATGATAAAGTTAATATTCTATTAGTAGATGATAGACCGGAAAATTTAATTGCATTAGAAGCTATCATTGAGAGAGAAGATTACCGATTGATGAAAGCTACCTCTGGTGAGGAAGCACTTAAATATTTATTAAAATATGACTTCGCTGCAATTCTATTAGATGTTCAAATGCCAGGGATGGATGGATTTAGAACTGCAAAAATAATAAAAGCGCGTGAGAAGACAAAGCATATTCCAATATTATTTATTACGGCGAATAATATGGATTCTGAACACATCTTTATGGGGTATTCAGTAGGTGCAATTGATTACATCTTAAAGCCGATTGATCCATTAATTTTAAAGGCAAAGGTAGATGGATTTGTCGAAATATACATGATGAAAAAACAACTTATCCAACAAGCTCAAGACTTAACAAGAAAAACGGAAAAGTTAGAGGAAATGAATAAGGAACTTTCTATCATATCTTCTGAATTACGTAAGTCTGAGGCGTTAACTAGTGTAATAAGTGAAACATCTATTGACTCAATGCTCGTTCTGGACAAGCTGGGGCAGATACTAAAGATAAATCCAGCTGTGAATAAAATGTTTCAATATGATGAGGGTAGTTTAATAGGAAAGCATATTTCATTATTATTCTCATCGCTAATATCGAAACAATATATGAACAAAATAATTGAGTCCCATTATGTAATGGGACTTGAGAATATTACTTTAGTAGATGCGGTACGTAAGGATAGGACAATTTTCCCTGTTGAAATCCAAATAGGAAGAAGATTAGTTCAAAATGAATGGATTGTTGCTATTACTTTACGTGACATTACAGTAAGAAAGAAGAATGAAGAACTTGTCACGCATTTGGCGTACTATGATACCATCACTGATTTACCTAATAAACAATTGTTTCATAAAGAATTTACCAACAGATTAGAGATTGCAAAAAATGAAAATCAAACATTAGCGATTATGCAATTGGATGTTGATAGGTTTAAGTATGTAAACGATTCCCTAGGTTACATTATTGGAGATCGTGTTCTGAAAGAAATAGCAAAGCGACTCCTTGAGAGTACATGCGCTTCAGATATCGTAGCAAGATTAGGTTCAAGTGCGTTTAGTATCCTTTTACCTAATACAGATCGGGAAGCAGCACTAGATGTTGCGGAACAATTAATAGACGCTTTTAAAAAGCCATTTATCATTGATAAGTATGAGCTATTTATTACGATAAGTATTGGATTAAGTATTTTTCCGTATGATGGCGACAATTCTTTTGTTCTGATGAAAAATGCGAACGCTGCTTTATATCGGGCGAAGGATTCTGGAAAGAATACATTTAAAGTTTTTCATTCTGGAATGAATGTACATTCTTATCGCTCATTTATGCTGCAAAGTGATTTACCAAAAGCATTGGAACGTAGTGAGTTTACATTAGTTTATACGCCACGTTTAGAATTAAATACTAGATTGGTAAGAAGTGTGGAAGTATTGGTTCACTGGAATCATCCGAAGTGGGGAACGATCTTACCTGATGAATTTACTCCGTTAGCAGAAGAAACAGGATATATTATTGAAATTGGAAAATGGATGTTGGATACTCTAGGTCAGCAAATGGTCGAATGGAAACATCAAAATGTACCTCCGATAAGAGTGGCTATTAATTTTACTGCATTACAAATTATCGAAAACGATTTTGTCGAAACTTTATTTCAATTTCTAGAAAAATATGAAATAAGTTCAAAATTACTCGAAGTTATATTGTTAGATTCAATTGTTTTACAGAATGAACCAATCATTGCAAAAGCGTTAAAGCAATTGGGAGAACGTGGTGTTTCTATTACGATTAATAATTTTGGTGCAGGGTACTTATCGTTAAAGTATATTAGAGAGCTGGCGGTAAATACGTTAAAGCTAGATAAATCATTGTTACTAACTGCAGAAGGTGCCTCATACGAATTACAAGTGTTATTATCTGGTGTTATTTCAATGGCCCATCAGTTAAAAATGAATGTAATTGCAGACGGTGTAGAAACGGAAGAACAATTGAAATTATTAATGAAGGAACATTGTGATGAAATCCAAGGAAGTAAAATTAGTCAGCCTATGACTGGGAAGCAATTGGTTCATCTTGTTTTGTCAGAGGAAAAACCACAATTTCTAAATATTAGGAGCCCATTAAAGGAAGTAACAAATAAAGTAGATGATTTTCAAATACAAAAGCAGCAACTGATTGAAGGAGCTTTAGAACGTACGAAGAAGCTATATTCTGTTTCTGCTCGGGAGATGGATGTATTTAAACTAATTTTAGAGGGGCTCAGCAATAAAGAAATCTCCGAAAAGTTATATATTAGTGAACACACTGTAAAAAATCATATTACCCGTATTTTCCAGAAGTTAAATGTAAATGATCGTATGCAGGCAATGGCGATGGTATTGCAAATGTATATGGATGATAAAGAAGAAGTAAGTGAAAATCTATAAAAACTTTATATGAATGAAGGGAACACAGTATGAAAATAAAGACTAAGTTATTATTAGGACTTAGCGCATTACCCATTCTGCTAGTAATTCTTATCGTCATTAGCCTTTTTCAAATATCCAAGCTGAAAGAAATGAGTGAGACTTTACTTGCAAATTATGAAAAAACCGTGCTTTCTGAAAGTATCCATCGTGATATTAAGGATGAAGCAATTCATTTACGGAATTTAGTAGTATCTGATGATCAAGAGACGATCAAAAAAGAAATCAAGTCATTACAAGAAAAACAAGAGGCAGTGAAGCAAAATATTGCACTATTAGAGTCAAAACTCATTACAGATGACCATCGCAACTGGCTTCTCAAATTAAGAGACACAAACAATAGATATAATGACTATTTGGATGAAGTATTAACGTTAACATTAGCTGGAAAAGATAATGAAGCTTTAGTATTAATAGGGGAAAACTCTATCGAGATGCATGAAGAATTTTTTCTCATTACATCTGATTTTACCGATGTATTAGAAACAAACATGCATTCTTCCGTTGATACATTAACGAAGGATTTCCAGAGAGAGATTATTATTAGTTTACTTATATTATCTGTTGCTATTATTTTTATTATTGCTTTACTAGCAAATAACTTTTGGAAAATATCTGAGAGACTGAAAAAGGTTTCTCAAGCAATGAGTAACGTTGCAAACGGAAAAGCAGATTTAGGTACGAAGGTTGAAGATGATTCACCAGATGAAATTGGTGATGTTGTTCAATCATTTAATAGAATGGCGATGTCATTAGAAGAACAAATGACAAAGGAACAAGAATTAACATGGAGTAAAGCTAATTTAGCTGAAATCACTACAAGTCTTAGTGGAACTCATGATGTAGAAACATTAGCTACTACGTTTTTATCGAAAGTAGTTCCATTAGTGGAGGCTAACCAAGCTGTATTTTATGTAAAAGAAATAGTCAATGATCAAGAACCAGTCTATAAATTACTAGGATCATATGCATTTAAAGAAAGAAAACATGTAACGAATATTATCCGTTTAGGAGAGGGTTTAATAGGACAAGCAGTTCTAGAAAAGTCACCTATTATACTAACAGAAGTCCCATCTGACTATATTCGTGTAACGTCAGGTTTAGGAGAAGCAGCACCTGTAAATGTGTACGTACTGCCGATCATTTTTGAAGGTGACGTAAAAGCAGTCTTAGAATTAGCTTCATTTAAATCCTTTACTCCTTCACAGCAATCTTTCTTGGAAGAACTAATGAGTGACTTAGGTATAATACTAGAAAGTGTCATGGGTAGGATTCAATTAGCGAAGCTCTTAGAAGAGTCCCAAACTTTAATGGAAGAGGTTCAGGCTCAATCAGAGGAATTACAGTCCCAGCAAGAAGAATTACGTGCAACAAATGAAGAATTGGAAGAACAAACACAAGCTTTACGTCAGTCAGAAGAAAAGCTCCAAGTTCAGCAGGAAGAATTGGAGCAAACAAATGCTGATTTAGAAGAAAAGGCGAAGAGCTTAGAAGAACAAAATAAACGATTTGAACAAACGAATCGAGAAGTAGAAAAAGCAAGAGCAGAGCTAGAAGAAAAGGCAAAGCAGCTAGCGTTAAGTTCCAAATACAAATCTGAGTTTTTGGCAAATATGTCACATGAACTACGTACTCCACTTAATAGCTTATTAATCTTATCTAAATTATTAGCTGATAATGCAGATGGTAATCTTTCTGCAAAACAAGTGGAATATTCTAAGACGATCTATACTTCTGGAAATGACTTATTAGCTCTTATTAATGATATTTTGGACTTAGCAAAAATTGAATCAGGGAAAATGGAAGTAAATCCAACTCAAGTCCATATAAAAGAAATGACTGAGTTTGTGAAAAATAACTTTAGACCAGTCGCTGATCAAAAAGGAATCGATTTCCAAATCATAATAAAAGAGGATGTACCAACTTATATTTATAGCGATATGACACGTATTCAACAAGTATTAAAAAACTTGTTATCCAATGCTTTTAAATTTACGAAAGAAGGGGAAGTAAGGCTAGAGATTTCCCTACATTCCAAAGTAAAAAATCAATCTGTACTTGCTTTTGCAGTAAAAGATACTGGTATAGGCATTGCGAGTGATAAGCTCGATTTGATTTTTGAAGCATTTCAACAAGCGGATGGTACGACAAGTCGCAAATTTGGAGGTACTGGTTTAGGCCTATCTATCAGTAGAGAAATAGCAGCATTATTAAATGGTACATTAGAGGTTAAGAGTAGTATTGGAAGAGGGACCACTTTTACACTTTATGTCGGTGATTATGAAGAGAAAGATAACTTACTCGTACACCCTATAAATGAAGTAGCTACAACAATAGAAACTTCAGAGACCGTAGAAAAACCAGCACCCCCGAAACAAAAACTAGGAGCTGTATTTAATAACATCGATAATGATATTAAACGCTTGCTAATTGTGGATGATGATAAAGTACAACGTAATAGCTTAATGGAACTTATCGGTGATATGGATATTGTTATTACTGCTGTTTCTACCGGTCATGAAGCAATCGAGCAATTAAAACTTCATCAATTTGATTGTGTCATTCTCGACTTAGGTTTGTCCGATACGAGCGGTTTTGAATTACTCGATAAAATAAAAGAAATGGAATTAAATAATGATCTGAGAGTATTCATATACACTGGTCGTGACTTAACGTTAAAAGAGGAAATACAACTTAATAAATATGCTCATACGATTATCATCAAAGATGGACGCTCACCTCAAAGATTAAAAGCAGAGCTGGAATTATTCTTTAAAAACAGCGATAAGCAAATACAACCAGATCCTCTACCTAAAAAAGTCGAGGAATTATCCAATCTGGAAGGCAAGAAAATTTTACTAGTAGATGATGATGTGAGAAACGTTTATGCATTATCAAGCATACTTGAGCTGTATGGGGTGGATATATCCTTTGCAGAGAATGGTAAAGAAGGATTGGAAATATTACAGAAGAACCCGGATATTGATTTAGTGTTAATGGATATCATGATGCCAGAAATGGATGGGTATGAAGCAATTCAGCGGTTACGAGCTATTTCTACATTTGTTAATTTACCTGTTATTGCATTAACCGCAAAAGCGATGAAAGAAGATAGAGAAAAGTGTATGGAAGTTGGCGCATCGGATTATATCGTGAAGCCGATTGATCCTGATCAACTTATATCATTGATCAAAGTGTGGTTATATGAAGATGGGAAATGGAACTAGTATGGAAGAGACGATGAATACCAATATAAGTGAAGCAGAAGAATTAGAAAAAATTGAGATTCAGTTACTGTTGCAAGCTCTTTATGAATGGTATGGTTTTGATTATCGTGATTATGCTTATAATTCGATGAAAAGACGAATATGGCATCGAGTTCATTCAGAGAAGCTTACTACCATTACTAGTTTGCTCGATAAAGTGTTACGAGATCCGCAATGCTTACAACGATTACTCGCTGATTTTTCTATTAATGTAACGGAGATGTTTCGAGATCCATTATTTTTCTTAGAGTTTAGAGAAAAAGTAGTTCCGATGTTACGCACATATCCTTCGATTCGAATTTGGCATGCAGGCTGTTCCACTGGGGAAGAAGTATATTCGATGGCAATGTTACTTCAAGAAGAGGGTCTTTATGATAAAACGAAAATATATGCAACAGACATTAATGCTAATGTGTTAAAAAGTGCAAAGAATGGTATTTTCCCATTAGAATACATGAAGAAATACACGAGTAACTATTTACAGGCTGGTGGAAATAGGGCTTTTTCGGACTACTATAGTGTCGTCCATAATGGAGTGAAATTTCATCCGTATTTAACGAAAAATATTGTCTTCGCACAGCATAATTTGGTAGTGGATCGATCATTTAATGAATTCCACGTTATTCTTTGTAGAAACGTATTAATCTATTTCAATAAATCTTTACAGAAAAAAGTACACGAGCTTTTTTATGAAAGTCTAGGTATGTTCGGTATTCTTGGGTTAGGAGATAAAGAAACCATTCACTATACGGATGTTACTAGTAGGTATGAAGAAATTAGTGTGAAACAGAAATTGTATAAGAAGGTAAAATAAATGGGAAGAGGTGTTCTACATATAGGACATCTCTTCTTTTGATGTGTAAAGGTACAGAACGATTCAACAAGACAAACCCCCTGCATGATGGTAAAATTTCTGTAAGGGGTGACAATATGGGGAAGAAACTGCTATCTGTATTTATAATTGTAATCGGTTTAATAATGTTAACAGCTTGTGGTCAAGATGATAGATATGAAGAGAAAGATCCAGAGAAGCTCGAAGAATATAAGGAAATAGCACGTGGAATGATTCATCATTTTAATAATATATACACAGCAGAGAGTGAAGAAGAATTTGAGGATGCATTTAGTATATTCCAGAATCCCGAAAGACGAATTGACGATGGTAAGAAAATAGGGTTATATAATCCCGGATTATATAAAGATGCGGAAGTTACAATATCCGATGAAAAAATCACATCTTCTAATACAAAAGAAGGCACATTTAGCTATACAGCTAGAGTGAAGACAGTCGCTGAAAAGGCAGACGGTGGAGAATCGATGGAAGCAACAGAAATATGGATGATGTATTGCAAAAAAATTGATGGAGAGTACAAAGTTACCTCATTTAATATTGAGGCGTTAAAGTAATGTAGGAATGTTGATATGTGTGAGAGTCCTAATGGGCATTTCGTAAGTTTTGATTGGTGAAATGTCGAATAGAAGGTGTCTAAAGGACATTTTGGTCAGGACTCAACGGTAAAATGTCCAATAGGAGCAGTCTAATGGACACTTTGCCCATACTTTACCGATGAAATGTCTAATAAAATGAATCTGATGGACATTTTAGTCAGGCCGTACCAATGAAATGTCCAATAGAAGCCATCTAATGAACATTTAAGCATAAATCTCAACTGAAATGTTGATTAGACGAATACAACAGAAAAGAATGGACGGGGGGGAGTTCCTAATGGAGCTGCCCCTAGTTTTATTTTTTAACTGCTGTAAATGTATTATTATAAAAACTTACCAATATGCGAGTGATGACTGTTGCTTCGGGAATGCTAAATGAAAAGAAGAGGTGATGAATATGAGGTTGTTGATAAGCGCATTAATACTTTGCCTTTCATTAACGCAAACAGTTTTAGCTGAACCTTATAACTTTTCGAAAAAGGACTTAGCAATTGTCATTGATGATCTTGGAAATAATATGGAAGGGACGGAGGATCTTCTTCATCTACCTATTAGTTTAACGGTAGCAATCATGCCCTTTATGTCGACAACAAAAAAGGATGCAGAACTTGCCCATCACAATGGTCACCAAGTTATTGTGCATTTACCAATGGAACCAAAGAGAGGAAAGAAGAGCTGGCTAGGGCCAGGTGCCATCACAACAGATTTAAGTGATGAGGAAATTCGCAAACGAGTAATAGCTGCCATTGAAGATGTTCCTCATGCAGTAGGTATGAATAATCACATGGGGTCAAAAGTGTCAGAAGATGAACGGGTGATGAGAATTATCTTTGAAATTTGTAAGGAAAAAGGGATGTTCTATCTCGATAGTAAAACATCAAATAAAAGTGTTGCCAAAACACTTGCAGAGGAAATGAAGGTTCCTTTTTTAGAAAATGATTTGTTCTTTGATGATGTATATACCATTACTCATATATCTAGGCAGGCAAATTTATTAGCAAATAAACTAACAGAGTTAGACGAAATCATTGCTATTGGACATGTTGGGATACCTGGGCCAATTGTTGCAAGCGTGTTGGAACAATATATCCCTGTTTACCAAGATAAAGCCAACCTTGTTTATTTATCCGATTTAATTCCAGAGATGAAACTAATCGAGAAGGATTATGAAATAAAATAAAATGATATAGTTGATTTCTGCTCCAGGTGTTCACTTCTAACTCCAGGCTCTCCCGGAAACCGTTCAACCCGAAGGATTCTCATACTTCCGCTACAATCAACATTGTGCATCAAGTAAAAAGGTAATAAAAAAATAAAGGTGCTTCCAACAAGTTAATTTCTCTAACTTATTGGACAGCCCCTTCACTGCAATTATTGGTTTTTCTTCTTCTTTTTATTATTTTGTTTTTGTTTCTGTGTTAGTGGTTCGTTTGCAAATTCCTCTTGAAAATTTGCTCCAAAGTCAGGTCCTTTTTCTGGGTTCATCCCTGAAATTTTATTTGCAGATCTTTTGTGTGCCAAGTAACTCACCTCCGAACTTATTTTGGCATTGGAGGTGAATTAATATGTACGTTATTAACGTGAACAAAAACGCTCTATCTTCTTCAGGTTAGATTCTACTGAATCTAGGCGGTTTAAGCAATGGAATTGTATCATTTCTATATCATTCAAGTTTTGCATCGCATCATTATTTCTAAAAAGAATATTCATTAACCAATTGGTAAGATTTCGAAGATGGTGTCTATATGCGTAAAATTTTAATAAACCAATGTTAAGGTTTATCGGTTTATTCCAACTTTCCTGATACGAGGAAAGCAATGTGTCAAATCCATCCCCAATATAAGTGAATAAGTCAAACTCAGGCGGTGCCAATTGTGCGGATTCCCAATCAATGACATACATTGTATCTCCTCGTTGAATTAGGTTTCCTCCCCACAAATCCCCATGGCAAAAAACAAAGGTATTCATGTTGGATGGAGCGTGAAATTTTTGTAAGTCATTAATGATTGTATTTATCTGCTCTTTCATGGCTAGTACAATTTTTAGTTCCTTATAAGGTAATTCTTCTTCTAGCATCTCTATACATCTTCTTAAATCTTTTACGAAGGAAAGGTCAAATTTCTCTACTAAAAGCGGAGACTGATTTACATATGTTTGATGAATTGTTGCGATTACTTTTCCTAATTGGCGTAAAAGATTGTTAGAAAAAGGGTAGGCATCCGCTAATGTTTCACCATTAATGAAATGAAACAGTATGATGGAAGTTGATTCCATTATCGTACAGAACTCGGCTTTATCATTTTTTAGTGGTAGAGCGGTGTTTTGCAGAGATCCTTGATGATATAGCTCCCATAACACAGGTAGGACACGATTTAATTTTTGTAAACTATCCATTTGTCTATCATTATCATGATCAAAAAGCTTTAGATAATAAGTATTTTTATTTATGTCTGTTATTCGATAAGAGTAAGCAGAGTCACCGATTGGGATGAAATCGATATGTATAATGTCCAATACGTATTGCTTCTTTATAACAGATTGAAGCACGGCATCATTTAGTGGAAATTTTACTTGCATTATTCTACTTCCTTTCGTCGTTATGAATACTATCATACCGTCATTTTAATCAAATGTGGGAATCGATTAATGAGTACGATTCCCAACGATTCACTAGGAAGAAGTTATTTGACCGCCATTTACATGAAGTGTCTGACCAGTAACAAATCGAGAATCATCTGAAGCGAGATAAACAAATGTAGGTGCGAGTTCAAATGGTTGACCTTGTCGTTGCATTGGATTGCCAGCGAGTGTTACTTCGTCCGCCGAGAAACTAGCAGGGATTAGTGGAGTCCAAATTTTCCCTGGAGCTACGGCATTTACACGAATCCCTTTTTCCACTAAATTATTTGCAAGTGCACGAGTAAAGCTAACAATTGCACCTTTTGTGGCAGAATAATCGATTAGTTGTTCATGTCCATAATATGCAACGACGGAAGCTGTATTAATAATAGAACTGCCTGCTTTTAAATATGGAAGGGCAGCCCTCGTTGTATAAAAATGAGAATAAATATTTACTTTAAATGTATCATCAAATTGTTCATCTGTAATATCGAGCAAACTTAATTGTTGAAACTGGATACCGACATTATTACAAAGAATATCTAACTTTCCGAAAGCATTAATCGTTTCTTTCACAATATGATTACACTGTTGCTTTTCTCTTACATCCCCAGGCAATAATATACAACGTTGTCCGAGTTCTTCTATTCTTTTTTTCGTTCTGTTTGCATCTTCATGTTCATCTAAATAGGAAATAGCAACATCTGCTCCTTCTTTCGCAAAGGCAATTGCAGTTGCTGCTCCAATTCCACTATCGCCACCAGTTATAAGTGCTACTTTTCCCTTTAATTTATCGCTTCCTTTATAGAGTGGATTTTCGATTATAGGTCTTGGTACCATAAACTTTTCCACACCAGGTTGCCGATATTGTCTCTGCTCAGGTACGGTAAGTGGTACATCTTTATATTGAGTTATCTTGCCGTAGTTAGGATATAAAGGATATTCTTGCTGAGGTCTCCCTTGATTATTATTCATTGTAACCCTCCAAAATGTTTACTGAGTTACATTATGAAATATAGGCGGAAGAAGTGCCTTTTTATCATCCCCCGAAAGAAGACTCCCTCTTCAAGCTGGTGAAGGGCTTAAGGCCAGAGATAAGGGGGGATGAATTTTGGTTGGTGGTAGAAAAACCTCCCTCCATTTGATATAATAGGAACATACATTCTGTTGTGGGGTGAGGTGAAAATAATGCTAGTAAAAAAAGCGTTCAAATTTCGAATCTATCCAAACAAAGAACAAACAATCCTCATTGAAAAAACTTTCGGATGCGCTCGTTTTGTCTACAACTATTTTGTAGGAAAACAAATAGACAAGGAATCCTATTGGTATGTTGTGAATGAAATGGTTCAAAATGGTCAACTTCCTAGTAATAATTGGAGAGGGGAATTTTTCCATAAAAACAAGTCAATGAAAGAACTTCCTGAGTTGAAGAAACACTACCCATTTTTAAAAGAAGTAGACAGCATTGCACTGCAAAAGTCTGTTGAAATTGTGAACGATGCCTATACGCGCTATTATAAAAAACAAAATAGTGAGCCACGTTTTAAGTCAAAGAAGAATCCCATCCAATCGTATACAACAAAATACACAAATGGAAATATCACTATTGTGAAAAACAAAATAAAAATTCCAAAGCTTGGATTTGTACGATTTGCCAAAAGTCGTGAAGTACATGGGCGTATTATCAGTGCCACTATCAGGCGCCATCCAAGTGGTAAATACTTTATTTCTATTTTGTCCGAAATAGAAGTACAACCCATGAAAAAGACAGGGTCCATCATTGGGATAGATGTAGGATTAAAGGATTTTGCAACATTGTCGGATGGTACAATCTATCATAATCCGAAGTTTTTCCACACATTAGAAGAAAAGTTAGCAAAAGCACAACGTATTCTTTCTAGACGAAAATTAGGATCATCCAATTGGCTCAAGCAACGGATAAAAGTGGCTCGTATTCACGACAAGATTGCAAATGCAAGGAAGGATATGTTAGACAAGATCTCCACACAAATTGTCAAAAACCACGACATTATTGGGATTGAGGACTTATCTACGAAAAATATGATGAAAAATAAAAACCTTGCCAAGGCCATTAGTGAAGTCTCATGGTCCAAATTTAGAACAATGTTGGAATATAAAGCAAGATGGTATGGAAAAGAAGTAGTGGCCGTGGCGAAAAACTTTGCCTCCAGTCAACTATGTTCAAATTGTGGTTATAAGCATAAAGACGTTAAAAACCTTGCTTTGCGTGAATGGACTTGCCCGAAATGTATGTGCCATCACCGAAGTCGTGATATTAACGCAAGTATAAATATTCGTAATGAAGCGTTACGATTAACCGCAGGAACTGCGGGGATAGCCTAATCCATAACTAACCGATAGGTTAGTGTTCTTAGGAATCCCCCACTTCAAACAACTCGTAAGAGCTTTAAGTGGCGGGTAGTTCAAAAACTGTACTTAATTTCGTCTTGTGAATATGTTAGGAAAGGGAGGTTTTCAATCATGAAAGAATATTATTTTAATCCAGAGGTAAAATTATTGTTAATTCAACAATCAGATGAAAAAGTAAAAGTAGTATATGATGATAATGAATCTGAATTTTTATTACCATTTATCAGTGCAAGACCGCCATTTTATACGAATCCCAGATATGTACCAGAATTTCCGATTATTTAAAAAGGGTCTGGCCCTATTGGGATAGGGCAGACCCTTTATTTACTTCTCCATCAAATTAGTCAGTTGTACTTCAATTTCATTAGCAGGATCATCTAGTGGGTACACGCGAGCTGTATTGCTTTCTTTATTTACATGCTGGATGTATACAGGTTTTCCATTATAGGTAACATATTTCATCTCAGGTGATTCAGCAATTTCTTTTGCTCGTTGTATATTCATTTGTAATCCCCCTTTTATGGTCCTGATTCAATAAGCCCATCGAGATCAACTTCTTGAGAGTGATGCATTTCATCCAATGGAAATATCGTGGCGGTATCTGAATTTATTTGTTGTAAGTAAACCGGTATCCCACGGTAGTTCACATTAATCATATGAGATGCATTAATAATCTCTTGTGCACGGTCTCTCTCCATGTAAGCAGCCTCCTTCACTGAAGCTCTGTCTTTATTTTTCTCCTGTATTTCAACAAATATGAGAGGGAGAAAAAGGATAGAAACAGATGACGAGCATAAACAAATGAAATGGGGAAAAGATAAAAATATCCGCAAGATACTTATTTGCGTATGATTTCGTTAATAGATCTATTTCCATGAAATAATTCATTCACCCATAAAGTTGCAGCACCAATTACGTCTGCATGTTGTCCAAGCATCGAAGGAATCAGATCAAGTTTTTCTGTGTTAACTTTTAAAGAGTGTTTGAATGCAGAATCCCTTAAAGAGTCAAATAAAATATCACCTGCTCTTAGCACTCCACCTGTGATAATTACCTTTTGAGGATTGAATAAGTTAATTAATGTACCAATACCAATGCCGATATATCTCCCTGCCTCTTGTATATGTTGGATAACTAAATTATCACCATGATTTGCGGCATGATACAAATGTTCCATTGTAATTTCTTCGGGATGATTCACTAATTCATTTAACATTGTTGGAAAACCTTTTTTCACCTTTTTAATCACTTGCTTTAATAAGGCAGGCTCACTTGCTATTGCTTCTAGACAGCCATAATTGCCACAGGCACATTTTATTCCCTCATCGTCTACGATCGTATGCCCAATTTGACCACCACCAAAGTTGAATCCATGGAATAATTCATCACCATTCATAATCCCTGCACCTATACCATAATCGATATTTAGTGTGATGAAAGAACTCGTCTCCTTTTTCCCTCCACCAAACCATCTTTCAGCTAATGTTAAAGTGTTACAATCATTATCTACTAAAACAGGGAGTTGCGTCTCATTCGCTACATACTCTCCAATTGGAAAATAGCCCCAATCTAAATGAGGAGGATAAATAGAAGCTCCTTCAAATGGATTAATAATTCCGTGCATCCCGATTCCAATTCCATACACTTTATGTTCAGAGGATTGTAGCTTATTTACTAGCAGGATGATTTGTTTACATACATTTTCAGGAGTTGGATTGTTGGGGAGTGGCTTGGAGTGAATGTCGATGACTTCCCCACCTATGTTAACAATTGCTGCTTTCATTCTTTGAGATCCAACTACAATTCCAATAAAATGAATATTTGTTCTTTTTAGTTGATGCATCATTGGAAAGCGACCACGTTTAATTTTTACATGCCCAGTATTCTCGATAAGTTGAAAGTCTTCAAGGTCGTTTAAAATATCTGTAATCGCTGGGATTGTTAGTTTTGTATGTTCGGATAATTGCGCTTTCGACATGGATCCCAGATCATGTAGGCATTTTAAAATTACTTTCTGGTTATAAGTCCTCATCGCTTCACGGCTAAGCTTCATAGGTGAAACTCTCAATTTTACTTCACCTCATCATTTAATAGACTATCAATATATTGCAGTTATTTTAACTAACTTTAATTAATAAGACAATAGTACCATAATACTTTGCATACATTGTAGTTGTATGTCGGTAAAAACACATAATTTATGATTGAATTATTAAAGTTACTTTGTTAAACTTTCGTTAATGATACCGCTTTCAAACATGCGTTTAAGGAGAGGTGAACATATTGCAACAATTATTGAATAAAGTTGCCATCATTACAGGTAGTGGTCGTGGAATAGGAAGAGGTATTGCAAAACACTTTGCTTCTGAAGGTGCGAAAGTAGTTATTGCTACTCTTGATGAGCAGGAAGGATTAGAGGTGGAACAGGAAATTCTACAAGCAGGAGGTAGTGCATTATGTATTCCTACAGATGTAGAATCAGACAGTAGTATTCAATCTATGGTGGATAAAACAATTGAAAAGTTTTCTAAAATTGATGTGCTAGTTAATAATGCCGGAATTACATTATTTAAACCTTTATTCGAAGCTACCCTAGAGGATTGGAATCGAGTCATCAATATTGATTTACGAGGTAGTTTCCTATGTTCCAAGTATGTTGCCAAACATATGAAGAATAGTGGAGGGGGTTCCATCATCAATATTTCTTCCAACCATGCGATTGCCACACTACCAGATACGGAAATGTATGCTGCAGCAAAAGGTGGTATAAATTCAATGACAAAAAGCATGGCCTTAAGTCTAGGGAAGTATAATATCAGAGTCAATGCGATCTGTCCTGGTTTTACAGATACTCCGCACTATCGCACATGGCTTGATCAACATGAGAATCCTAGTCTTATAGAGAATGAAGTATTAAAGTTACATGCACATGGTAAAATTTGTACTCCAGAAGATATTGCCAATTTAGCCTTATTTTTAGCGACAGATCAATCAAGTAAAATGACCGGAGAAAGCATCGTTTTAGATGGCGGCTTAAGTTATCGATTATATCAATCTATATAACTTATTAATTTTAGAAAGGGGTTCATGAAATGCCAGTCCATAACCTTCATAATGTAGGGACAATGGAAAAAATTGATTTAGCAGGGCAATGGAATTACGAGCTTGACTATAACGATTTAGGTGAAAAAGAAAGTTGGTATAGTAGGATATTATCTCTTTCTAATTTCCAACTTCCAGGTACAACAGCTGAGAATGAAGTTGGAGAACCTCTAGAAATGGAACTTAACTTAACGAAAGAAACTGTAAAAAGCTTAAGACAGAAATATCGCTATGTTGGTGCAGCCTGGTATCAAAAAAAGATACATATCCCGAAACAATGGCTGGGAAAAGGTGTTCAACTTTTCCTTGAACGAGTCATGTTTCAATCAACGATATGGGTTAATGGTCAAAAGGTAGGCACCGAGGACAGTTTATCTACTCCACATGTATACGACATCACAAATTATGTCACCCCAGACAAAGAAACTACAATCACGATTAGAATAGATAATCGCGATGTGCAAAATATAGGCCCCTATCCAAGCGCATATACAGATGAAACGCAAACTATTTGGAATGGAATAGTAGGGAAGTTAGAATTGCGTTCTTTTGAATTAGTTCATATTGGTCATGTGCAAATTACTCCAAATGTAAAAAATCATCAAGTAGAGTCTTTAATAGAAATTAATAATCTATTGAATTCTGAAGTAGAAGCTTCTATAGATGTAGAGGTAATCAGTGCGGAAGGCAATATAATCGGTGCTCCTGTAAAAGTAACCGACAACTTTCGTGAAGGGAAAAATATCGTTCCAATTAAAAATGTAGTTGGTAATGAGGTTACATATTGGGATGAATTTGAAGCGAATCTTTATGGATTACGCGTATCTGTTATCGATAGCAATGGAAATAAAGAGCAAAAAACAATCCCATTTGGTATGAAGGAATTTAAAGTAGCTGATACACAATTTGAGGTGAATGGAAGAAGAATTTTTCTAAGGGGAACGTTAGATTGCTGTATTTATCCATTAACAGGATATCCTCCTATGGATAAACAGACATGGCTAGAAGTGTTCCAAGTTGTGAAAGATTATGGCTTAAACCATATTCGATTCCATTCATGGTGTCCACCGGAAGCGGCATTTTCTGCTGCAGATGCATTAGGTTTGTATTTAAATGTAGAAGCCCCAATGTGGATGGATAATTGGAGTGATTATCCAGTAGGGGCATTTGATAGTCATTATCGCTATTTACCGAAGGAAGCAATAAGAATATTGAAAGAGTATGGTCACCATCCAAGCTTTTGTATGTTTAGTAATGGAAATGAATTAAATGGGGACTTTGATCTATTGCACAATATGATTGTCTTGTTAAAGGATATAGACCCAACGAAAGTGTATACACTTACATCGAATTGGGACCGGAAAGTAGATAGTGCGGATGATTATTTTTGTGCACAAACAGTAGATGGTGTAGGTATTAGAGGTCAATATTATTTAGATGAAATGGTACAAGGAACGATGCTTGATTATAAGGAAGGCGTATCGTTACGAAATATGCCAGTTGTATCCCATGAAATTGGTCAATATAGTGTGTATCCAGATATGGGAGAAATCCAAAAATACACCGGGGTATTGAGGCCAATAAACTTTGAAGTGATCAAACAGGATTTAATCGAAAAGAACATGTTGAAGTATAGCAAGGATTTTACTCATAATTCAGGGAAGCTAGCTGCCAATCTGTATAAAGAAGAAGTGGAAGCAGCATTACGGACGCAAGGATTTGCTGGATTTCAATTATTAGATATTCATGATTTTCCAGGGCAGAGTACTGCGACAGTAGGGCTACTCAATTCTTTCTGGGAATCGAAGGGGATCATAAGTGGGGAGGAATTCCGTAAATTTTGCTCCGAAACAGTACCAATATTACGTATCGATAAACGGATTTACTCCAATAAAGAGGCAATATCGGCCAAGATTGAAGTTAGTCATTATGGTCCAAGGGATTTGCCAGATGCCACAATCAATTGGAAGCTGACTGATCAATTACATGTACTTGCTAGTGGCAACTTTAAGTCCACTAATATAAAGAGTGGCGAGGTTACGTTAATCGGTTTAGTAGAAAATATACATCTCGATATGATTGATAAGGCATCACAGCTTTCTTTTATCGTTGAAATAGAGGGAACAAATTATAAGAACAAATGGGATATATGGGTTTATCCTGATGTGAATGTGACTGTAGAAGATAATGTAGTTATTACTACCGTTTTTAATGTGGAAACGGAAAAATACTTACAGGATGGAAGAAAGGTATTATTACTTCCAAGCTCTTATGGATTGGAGGCTATTTCAAAAGGTGGGTTTTTCCCTGTTTTTTGGAGTCCTATTCATTTTAAAAGTCAAGATCCATGTGGAATTACTTGTAACAATACGCATCCTATTTTTAATGAGTTTCCAACGGATACTTTTGCTCATTACCAATGGAAAGATTTATTGGAGAACTCTTTTTCTATTCATATTGATGAGCTTCCTGTTGATTTTGAGCCAATTGTTACCGTAATCCCTAACTTTTTTAATAACAGCAGAATGACAAATTTATTTGAAGCAACTGTTGGAAATGGGAAGTTAGTTGTTTGTTCCATGGATATTTCAAATGATTTACATGAACGAATAGCAGCCAAACAGTTGAAGAATAGTATTCTACACTATATGCAGTCTGATAAATTTTCGCCAACTCAACAACTTCGTATAGAGGAGTTAAGAAATGTGCTAGCTCCGAAAAAGAGGGGGGGAGTAGATGATACAAGAGTCGACTTAGCATTGAATAAAAAAGCAATTGCTACGAGCGAAAAATCATTAAGCTTCTCTGCCAAAAAAGGAAATGACGGAAATATTACTACTTATTGGAGTGCTGCAGATGCATCCACTGGACATTGGTGGCAAGTTGATTTAGAGAAAGTTTACGAGATTAGTGGAACAAGAGTTACTTTTAGTGAGGCAGAAAATTACTTGTATGTCATTAAAGTTTCGGAAGATGGAGAGAATTGGCGGTTGGTAGTGAACCAAACAGGAAAATCAAGTAAACAAACAGTGATGGATGATGTATTTGAAGCAAAAGCAAGGTATGTAAGAATTGTTTACACTGGTTTACCATCTGGAATTTGGGCAAGTCATAAGGAATTTCAAGTATTTCTAAAAGAGTAATAGTTTGAAAAGACTTTTCTAAGTAAGTACTAACCTTTGGAGGTGTAATAGTGAAGAAATCAAAATATTATTTGATTTTGTTCCTTTTATTCGGATTAGTTATCTCTTCTAGTGCTCACCCTAGTAACACCTTTGCTGAAGAGAATAAAGGAGTTGAGCGAGAGCCTATGAGTACAGAAATTCGAAATGTGGATGGTGTGAATGTACTATTCCAATATGGAAAACCAGTACCTTCTTTTGACACATGGAATAAAGAAGAAAAAGGCAGAACTTTAACATCTCTAAGTGGAAAATGGAAGTTTAAATATGACCCTGAAAATGAAGGGCTAGAACATCAGTGGTTTAGTAAATCTCATGATGACAGTAGCTGGGATAAACAAAACGTACCTGGAAGTTGGGATTTATATGATACAGAAGATTTCGGATCATATGATGGCAGCAACTACGGGGAAGGCAGTGCTTTTTATGATGGCTACGCCTGGTATAGAACATCATTTAAGGCTCATGCAAAATGGAAGGATCAATTTATTAAATTGAACTTTCTTGGTGTGAATTATCGCGCATGGGTATACATCAATGGAGAAGAGGTAGCTGTTCATGAGGGTGGTCATACACCATTTTCGATTGATATTAGTGAATATGTTGAACCGGGAAAAGATAATGTAATTGCTGTAAGAGTGTATAGGAGACCATGGTATGACACTTACACTGGAGAAGTCCAAAATGAAATTAGAGATAACAAAGAGATTCCATACAAACCTGTTGACTATTGGCCTTATGCAGGGATTACTCGTGATGTATATTTGGAAGTTACATCCCCAGTAACCGTTAGTAAAGTAATCACAAAAGCCCAAGACAATAAACTTCACGTATCTGCCGTTATTTTCAATAACGGTATGAAAAAGGAAACGAAGCAAATAAATATTGAACCAGAAAGGAAAACTGGAGGATCCGCTGTTAAAGAGGAAGTGTCGCTTAAACCAGGTGAAGTAAAGGTAGTTCAAACAACGATAGATATTCCAAAAGCGAAAAAGTGGGATACACAGGATCCAAATTTATATGAGGTAACTGCATCTTTATCCAATAGAAAAGGAGAGTTAGAGGATAGTTTAACAGCTACTTTTGGAATGCGTACCATTGATGCCCAAAATGGACAATTAAGATTGAATGGCCGCCAAATCTTACTTAAAGGTGTGAATTGGCATGAAGAGACAGATAAAAGTGGTCGTTCCATGTCAATTGCAGAATTGAAAAAAGAACTACGTATGGTACTAGATTTAAATGCAAACTTTATCCGCAATAGTGTGTACAATCGACATCCGTATGTGTATGAATTTGCTAATAAAAATGGATTATTGGTCATGGATGATATTGATAATATGTGGCTAAATACGGAGCAAGAAGAGTATCAAACAAATGTGTATGGATTATCAAGAGCGTTGGCTGCATCCATGACATGGAATCAAATTAATGATCCATCTGTTATCTTGTGGGGATTACAAAATGAATCGGAAATTGGAACTGACGCTACTATATATCGTAATTGGATTGCTGATATGAAGGAAGCGGTGAAATTATTAGACGTTCAGGATAGACCTGTAACTTGGGCATCTAGTAGTAGCTGGGATCCGGCTTTTGATTTGGCAGATGTAATAGGGTTTAATGAATACTTTGGCTATTTTTATGGGAAAAATGAAGATTTAGGAACTACCTTAGACATTGTTCATCAGCAATACCCTGATAAGCCAATACTGATTACAGAAAATGGAACATGGTCCTTGTATGGAAATCATGGGGATGAAAATGTCGCAGGAACAGAAGAATGGCAGGCAGCAAACTTTACAAGTCATTGGAATCAAATTGTAGAAAGAAAAGATTTTATGGCAGGGTATACATTCTGGAATTTAAAGGATTATAAACAGCGAATGACCTACAATCACGAATATAACGGAATATCTGCAATGGGCTTAATTACTTTTAATGGAAAAGGAAAGCGACTCGTTTATGATCGGTTTAAAGAGGCTGAAAACCCTCTAGAATAATAACCTTATCGCTTCATTCTAGTTGCGTAAAAATCTTATGGGAGAGTTCCAAGTTAATAGAATGTAAGGGATGGAAATTGAATCGGCAATTCTTCCATCCCTTTGTTCTTGAAAATTTATCAAAAGCAATTGTGTTTTTATTAAAGGGATATACCTATTTTTCTAGAACTAATAGTAGTGTAAGAAAATCTAGTTCATATTAAACAGTAGGAGGGAAAAATAATGAGATTTGCATTTATGACCGCTAATTTTGTTGCAAGAGAATTAAACTACGAAAATAGTAATGATTGGGGTGCATGTCATCAGGCTACATATGATGCATTTCATGGACCGAATTTCGAGTCAAAATTCGAAGAAATGATAGCGTTAACAAAAGATATGGGTTTTAATGCAATCGAACTATGGGTCGCTCATTTGGATCCACTCCACGCTACTCCTGAAATGATCAATAAAGCGGTGGAGATTTTGCAAAAGTATGATGTGGACGCAGTTGCGTATACAGCTGGATTTGGTGCACCAGGGGTAACCGAGGAGGAGGCTACGAAAACCTTTGCTACGGCAAAAGCAATTGGAGCAAAAGTGTTAGCGAATGCTTTCCATCCTGATAATGGACCAATTGTACAAGAACTAGCAAAAGAAAATGGGATCTATATGGGCTTAGAAAATCATCCGGAAAAATCGGCACAAGAAGTGATAGATAAAGTAAGCCCGTTTGCACCATGGGTTGGTGCTGCTATTGATACAGGTTGGTTTGCTACACATGGCTATGATGCAGTTCAAGCAACAAAAGAATTACAAAATAATCTTGTACATGTACATTTAAAAGATATAAAAGCAGCTGGAGCTCATGATACATGTACATTAGGTGATGGAATAGTGGACATAAAAGGTGTTTTATCAGTATTAAAGGAAATTAATTATGATGGAATTATTACGATTGAGCATGAGCCACATGATCATGATCCAACGGAAGATGTAATCGAAAGTATAAAAAGAGTTAAATCATGGTGGGCGGAAGTAGAGGCAGAGGGAGTTAAGGGATAATGGCGAATAAATTACGGATTGGGATTATTGGAGCGGGATCCATCGCAACGGCACATATGCATGGATTTGGCCAATTACAAGAAGATGTGATATTAGACGCGGTTACCGATATAAATTTAGAATTGGCAAAAAACCGTGCAAAGGAATTTGGAGTTAGAAGGGTAATCGAAAGTAGCGAAGAACTACTCCAAGATAAAAGTATTGATGCTGTTGTAATAGCTGTTCCTAATAAATGGCACGCTCCCTTAGCCATACAAGCTTTACAGGCAGGAAAACATATATTGCTGGAAAAACCGATGGCGATTAATGGGGAAGCTGCAAAAGAAATTAGGAAGGCACAGAAAGAATCAGGGAAAATTGTAATGATCCCTCACCAATTACGCTGGCAAGCTAGTGCACTAGAAGTGAAAAAACAAGTAGAAGATAGTAGCCTAGGAAAAATATATTATGCTAAAACAACGAATTTAAGAAGAAAGGGAATCCCTGGTTGGGGTAGTTGGTTTACGCAAAAGGAGCTTTCAGGAGGTGGACCATTAATTGATATCGGTGTCCATATGTTAGATCTCACCCTGTGGTTGATGGGAAATCCAAAGCCAGTTAGCGTGTATGGATCAACATATGCAGCATTTGGACCTGAGAAAAAAGGGCTTGGCTCCTGGGGCACTCCGAATTGGAATGGCACATTTGACGTAGAGGATCTCGCAACTGCTTTAGTTAAAATGGATGATGGTTCTACGTTATCGTTAGAAGTAAGTTGGGCCGCACATAAAGATACGGATGACACTGCGACTGTTCAATTAATGGGTACAGAGGGTGGTGCTTTATTAAAAGGAAACACATTAAGATTTTACACGGAAAAATTTAATCAACCGATTGATGTTGATATACCTGTCCTGACAGAAGAGTCTGAACGAATTTTATTAAATAAGCATTTTATTGAGTGTATTCGTGAAGGGAAGGAACCAATTTCTTCTTCTTTAACAGGACTAACGAATAACTTAATTATTGATGCGATATATGAATCTTCTGTTACTGGAAAAGAAGTATTGATTAATTGGGATTGAAAAATACAGATGATGACGTGACTGATGTCCCCTTAGCCTATTGATTGCATAGAATATTACAATTAATAGGATAAGGGGATGTAAATCTTTATGGGGCTATTTATTAATAATAATGAACATCCAAATGTTTATAAAAATAAAGAAGAAATAGCAACGCAAAATCAATCAGAATATAAATTTAATTTTTTAACAGAGCTTGTAAGGGAGCAGAGAGATGCAAATGATTCCTTACATCATTCTTTTCGTGACTTAATCATGTTGTATGAACAGCAAGGAAATGCACATACAGACCAACTGATGGAACTTGGCAATCATCTGAATGAATTGCGTGTAATAAGTGGTGAACATGAGCGATTTGAACATAATGTAATCGATATGCTTTCAAAATTAGATAAAGGGTATGAAGTGGTATTAGAAAATGATGATAAGCTAAGAGAAGAACTGTTTGAACAAATTAGTGTAATTGGAAAGACCAATGAGGAAATTGTTAGTCGACTAGAAAAATATGATACTGCAAATGAGCAGTTAGCAAAGAAATTAAGCGAACAATTGGAGATGCAGAAGCAATTGGCAGAGCGGGTAGATCAGCAGGAAGGAAAACAAGATGCTGTTTCTAGTAGACTTGAAAATCAAGAAGCACTAACAGAGAAAATATTACGGGAGATCCATCATATTAGAACCATTTTATTCGAAAGAACTAGCTATCTCGCAGAAAAGATTGAAAATGGTTATAAGGCTACATCTTCCTATATATACAAGTTGATTTCAGGATCTGAAAAACAATTGACTTTAGTGAAGAATAAAGAACCAGAGAAAAAAGTGAAATAAAAATACCCCCATCTTCCATTATAAGATGGGGGTATGTATATGTTTGGCAATCCTTAAGATGTAACGTTTTTGTCATTGTTTGGAATAGGTAATGAAATCACTTTTCCTCCAATTTGGACATGAATAGTATCTTTAAAAATAGCCTTAACAATTCCTTTTAAAGAAATAGGTGAATCAACAGATATACCCTTTTTATCAAAATTTTCTGCCGTCATCATCTTCACGCCTTCCAAATAATATTAATTACTTTCGAACTGGTGGAAAAAAACTATGATAATACTTTGTAATTTTTGTGTGCAACAACTGTTACAGGAGTATCGATTTTAAGTCTTTTTGCATCCATATTACTTATATATACTATAACACTTTCTTCTTTGACAATGGTAACTTTCCCCACAATTGAATACCCTTGTCTTGTAAAAATTACTTTATCACCAATCTTTGCCACTTTTTTATTTTCAAATACATTTTTTGAGGACGCTTCCATCCTATCCAACACCCCTTTATATTTGGTAGTTGTATATAAATAAAAATGTGCTTAAAATATAATATGAACTACAGTTCAAGTATTCCATATATACAAACTACCTGTCAATAGAAAACATGAACTTTATGTCAACTTTTTCTTGCGTATATGATATAGTAATGGTGAGGTGGTAGTATGTCTAAAGATGATGGACATCTAATAGGTAAATTTCCTGCTCTTCCGAAACAAGAACGTGCTCATCAGAAAAGAGAAGCACTTATGGAAAGCGGGCGATTTTTGTTTATTTCTAAGGGGTATGAAAGCACAACCGCAAAAGAAATTGCTGCACATGCGAATGTAGCTACAGGGACATTTTACCGTTATTTTTCTGATAAACGACAATTATTAATGTCGTTATTAGAAGATCAATTAGAAAAAATTATGCCACCAGAGCCTACATGGGTGCATGGTGACCCAGAATATTTATTAGCAACCTTATTAGCAAAACATTCCGAGGACTTAAATAAACTGGGCTTACACCGAGTTTTGCCGGAACTATTACCACATGACCCAGAATTGGCTGAAGTAATTACGAATGCACGCTTGAAGATACACTTCATGATGGTGGAAGTATTGGAACAAGCACATCAGGAATCACTTACATGGACAGATTTGGATTTAGATTCCGTCTCTTGGGCAATTATTGCTGTCCTAGAGAAATTACCTCAAAAAGAGGCGGAAAGTGGTAGTAAGGCCGACTATGAGAAAATCGCAAAAGTTATTTGTCGTATGATTTTCCCACCTGAAATAATAGAACAATTACAAAGTGGTGAGAAAACGCTTTAAACTTTATGTAGGCAATGTCGAGAATTAGGCGACATTGCATTTTTGTTTTTACCGCTTTTATCCAAAAGGCTGTAACAGCAAACTACTACCATCCACATTCCCATCGAATAAAAAACGAAGGAATATTATAAACATATACGACCTTCTTGGAAAAAAGATTCAAAAATTTTATTATTTTTTTCAACTTTTTTGTATAATTAAAAATAGTGAGTATTTTCATCTTGCTTAATTAGATGGGAGACGTTTGTAGATGAAAGGAAAGGTTTGGTTCATCCGTTTAGCATTATTTAGTTTCTTATGGATTGTTTTTTTTCTAAGTGAAAGAATTCAAGATACATATTTCCCTTTTGTATTATTTATTTGTGCTGTTGCTTTTTGCCTTTACTTTTTCCTCCCGATAATGAAGCGTCCTGTTATTCTATACATTTTATTACACACCTTGCTTTTTAGTTTAGTCTTTATGGATATAGCATTAAATTGGTTAACTATATTTATATTCTATATTGTGTTGGAAGCAATATTTCATTTGCCCAAAAAAGTACTTATTTCCTTCTCCATTTATAGTGCTTTATTAATTGTATTTGCTTTTCTATATCGTAATGATTGGTCTTTCGTTTTAGCTATTATTATTTGTTTTATTCTTTTTCTATTAATCTCATTAAATCAATACATATGGGAGCGCAAGGATCAACAGTATTTATACGATCAATTATTAGGTGAGTATCGTCAATTAAAACGCTCGAAAATAGAACATGAACGTGTCGTCCGATTGGAAGAAAGGACAAGAATAGCTCGGGATATTCATGACTCTGTTGGGCATAAATTAACGGCACTATTAATGCAGTTGCAAATGATTTCTATGGAGAATGATAGTGATGAATATAAAGAGCTGAAACGATTAGCAGCAGAGAGTCTGGAAGAGACGAGGCACGCGGTGAAGACATTGAAGAATGACGAAGTTGCTGGAATTGCTTCCGTACTTCAACTTATTCGGAAGTTAGAAGCAGAAAATCACTTGCTTGTGCGTTTTACAACGAAACAAGGTGTATTGAACACAGATTTATCAAATGAACAAAGTATAACACTATATCGTTCTATTCAAGAAGGTCTAACTAATGCGATGAAGCACAGTTCATCTCGAGAAGTGAGTGTTACTTTAGGGCGCTCAGCGATAGGTGCATTAGAATGGGTAATCTCAAACCCAATCACAAGCCCAATTCCATTTGAGCTTGGCTTTGGATTAACAGCGATGAAGGAGCGAGTGGAGGAGCAAGGTGGGAGCTTCCGCGTGTATCAAACAGAAAAAGCGTTTGTAGTAGAAGGCTCCATGCCGGTGAAGGGGATGACAGCTTAATGGTAAACATTTTACTTGTTGAAGATCAGGTAATTGTAAGAAAAGGGTTAAGAATGATATTAGAAACAGTGGATAATTTCTCCGTTGTTGCTGAAGCAGGGGATGGGATGGAAGCAGTAGCATTAATGGAGAAACATGAGATTGACATTGTATTATTGGACATCCGCATGCCAAAAAGAAATGGTGTCGAAACTACAAAATTGATAAAACAGCGCTGGCCACATGTAAAAATACTCGTCCTTACGACCTTTAATGATGATGAAGCGGCTCTTCAAACGTTGAAGGATGGAGCAAATGGCTTTTTATTAAAAACTGCAGATCCGGAGAAGTTAATTCAAGCTGTACATAGTTGTTTAGAAGGTGGGCTTGTTCTGAATGAAGAAGTGGCAGCGAAAATGATGCCAAAATTACTAGATGACAAGAAGCTGGATAAACATCAACCGGTACATATTCCGTTGACAGAACGAGAACTAGAAATTGTTCGCCTTGTTGGAGAAGGAAAAACGAATAAAGAAATTGCCGCTGAGTTGTTTTTATCTATTGGTACAGTCAAGAATCATATTACACAAATCCTCCAACAACTGGATCTTCGTGACAGAACTCAATTAGCGATATATGCAGTGAAAAATGATTTAGTGTAGCGGTCTATCCAACGGTCATCGAGATGACTTGTTGGATAGACTTTTTTGTTTACATATTATTAGCGCAATGGGGATTTCCTGGTCTAACGGACATTATGAGTGGGTAATGAAGATGAACTGTCTATTAGGTCGGCTCTATCGGACATATTGAGCGGGTAATGAAGGTGAAATGTCTATTAGGTCGGTTCTATCAGACATATTGCTCGAGTAATGAAGGTGAAATGTCCATTAGGTCGGCTCTATTGGACATTTAGATCGGAATTTGAATGCAAACTGTCTATTAGAGATGTTCTAACGTACATTTTGTCCGGGATTTGAGTGTGAACTGTCCGTTAGAACGCCTCTATCAGACATTATGATTAGGGTTTGAATGACAAAGAGATTAGGATAAAGAGGTAGGGTTGCAAATAAAATCGAATTTCATTTCAAATCAGTATAGTGCGGTATCTATGTTAATTATAGTAATTTTATAATTACCAGCGGAGGAAATACACGAAGACTCCTGCGGGATGTACGGTAGCCGGAAGACCCCACAGGCGTGTTCAGCGCCGAGGAAGCTTCCGTACCGCCCGCGGAAAGCGAAGTGTATTTCCGAAGCGGTCTAGCACACTTACATTGTTCGGATTTATATCCAGGTTAGTCAAATGTTTGTCTTAACCTCTTTAGATCAGACTACGAACGTGAACTGTCGATTAGAAACACTTCTAACAGACATTTTCCTTTGGATATGCATTCAAAGGGTTATAAGAGCAATCCCCCTAAAATTTTATGACGGAGGTCACTTTGTTTTTATGACTATGGATAGTGGGATGTAGATAGGTGGCACTGTACAATAGAGATAAGAGAAAGGGAGTGGGGAGAATGCTTGAAGCAGTTGAATTGACGAAGCATTATAAGCAACAAAAGGCAGTTCAAGGGATTAACTTCTATCTAAACCAGGGGGAGATAGTTGGTTTATTAGGGCCGAATGGTGCTGGCAAATCAACAGCGATTGGAATGATTTCTTCGCTCATTATACCGACTAAGGGGGAAGTCCGTTTTAATCAAGTGGATGTATTAAAAGACCCCCAAGTGCTACGTGAAAAACTTGGAGTAGTACCACAAGAGTTAGCTTTGTATGATGATCTAACTGCACGTGAGAATTTGGAGTTCTTTGGACAAATACAAAAGATTAAGAAGCAAGATTTAAAAAAGAAAATTGATGAAGTACTCATTCAAATTGGTCTCGACGATCAAGAAAAAAAACTAGTGAAACACTTTTCGGGTGGGATGAAAAGGCGTTTAAATATTGGTGCTGCACTTTTACATGAGCCAGAAATATTAATTATGGATGAACCAACTGTTGGGATTGACCCACAGTCGAGAAATTATATCTTAGAAACAGTCAAGCGATTAAATCAGGAAAAACAAATGACTATTTTGTATACGAGTCATTACATGGAGGAAGTTGAGTTTCTTTGTGACCGTATTTATATCATGGACCGCGGCAACATTATAGCTTCTGGTACAAAAGAAGAGATCAAGAATATTCTTTCCGCTGAACAGACTGTAAAAGTTAAGTTAGAGATTCAACATCAAGGATTTATAGATAGAATTAAACAAGAGTCTGTCATTTCCAGAGTGGATGTCCGTGAGCAATGGGTAACGATTGTTGCACCGAAAGAAGTTCCTGTATTTTCACAGTTGTTTCAGTTTGCAGAAGAGACAGGGGCAGTAATACATGGAATCGAAATTCAAACGCCTACTCTTGAGGATGTTTTCTTACATCTAACGGGAAGGGCGTTGAGAAATTAAATGTTACGATCATTTTTAAAGAAAGAGATATTGTTATTTCTCCGTAATCGCCAAGAGTTAATAATTCTAATCGGAATGCCGTTTCTACTCATTACCATTCTGGGGTTTGCGCTTGGTGCGGTGCTAGATGGTGATGTGCAACCAATAAATGCAAAAGTAGCATTAGTAGTCCATTCAAATGAGCAAGAAGAATTGCAGGAATTTAAGAAAAAGCTGGATGCTTCTCCAATGCCGGATGAAATAAAGTCCATGTTGTATACTCAATCTCAACAATTACTACCAGTTTCCATGTTAAAGAATAATATTTTTTTAGATGAGAGAATGAGTCAAATTCTTACTCTAGATGAAATATCATTCTCTCAAATGGAGAAAGTGAAAAAAGAGGGAGAATATGCAGCGATTATTGAGGTGCCTGAGGGTTTTACGAGTTCCATCTTACAGACACTTTTTATTCAAAAACAATCTGTACCTGAATTAAAGGTGTACGTAAATGAAGGGAAAGAGCTCTCAGCCAATATAGTAGAAGACATCATGAAGATTTTCCGTGACCAATATTCTGTTATGTCTGCCGTAGGAATGGAAATGCAAGGGGAGGTTCAAGTCCCGGATATAACGGTTGAACCAAAGGTGGAAACAGTAAATAAAGCTGAGCCAATTGGTGCATTTAGTTATTATTCAGTAGGTATGAGTGTCATGTTTGTATTATATATCGCATCAACAATGAGTTCACATAGTTTCATGGAAAATAAGAATCATGTATTTAACCGAATTATTCTAGCGAATGTTCCGAGTTTGATGTATATCGTAAGTGTATTTTGCACAACTGTGATGCTTGCATTCATACAGGTTGGAATTCTTTATTCTGGAGCTGCAATATTTTATCAAGTTCATTGGCCGGATTTTATTGCCTTTGTTAGTGTAACGCTTGCGCTTAGTATGGCGGTTGGTGGCATAGCTGTTTTTCTTTCAGCATTGAATCACCGTTATCGTACAAACGCTGCCTCTAAAATATTTATGAACGTATTTGTAACAATACTTTCGTTTGTTGGAGGAAGTTTTATACCAGTTGGAAATATGTCAGAAGTGATGGAACGTATAGGGCAATTAACGCCAAATGGCGCGGCAATGGCGGCATATTTAGATGTGCTGCAAGGTGAAGGATTATTGGGAGTCATAAATCACATTGGAGCTTTGTCTATTCTAGCTATCATTTTCTTTGTTATCGCTTGGTTAATTTTCCCTAGAAGGGTGGGGACAGTATGAGGGCAATTATTCAATCTAAATTTCGCATATTTCTTAGAAAACCGTGGTTATTTATTATCATGACAGTTGTTTGTATCATGTTTGCTTTTTTTATTGGGAAAAATACGTATAGTAAGATTACAGTCCCTATCCATACTAATTTGCCACAAGAAGAATATGATGTCTTATTAAAAAAATTGAATGAATCTGATTTATTTATTTTTGAACAACGAAGTAGTAATGAAGTGAGGAATGATGTGAAGAATGGAAGTGCAGAGGCGGGTCTTCACATTGAAGGGGAAGAAGTTACTTTAATTGCGAATGCAGAGACAGGTAATGTCCCTCTTTTAAATCAATATGTGCAAACGGTATATACAGAATACCTTCAAAAAAAGGAACTATTAAATACGGTTGAAGCGCAGGATGAAAAGGATAAGTTAGAAGAAGTATGGGATACAGCACTTACGAATCCAATTTTTACAGTGGAACAGGAAAACTTTCGTAATAAGGAATCCAAAGTGATAGATACCCAGCTACAAGGTATTTTTGGATTTTCATTGTTCTTTGTTATATATACGATCGCATTTAATGTTATTCACATATTGGAGGAAAAAGAAGATCGCATTTGGAATCGAATGATCGTTTCGTCTGTGAAAAAGTGGGAAATATATGCTGGAAATTTAATTTATAGCTTTCTAATGGGGTATGTGCAAGTTGTATTAGTATTTATAACCTTCCATTTTGGAGCGGGTGTTGATTTTTACGGAGGATTTGTAAAAACATTAATTATTCTAATACCGTATGTATTAGCAATTGTTTCACTTTGCATGTTACTAGCAGGTATATCAAAAACTACTAGACAATATAATGCTCTTGTTCCGTTATTCTCCGTAAGTCTTGCGATGTTAGGTGGGGCATATTGGCCAATTGAAATTGTTTCTTCTGATTTCATGCTCATGCTCTCAAATATTTCACCGCTTTTATATGGGATGGAGGCATTAAAAGGTGCAACAATCTTTGATTATGGATACATGGAATTATTTAAACCTATTAGTGTTCTTATGTTAATGGCTGTTGTCATGATGGGATTTGGAATCAATCTGATGGAAAAGAGAACTTAATAATAAAAATCGGGCAGTGATAAGTCACTACCCGATTTTTTAATGGATTATTCCATTTCATCTTCTTTTACACGGTTTTTAAATGCTTCGTGTGTAACAATATCTTCCATTTGTTCTGTTTGTCGACTATGTTCTTTTCGTTCAACTTGCATGCTGCTTTCAGGAAGATCTCCGGGATGTCCTTTTTTCTTATGATTAAATCCTTTACCACGACTCATATTTTTCGCTCCTTTCATCGTTACGTAATTAGTTTTATCTAGAAAAGAAAAAATATGAATCGCTTTAGTTTTTATTCTTCTTCAGGTGTGTTGATCTCAATGACAATAACAGTTGTGATAACTAGCACAATCATTAAAGCAAAAACGCTTAGGAACAAATTAATCAACTCCTACCATGTAATATATCCACGGGATCCTGGTGGTGCATGTTGAATCAAATCACTGATTGGAATAGCATAAGCCATGACAATGAGTGCAATGGTGATGCCAATCCAAATCCACCAATTTTCCAAAAATTTTGGTGTTCTAGAATCATCGCTTTCTGCAATAGGGAATTCTTCAAATTCATTTTCCAGTTTTGCTTTTGGTGCAAAAAATAACAAGTTCATCACGATATAGACAAGCAGCATCGCAGATAGGAATAGAATGATACCTCCAACTGCCATTGTTACGTGATTGGAGAAAAATCCGTCAAACCATTCCAGTGCAGATGGATGATCGTTATATCCTGTATATGCGGTTCTTCTAGGTGCTCCAAGTAATCCTAATACGTGTTGGGCGGTAGACATGAGTATCATACCGACAGCCCATGAAATTGTTTGAACAAAGGCAAGTTTTTTCATCGCCTTGGAAAATACGCGACCAGTTAAATGAGGGATGAGCCAATACGTAACCCCCATAAAGGTCATCGCAACCGGTGCACCTACAGTAATATGGAAGTGACCTACAACCCAGAGAGTATTGTGGACTAATTCATTTAATTGGAAACTTGCATTAATAATTCCTCCTGCTCCACCAGGGATAAAGAAGGCCATCGCAATGAAAATAGAAGTGAATCTAATATCTTTCCAAGGAAGTTTTGTGAACCAACCGAATAATCCACGTCCACCTTTTTTTCGCCCGGAGATTTCAAAAGTAGCAAACATTGAAAATGCAGTCATTAATGATGGGATAATAACCATAAATGTTAGAACTACTTGTAGGAACTTCCAAAATCCTGGAATTCCTGGTTCTGTTAATTGATGGTGAAATCCTACTGGGATGGAAAATAGGATGAATAGAATAAATGAAAAACGTGCCAATGAGTCACTAAAAACTTTTGTTCCAACTAATTTAGGCACTACTACATACCATGCAATGTAAGCTGGTAAAAGCCAAAAATACACAAGCGGGTGACCAAAAAACCAAAATAATGATCTACTTAATTCAACGTTAATGGTATCTACCCAACCAAATGCCCAAGGGATGTATTGGAAAACAACGGCAGCTACTACACCAAGACAAGCTATTAGCCAAAGAATTAGGGTTGATATAGTCATAAAGGCGAACAATGGACTTAGTTTCCCTTTATTCTTTTTGCGCCAAGCAATATAATGTCCAATAAGCCCAAAGCTACTTAACCAAGTACCAATAATCACTAAAGCAAGGCCTACATAAAACCATCCGCTTCCTTTAAGTGGAGCGTAAAATGTGTATAGGACGGAAGCTTCACCAGATACAATCATGGCGGTTGCTAGCGTTGTACCTAATGCAGTTACAATAAATCCTAGCCATAAAAAGGTACGTACTTTAGGGCCGAAGCTACCTAATGTTTTACTCATACCGCTAATTAAGAATGCAAAGATAAAAAATGTTGTATATATAAGTGCTAGTAAAACACCGTGAGCGGTTAATATTTGATAATAATCGAGCCAAGTTGGTAATTCGAGCGCATCATTTCGAATGAATACTTGAAGTAATCCGCAAAACGTTCCAATAATAAATGCGATGTATGCGACTCCAATATTAGATAAAGCGATTCTGCGATCTTGTACTGCCATCATGGTTCATACACCTCAATTTCTGTTTGCATGTAATGGTGTCCTGTTCCACAATACTCGTTACAGAGGACTAAGTATTTCCCTGGTTCTGTAAACGTATAGCTCTTATGTGTAATCCTTCCAGGAACTGCCATCATGTTCACTTTTGTGTCATCAATGGTAAAGCTGTGAACAACATCCTCACTTGTTAATGTAAAAATAATTTCTTTCCCCACAGGGACTTTAATTTGAGCTGGATTGTATCCGAACGCCATTGCTATAATAGCAACTTCGTACGTATCTTCATCAATTTGTGTAACGCCTGGATTATCAAAAGGTGCAGTTTCTCGTACTTTTTCTGGATCAATTGTGTCCATTCCACCTGCAGGCATATGACCATGTGCAAAAGCATTTATCCCGACAATTACTAAAAATAATGCGAGAGCAACGATGCCAAAAATTAGCCATATTTTTTCAAATTTGTGTAAGTGCATGAATGTCACTCCTTTCAGTTATCTAGAAATATATAGCCCATACACAGCAAACCACATTGCTACAATTACAAATCCCACTATAAATACGCTAAATAAGGTTCCTTTCAAGTTTGGTCCTGAATCATGCTGTTTCTTCCCCATGCCAACACCTCCAAAGCGATTATATTTTTATCGTACTTTCTATATCTCGTCTAACTCTGTGACAAAAATCACACTTTTGGCGAATTCGAAAATTAGACAAAAAGAAAATGTGCTGAATAAAGCTTTTTTACATTAGCTGTAAATCCGAATAATGTTAGGACGACAATACCGCTTCGGAAATACACTTCGCTTTCCGCGGGCTTCGAAAAGTGAAGGCGACTGTCTAGTGGCGTATGAATTTTCTAGGTCACTGACTGAGATAAAGGAATCACGACGAGAGGTTCACAGGATGTGGATCACGTCGACGTTGGCACACGATGTGCCGATCTTAGTCGACTTTCCTCCGTCGATGATGACTTATCGTAGGGAAGTGACCGGAAATTCACTAGCCACTAGGAGCCTGAGCTAGACAAGGTTCGGGAGCCTCCTCGGGCATGCCCCTATAGGAAATCAACTGATTGCCCCGCAATTTATTTTAAAATAGACAAAGACACCTAGATGTGGAGCGCTAGGTGTCTTTGGTGATAATTAAAAATGACTTGCCTAAAAGCAAGTCATTTACAACATTATTCTATATTACAGATTTCAATTGGACAGTTTTCACAGTGGATTTCGTCCTTTAATGCTTGGAGATCATGGATGAGTATCTTCCCATCTATGATAGATATTTTTCCATCTTTCTTTAATGAACTAAGTAACCGGTTTACTACTTCACGGCTCATCCCGCAAAAATTTGCTAATTCCTGATTTGTGAAGGCAATATCAATTAGGATTCCATCGGATTGTTGAATACCATAACTGTTTGTCATTCGGATCAATGTGGAGTAAAGGGCACCTTTTTTTCCGTGTAATATAAGGTCACGGAATTTGGATTGTGATTTTTGCTGGTCAATGCTCATTTGCTTCATTACTTCTATATTTAAGGTAGGATTTAATAACAACTTTTCTTCTAAATCTTCTTTTTTTATTTTAGAATAAGTTCCATCTTCTAACACTTTTGCATGAACATTATAAATAGAAAAATTACAGAAAAGCATAACTTCACTAATGAAATCACCAGCACCGCATATGCGGAAAGTTAGTTCTCGTCCGTCGGGTGTGATTTTTCCAATCCGCACTTTTCCGGAGTGGATTAAATAAATTCCGTCTGCAGTATCCCCTTCGCGGAATAGAAATGTACCTTTGTTCATTTCCTTCTCCATTTTTTCAATCGTAGAGAGGTTCGCAAACACCATGGAAGAGTTATCGTTTTATTTATTCACATTTTATCCCACCAAAATTAAATTGTTATATATGTAGTATATCATGATAATTTACTAGTATGGCTTTTTATACATGGGAAAATGTTCCGTGAATTAGATGTAAAAACCAAAAATAAAAAAGATATAATGTGCTAAAAATATAGACGTTATGATGAAAAGAATAATGCTTTATACGGTGTTGCTCGTTGCTCTAGTCTTTGGTTTTAGTTCAAATACGGAAGCTGCCACTACCTATACAGTAAAACCTGGGGATAGTCTGTGGAAAATTTCCGTAAGATACCAAGTGGGATTAAGTGAGATAATAGCTGCGAATCCGCAATTTAAAAATCCAAACTTAATCTATCCGAATCAAAAGGTATACATTCCAGATCTTTCAGCACAAAAAGGTGTAGAAAGTGAAGTTCTTCGCTTAACAAATATCGAAAGGGCAAAGGTAGGTGCACCAGCACTAAAGATGGATTGGGAATTACAACGAGTTGCTCGAATCAAATCGGAAGATATGCGCGATCGTAACTACTTCAGTCACCAAAGTCCAACATATGGAAGTCCTTTTGATATGATGAAGGCATTTAGAATTTCCTATCGTTCTGCCGCGGAGAATATTGCAGCTGGACAAACTTCTGCACAGGCAGTAGTTAATTCATGGATGAATAGTCCAGGACATAAGCAAAATATGCTAAATCCTGCATATACACATTTAGGAGCTGGATATGCACGTGGTGGATCTTACGGTCATTATTGGACTCAAATGTTTATCAAAAAATAGGAGGAAGTAAAGAGTATTATTAATTAGTCAATCTAAGGAAACTAATTCGTCAATGAATTGGTTTCCTTTTTTTTATACAGGCTCTGTTAAACTCTGTTGTTGATTTTCGCTCTTGTACACTCGCTTTCCGCGGACACGGCCTCAGCTAACTTGGCAAAGAAAACCGCTTTGCCAAGTGGATCTTCGGCTCGTGCTGTTCCCGCAGGAATCTCGTGTACATCCGCTACAATCAACTAAGTTGTTACCAACAATGAAACTTAACAGAGCCTATATGTAAAAAAACATATGACATTTGTCATTCAGATTTGATTACATTGGTTACTTCATCACCCAAATTAATAATAGTAATATTCGAAGTAAGAGATTAATGGGGGTGTTTTCGTGATGGATAGTGTTGTTGAGATTAAACAATTGACGAAGGTGTTTAAGAATACGAAAGCAGTTGACGGTGTATCATTTTCGATTAAGCAAGGGGAAGTTGTTGCGATTCTTGGCCCAAATGGTGCAGGAAAAACGACAACTATGTTAATGATGTTAGGGCTATTAAATCCGACGGCTGGTGTAGCAAGGTTATTTAACGAAGATGCAAAAGCAATTAGTGTCCGTGAAAGAATTGGTGTGATGTTACAAGAGGTAAGTGTGATGGATGCGATGAAAGTGAAGGAATTAATTAAGTTATTTCAAAGTTATTATCCAAATCCCCTTGAGATGGAGAAGCTAGTTCGCTTGTCAGGGTTAAGTGAACAAGATTTAAATAAACGCACAGAAAAGTTATCTGGTGGTCAGAAAAGGCGAGTTGGTTTTGCTTTGGCACTTGCAGGAAATCCAGAATTGTTATTCTTTGATGAACCAACAGTTGGAATGGATATTTCGGCTCGAAAGGTGTTTTGGGAAACAGTAAGGGAACTTTCAGAACAAGGAAAGACCATTATTTTCACCACGCATTATTTGCAAGAAGCAGATGATATTGCAAGTAGGATAATTTTATTTAATGAAGGTTCCATTGTAGCCGATGGAAATCCAGCTGATATTAAGAAAAAACTGTCAAAGCAGTCGGTATCTTTTATTGCAAAAAATGATATCAATAAGGAGCTTTTTGTTCAGCTTCCATTTGTGTCAGATGTATTCCAAAAGAATGACAGAATGTATATTGTTACCGATGATACAGATTCAATATTGGCGACTATTTTTAAGGGGAATTTGCAAGTACAAGATATTCAAATTGAAAAAGGGCGACTAGAAGAGGCCTTTGAGCAATTAACGGTAGATAGGGAGGCGGTGTAAATGAAAATGCTCCTAACACAATGTAAGGTCGAGATATTGCGTGTTTTCCGGAACCCTTATTACATTTTTTGGTCGTTATTTATGCCAATCGTTTTCTACTTTATTTTTACAAGAGTTGTAAATTTGGATGTACCTGACAAAGCGTTGTGGGATGCACACTTTTTAATGTCCATGACGAGTTTTAGTGTGATGGGGAGTGCGATTATGACGCTTGGCATTAGAATGGTAGAAGAGCGTTCAAAAGGCTGGACAACATTTATGAGAGTAACTCCCTTAACGGACACAATATATTTTTTTTCCAAAATGATTGGTCAGAGCATGGTCCATGTTTTTTCGATATTAATTATTTTCCTTGCTGGTGGTTTAGTAAATGGAATAGAGCTCACAGTCTTTGAGTGGATTTCTAGTGCCTTTTGGATTTTGCTTGCATCTATGCCATTTTTAGCTCTCGGAGTATTGGTCGGGATGATGAAGCGTGTAGATACTGCTGCAGGAGTAAGCAATATTATATACATGATTTTAGCGATAACGGGTGGTATGTATATGCCGTTTGATATTTTACCAAAAACAGTGCAAGCGATAGGTTCTTGGTTACCTGCTTTTCATTTTGGAAATGGAGCATGGGAAATTATACGAGGAAATGGACCTGAAATTTTGAATATTGCCATTTTAGCCGCATATCTGATTGTTTTCATGTTATTATCAACATATATAAGAAGGAAACAGGAAGCGGTGTAAGAATTGAAGGACTTTCAACTCTTTCCGAAAAGATTTGGTCTATTACCATATGTTTTTCTTATTTATTTAATCATGCCACTGTATTATGTTGTGATGGAAGCTGGGATCAAAGCAGTAATCGGTTATATTTTATTAACAATATTCCTAGTTTCCTATCAGCAATTATATTGGATACAAAATGTGAAATTATATGTATGTTGGATTGCAGTCCAGATAGCCATTGTCGTGGTGTTAAGTGTTTTTTATGAACCGTATAACCTATTTATGGGATTTTTCCCTTCTCATTTTATTGGTTGGTTTGAAAAGAAAAAACATTTTCATATTGCTTTAGTCATATTCGGTGTTGTAATGCTGATTACGAATGTAATTGTTAGTTTTCAAGGTTTTAATTTTTTATTCTTCCTGCCATTTTTATTTGTCATGATCATTTCTCCATATGGAGTGAGATCGATGAACAGGCGTATTGAACTGGAAATGCAGTTGGATCAGGCGAATGAACAGTTAAAAATGCTAGTAAAAAGAGAAGAAAGAGTGCGAATTGCTCGTGATCTCCATGATACTCTAGGGCATACACTTTCACTTATAACACTGCAAAGCCAGCTTGTACAAAGATTGGCAGATAAAAATCCAGACCGTGTAAAGCAAGAGGCAAAAGAGATTGAAATGACTTCACGATCCGCTCTACAGCAAGTTCGTGAACTTGTATCTGATATGCGAGCTATATCTATTAAAGAAGAGCTAGCACAGATGCAGCAAATTATTGAAGCAGCAGGGATAGCCTTCCATTCGGATATAGATGATAGTGCATTGGAATTATCTTTATTACAGCAAAATATCATTGGACTCTGTCTCCGTGAAGCAGGTACAAATATTGTCAGACATAGTAATGCGTCACAATGCCAACTCTCTATTAAAAAGGGGAAGGGCCATTTTATTATTCGGGTAGATGATGACGGTATTGGATTCAACGAACATGAAGTAAAGGGGAATGGCTTGAAAGGTATGAAGGAAAGGTTAGAGCTAATTAATGGAGAGCTGTTTATTAGATCGGAACAAGGGACAACAATCATTATGAGAATTCCAATTGTGCTGAGGCAAGAGAAAGAAGAGATTGCCATATGATTCGAATCGTAATAGCGGAAGATCAGAGAATATTGCGTGGAGCGCTAGGGGCATTACTCGATTTTGAAGATGATATGGAAGTGGTTGGACAGTCGGAGAACGGAGAAGAGGCTTTAAAGCTTGTCCAAGATTTACAACCAGATGTTTGTTTACTTGATATTGAGATGCCTGTAATGAGTGGGCTGATGGTAGCTGAAAAATTAAAAGAAATAGGTTCCAACTGCCGAGTAATAATATTGACGACATTTGCACGTCCAGGATATTTTGAAAGAGCGATAAAAGCAGGAGTTCATGGTTATTTACTTAAAGATGGATCTGTAGAGGAACTAGCAGAATCCCTTCGCAGAGTGATGCAAGGGAAGAGGGAATTTTCTCAAGAACTAATCTTGAACTCGTATCAAGAGGATAATCCATTGACCGAGAGGGAGCAAGAGATTTTATTACTAGCTGCTTCTGGAAAAACTTCTAAGGAAATTTCAAAAGAGTTGTTTTTGTCATCAGGAACAGTCCGAAACTACATGTCTGAAATACTGCAAAAACTCGAAGCGAAAAATAAAATAGAAGCCATTGCAAAGGCAGAGGAAATGGGATGGATATAGGAAACGGGGTAGTCTAATAAGGGACTATCCCGTTTTTTGATCTGCTGTATTCATTAGGAGCGCCTTCCGCTTTTTTGCTCAGAATGCTCCAGCTCCACCGCCGCCGCCAGATCCACCACTGCTTCCGGTTGAGCTTCCACTAGAGTTGCCTCTATAGTAAGTGCTTCTGATTGTTCTATAATTATATGAGTATATAGTAGCTGTATCTAATGGCGATATTAAGAATGGATATATCGCTTCCGTAGCAGATGCTGTAATTGATTCTCCATAAAACGCATGGAAGTATTCTACTCTACCTAAGGCAATCGCATGTTGGTAACAACGTTCTGTATTTAGGCTATTAGATGATATTTCTAACTCATTTTTCTTTACTGCTTTTCGCCATTTCTTCATGCCTTTATATAAGGAGGCACCACGATATGTTGTGTATGCTTCAGGTAGAAAGACAGATATGAGCATGAATGTAAACGGCAATACTTGTAAGTTTTCTGTTCCATAATCCATTCCCATCATATTCATGACAATTAAACTTATAAAGTAGAAGATAGTAAAGTATATCCGTCCTCGTTTTTTATATAAAACAAATAAATAGATCAAAATTAATGAGATGGTGCCGATAAAGATCGCAAACATGCTACTCATGGAGAGTAATATCCCACTTACTGCAATCCATACAATCCATAAAGGGGTTAGCACATAATGTAGTACTTTTCTAAAAAATACAGGTTTCACTAATTCATGTAGTTCTTTGTCTGCTGCTGCGAGTTTCTTCCAATCTTTATAAAACATTTTAAATGTCTGCTCGGCTTTTTTTAACTCCCCTAATTTGCGCCAGTTTTCTTTATGATCTCTCATGGTTCTCACTGGAATCTGATCGAGAGAAAAATACTTCTTGCCATTTTCGCTTTTTGTAAACAACCAGTTGATAAGAAACTTTTCGTGCTCTGCAAGTTCAGCTGTTGACTTTTCTAAAACAAATTTAAACGTATAATCCGGACTGTTCTGATTATCGGTATCATTTGTTTCAACACGTTCAACCGAGACAATACCGTTTTGATATAGTCGGAAGAGGGCAGCGTTAATGTCTTGAGGCTGAAATTTCAAATGTCTTAATAAAGCAGTTAATGTAAAAGAGTCCATTTGTTCTACTTGCGAAAAGCGTAGTGGTCTAGTCATTAAGCGTGCAATTCGACGAGGATAAAATATAGAATATAGACAAAGGATAAGTAAGAAAATTAGGAAGACACTATTCGTAGATTCCAATTTTGGTAACCATTGTGTACGACGCTTTAACTTTTTATCATAGTCTGCCTCTTCTTGTAAGAAAGTTGGTAGCATTTCTTCCTTCTTTGTATAATCCATTTCATTCAGGAAGTCATTAGGGAATAATAGCCTTAATTCAAAAGGTTCTCCCCCTGGTAGTTTTTTATTATGATAATAAAGTCCCCCTCCTCTTAATTCATAGGTTCCTCCTGTTAAGTCATGCATAAAACCATAAGAATTATCGGGGAGCTGTGACTTTCCATATAAAGAAACGAATATCTCTAAGTCGTTTAAATCGTCTTCTCCCATTTCATCAAAGAATCGCCAATAAAATTCACCGATGTCCTCATATTTCCTTATAGCATCTTTCAATCTGTAGCGATAAAAGACTTTTTTTGTTTCATCTTTAGAAGATTGATATATTTTGAACGTATAATTATCTTTTTCGACTTTAAGTGGATCGATGTCTTTAGGGATGTTCCCCATGACCGCATCATCCGGTACTTTGTAAGCTTCAAAAAACTCAAAACCATTAAAATCGTCATCACCGATTATTCTTGTTGTTCCGTTGTATGAACCATTAAAAGTATATGTATAAAGCTCCTCTACGTATAAATCACCATCAGGCAAAATAAACGCATGGATATCAACGGAGTCAATCGAAAAGGAGCGAGCATCTGCGGAAGAAGGACTTAAGAATAAAGTAAGAATAATGGCACTGAAAAATAAAGTGATATATCTAAAGTGCAATGAACATTTCAACCCCTTAATTATCTAATAACATTAGTATATCAAAGGTATTCATTAAAAATGATCAGACAAAATGCCCATGAACAAAGTTCCGATGGGCATGTGTTTAGTGATTATTTAGTTAATCGAAGGTTGCTTAATGGATAAATGACGAATTTACTAATTCCAATGATTCTGTCTTCCGAAATATATCCAAGTGAATTACCAAATAAGTCCGAGCGACTATCAACACTTCGGAGGCGATTATCTCCCATGACGAAGAAATGATTGTCTGGTACTTTAAGTGGTCCAAAATCAGAAGTTAATTTACGTCCATTATCATGAGCTCTTTTTTTGTTTTCACTTAAATAGGGCTCGTCTATAAATTCCCCATTAATAAATAATTTGTCATCTTTCATCTCAATTAATTCTCCAGGCATACCGATAACTCGTTTTACATAGTTTTTATCATTAACTGTATCATTAATTATCACGATATCTCCTCGGTTTACTTCACCAATCCAAGTGATTGTTCGCGTTACGATGATTCGTTCACGATCATGAAGTGTAGGCTCCATGGATGCACCATCTACTGTCACTGGTGAAAAGAGAAAAGTGCGGATAATTAGTGCTAAAAGAAAAGCGAGAATTAATGATTTTAACCAATTAATCTCTTTTTCTCGCAAAAAACTAACTTTCATTATTTAACCCCCACTTATGATTTGTCTTGATAGACTATCGCAATTCGTTTCTTTTTGATAAAATTCGAGTAATATATATGCGAACATCTTAATGTTTATTATATATATTCTATGTTTTTTTGAGAATGCCTGCACGGATGTTGATTTTATATTTACGAATATTGTAGAATTTTTTCATGATGAAAGGAGCTGAGGGTAAGTGTGGCAAGAGTTTAAGAAGTTTGCTATTAAAGGTAATGTGTTAGATTTGGCTGTAGCAGTGGTGATTGGAACAGCTTTTGGTAAAATAGTATCATCACTTGTAGATAATATTATTATGCCACTCGTAGGGGTTCTTCTTGGTGGTAGAAGTTTTGAGAAGCTCTCATATAGTATTAATGATGCAGTTATTCAGTATGGAGTATTTATTCAGAGTATTGTTGATTTCTTTATTATTGCCTTTTCTATCTTTTTGTTTATTCGAGTTATTGATAGGTTGAAGCATAAGAAAGTTGAAGAGGTAGTGGAGGAAAAAGTGGTTGTTGCCCCTGAAGTGGAGTTACTAACAGAAATAAGAGATTTATTGAAAAAACAATCATGAAACTAAAAAATCCAGAGCAGAAAATAGCTCTGGATTTTTTAAATTTGCTAATGTATTATCCTTCTATTCTTTCTGCTTCAATTTCGATGGTTATTTTAATGTCATCTCCGACTAATACGCCGCCTGTTTCTAGGGCTGCATTCCATGTTAATCCGTAATCGCTGCGTTTAATTTTACCTTCTGCACTGAATCCGGCTTTTTCTGCACCACTCATAGGGTCTTTTGCTAAACCTTCAAATGTAACATTGAATGTTTCTTGCTTTGTAACTCCATGTAGGGAAACATCTCCAGTTACTTTATATTCATCTTCATCCGTTTTTTCGATTTTAGTAGTCGTAAATGTGAGGTTTGGGTATTGCTCTACATCAAAGAAATCTGCTGAACGCAAGTGGTTGTCTCGATCATTGTTACGTGTATTGATACTTGCTACATCAATTGTAAATTGAATGCTTGCAGTTGTTAAATCAGTTGGAGTTGCTTCTATTTCTGCAGTAAATTGATCAAATGTACCTTTTACTTTTGAAACCATCATATGCTTTACAGAGAAACCAACTTCGCTATGAGCGCCATCAACTTTCCATTTAGATAATCCCATTCTTATTACCTCCAATTAATTATTGTCTTACAAAAAGTAAGTTGCTGTGTTTATTATAGTTTAGGATATCTCGAATGTAAAGTATTATTTTGGATGTGAAATGCCACAATAATTAAATAGAATGTTAAGACGTAAAGTTTTTCTAAAGATTTTGACATTCTAATCTGAAAAATGAATAATGATGCTAAGAAGATAGTTGTAGTAAAAGGAGTGATTTTTGTATGCGAATGGTTGATATTATTGAGAAGAAAAGAGATGGACAGCAGCTGACAAAGGAGGAAATTCGTTTTGTCGTAGATGGATATACGAATGATACGTTACCAGATTATCAAATGTCGGCTTTTTTAATGGCGGTTTACTTTCAGGGAATGACAGCAGAAGAAACAGCAGAATTGACTCTGGCAATGCTCGATTCTGGAGACCAAATCGATTTAGCAAATATCCACGGTATTAAAGTAGATAAACATTCAACTGGTGGTGTAGGTGATACGACTACACTTGTATTAGCACCTCTAGTTGCAGCAGTAGGAGTACCAGTAGCTAAAATGTCAGGTCGTGGACTTGGTCATACAGGTGGAACGCTAGATAAATTAGAATCTGTACCTGGATTTCATGTGGAAATTACAGAAGAGCAATTTATAGAACTCGTTAATCGTAACCAAGTTGCGGTAATTGGCCAATCGGGAAATTTAACACCTGCAGATAAAAAGATGTACAGTTTAAGAGATGTAACCGCAACTGTAAATTCGATACCACTTATTGCTAGCTCCATTATGAGCAAAAAAATGGCTTCCGGTGCGGATGCAATCGTACTTGATGTAAAAGTTGGTGCAGGAGCATTTATGAAGAATATAGATGATGCTCGTAAGTTGGCAGATGCAATGGTGGAAATTGGTAATCAAGTAGGCCGAAATACATTAGCTGTTATATCAGATATGAACCAACCACTTGGCTTTGCGATTGGGAATGCATTAGAAGTGAAAGAGGCGATTGCAACATTACAAGGAAATGGGCCAGATGATTTACAAGAACTTTGCCTTGTTTTAGGAAGTAAAATGGTATTACTTGCTGAAAAAGCAAAAACAGAGGAAGAAGCACGGACGATGCTACTACAGACAATGAAGGATGGGACCGCCTTAAGTAAATTTAAAGAATTCTTAGCTGCTCAAGGTGGAGATGCGTCTGTGATAGATGATATGACGAAGTTACCAACAGCAAAATATCAAATACCAGTTCCGGCACCAAGCAACGGATATGTATCAGAGATAATTGCGGATGAAGTAGGTACAGCGGCAATGCTCCTAGGTGCAGGTCGTGCAACAAAGGAATCTACCATCGATTTAAGTGTAGGCGTTGTATTACATAAAAAGGTGGGAGATGCTGTAAATAAAGATGAACCAATCGCAACCATCCATAGCAATGCAGAAAATGTAGAAGAAGTTACAAAGCGCATTATCGATGCTTATACTTTTACAGATCAACAGCCTGAGAAAAAACCGATCATCTATCAGTAAATTGAAATTTTGCATAAAAACGGTTTCATGGTATTATAAATGAAAATGATTATCATTTTCGGAGGTAACCATGATTACAACAAATAGAGTGGCAGAATTAATACGTGAAAGAACAACAGTAAAATCGGGGTATATTGATAAGGAAGTGAGTCAAGAACTGGTCCTTTCCTTGTTAAAGGATGCTGTGTGGGCTCCAACACATGGAATACGGGAACCATGGCGTTTTATCTTTATTGCAAATGATCGTAAAGAACCATTTATAGAAGCTATTTTACAATGCCATGAGAAAAGTAGGCATGACATTGTTAGAGCTAAATTCGTCGATGTACCAGCATTTCTGGTTATCATTATGAATGAAGATCCGCGCCAAAAAGTATGGGAAGAGGATTTAGCTGCTACGAGCTGTATGCTACAAAATCTGCAATTACTCGCGTGGGAAATAGGGCTAGGGATGGCGTGGAAAACACCTAATCATATATATGATCCGAAATTCCGCAACGCTTTAGGTGTAGTCCCTGGGGAGAAAATTGTCGGGGTTTTAAATATCGGCTATTTTGATAAGGAAATCGTAGAAAAGAAAGTTCGAAAACGGACAGACCCAGAAGAAAAATTAATTGCATTTTAGAACATGTTTTATTTTAGAATAAATCGGGTAGTTCACTTATAACACTCTTATTAAGGGATGTGAAAAAAGTGGACAACCGTGAAGAAATTGAAAAAGTAGAAAAGAAGTCCGATTCAAGTAAAGTGGCATCTACATTTATTAAATATGCCGCATATTTAATTATCTTTTTCGCCATCATGTGGTTCATCATTAGCTATATAATGCCGATGATTAACGGATAAAAAACAACTTCCATTACTGGGAGTTGTTTTTTTCGTTGACGAGTTATCATCATTTGTATTATAGTTTATAGGGTAAACTATTGATGGGGTGAACTAATATGGACAAACAACAAATACAGTACATATTTGATCGATATATAAGTATATTTCTTTATGGTTCGAGAAACATTTCTGCCTTAATGTCAGATCAATTAATGGAGGAGTTATCACTGGAGCAGTTTTCTCTCGTTCGTATCTTATACCAAAATCGTTCGATGAGAGCTTCAGAGCTTGCGGAACAACTTTTGGTCCACAAAAGTGCGATAACAGCAAAAGTCGAGAAACTGGTGAAAAAGGGACTCGTTGAGCGGGTGAGGGATGAAGATGATCGTAGAAACGTGTATCTACATCTATCACCTACTGGGAAGGAACTATACGAATCTCTTGCAACGAAAATTGATGAATTTATGGAAGATATTTTAAAAGAGATACCAAAAGATGAAATGGAAAGTTTTCTAAATGTATATGAGAAAATAGCAGATTACATTGAAAACTATGAGGGGGATAGAAAATGAAGTTTATTTTAAAATACAGATGGGCGTTTTTAGCTGTATGGATCATAGCAGCAGTGCTTTTATTAATAAATTCACCTAATATGGCGGATTTAATTCGGGAAAAGGGGCAGCTTTCGGTCGCAGACGGATATCCATCTGTTATTGCATCCGATATTATCGAGGAGCATTCCACTCAAGAAAAAGGAACACAATCCTTTATTGTTGTTTTTCATGATAAAGAGAAATTTTCGGAAGGCCAAGAGCTTAATATCAAAGCAACAGTGGAGCATTTAGAAGACAATAAGGATCAATTAGGGATTAGTGGAATTACGACACATTTCCAAGATGAAGCATTACGGGACCAGCTCGTTTCAAAAGAAGGTAACACAATTATTGCATTACTCAATGTGAATATGACCGATAAAACAATTGGAGAAGTACGGGAAACATTGGATAAGGCAATTGAGACACAACAAGTTGATACGTATATGACGGGAGATGGCTTAATCTCTGAAGATGTAATTGTAAGTTCTGAAAAAGGATTAAAGAAAACAGAAATAATTACCGTTATATTTATCATGGTTGTATTAGTTCTTGTATTTCGTTCTTTTGTTGCTCCATTTATTCCATTATTGACAGTTGGAGTAACATACTTAGTCAGCCAGGCAATTGTTGCGTTCCTAGTAGATGGTGTGAATTTCCCAGTATCTACTTTCACGCAAACATTCCTAGTCGCCGTTTTATTTGGAATTGGGACGGATTATTGTATTTTATTATTAAGCCGCTATAAAGAGGAATTAACAGATGGGAAAGATATTCCAGAGGCTATTATTGCAACATATAGAAGTGCAGGAAAGACCGTAATATTTAGTGCGATTGCAGTTATGATAGGATTTGCTTCTATCGGATTTGCATCTTTTAAACTGTATCAATCTGCAGTTGGCGTTGCCGTAGGAGTATTTGTTCTTATTCTTGCGTTATTTACGATTGTACCTTTATTCATGGCTACGTTGAAAAGAGGCTTATTCTGGCCAGTGAAAAAGAATATTTCTCATTCAGAGAGTAAGCTATGGGGTTGGATGGGAAATTTAGCAATTACAAGACCACTAATTGCACTTGGAATTGTAGCCATTTTTACTGTACCTTTACTTGTAAGTTATGATGGCGAGCTTTCCTTCAACTCATTAGATGAGATTGGGGAAGAATATGATTCTGTAAAAGGATTTAATATTGTTGCAGATAGTTTTGGCCCAGGTGAAATTATGCCAATCCAAGTAGTCTTGGAAAATGATGATTCCATGAAGACAAAAGAGTATTTAGCATTAATTGAATCAATTGGTAACGAATTAGATAAAATTGAACATGTAGATAAAATTCGTAGTTTAACAAGACCTACTGGGGATAAGTTAGATGAAATATATGTGAATAACTTGGCGAACGAGCTTGGTAAAGGAATAAGTGAAGGAACGGACGGTATTTCACAAATTAAAGCAGGTCTCCAAGAAGCAGCAACATCATTGCAGGAATCAAAACCAGAAATGGAAGAAGCGACATCTGGTATCGAGGAGCTTTATTCAGGGACAATCGAAATCCAATCTGGAATCGGAGAGTTACAAACAGCATTAAGTACGATTAAAACTGGAATTGAAAGTAGTGCAACAGGAACTGCTGAGTTGAAAAAAGGTGCTGCTACTGCGAGTAAATCTGCAGAAGAATTAAAAACTGGGACTGAGCAACTCCTAGAAGGTTATAAAGGAGCCCAACTGGGGTTAACACAATTGATCGAGGAATATAAAAAGGTTCCAACGACACTTGAAGGAGCATTAGGACAGTTGCAGTCATTGGAAGAACCAATGACAAAGTTAGTTCAAAACCATCCAGAAATAGCTACTGATCCAAATTTTGTTGAAATTCAAGAAATAATAAAGAGCGCGTCTGAAAAAGTTGGAATTGCATACGGAACAGTGGATGCATTAAATAAAGAATTGGAAAAAGTAAATGCTGGATTAGAAAAAGCAAATGAAAATTTGGCTAAAATCGTTAGTGGTTTAGAAGAATTTTCGAAAGGCTTGGATAATATTGTTTCAGGTCTTTCTGAATTAGAATCTGGGTTAAACCAGGCTGCTTCAGGTCAAGGACAGGTCGTAGAACAAATTCCTGCAATTAAAACAGGTCTAGGTGAAATTGCAAAAGGTCAAGAACAATTGCAAACCGGCTTTGGAGATATGGAAAATCAGCTAGAGCTACTAAGTACTGGACTTGAACAAAGCAGCGAAGGGCTTGGACAAATTGAAGAAGGATTTGGAGAAGCAGAGACGTATTTAACAGATTTAGCTAATAATACGAATTTACAACAGTCTGCCGTTTATATTCCAGATGAGCTTATGACAAATGAAGATTTCCAGCAAGCTTTTGATGTGTATCTATCAGAGGATGGAAAAATGACTACGATAGATATCGTATTGGATGAGAATCCATACTCACGCACCGCAATGGACACGATTAATAAAATAGAAGAAACCATTCAAGATGCTACAATTGATACGAAGTTAGAACAAGCTAATATTGGTATTGGCGGAGTTACTAGTATGAACAGAGATTTAGAAGCGATGTCAAACTCTGACTATACGAAAACAGTAACATTTATGATGATTGGTATCGTGTTAATATTGATTATTTTATTACGCTCACTCGTAATGCCAGTGTATATTATTGCTTCTTTACTATTAACCTATTATTCTTCGATTGCTTTAACAGAAGTAATCTTTGTAAATATATTAGGTTATCCTGGTATTAACTGGGCAACACCATTCTTTGGCTTTGTTATTTTGATTGCGCTCGGTGTAGATTATTCAATCTTCTTAATGGATCGTTTCTCAGAATATAAAGAGTTAGATGTTAAAACAGGTATCATGCTAGCAATGAAAAATATGGGTACGGTAATCATGAGTGCTGCCGTCATTTTAGCAGGTACATTTGCAGCGATGTTACCATCCGGAGTATTATCGATGTTGCAAATTGCTACATTAGTGCTTAGTGGTTTGTTATTTTATGCATTAATCATTCTCCCATTGTTTGTTCCCGTATTAATTAAAGTGCTAGGAAAGGCTAATTGGTGGCCGTTCTTAGGAAAAAGATAAAAGTGAAGGGGCGATCTCATCAGGTTCGCCCCTTTATTTATGCATGTTACAATCCAATTTTCATACAGCAGTTTTTGTATTTCTTCCCACTACCACATGCACATTGGTCATTTCTAGCAGGATGTTGCCCTTTATACATATAGCTCAAGCCTTGGGTAAATAAGTTTTTACGAATCTTTTCGGCAAGAGGAAGCATGCGCTCATGTGCATATTCATAAACTTGCTGGAAGCTATCACAGAAATAATCTGGATCTGATTGCTGTAAATCATCACTCCAGCGCCTATTACGCGGACAACCACCGTGACATAGCTTTATCCATTTACATGTTTGACACTTTTCTGGTAGATTTGGCTTCATTTGCATGAATGTATCATAGAGTGGATGTTTTAAAATATCGGTAAGTGCATCTTCACCAACATTACCAATTTTCCAATCTGGGTGAATATAGAAGTCGCAAGGGAATGCATCTCCATTTTGTTCTAAAACAAGAGTTTTTGCACACGACTTTTTATGCGTGCATAGCTCTGCTTCACGATTGACATATATACTCAGCATATTATCAAAAAAACGGATCGACATTTTGGGATTCCCGTCATTATACCAGTAATCAAAAGCCTCACAGAGGAAATCTCCATATTGTTTAGGTGTTATTTCGTATACACCAGGCTGATCAATTCGCTGCGAATGAAAGTCCATGCAAGGGATGAACTGGACGAAATCAAAGTTTTCTTGTTCATAAAACTCGAATAAATCTTTGACTCGATGAACATTATCTTTATGAATGACCGTAAGGATGTTAAACTCCACTCGATTGTTTCGTAAGTGCTGTATACCTTTCATTACTTGGTCAAAACTACCTTTTCCGTGAGAATATACTCGACGAAGATTATGTATTTCTCTAGGGCCGTCCAAACTTACGCCAATTAAAAAGTTGTATTTTTTAAAGAACGCAGCAAAACGATCATTAATCAATGTTCCATTTGTTTGCAAACCATTACTAATTATCGTATTTGCGGGTGCATTTTTTGCTTGGAGAGCAACTACGTTTTCAAAAAAGTTTAGGCCTGCAAGCAATGGTTCGCCACCTTGCCAAGCAAATGAAACTACTCCTCTAGTAATAGCCATATATTCTTTTATAAATTTCTCTAATACGTTAACATCTATTTTTTTAATCTGTTTCCCTGGTTTTCCACCACATGTGCTGTAATAACAATAATCACAAGCTAAATTACAATCCTCAGAAACTGTTTTCCACATCACACTAATATTACTATTTGGGTTGATCATACAACCGGCTTCCATCGTATCGCTTCCTTATCACAATATTAATATCATTGTAAGGGGTTATAAGAATGAAGTTTGTGATAAACGTCACTATTTGTGAAAAATGTTTGAATAGTACGAAGAGGAAGTGACTGGGAAACGTTGGATTCCAATGACTTTTATAGATTCATATACTATGATATTTATATAGCATGTTATAAAGGAGGATAGGGTGATGAAAACTACTTTATCCGTTACTCAACAAAAATCTACTATTTTTTCAGATGTGAAATTGCTATTTAAAGGTCCCGTATTAATATTTAATGTTTTCCCTGTCATTACGGGGTTTTGGTTAGCACTATATTTTAATGAAGTATCTTTCGTAGAAAATATAGATTTATTTTTATTAACAACTGTAGGAAGTTTATTAGTAATCGCAGGAGCACTTGTTTTTAATAACTGGTATGACGTCGATATTGATACAGTAATGGATAGGACAAAAAGTCGGCCAACTGTTACTGGGAATATTTCATTAAAAACCGTTTTAACGTTATCTATCGTGTTAACTATTATTGGATTTATTATGTTATTATTCACGACAATGGAAGCAACGATTTATGCCTTTATAGGTTGGTTCACATATGTTGTACCATATACCATCTGGTCGAAACGGAGATATACGTTCAATACAATTATTGGTAGTGTTTCCGGCGCAGTAACACCAATGATTGGTTGGGCAGCTATTGAATCTTCCTTTCAGCTAGTGCCAATTGTGTTGTTTATTCTATTATTTATTTGGCAAATGCCTCATACGTATGTGATTGCGATACGAAAATTTGAAGAATACAAAGCGGCGAAAGTAGCAATGCTACCAGTGGTCCGTGGCATCGATGTCGCTAAGCGTCATACTTTCGCCTATATACTTTGCTTACTGCCAATTCCGTTCTTGCTTCTAAATGAATTAGGAGTTGTATTTGTTGTCATTGCGACATTGTTAACAGTTATGTGGATAATTCTCAGCGTTTATGGATTTTTTATGAAAGATGAACGAAGATGGGCTGATTGGAATTTCATTTACTCTGTTAACTATTTATTTGTTCTCTTTTTAATGATGATTATTGTGACATTGCCAATATTCTAGTTGCTTGGAAAAGCTATTCTCTTTTAGGAGGATAGCTTTTTTTGTTTTTACATATCGTTTTGTGACGTGGCTCACATTCGTGAGAATCTTTATCAATTAAGATGAGGATGATTACGAATAGGGAGGTTGATTTTTTTATGGCAGATTCAAAAGTTGACCGTGTTAAGGATGTTAAAGCAGATGAGAGCTCCACTACAGTGAAGGGAACGATTTTTTCCGTAGGAGTTGTTGGGGCAGTTATATTCATTACTTATCTTATTATTTATGGCCTATATATGGCGAGAGTATAGGGGGGATCTAAGTGAAGATGCATCGTGCAGAAGAGATATGGTTAATCCTGAGCTTCGGTATGATTATCGGGTTCATGTTATTAACAGGTTATCAAACGTTTGTGGAAGGAATGGGACCACCGAGTCATAAAGAAACGATTGATCCACAAAAAGTGGATGAGACGGCACCATTTGATAATCCTGGCATTACACAAATTGGTGAAAATGAATACGAAGTTGTGATGACATTAGAGGTATTTAATTTTAATCCAGGTAATATCGAGGTACCTGCAGGCTCCACTGTTCATTTTACATTGACGTCAAAGGATGTTGTTCATGGCTTTCAGATAGCAGAAACAAATGTAAATGCGATGGTGATGCCAGGGTATATTCAGAAAATTACGCAAAAGTTTGATAAGCCAGGTGAATATTTAGTGTTATGTAATGAGTACTGTGGTGCTGGTCACCAAATGATGAGTACAACGATAACAGTCAAATAAAGGAGGGGAGTAAAGTTGGAAACAGCAATGAAACAAACTTTTACACAGAAGGCGAATAAAGCATTGGGGATTAATCCAGAGGACGCAAGATTATCGAAATCATACTTATTTGTAGCATTTGCAGCCCTGCTAGTTGGGGGGATTTTAGGACTTCTTCAAGGTTTGAACCGCGCAGGACTTCTGGAATTACCAACATGGCTTAATTATTATCAAGTACTTACGGCGCACGGATTATTATTAGTGTTAGTCTTAACAGCATTCTTTACGATCGGGTATTTCTATGCGGGTCTTTCTCATACGTTAGGTGGTTTGCTTCCGAAAGTAAGAAAGATGGCTTGGATTGGCTTTAGTATGAAACTCGTAGGATTTGTATTGGCAGTCATTCCAATTATTACGAATGAAGCAAGTGTGTTATACACATTTTATCCACCAATGGCTGCATCCCCGATATATTATGTAGGTCTTGTATTTATTGTTTTAGGGGTGTGGATGTGTGCATTTGGTGCATTTATTAACGTAGCAAATTGGCGTAAAAATCACCGTGGTCAACACCTACCTATTCTTGCATTCTTTGCAACAGGTGTATTTGTCCTATTATTCTTTGGAAGTGTACCAGTTGCCATTGAAGTGTTAACGATTATTCCTTGGGCTTCCGGTTGGGTAGAAACCATCAATGTAATGGTAGCACGTACTCTGTTCTGGGCATTTGGCCATACGCTCGTAAATATTTGGTACTTAACCGCAGTATCAGCTTGGTATGTCATTGTACCGAAGATTATCGGTGGTAGACGTTGGAACGATACGTTAACACGTTTTGTTGTCATCGCATTAGTAATTATGAATATACCTGGTGGATTCCATCATCAGATTATTGATCCGGGTATTTCAGAATCTGTAAAATTTGTGCACGTGTTTATGAGTTTAGCAATCGGATTCCCATCGTTAATGACAGCTTGGGCAATGTTTGCCGTGTTTGAACGTACGGGTAGAAAAAAAGGTGGAAAAGGATTGCTTGGTTGGATCAAAAAATTGCCTTGGGGGGATGTCCGTTTCTTAGCTCCAATGGTAGCAATGATCGCGTTTATTCCTGCAGGTGCGGGTGGGATTGTGCAAAGTACAAACCAATTAAATCAAGTTGTTCATAATACTTTGTGGGTTGTAGGGCATTTCCATTTAACTGTTGGAACGTCGGTTATGCTTACATTCTTCGGGATTAGTTATTGGTTAGTTCCATATGTTTCTAAGCGTGTGTTGACTCCGAAAATAAATAAACTAGGTGTTATTCAAACGTTTGTTTGGACGGCAGGGATGTTTCTAATGGCTGGTGCTATGCACTATGTCGGGTTATTCGGTGCTCCTCGAAGAACTTCATATACTACTTATGGTGACCATGCTACTGCATTAGGCTGGGATCCATACTTACTGTTATTAGCAGTTGGTGGAACATTATTAATCATCGGTGTCCTTCTTCAAGTGTACGCGGTTGTACATCTAATGTTCTTTGCTCCAAAAGGAGAAACAGAATTTCCAATTGCCGAAGAAGAAGAAAACGCACCAAAAACACCATACTGGACAGAACGCTGGAGCCGTACTATTTTACTCATGCTTCTCGTCGTCGCAATGGGCTACGTCATCCCAATGGTCGACTTCATCGTCAACGCACCACCAGGATCACCGCCGTTCAAGACGTGGTGATAAGAAAAGCGGAAGGCGCCCGCTTATCGGCGACAAGCAAATGTTCTGAGGCAAAGAAAGGCGCTCTTTGCCTTTCATTGCCTCAGGTTATTTGACCTCGAGCCGATGGCGCCTGGAGCTGGACAGGGTAAAGCGGAAGCGACTGCTCAGCGACGTACAAATTTAAAGATTTCTGACGAGATAAAGGAGGCCTACAGGATGGAGGTCACGTCGACGTTGGCACAGGACGTGCCGATCTTAGTCGACGTACCTTTGAAAACCTTTGAACGATGTTGACTTATCGTAGGAAGAAATCGTAAATTTGCTAGTCGCTAGGAGCTGTAGCTAGACAAAGAAAAGCGGAAGGCGTCCGGTGACAAAAGAGTGCCTGGCACCCAAGCAATTTGGACACAATTCTGAATTGTATCGGAGTTGTTTGGGTGCCAGGCACCGACACAAAGGAAGTGTGTATATGTTGAGGGTTAGGGCAAATGCTGTTGCGGTGATTGTTGTTTCTTTATTTGGGTTTTGTCTGTTTTTTATTGGGACGGATGGGTTTCAGGCTTTTACAGCTGAAACGGCAAGATTAAATCAACTAAAGGAAAAGAAGCCGATATTTCCAGATGTAACACTGGAGGATAGTAAGGGTGCAACATATAGTTTTTCGGAATTCAACGATAAGTATGTGCTCATAACGTTTATTTACACTTCCTGTGCTACCGTTTGTATTGATATGGAGATGAATATGGCGGAAGTTTATCGACAGATTCCAGATACGTATTTAGGGAAGGACATCCATTTTTTAAGTATTAGTTTTGATCCGGAAAGAGATATCCCGACAGTACTGGATAAGTATAAAGACTATTTTGGTAGTGATGGAGATAAATGGAGAATGGCTAGAATACCAAATCAAGATCAATTAGACCAACTTCTCTCTACATTTGGTGTCATTGTCATTCCGGATGATTATGGGAATTTTGCACACAATGCGGCTTTTTATTTAGTAGATAGGAGCGGGAGATTAGTCGATGTCCTAGATTATACAAAAACAGATGAGGCTGCAAAAGAGATTCTTCGCATTTTAGAAGAAGAAGGGTAGAGGTGATGAATGAGACAGTTTATGTATGGTTTGCTATTATATATATTTTTAATCATTCCTCCTGTAGCTAATTTGTTAGAATCGATCATGATTATTCATATGCACATGCAAATGCCATTACTCGTCATTGCTGGTTTCTTAATGGCCCGTTACGTTCAACATCGATTTCCACGCATTTTTGAAAAATGGAATCATAACGGTATTCCAGGCATTCTTCTATTCATGATTATCATGGTGTATTGGATGATTCCACGTACGATGGACGAGGCATTAACAACTACAAGTGTTGAAGTTTTTAAATTTATAAGTTTGCCATTTTTGGCAGGGATGCCGCTGCGAGATAGTTGGAAAAAGCTAACGATAAAAGGAAAAAATGTCATCTTTATTATCTTTACAATTTTGTTCATAGGGATGGGATGGTTGTACATTTATTCTCCTGTGCAGTTATGTAATAACTATTTATTAATTGAACAAATAACGTTAGGTTGGGGTTTTCTGACGATGGCAATTTGTTTACTGCTGTATTTGATCTTTCTAGCGTTTCAAGATGGATCAAAGATTGAATAATTTGTCACAGCTTTAAGTGCAACAAAGACTTATAATAAAAATTGTGATGTATATCACAGTGAAAATTTATTAATCGCTTTACGATTTAAATATATCATTTATGAGGAGGAAACAATGATGAAAAAATGGATGTTAGCACTAATGCTTGTGGTAGCTTCAATGTTCCTATTGGCAGCGTGTGGTGGCGATGATGAGGAAGAAGCTGTTGGAAACGGTGAAGTAAAAGAATTTACAATAGATGCAACAAACTTTGAGTTTGATTTAAAAGAAATTAAAGTTAACAAAGGTGACACAGTTAAGGTAACATTAAAGAACTCTGAAGGTAACCATGCAGTTAAGTTTGAAGGATACAACAAAGAAGTAAGAGGCGACAAAACAATCTCCTTCGTTGCAAATAAAACAGGTGAATTTGAATATGTTTGTTCTATTTTCTGTGGTATAGGACATGATGACATGGTTGGTACACTAATCGTAGAATAATCAATAAAAAACAACATCCCATACTTTTGATGGGATGTTGTTTATTTTTGTTCCAATACTTCGTGGAATGCTTCTAAGTCGGTTATTACCATTTGATTTCGATCCATTTCTAAAATACCGCTCTTAATCAATTGGTTGAACAAACGATTGATTGTTTCTCGTGTTGTACCAACAGAATTAGCAAACTCTTGATTTGTCATTGGTAAATGGATGGTAACTTTGTTCTCCTCATGCTGACCATGCTTTTCCGCAAGTTTTAGTAAAAAGGAGAGTGCGCGATGTTTGACATCTTTCCCTGATAGAACTTGGAGTCTCTCTTGAAGATCGCCAATAATTCTACCCATCACACGCATTACTTTGATTGCAATCGTTGGATTATTCACCATTAATTGATCAAATAAATGAATGGGAATTGCTAAAAGCTGTGTGTCCACTAGTGTTTCAGCGGTAGCTGGATAAGGGTTTTCATTGAAAAAACCTGTATGTGGAAACATATCACCAGTTTTTAAAAAAGAGACAATTTGTTCGTGACCATTCTCGTCGGTTTTATATGTTTTTATCAATCCATCTTGGATAAAATAGACGGACTCTTTTTCACTACCTTCTGAAAAGACAGTTGATTTTTTTGCGAGAAAACGAGGAATTGTAATTTCCTCTAAACGCTTTATTTCTTGTGTATTTAAATCCTTAAATAAAGGAACTTGTTGTAGTAAAGATGCTACGGTTTTTTTAGACAAGTGGATTTCCCTCCTTCGTCTTTGCAATCTCATTATATCGTAACTTTCCATTTGTTTCATTCCTCAATCATATCCTGGTTGCTTGCGCCAGGAGGGACAATTGGATATACATTTGCCTCTTCCACTACCTCAAATTCCATAATGACAGGTCCTTTTGTCATTATTCCTTCATGGATTATCGCATACGCTTCATCCAATGTTCGTGCAGAAAAGCCTGTTGCTCCAAAGGTTGTAGCCATTGCTGCAAAATCAGGTGAGGAGATATGAACTGCAGAATATCTTTGATTTAAAAATAATTGTTGCCATTGGCGCACCATACCGAGATAACCATTTTTCAAAATTACTACTTTTACATTTAGACCATAATCAACAGCAGTCATGATTTCTTGCATATTCATTTGGAAACTACCGTCGCCACTAATACAAACAATTTGTCGTTCGGGAAAAGCAACAGCTGCTCCAATTGCAGCTGGAAAACCGTACCCCATCGTTCCTAGCCCACCTGAGGTTAAAAATGTTCGCGGTGTGTGAAGCTGATAATGATGAGCTGTCCAAATTTGGTGCTGTCCAACATCGGTTGAAATGATTGTTTGCTCGTCAGTTGCTTTATCTATTGCTCTAATTACTTCTTGGGGAGTTAAACGTCCATCTTGTACTGGCTTGAATGCAGGTGCATGCTTCGCCCAATTGTTTATTTTTTCATGCCAGGAAGTATGTGGCTTCGGTTTTATATATTTTAGTATTTGCGTTAGAGCATCTTCCACAGAACTACATACTGGTATATCCACACGAATATTTTTATTTAGTTCAGCATTATCGATATCAATATGAATTTTAAACGAATTAGGAGAAAAAGACTTTTTATTTCCTGTTACTCGATCACTAAATCGCATTCCTAAGGAGATTAGGACATCAGCTCCATGGACCGCACGATTTGCTGCAACGGTACCATGCATTCCAAGCATCCCCAAATGTAGTGGATGTTCAGCTGGAAAAGCATCAAGTCCCATCAGAGTTGAAGTGACAGGGATATCACAACGAATGGCAAGCTCATGCACTAGAGTTGGACCATCTCCTGCGATACATCCTCCACCGATTATTAGTACAGGACGCTCTGCATTATTTATTTTTTCAGCAATGATATGTATCTCTTTTTCTTTTATTTTTGGGACGATAAAAGAACGAATTTCTTTGTCTTTTTTATCGTGTTCCGTAACATGGTTTGTCATGACATCCTTTGGCAAGTCGATTAATACAGGGCCAGGTCTACCAGATGTAGCGATTTGAAAAGCCTGATGGATCACACTAGGAAGATCTCGGATATCCGTAACCATGAAATTATGCTTCGTAACTGTCATGGTCATGGCAAAAATATCTACTTCCTGAAAACTGTCTAAACCAAGTAAATTAGTAGGCACTTGTCCAGTGAGCACAATCAGTGGAACAGAATCGACATGAGCAGTAGCAATTCCTGTCACTGCATTCGTGGCACCTGGTCCACTTGTAACTAAAGCTATACCAGGTTTTCCGGTTGCACGTGCATACCCATCTGCAGCATGAACAGCAGCTTGTTCATGGCGAACGAGAATATGCTTTATGCTTTGGCAATCAAATAATGCATCATATACTGGTAACACTGCTCCTCCTGGATAACCAAATATAGTGTCGACCCCATGTTCCTCTAGTAATTTAATAAGTAATTGTGCACCATACATTACGAACATCTCCTCTGTCTATGGAAAGAAAATTCAGTTTTTTTGCTAATATGTCATTCACCTTAACAGAAAGTTCTGCTAGTATTTGTGACTTGCATCACATTTTAAAAAGGAAGAGAGCTAATTTTGAGATTGGACTTAGTGGAACTGCTTGTAAACAGGAGTGAATGGACAGTAAATTAAAGATGGCTTGTAAATGGAGAGTAATGGCTAGTAAAAGAAGTGCGATGGCTAGTAAACAGACACGGATGGCCAGAAAATCACCGATGATGGCTAGTAAACATGATGCGACGGCTTGTAATCTGTATAGAACAGCCAGTAAATGAAGGACGGCTCGTAAAAGAAGAATGATGGCTAGTAAATAGGCAAGTATGGCCAGTAAATCACCGATGACAGCTAGTAACCAAGATGCGACGGCTTGTAATCTGTATAGAACGGCCAGTAAATGAAGGACGGCTAGTAAAAGAGGAATGATGGCTAGTAAACAGACACAGATGGCCAGTAAATCAAAGTTAACGGCTAGTAAACAAACCCAAATGGCTAGTGAATCACCGATAACGGCAAGTAATCTCCTAGTAACCTACTATCTACCACTAGTAAACCTCCAAAATGCTTTCAAAGTCCTTCTTCTAAAAGTAAAAAACGATAGCCGCCATAGAGCTACCGTTTTTTCATGCACTTTAATGATTACCACAAGCTCCGCCGCAGCCACAGCCGCCTTTTTTTATTTCTTTTCTGCTTGGAAGACGATTCAGCTCAATGGTCTTAGTGAAGTATTGGTTAATGATGCTGTGAACATCGCTGAATTCACGTTGGGCATTTAAGAATTCTCTTATTACAGGGTTATCATACAGTTCCAGTTCTATCTGTTCGTAAGCAGCGATTTCGGATGGTGATAAGCCCTCACGTTGTTCCTTTTCTTGTAATGATCGTTGCATGTCTGCAAATTCTTCATATTGCTTAACAGCTTCCTCATTTTCAGTAAATTTTTCTATCTTACTTCGTAATTCAATATAGGCATCTTGATTTAAAATGGCGGAACAAAGCTCTTCCATTTTTTCGGAAACAAAATCTGTATCCATTTTAACAATCATACATGCACCTCCTCAAAATTTTTATGTAGATGGAAAAATAACCTTCATCATTAATCTACAATGTTCTTGTCAACATATCTGTGACAACACTCACATATTGGAAGGTATTTTTATCTCGTTAACTAAACATGTGACATTCATCACAAACCTCAAATGCTATTTTTATTAGAATGAGTTTAACGCTTATGCGATATGTTGGGAGGATTATGAATGTCATTCAGGAGAGAAAGAGATTATAACGAAAATCCATTTATTGTGATATGGGAAGTAACTCGGGCATGTGCACTGAAATGTTTGCATTGTCGGGCAGAGGCACAGTACAAGGCAGATCCAAGACAGCTTTCATTTGAAGAAGGAAAAAAGCTAATTGATGATATTGCAAAAATGGATAATCCACTTTTCGTATTTACCGGTGGCGACCCGTTAATGAGACCGGATTTATATGATTTAGCAAAGTATGCGATTGAAGAGAAAAAGTTATCGGTTTCGATGACACCAAGTGCAACGCCAAGGGTGACGAAGAAGGCAATTGAAAAGGCGAAGGATGTTGGTTTATCTCGTTGGGCATTTAGCTTAGATGGATCATGTGCAGAGATACATGATCATTTCCGTGGAACAAGAGGGTCTTACGATATGACGATGAGAGGTATCGAATATCTGAAGGAGCTTCATATTCCCATCCAAGTGAATACTACTGTTTCGAATTATAATCTCACAGATTTACCAAAGATTGCAGAGAAGGTAAAAGAGATGGGAGCGGTATTGTGGAGCTTATTCTTCCTCGTTCCAACAGGCAGAGGAATGGCGAAGGATATCATTACACCAGAACAGCATGAGGAAGTTATGAAATGGCTATATCAAATTCAACAAACAATGCCATATGGGGTAAAGACGACAGAGGCTCCACATTATCGAAGAGTATTTTTACAAGAAAAAGCAAGAATTGGGACATCTACCTCAGGAATCGAAACAAAACGTGAAGATTTATTAGGTCGTGCACCTAGAAGTGTGAATGATGGAGATGGATTTGTCTTCATTAGTCATATTGGTGAAGTGTACCCAAGTGGATTTCTTCCAGTCGTATGTGGCAATGTACGCGAACAATCACTAATTGATATTTATCGTAACTCACCTATTATGAAGCAATTACGTGATAAATCCCTATTAAAAGGAAAGTGCGGAGTTTGCGAATTTAAGGAGATATGTGGTGGGTCAAGAGCACGTGCATATGCAGTAACAGGTGACTATTTAGAAAGTGAACCATATTGTCCTTATATCCCAAAAGCATGGGAGAAAACGAGGAAAGTGCAGTTGCAAAATAACTAGTAGCTTCATGAAAGGATACACCAAAATGAATAATCATAAAAAAGTTGTTGTCGTTGGTGGCGGAATATCGGGGTTAAGTGCGGCATTTTATACAAAAAGATTATTGGAAGAACAACAAATACCTGTGGAGATTACGCTAATCGAAAAAAGTAATCATGTAGGTGGAAAAATTAAGACAGTACAACGTGATGGCTTTGTCATTGAAAAAGGTCCTGACTCTTTTCTAGCAAGGAAACTTCCCGTTATAAAATTGGTACAAGAACTGGGATTAGAAGATGAGTTAGTGGCAACAAATGCAAATGCAAAAACAAATTACATTCTTCATAAAGGTAAACTGCATCCTATGCCAATGGGACTTGTCCTTGGAATTCCGACAAAGTTTTCATCATTTGTAAAAACGGGGTTGATTTCTCCACTCGGAAAAGCGAGAGCTGCGATGGATTTTCTGTTACCCAAAAAAGATGATCAAGAAGATGAATCATTAGGGTCTTTTATTGAACGGAGATTAGGGAAAGAGGTTCTAGAAAATATAACGGAACCATTGCTTTCTGGAATTTATTCTGGGGATACACAGTTCTTAAGTTTGAATGCTACTTTTCCACAGTTCAAACAGCTAGAACTGAAGCATCGTAGTCTTATTTTAGGAATGTTAAATGGTACGAAAGGAGCGCGACCAGCTAGTAACCTACCAGAAGTAGCAAAAAGAAGTATGTTTTTAAGTTTCAAAAATGGCTTAGCTACGCTAGTAAACCGTCTAGTGGAGGAATTGCATTCTACTAATATCATAACTGGTGAAGGCATTGTGGAATTGAATAAGGCGGATAAGGGATACAAGGTAAAGCTTGAAAACGGAGCAGAAATAGATGCAGATGCAGTCGTTTTAGCAGTGCCAACTACCGTGGCTGCTACTCTATTGCCTGAATTAACTTTTGCGAATTACTTAAAGCAAGTTCCGTACGTGTCCGTTGCAAATATTGCGTTGGCTTATGACCAAAAGGATATAAATCATCCGTTGAATGGGTCAGGGTTTCTCGTTCCACGGAAAGAAGGGAGGTTCATTACGGCATGTACTTGGACCTCATCGAAGTGGAATCACACAGCTCCAAACGAAAAAGTTTTACTCAGAACGTATGTAGGACGTGCTAATGCAGAAGAGTGGACAGCTTTATCAGATGCAGAGTTAGTGAAGAAGGTTCGGAAAGATATTATGGAAACAATGGGGATTTCGGCAGAACCTGAATTCATTGAGATTTCGAGATGTTATAAGTCCATGCCTCAATATCCTGTTGGGCATTTAGAGCAGTTACGAGTTGGCAGAGAAGAATTACAAGAACATCCTGGTATTTATTTGTGTGGAGCTGGATATGGAGGAGTAGGTATTCCCAATTGTATACAGCAAGGGAGAGAGGCAGCAGAGCATGTATTACAACTCTTACGATAGATAAAGAGTTAGAACGGGGAGTAGAAGATGAGTAAGTCTATACCGAAAATACCACCAAATTTGCAAATATTAAAGCTAACTTTTTTATTCATTGGTACCGGGCTAAGTATGTTTTTAGGTGCGATGATTGTAGGAGCTTGGCTAATTCCTGATCTTGTAGAGTTATCAACAGTAAGGACTCCAAAAGGTTGGTTTCTAGCTCATCTATTATTACTTGGTTGGGCAACAATGGTGGCAATGGGTGCTAGCTTTCAATTAACCCAAGTTATTATGAGGACAACACTGTTTAGTAAGATGTTGGGGTATATCCAGTTTGTATTACATGTAGCAGGGGTAATCGGCCTCATGCTAGGGTTTTACACACATATTGCACTCATCATCGTTGGAGGGGTTAGTGTTACTATTGCAGGTATTCTGTACGTGTATAATTTGCTCATGACATGTAGGAAGAGAAAAGAGTGGAATGTGTTTGTATTAGGCGTGAGTTTAAGTCTAGGATCCTATCTCCTTACCATTTTCCTCGGTATTGCGATGGGGATGCAAGCAGCGCTCGGTACAAATGCACATATGTATGAAGCCACTTTTCACAGTCATTTATGGTTCGGAATTGCGGGCTGGTTATCGGGATTAATCATCGTGTATAGCTTGAAACTATTGCCGATGTTCTATGTGTCTACGAAGAAAGTGACCACTTCTGGCTATTGGATAATTGGGCTTTACCATGTAGGTGTGCTGCTCCACGTTATATCCATATGGAGTGAGATGCAGTGGCTAGCTCATATCGCAACGGGATGTATGGTTGTTGGACTCAGTTTATTTATTAGCTATATCTTTGCTGTAAGGAAGTATCGAAGAGGGAGACTACCGATTGGAACAGTAAAGGTCGCATTTTATCTACTACCTATGATGTTCGTTTTATTTATTGCATGGAGTATCGCTAAACTACTTCCTAAAGGAATTCCCAATCTTACAGAAGGCTTGATTGTGACTATTATTTTAGGCTGGTTTTCTGCGTCCATCTTGAGTTATTTATTTAAGATTATTCCTTTTCTTTGGTGGCCACATCGCTACCAAACGAAGGAACAAAGGAAGTCGGCGGTTCTATTATATGAAATGCTACCAGGGAATCGCATGACCATAGAGCTCATCGGCTATTTGGTAGGAATTGTCCTCGTTGTGAGCGGATTTATTTTAGAAAATTCTATACTTGCTTTAGTTGGTCAATTGATCGCTGTTTGCTTCGTCGTTATTTATTTAATGGAATTACAAAAGGTATTTCGTTATTAAAAAATGTGATTGCATCATCTAATTGAACATTATTTTCAATTATGTGACCGCAATCACATTCTCATTTTCTTGGAAACTTATAATGATAATTGAGAAATCTAATTTTATAGGAGGAATAAAACATGAATACATATGCAGCAACGATTAAAGTGACAGAGTATCCACCACATTTAAAACATAAGGTGATATTCGAAACCTTTAAGAAATTAAATCCATCTGAGTCGATGTTATTAATTAATGATCATGATCCAAAGCCATTACATTTTCAATTCGAGTCGATGTACGCAGGTGATTATCACTGGGAATATGTAGAGCAGGGACCAGAAGTATTCCAAGTGAAGATTGATAAACTATAAAGCTAGTTGGAGCTGATTTTTATGGCAAAGGTAGAGATTATCGATGAAAATACGTTGAAAATAAAAGTAGAACTCCGGGATGCGATTTCCATGGTTCATGAGGCAGCTCAACATATACAACAATATGCCCATGATATTGTGACAATCTATGAAAAAATGCCAGAGTTTGAATATACGTACTTTTGTTTTTATGCATATGATAGTGCTCAACTTTTTGAAAAAATGTTAGAGGTGGATCCGAAGCAATATAATTCCTTCTCCTTGGATGCACCGGACAGCTTTTTCTATTCCTTGTATGGTGGGATGGCAGGTATATACGAAGAAGCGAGGAAATTTGTAGCATAGTTACATGGGTGGGGGAACTGCCATCCCCCATGTTGGGAGTTGATGTAATGTGGAGAGAAACATTGTAGAACTTGATGTACGCGAGCAGTTGAAGAAAAAACTAGAACCATTTCAATTAATAATGAATACGGTGAAGAACTTAAAAGAAGAAGATATCTTTGTTCTTCATGCTACTTTTAAACCAACGCCATTATTAGGTCTTTTGAAAATGAAAGGTTACGTTCATAAAGTAGAAAAAATAGATAAAAACCATTGGGTTGTATCTTTTGTAAATAAAAAGTATAAACACTTCCTTGAAATAGATGAGAATATGGAAGTCACGAAAAAGAAGAAAATGGAAGCAATAGATAGAGAACCAAAAATAATTGAACTGAATAATCGTGGGTTAGAGCCACCACAACCAATGATGCGGACATTAGCAGCATTAGATCGTTCGCTACCAGGTGATAAGGTTCATATCCATAATGACCGTGTGCCGGTTTTTCTCATTGAGGAATTAAAGCGGTTAGGCTGTCCGTTTGACATTGACGAACAGTCGGATGGTTCAGCAAAAGTAAAGATTCAAAAAGTGTAAGGAGGCGTGGGATATGTTTCGTCTCCCATTTCTTTTCATCATAACAGGCATAATTGGTTTCGTTTTTTTCCAAGCAACCACCATTATTAGTTTGTCAGATTGGATGATGAATAGTTTACGTGGTCCAACAGGATGGTTCCAAACGCATTTGTTTGTGCTTGGGTGGGCAACAATGCTTGCGATGGGCGCTGTTTACCAACTAATTAATGTAATACTGCAATCAAAGATTTATAGTGAACGACTAGGATATATTCATTACATCTTCTTTACGGTAGGGTTAATTGGTCTTTTATATGGATTTTACTTCGGAAAAGTAATGATAATTGCTAGTTTTGCTAGTTTAACTTTTATCGGAATTTTATTGTTCGCATGGAATATGGGCGTAACATTAATTCGTGCATCTAAATGGGATGCCATCACGATAAGTGCAGCATGTGCAGTTGGTTATTTAGTATTAACTGGTTTCATAGGAATGGCAATGGGGGTCAATTTCTATACGGGAATTTGGGGCGAGTTCCACGAAAATCTATTTCGCTCTCATATATGGTTAGGTACTGTTGGCTGGTTTGGGCTTCTCATCACTGGCTTTAGTTATAAAATGCTACCGATGTTCTATTTATCCCATCAATATCCAACTAATTTACAAACTGTTACCCTGATTCTTTGGAATAGTGCAGTCGTCTTAGGGGCAATTAATTTCTTAATTGGTGGAGGATTTTGGATTAGCTGGTTAGCTCTTTTCATTCTTACAGGTGCCATTGTCGTATATAATATCCATCTCCTACAGATTAAGAAGTATCGTAATAAACGAAATCCTGGATTAGGAATTAAGTGGTCGGTTTTTGCTAGCCAAGCTTTTCTAGTACTTGTTATCGGATTATTAATATATTCTCTGCTCTTTCCGGAACAGCTCTTTCATGCTAAAACAATGACCATTGCAGGGTGGATCTATCTTGGAGGCTGGGTATCCTTTACGATACTTTGTTACGCTTCAAAAATCGTGCCATTTCTGTGGTGGACACATAAGTATGGAAAACATGCTGGCAAACCTGGCATTCCGTTAATGGCTGACTTATTGGATGAGAAAAAGGTACAAATAGGACTAGCGATTGTAGCGGGCTTTTTTCTCCTATTACTGACAGGGTTATTCATGGAGGCATCTATAATCATTGCCATTGGAGGTACGATATTATCGCTTGTTTCCATACTTTATATAGGGTTAATCGGCTTTGTATTTGCCCGCTAAATTGTATGTAAGGAGTGAAGAAAGTATGGATATGGTAGAACAAATTAAAGAAATGTTAGACCTCGTATATGATCCGGAACTAGGCATTAGCATAGTGGAACTTGGACTTGTATATGATATTCAATATCATGATGGTAAAACGTATATCAAGATGACATTAACAACACCAGGTTGTCCAATGCATGACACTATTGTTGGTGGAGTTCGATTTATCTTGAAGGATCGCCTTGATCTAGAGGATGTGGATATTGATGTAGTCTGGGAACCACAGTGGTCACCGGCAATGATATCAGAACAAGGAAAGCAAATACTTGGATTCTTTTAAAATAGGCTCTGTTAAAGTTCATTGTTGTTAACAACTTAGTTGATTGTAGCGGATGTACACGAGACTCCTGCGGGAACAGCACGAGCCGAAGATCCACTTGGCAAAGCAGTTTTCTTTGCCAAGTTAGCTGAGGCCGTGCCCGCGGAAAGCGAGTGTACAGGAGCGAAAATCAACAACAGAGTTTAACAGAGCTTTTTACTAGTGTTTCTAAAGGGAATCTTCGTTTGATAGGTGTCTTTTGACCCCAATCATTACTAAGATGGGCAGAGGGACACGGTTTGTATATAAATCAGTTATTTTTCAATGCCTCGTTTCGAACCAATTCCACAAACTCATTTACTACCTTTTCATTATTCTTTGTGCCGCCAAGTTTTAATAAAGAGCGTCCAAGAAAATTAGTTCCTTCATTATTCCCTGAATAGATAAACCTTGTCATATTATCATCTTCTTTAATTAATGTATATGCTGCTTGGATATGGAAGACCTTAGCTAACGTAAACTCAATTTTATGATGTTTCCTCACATCCGTTTCCTCGTGCTCAATATCAGTAACGATATATGATTCTTTACGTTTCCCTTCTTGATAGGTTTGTAAATAGGTTGAACCTACGACACCTTCTTTTATGTCGATTGGTTTATGCTCAACCACATTTGGCATTATCCTTTGAATTTGATCAATATCAAAGAGCTTCCAAACTGTTTCTATATTTGCAGGGATTGTAATCTCTTTTCTCCAACTAATCATTTATTTCCACTCCATTTCCATAATCGATAAAAGAATCAATATCATTTATTAGTGCATGTATTTCATTAACTTTTTTCATTAGCTTCTTTTTCTTTGCCTGTAGAATACTTTCCAAATCATCTAAGGAACGTTCTTTTACAACCTCTTTCATCTCTTGTATAGAGAAGTCAAACCGGCGTAAGTAATATAATAATCTTGCAGTTAAAAAAGAATTATTGTCATAGTAGCTATAACGGTTAGTGGGGTCTACGTAAACTGGCTCTAATAGTCCAATTTCAGCATAGTATCTTAAAGTCTCTTTTGACAGCTCCGTCATAGCGGCAAATTCTCCGATGCGATACATAATTGTCCCCCTTTCAAAACCGATTATAAACTATGTGGTGCACCACAATGTCAATCAATTATAGTTTTTCATTTTTCCTAGTAAATAAACCCAGACAATAGGGCGCTATTTTTTGTAAGATTCATGCGAATTCACTCTTTATTATCATGTGTAAGTTTGGTAATAAATCTATGTTCAACTGCAATTTTCCAATTTATTGTATTTGGATAATCGTATTCGGTATGATAAAATTTATTTGATACTGATGTATCATAAGTAATAAGAAATAATTAAATTTTTGTCCTTCGGGGTAGGGTGAAATTCCCAGCCGGCGGTGATGAAGTAATTCTAAGCCCGCGAGCCTGAATAAGGCAGGATTTGGTGAGATTCCAAAGCCGACAGTATAGTCTGGATGGGAGAAGGACAGGATGGAATTTGTAAATAGTATATGTGTAGTCTTATGTTTTTTTTGTAAGGCTCTGTTAAAGTTCATTGTTGTTAACAACTTAGTTGATTGTAGCGGATGTACACGAGACTCCAGCGGGAACAGCACGAGCCGAAGATCCACTTGGCAAAGTGTGGTTTTCTTTGCCAAGTTAGCTGAGGCCGTGCCCGCGGAAAGCGAGTGTACAGGAGCGAAAATCAACAACAGAGTTTAACAGAGTTTAACAGAGCTTTTTATAAAAAAGCATAAGGCTTGTTCTACTATACATATTTTATCTAATCTCCCAAACCCCTTAGGTTTCCTAAGGGGTTTTTTATCGTTATAAGTTATAGAAAGGAGGAAGGAGTGCGTGTTTACAGGACTTATTGAAGATATCGGAACTGTCCAATCTGTAAAAATGGGTAGGCAGAGTATGGAACTAACGATATTATCTGAAAAAATCGTTGATGGCGTCCAAATTGGCGATAGCATTTCAGTTAATGGTGTATGTTTAACCGTCACTGTTTTTAACAAGGAATATTTCACAGTTGACGTGATGCCGGAAACTGTAAAAGCATCAACAATTCGTCTGCTAAAACCTGGTATGCCAGTGAACCTTGAAAGGGCAATGAGTGCCAATGGACGATTTGGTGGGCATTTTGTTTCTGGCCATATTGACGGTACAGGGACAATTGTTAAAAAGGAAAAAAAGGAAAATGCCGTATATTACGTAATTAAGCTGGATGAAGGTCTTAGTGCGTATTGCATTCCAAAAGGTTCTGTTGCCATTGATGGTACAAGTTTGACCATTTTCGAATTAGCGGGCGATTTACTTACGGTATCGTTAATTCCTCTAACACACCAAGATACAGTGTTAGGTCGGAAAAATGTTGGTGATTTCGTAAATATTGAAACCGATATGATTGGAAAGTATATTGTTCACCATTTGACATCAAGTAAGGGAACGCAAGGAATATCAACAAGCTTTTTAGCTGAGCATGGATTTTACTAAAGAGAGGTGTGTTATATGTTCGATTTAATCGAGGATGCCATAAAGGATTTAAAAGCAGGAAAAGTAATCATCGTAGCTGACGATGAAGACCGCGAAAATGAAGGAGATTTTATTGCATTAGCTGAAAAGGCTACTCCTGATGTCATTAATTTTATGGCTACACATGGTCGTGGTTTAATATGCACCCCTATTTCTGAGGAAATGGCTAAAAAGCTAAATCTACGTCCAATGGTGGAAGTGAACACAGATTTCCATGGGACTGCCTTTACGGTAAGTGTTGATTATAAAAAGTCTACAACAGGGATAAGTGCTTTTGAAAGATCGGAAACTATTTTAGCAATGTTAAATGAACATGCTGAAGCGGATGACTTTAAACGGCCTGGTCATGTATTTCCATTAATTGCAAGAGCCGGGGGAGTGTTAGAACGCCCGGGACATACAGAAGCTGCAGTAGACCTTGCGAAGCTTTGTGGTGCTGCTCCAGCTGGGGTAATTTGTGAAATTATGAATGAAGATGGAACAATGGCACGTGTTCCACAGTTGTCAAAGTTAGCTGCTGAACATGATGTAAAGTTCATTACAATTGCTGACTTAAGAGAGTATCTTAAAAATTTGCAAGCGAAAGGTATACATTCATTTTAAAAATTAGGAGGAAGATAAATGGGAAATATAATCGAAGCACAATTAATAGGTACAGGATTAAAAGTGGGGATTGTAGTAGGGAGATTTAATGAATTCATTACAAGCAAATTATTGGATGGGGCTGTTGATGGACTAAAGCGTCATGGGGTACATGATCAAGATGTAGACATTGCATGGGTGCCGGGCGCATTTGAAATTCCCCTTATTGCAAAAAAACTAGTCCAAACAGGTAAATACGATGCTGTCATTGGTCTAGGAACTGTAATTAGAGGAGCGACGACACATTATGATTATGTGTGTAATGAAGCTGCGAAGGGTATGGCAGCTGTTTCACTAGAATCGGGAGTTCCAGTTATCTTCGGATTAGTAACGACAGAAAATATCGAGCAAGCAATTGAAAGAGCGGGTACTAAGGCAGGTAATAAAGGGTATGAGTCTGCTGTTTCCGCAATTGAGATGGCGAATCTAGGGAAAATGATTTCTTAAGAAAAAAGTATAACCTCTAGTGTAGATGAAAGAAGAACCTACACTAGAGGTTATTTTATTTAGTCGCTATGTCTAAGTGAGAAAGGTTATTTTTTTCTATTTAGCTTAACAAATATCATAAATAACAAACCAATTACAATGGCGAAGTTTAGTTGGTTTAATAGTACTTCTTCAACTATTAATGGTGTTATTAACGTGTAGGCGATGACAAAGATTAGAAGATATAGATATGGTCTTCCTGAATCATTCATATGAAGCCTCCTTTAGGCTAAAATTTTATCAACCTTTTCACTTTCATCTTCTAAGCGTGATACGGATGCAATCGCACTTTCCTCATCCGGGTAAAAAGAAGAGGAACCAAGATGTTCATATAGACCGCTCTTTTTAAAGAGTGTTAATTCTTCTTCATTCAGACCTGTAATCAATACTCTTCCGCCTGAGGCAGTAAAATCTTTAATAAATGATGAGAGTTTCTCCTCTCCAGTTGCATCTATCGTCGTTACTTCAGACATATTCAAAATAATTACTTTAGGAGCATTTTGAATTGTGGCGGTTAGAGCACGTTCAAAAGCCTGTGCTGTTCCAAAGAATAACGGCCCCTTAACTGTAAAAGTCTTATAGTTAAAGTGAGCAGTTAAGTCTAATGTGTCATGTTTTCCTTGATTTACTTGTATTAATTTACTTTTCTTTTGTATAAAGGAAAGAATCGCTAGCAGTAAACCGACCTGAACGGCAACAGTTAAATTAACAAAGACAGTTAAAGCAAACGTAGTCACTAGTACAACAGAATCACTTGATTTCATATTCAGAATTTGTTTAAAGGACTTTACCTGCGCCATATTCCATGCTACAAACATTAAAATTGGTGCCATCGCTGCAAGTGGAATATGTGAAGCATAAGGTGCAAATAGCAGAAGTGTCACCAATACAAAAACACTATGAATAACGCCTGATAAGCGGCTGACAGCTCCAGATTTAATGTTAGTTGCTGTACGTGCAATCGCTCCAGTTGCAGGGATTCCACCGAAAAGTGGAGCTACTATATTTGCAACACCTTGACCAAATAATTCTCTATTGGAATGATGTCTTTCTTTTGTCATTCCATCTGCGACAACTGCGGAAAGAAGGGATTCTATAGCCCCTAACGAAGCAATAATGAGTGCTGGTACAAATAACTGACTAATTTTCCCTAGTGTAATTGAAGGGAATTGAAATTCTGGTAGAGTTTGAGGGATGCCACCAAAAGCCGTACCGATTGTTTCCACATGGTTTGGATAAAAAAGAACAGCTACTAGCGTTGGAATCATTAGCCCTGCTAAGTAAACCGGTATTTTTCGAGAAAGTCTTGGAATAACAAGAATTGTTATAATACCAATAATAGCAGTAATAATGCTGTAAATGTTCAATGTAGGGAAGTGCCGAAAGATTTCAAGCATGTTTTCGTGGAAGTATTCTTTCTTTTCTACGTTAGAAAGTCCGAAGAAATTACTGATTTGCCCAGAAAATATGATAACGGCAATTCCAGTGGTAAAACCAATCGTTACAGATCTAGGAATGTAATGAACTAAGTTTCCTATACGCAAGAAACTCATCATAATAAGCATTACTCCTGCCATTAAACCTGCAATTAATAAATCTTGGTAGCCATATTGCAGAACGATAGCAAGTAAGATAGGAATAAATGCTCCCGTTGGACCTGCAATTTGAAACCGTGAACCGCCTAGCAATGAGACTAGCAATCCAGCGATAATCGTCGTGTAAATTCCGTACTCTGGCTTCACACCCGAAGCCATGGCAAAAGCCATCCCTAGAGGAATGGCTACAATACCGACGGTAATCCCAGAAATGAAGTCCTTGCGGAGGCTTGTAAACTGATAATCTTTTAAACGATCAACAGACAACAAACCACTTCACCTCTAAATTTTTTATATTTTAATCCTTTAGCATACTAATTATATCATAAGTTACAGATTTTTCAATTTACTCAGTATGAGAAGGAGAGGTTTTTCGTTATAATGGAAAAAATAGCTAATTTCATATGGAGGTGGGGAATATTAAAGTTGTGATTGCACCCGATTCCTTTAAAGGTAGCGTGACAGCAATGGAGGCAGCATATGCGATTGAAAAAGGTGTTAAAGCTGCATTGCCATCTGCAGAAACGGTAATAGTTCCAATGGCGGATGGTGGGGAAGGAACAGTAGAAACATTAGTTTCTGCCACAAGCGGTCATCAAGTGAGTAAAGTAGTAACAGGACCACTTGGAAGAAAAGTGGAAGCGATTTATGGAGTGCTTGGTGATGGCGTAACTTGTGTTGTTGAAGTGGCGAGTGCATCTGGAATTAACTTATTAACGAAAGATGAACTTAATCCAATGCAGACAACGACATTCGGAACCGGAGAACTGATTAAACATGCACTAGATGATGGATACAGAAAATTTATTTTAGCCCTCGGTGGTTCTGCTACAAATGATGGTGGTGCAGGAATGTTGCAAGCACTTGGCGTTAGTCTAAAAGATAAAGAGGGAAACGAAGTCGGCTTTGGTGGCGGGGAATTAGGGAATATTAGAAACATTGATATGACGCATTTTGATCAAAGAGTTGAGGAGAGTACCTTTTTAATTGCTTCTGATGTTGAAAATCCATTGATTGGAAAAAATGGGGCCTCGTATGTGTTTGGACCACAAAAGGGAGCAACACCAGAAATGGTAGAGGAATTAGATAGTAATCTCCAACATTTTGCGAATGTTATTGAAGAAACAACAGGAATACATATACATGATGCAGCAGGAGCTGGAGCAGCTGGCGGAATTGGTGGCGCCTTTCAAGCATTCTTTCCGGCTGTTAGGAAAAGGGGAGTGGAGGTAGTTCTCGAATACTCCGGCTTTAATGAAATATTGGACGGTGCGGACCTCGTGATTACTGGAGAAGGACAAGTGGATTCGCAAACTGCTTTTGGAAAAACACCGATGGGAGTCGCAGAGGCAGCGCGTAAAAACAATATCCCAACTATTATTCTTGCAGGTTCTGTTGGTGATAATATCCAAAACCTTTATCCATATGGCGTAATAGGGGTATATAGTATCATTAACCGACCAATGACATTAGAAACTGCCATAAAAGAAGCTAGTAAGCTGCTAGAACAAAAAACCGAACAAATTTGCCGTACGTTTTTTGCAAGGGGAAATAAAGTATAAATTGTTTACTTAATGAAAAGGAGGTTTAGCAATTGTCTGAACCGAAGATGAAAGAAACGAACAACAGTGTCATTGAATTTATTGAGAAAGTGGAAAGTGAAAAGAAGAAGGCAGATGCATATGAGTTATTACAAATTTTCGAGGAGGTGACTGGCTACGAGGCAAAGATGTGGGGCCCTAGTATTATCGGTTTTGGTAGCTATCATTATAAGTATGCATCAGGACGTGAAGGGGACGCGCCTTTAGTTGCCTTTTCACCGAGAAAAGCAAAAATTAGTCTTTATTTAGATTATGAAGGGGAAGAAAGAGACAAATTTTTAGAAAACTTTGGTAAACACACAAAGAGTAAAGCTTGTATATATGTAAATAAATTAGCTGATATCGATATTAATGTTTTAAAGGAGTTAATAAAACATACAGTAGAAAAGTATAAAAAACTGTATCCGAGTGAATAAGAGTAGGGGTATTATTACTAGAGGTTGTGACAAACGATTTGAACTCAATTTAAATTAGAACGATGTAAGTATAACTATACTGCTTCGGAAATACACTACGCTTTCCGCGGGCGGCTAATGAGCCTCCTCGGCGCTAAACGCGCCTGTGGGGTCTCATCGAGGCCTTTATTGAGGGCACTGAAAAAGTCTCTAATTTTGCAGTAGAAAGTTCAAATACATCGAACTTTCTACTGCTTTTTTACTTTATAATAAAGATACTAATTATATGTAGGTGATCTTCCAAATGCTATCAAACCAAGAGTCTCTAAATCTAAGCCCATTCATGGCAATATACGACATAGTTGTACCGAAAGACAATATGCTACGTAAGATCAATGAACTTGTAGATTTTACATTTATATTTGAAGAATTGAAAACAAAATATTGCCTTGATAACGGAAGGAACGCAGTTCCTCCAATTCGTATGTTTAAATATCTACTGTTAAAATCATTTTTTGATTTATCTGATGTCGATGTAGTAGAACGATCAAAATATGATATGTCATTTAAATATTTCCTCGATATGGCACCCGAGGATAAAGTCATTAATCCAAGCTCGCTGACTAAATTCCGCAAACTCCGTCTTACAGATGAGGGTTTATTAGATATGCTTATAGGGAAATCGGTTGAAATCGCGTTGGAACACGGAATTATTAATAGTAAAACGATAATCGTGGACTCTACACATACAAAATCTCGTTATCATCAAAAATCACCAAAAGAGTTTTTACAAGAGAAATCAAAAAATGTTAGAAAAGCAGTGTATCAAATTGATGACTCTGTAAAAGAAAAATTCCCCGCAAAACCAACTTCTAATGAAATCTCAGATGAATTGGATTATTGTAATCAAATCATTTCAATTATTGAAAGAGAGCCACAAATCGCAGAGGTGCCTTCTGTTAAAGAGAAGTTAAATGTTTTAAGAGAAGTCACGGAGGATTTCAAAGAAAACCTTAGCTATTCTAATGATCCTGATGCCAGGACAGGACATAAATCTGCAGATTCTTCTTTTTTTGGTTTTAAAACGCACCTTGCGATGAGTGATGAAAGAATTATTACTTCAGCAGTTGTGACAACAGGTGAAAAGAGTGATGGGAAATTCCTGCAGGAATTAGTTCAGAAGAGTCAAGCAACAGGAATGGAAATTGAAACAGTTATTGGAGATACTGCGTATTCTGAGAAGGATAATATTAGCTATGCCAGTGAAAATGAACTAACTCTGGTTTCTAAATTGCATCCAATCATAACACATGGAACACGAACAAAAGAAAAAGAGTTTGAATTTAATAAAGATGCTGGATTGTACGTGTGTAAGGCAGGTCACTTAGCAACTGGTAAAAAATACAACAAAGGAGATGGAGAAAAGAAAAGTCCAAGAATTAGATACATATTTGATGTAGAAAAGTGTAAAGTCTGTCCACTTCGTGATGGATGTTATAAAGAGGGAGCGAAAACGAAGTCCTACTATGTAACAATTAAATCCAAAGAACATACCGAGCAGGAAGCTTTTCAAAACACAGAAGAGTTTAAGAACTTAGCGAAGTCTCGGTATAAAATTGAAGCCAAAAATAGTGAGTTAAAACACAGACACGGGTATGATATAGCATCATCTGCGGGTCTATTTGGTTTGCAAGTCCAAGGAGCAACGACGATATTCGCTGTCAATCTAAAGCGAATTATAAAATTGCTCAGTGAAAAAGAGTAAAAAATAGTGACATAGTAAGGCAATTTCCCTCTTAAAACAGTGGGAAATTGCCCTTTTTTTTGCCATCAACTACTATAATAAACAAAAATATGAAAGATTTTCAGTGCCCTCCCTCCTTTATTCCCGCAGGAGTCTTCGTGTATTTCCTCCGCTGGTAACTATAAAATTTTAAATAAAGTGGCCAAACTATCTTGTTTTGAAATCAAGTTATAGTTCGGCTTTTTATTTGCAACCATATTCCTTTGTGCCAATCTCTCTTTTTTACACCGTATTCATTTCACTTTATATTTATAATTTTACGACAATTATTATGGGAGCTACTCATATAATGTAAGAAGGAGAAGATGCCTTTGGAAAAAACAAAGTATGTAATCGGGATTATAATAATTACATTATTTATGGTAGCTTGTTCATATCAAGAACAAGAAATTAAAGTTTTTCAGCGTATTGGTAGTGAAAACAAATATGAAGTTATGAAAGTTATTACGGATAAAGAGCAAGTTCAGACAGTGAGAAAGATGATAGATAATATAAATTGGGAGATAGTAAAGTTTCAAATGGAACGTCCTCCTGATTACAAATTTGCATTTCAACCTACAAATGCTGAAGTCGATGTAAAAACCATACAATATCAACTTTGGATAAGTCCAAATAAGGATAAAGTAGGTCTCCATGGAGGAAGTAGATATTACCAATTGAATAAAGAAAATTCTGCCATTATATTTGAAATCTTAACAGGAGAAAAGATTTCAAACGCGAATGTTAATGAATGAAGGGACGATTTTTAAGCCCCACAATTGCATACTTCAACGAGGTTTTTTTCATATAGATTCAAAATTTTCTAAGATGAAGGGAGGAAACCATCAAAATTGAAAAGATTATTAAGTATTATTTTTATAAGCTTTATGATACTTAGTGGTTGTGAGGATATAGATGATCATTATTCTAGTATTGAGAATGAAGCCTTTTTAGATGTCCTTAATGACCCAAATATGGTGTATCTTAACTTCAAAGGACATAGCGATAATTGGGCAGTGGTAAATATAGCTTATAGGGAGAAGGATTCTGATAGATTTATAACAAAAATATTTGCGAAATATATTGGTGAAAAGTCTCTTCCAACTGGGGAAATAAGCTCTGTTTACGAAGCAGGGGGCATCACAAAAAGTGAATCAGCTATTTACACTGATGTACCTGAAAATGGGATGTATTACTTAGGCGAGTATTCAAGTAACGAACTTATGCCGTTGATAACAACTAAAGTGAAGTTGCAAATTGAGTGGAATGAAAAATCAGAGTTCATTGAATTGGAATCAAAGTAAAAATTTAGATAAAGTAGTAGTTTTAGAAACCTGCCAATCCTTCATATAGATTGGTAGGTTTATTTTGTTCCTGAAGGTTAATTGCCTCTATAGAGTAGATGTTTTTTATTCAAGAGCACTCTTAATTTATCAGCTACAATTGTTAATGATGTAACAGGAAGGATATTTCATGGTGGATATTGAATATAGAACTAGGAACCTTTGGTGTAAGGAAAAAAGCGAGGTATTAACATGAGCAATTGGTGGTATGGCTTTTATTTTTTAGTATTGAGTATTGTAGCTTTTTTTACAGGTGAAATTGTAACATTCATTATGCTTGGATTTATATTGCTAAGTCTTAACAATATAAACTCAACTTTAAAAAAGATACATAGAAGTAATGGTGGGGCATCCACTCCGAAAGAATAAGCAATTGTTATCCATTAGAATAGTTATTTGTTTTCTTAAGCAGGATTAATAGTATTAGTTTTTAGTGATAAGACAAAGGCTGTCGAAATCGTTTCGGTAGCCTGTGGGCACACACACTTTTACTTTGCTCAACTTCACTACTTTGTCGTTTGTAATTCTCCTAAAGGAACCGTCTCAAATTCGATGACGTCATGGCCCTCATATGTAAACCTATGTTCATAGTTTATCGGGTCGTTAAGAATGGTAGGTAAGAAATATTTTAAGTTTGCCATACCTTGATTATGAGGATGGAGAATCCAGTCAATATTTTTCCAATCAAGAATCCCTTCATCTGTCTTCATAGGAGTAGCAAAGTGAAATTCCTCAGGTAACTCTGCCACAAAGACATACATTCCTCCACTAATCCAACTAACGATTCCTTTATACTCCGCAGTATCCAGTACAATGCCGGTTTCTTCTTCCACTTCGCGCAAAATACATTGTAATGGAGTTTCCCCTGCATCTATCTTACCGCCAACGCCATTCCATATTCCCATCCATTCAGGATTTTCGCGATTAAGTAGTAATATATTATCACCTTGCCTAATAAAGCAGATAGTATATTTATACATAAGTAACCTCCGAACTCGAATCTTAATTGTATTCTATCATTTTTGCTTAGAATATTCTTTCTTTTTTAGATTGTAAAAGATGTATAATGAGTAATAAGAAAAATTTTCCAAACAGGAGAGGGGCTATTCTAATGCATGTTGTCATTGCAGGTGGAAGTGGCTTTATTGGGAAAGCATTACAGGAACGGTTATTAAATGATGGTTATCAAGTAACTATTTTAACAAGAAATCCAGAAAAGGTTACAGAAACAGAGCAGCTCAAAGCTGTTCAGTGGCTAGTTGCGAATAGTGAGCCTGAAAAACAATTACATCAAGTGGATGCGATTGTAAATCTAGCAGGCGAGTCTATTAATGGAGTCAGATGGACAAAATCAAAAAAGCAGAGAATATTAGACAGTCGTATGACAGCAACACGAGAAATCATTCGAATTATTAGTGCATTAGAAGTTAAGCCACAAGTACTTGTAAACGGTTCAGCTGTTGGATTTTACGGAATGTCTGATACGGAAATTTTTACTGAGCAATCGACAAGTGATGCAACTGATTTCCTTGCAACCGTAGTGAAAATGTGGGAAGCAGAAGCAATGCATGCCGAACAATATGGAGTTCGTACGGTGTTTGCTCGTTTTGGAGTCGTGCTTGGGAAGGAAGAAGGAGCTTTACCATTAATGGTTCTCCCTTACAAAATGGGAGTCGGTGGAACAATAGGTTCAGGGAAACAATGGTTATCATGGATTCATGTTGTAGACGCAGCTGGTTTACTCCATTTCGCAATCGAAAACCCAGAAATAATTGGTGCGATAAATGTCACCGCTCCTGAACCAGCAAAAATGCGTGAATTCGGTAAAACAATTGGAAGAGTACTGCGTCGCCCACATTGGCTACCAGTCCCGAGTTTTGCGATGAAGGCATTACTTGGTGAAATGAGCGATATGCTCTTACGTGGGCAATGTGCGATACCAGAACAAGCAATGCTCAATAAATACGAATATCAATATCCGCAATTAGAAAAGGCGTTGGAAAATATACTGAAAGACTGAATTAACAAGGAACTGACAATACTTATATAGTAATTTCTAATAGGAGGTAGAGTGATGGATGATAAAGAGTTACGTAAAAGTATATTACAGCAATTAAATCACATCCTTACGGAAGCATTAGTTGATTATAATGTAAGGATCTACCTATTTGGCTCATGGGCACGTAATGAAGAAAAGCAGAGCTCTGATATTGATATTGCTATTGAATCTCTTGAGGAAATTCCTGTAGAAAGTTGGATAAAATTAATAGATAAAGTAAAAGAATCGACTATTCCATATAATGTGGATGTTGTAAATTTGAAAGAAGCTAGTTCTAGCCTTATCCAAAATGTACATAAGGAGGGGATCTTATGGAAAGACTTCAAGAACGGATAAATACTGCGAAAAATGCTTTAACGGCCTTTGGAGAGCTTGTTGTGATTGACCAGCCGAATGCGATTGAGCGTGATGCTTGTATTCAGAGATTTGAATTCACTTTTGAAGCCTGTTGGAAAGCAGGTAAGCAATATTTGTATGATATAGAAGGTATTGATGTAGGTTCTCCTAAAAGTGTCATTCGTAGTTTTCGGGAAATAAATCTTTTTAGTGTGGAAGAAGCCATTGTAGGACTGAAAATGGTGAATGATCGAAATCTGACTGTCCATACTTACAATGAAGAAATAGCCATCCAAATTCATTCCAATTTGAAAGCATATTATAACTTGTTAGATATTTGGATGGAAAGAATGAAAAAGGAAAGTCTTAGAAATTAAAAAAACTAGACACACTCTCTTAATCTGCTATACTAAAGATGAAAATTACATCATGTGGAATGTGGGGGGACCGGTAGTGCCGGTTGAGATAGCATCCGTTAGGTGCTGACCCTTAGAACCTGCTCTGGCTCATACCAGCGAAGGGAACATCAAATCATTTAAAGTTAATGAGTGTTCTTTTTGATGCCCAGGTTCATAACCTATGGGCATCTTTTTCGTTTTCAAGCGGTTCTCTTTCCAAAAATAATGGAGGGAAAAAGAGGATGAAGAAGTGGTTATTTAGTTTAGTAGCTTTACTATTGCTAGCAGGTTGTGGTGCTGAAGATAGTAAAAGCAAAAATGAAGATGGTTTAACAGAGGTTACAATGGTGCTCGATTGGACACCAAATACGAACCATACAGGTTTATATGTAGCCCAAGAAAAAGGATATTTTAAAGATGAAGGTTTAGAAGTTGAAATTATGATGCCAGGTGAGACTGGTGCTGATCAGCTAGTTGCTGCTGGAAGAGCGGATTTTGGTATTAGTGCACAAGAGGCTATTACAGAAGCACGTGTACAGGATGTACCAATCGTATCTATTGGTGCAATTATTCAACATAATACGTCTGGATTTGCCTCTCCAGTGGAAAAGAATATCACATCTCCAAAAGATTTTGAAGGTAAAACATATGGCGGTTGGGGTGCTCCTGTCGAGGAGGCAGTAATTTCTTCCTTAATGGAAGGAGAAAATGCTGATATTAACAAACTAGATATTGTAAATATGGGGAATACTGATTTCTTCACTGCGGTAAAACGCGATATCGACTTTGCTTGGATTTATTATGCATGGACAGGTATCGAAGCGGAAATCCGTGGTGATGATTTAAATATGATGTACTTAACGGACTTCTCTGATCAACTGGACTACTACACACCAGTTATTTCTACGAATGAAAGCATGATTAACAAAAATCCGGACACGGTAAAAGCTTTTATGGCAGCTGTAACAAAAGGATATCAATTTGCGATTGAAAATCCAGATGAAGCTGCGGACATTTTAGTAAAAGCTGTACCTGACTTAGATGCAGAGCTTGTGAAAAAATCACAACAGTGGCTTGCTACTCGTTATCAAGACGATGCTCCTCGTTGGGGAGAGCAAAAAGAAGAAATTTGGGAAAACTATATGAACTGGATGTTTGATAGAGATCTTTTAGAAGAAAAAATTGATGTTAAGAAAGCATTCACGAATGAATTTTTACCTAAGCAAGGGGAATAAAAAATGGTAAAACTATTGGGAACGCTATGGAGGAAAGGATGGAGACCAGCATTGGTTCTCCTCCTTTTACTTACTATATGGCAGGTTACTGTAAAAGTAGCGGATGTACCAACATGGTTATTACCTGCTCCTTCTGTCATTGTATTGGAGGGCTGGAGTAACTTTGGAAACTTTACACATCATCTCCAATCCACAATCGGACTTGCATTAACAGGTTTTGTGATTGGGTGTTCTGTCGGGCTGCTCGTAGCAATTCTCTTACATCTGTTACCTGGAGTACGAGAGGCTGTATATCCACTGTTAATTTTATCGCAAAATGTCCCAATCATAGTTTTGGCTCCACTCCTTGTGATTTGGTTTGGATTTGGGGTACTACCAAAAATTATCATTATTACATTAGTTTGTTTTTTCCCGATTACAATAGCCGCTCTTGGTGGGTTTAAAAATACACCGCCAGAAATGAAACATTACATGTTAATGGCTGGTGCTAATAAGCTACAATTATTTTCGAAATTAGAATGGCCTAATTCTTTACCTGCTTTATTTTCAGGTTTAAAGATTGCTGCTACTTATAGTGTAATGGGAGCAGTTATCTCAGAATGGCTTGGAGCAAAGCAAGGGATAGGTGTGTATATGACACTGGCAAGTTCTTCGTTTAGAACAGATCGCGTATTTGTGGCGATTTTTATCGTGATGATTTTGAGTCTCCTATTCTTTGGGGTCATCACATTATTTGAAAAGCTGTTAATTAAAGGCAGAAGGAAGGGGGATTGAGTTGGATGGGCGCATTAGAAGTGAAGGAGCTATCGAAAAGCTTTGATGGACGTGAAATATTAAAGGATATTAGCCTCCATGTCGAAGAGGGAGAATTTGTAACTATTCTCGGACCATCCGGAAGTGGAAAAAGTACATTGTTTCAACTGATCGGAGGGTTGTTGAATCCAGATCATGGGGCGATTTCACTTGATGATGATAACATTACGGGAAAACGTGGATTTATTAGTTACATGCCCCAACAACCGGCGCTCCTACCTTGGAGAACAGTATTGGATAATGTCATACTAGGGCAAGAGCTCCATGGAACAAAGGATAAAGTGAAGGCGAAGGAAATGATTCAAAAAGCAGGACTAGGTGGTTATGAACAAGCATTTCCAGAAGAGTTATCTGGAGGTATGAAACAGAGGGTAGCCTTTATTCGTGCTTTATTAAGTCCACAATCACTCATCTGCCTGGATGAGCCATTTTCTGCGTTGGATGATTTCACGCGCCAAGAAATGCATGAATGGCTTCTATCTATTTGGTCTCAATATAAAAGAACTATACTGTTCGTTACCCATAATATTGATGAAGCTCTCTTCCTTTCTGATCGAATACTTGTGTTTTCAAGCAATCCAGCACAAATTGCGAATGAGTTTGTTATTCCTTTTTCTCGTCCACGAAAGCAGGAGTTGTTACTTACAGAGGAGTTCCTTAAATGGAAAAGAAAAATAAGCTCCACAATTGTGCAAAATGGGTTAGGTGGAGAAAGTGATGAATAACATAATCGATGCCCATATTCACTTGGATCTTTATAAGGAAAAGGAAATCGAGCATATCATGGAGAGCTTGGAGAGTGCGCGCTGTACAGATCTCGTATCTGTTTCCTTTCATTTGGAATCATGCCGAAAAAATCTTGAGTTAGCAAAAATCTATCCTCAAGTGAAACCTGCATTTGGTTTTCATCCTGAACAGGAATTGTTGACGGATCATGAGGCAGCAGATTTGTTTCAGTGGATGGAAGCCAACCTTGATAAAATGGTAGCTGTAGGTGAAGTTGGCCTCCCTTATTATTCACGAATAGAAAGTGAAGGTGCCTTTTCTTTAGAAGGGTACACAGAACTATTAGACGCCTTTCTAAGATTTGCTAAAAAGTGGGATAAACCGGTCGTACTTCATGCAGTGTATGACGATGCACCGATAGTATGTAATCTATTAGAAAAGCATTCTATTAAAAATGCGCACTTCCATTGGTTTAAAGGCGATAATAAAACAATCGAGCGGATGATTCAAAACGGGTACCATATTTCGATTACCCCAGATGTTATGTACGAGGAAGAAATTCAGCGTCTTGTCGCACGATATCCACTACAACAAATGATGGTGGAAACGGATGGACCTTGGCAATTCGAAAGTGAATTTGCAGAGAAAATAACACAACCTAACATGATTCATCGATCCGTTGGAAGAATCGCTGAGATAAAACAACTAGATGTGCACAAGGTTTACGAGATACTTTATCGAAATACGAAGGGATTTTATCAACTATAAAAGTAATACCTTTAATATATTCCATATATTTGACTGACAAACCAATGATTTTGATTGGTTTGTCTTTTTTTAAGGCAATAATATTTTACCATGGGATTTGACAGGGGAATGAACAAAAGTACATGTTATAATAATAAGTAGTATTGTGGAGGTGACTCAATTGAAGTGGGAAGATGTGTGTAAAGCATTTCCGAGACAGTGGGTTTTAATAGAAGCACTTCGAGCACATACGAATGAACAAAGTGAGCGTATTTTAGAAGACATTGCACCGTTGAAAAAGTTTTCTAACTCCCCAGATGCAATGAGAGCCTATAAAGAAATTCATCAAGAAGAGCCTAATAGGGAATTATATGTTCTTCATACTAGCCGTAAACATCCCAATATCATAGAGAAAAAATGGGTTGGTGTTAGGCGATAGTGAAAAAATTACTAATTGAAAATGGCTTATTACTGGCCGATATGGAACTATCGTTTAACGGAAAAACACTTCATTTGCAACGTGTATTAGTAGATACAGGATCGGGTAGTACAGTTATTTCATCAGACCTAGCAGAATCAATAGGGATTGTCGCAGAAGAAAATGACATGATATATCGTATTACTGGAGTTGGTGGATCAGAGTTTGTATATTCAAAAAAGGTGGACACCGTAAGAGTTGGGGATATGGAAGCTGAGGAGTTTATATTGGAAATAGGTGCAATGAATTATGGTTTCGATTTAGATGGAATCATTGGCTTGGATTTATTACAACAGTTGAAGGCAATTATAAATATAGATCAGTTATTATTAGAGTCAAATAGCTAATGGTGGGTATAAATATACTTGCCATTTTTTATTATATAAAGAGATATAATGAAGATGAAAAGTTGTGAAAGTTATTAGAAAATATAGCCTACTGGGGGGGAGTGCCATTTCTACATTTTTAAATATTAATAATAAGAGACTAGAGATACATACAATCGGTAATACAGGAAGACCTGTCATTATTGTTACTGGAATGGGTTGTTCGTTTTATGAATGGATAAATGTTGCTGAATCCATTGCTCCAACGAATAGAGTTATCCTGTTTCATCGCCCTGGACTTGGTTTGAGTGAGATTGTTTCTGAGGTCCGCAATACACAGGCTGTAGTTACCGAATTAAATGAGATTATTCGAAAACTTAATCTAGCAGAACCTGTCATTTTAGTAGGCCATTCATATGGAGGATTATGTGTACAGCATTTTGCCAAAGAATATCCTGAAATGGTAGCTGGAATCGTATTAGTAGATTCAACTTCAGTAGATTTGCAGGAATTAGATGACTTACACTTACCTACGTTAGATGAAGAAGATACAGATGAACTTTGGATGCAAAAATGTCAGACCTATTCTCTAATGGATCAGCGAGAATTAGAAAAAATTTTAAAACCTACTCTTACTGACAAACAAAAACTGCTCCCTGCTCATATACAACAACGCATATTAGATTTTCAAGTGAATCCTTCCATGTATAAAGCGATGTATTCTGAAATCAAACATTGGAAGCAGGATGCTGAAGTAATAAAGAGTTTAGGCGAGTTCCCAGAGATACCTCTTATTGTTATTGGCCGCGATAAAGATTACAACATTACATTAGGAATGAAAGAAGGTCTTCCTGAATCTGAAATACGGATATTAGAAGAGAAGTGGGAAGAACTCATCGTCCAGCAAGCACAGCTAAATAAAAGTAGTGAATTGATATTTGCATCAGAGGCAAGTCACGCTATATATATGGATAGACCAGATGTGGTAGTAAGGGCGATAAAAAGGTTGGAACAATAAGTGAGTAATTATATTAGCGCTAAACAGGTAACATTTTTTAAAAAATATCGTCAAAATACAAAAGGGGGGATGTATTTTGAAGAAGGTAATATTTATTATCTGTATTTCATTGGTATTGATTGTCGGTTGTAATAAACCAAATGTTACTACTTGGACTGAAGCGCAAGGAATTGCAAATGATATGGTCGAGAATGATGAAAATGCAAATATATTTATGTTCAATGACCGTGTATACGAGTTATATTCATCCGACGTTCATGATACGAGTATAGAAAAAATTGGTGAAATACAAAATGTATATTCACCTGGCGATACATTTCAAAATGGTACGGCAACGAAGCTCCCGATCGATGCAAGGATTTATAGTACATCAATAGAAAGTAATAGTGATTTTTTACTTGTGAAAATAGATGGTAAATGGTTTGAATATAAATCTGTTCCACAAGGTTAGTTATCGCTTATTTACTTACTTGATTTCAAGGGTGTGAATAAATGAAGATAATTTCCGTAAAAGAACATCCTGAATATATGGATGTAGCCATTCAGTATTTTCAAAGTAAATGGGCAAATGAGCAAAGTATGATGGTATATGAAGATTGTATAAAACATTGTACAGACCTTTCCAAACCTTTGCCACAATGGTTTTTGTTAATAGATGGTGACAATATAATTGGTTGTGCAGGTCTTATTACAAATGACTTTATTAGCCGCATGGATTTATATCCGTGGTTCTGTTCTTTATATATTGAAGAGGATTACAGAGGAAATGCATATGGAACTATCCTATTGGAAGAAGGAAAGAAAACAGCTAAAGAAGGCGGCTTTAACTATATGTACCTCTGTACCGATCATATTGGTTACTATGAGAAATATGGATTTGAATATATTGGTATCGGTTATCACCCATGGGGAGAGAGCTCGCGAATTTATCGGATAGATTTGCATTGAGTGTTTTGTATGTAGGAGTGCATAAGAGCAAGTATTTGGGAACACTAAGATGAGGTGTTTCTAATGAAAGCATATATCAGTTTTATATTAGGAATCCTTCTATTAATTTCTCCAACTTTTGCAGGTGCAGAGATGGAAGGATATGAAATTGTTAGTAGATTTAATGAAGAGAAAATAACGCTGTATGGTAAGAAAATGGGTGGTATGTATAGAGGATTTAAGGTTGATTTTAAAGGCGGAATTTATACAAGACCTTTTTGGAATAGTGTAACGACCCAAGCTTTCTTACCAAAAATTTTCTATTTAGATATCAATGAGGACCAAAAGAAAGAACTAATAATAACTTTAACGACAGGGCATGGAACGGGTTTATTGTTAGAAGAAGTACATGTCTTCAATACGCTGGATGATCACCTTTTAGGTAACGAAGTGATTGTAGATAACCCTTTGGCTATCATTCACAAAAATGTGAAAACAAATCTAACAAAGGATCATGCGGAGATTCGAGTTAGAGATAAACAGTATAAAATTAATATTGCTCCTTTAGATATTGATTCGAAAAACTTATTTAAGGATATAATTTTTGAAAACATTATTGATTATGAAGTAATGAATAATCAGTTAATGGTCAGTGTAAGTGGGCAAATAGCTCCTGCAAGTTTTATTGGAGATATAATTATTACGTATGAATACCGTGATAACATGTATCAAGCGAAGACAATTGATTTTATAGCAGATATGAAGAAAAATCCTTTTTATGGTCCTGTGACAAGCAGTGATTATCGCGTGAAATAAATCCCTCAAAAGTACAAATCGTTAAATAAGGTAACTATTTACTCGAAATAGTTACCATCAGCGTGATAATTTTTGAGAAAGGTAACTATTCGGTCGGAATAGTTACCTTAAATGTGGAAATATATGAGTGAGGGTTCTATTCGGCCAGAATAGTTACCTTAAACGTAGAAATATATGAGTGAGGGTTCTATTCGGGATGAATAGATCCCTTAAACGTGAAAATCTGTGAATGAGGTATCTATTCGGGATGAATAGATCCCTTAAACGTGAAAATCTGTGAATGAGGTATCTATTCGCTTGGAATAAGACCCGAAAAAAGGAGAATCTTCAATCTAGGTACCTATTCGCTCTGAATAGATCCCTAAAACGTGAAAATCTATGAATGAGGTATCTATTCGCTTGGAATAAGACCCGAAAAAAGGAAAAGCTTCAATCTAGGTACCTATTCGCTCGGAATAAGTCCCATAAAAAAGAAAATCTCCATTCTAGGTAACTATTCAATCAAAAGAACCAAATAGGCACATATCTCAAATCAAGGGAACTATTCAACCGCAAAAAAAAAGCACCGTTAAATACGGTGCTTTTAGTATTAATACGATAAAGCAGTGTTACGCTGTTTGTAATTCGGAGCGTGTGTCTTTATACGCTTTTTCTTTTGCTTTTCTTCGTTGGAAAATATTATTGAGTAACAACGCTGCAATTACAAGTAATATACCGACGATATCATATACAGTCAGAGCATGACCTTGAATAAATGTCACAACTACTGTTGTAATTGGAACAAAGTTGATAAACAGTAGTGCGTTAACTGGTTTCAATATACTAACTCCGACATTCCAGCCGAGAAGTGCAATTAAACCAGGGAAAATGATCATAAATGCTAGATCGAACTTAACAGCATCGATTGTAGCTAACGTAGGTACTTCGATCACACCGAACATTGTAGTTACAAGTACGACAATAGTTGCTGTTACAGTTCCATATAAACATGTAAGTGTGGAATATCTTAATACCGACCATCCACTGAAACGACTGCCACCCATTGTATATAAAACCCAGCCTACAACAGATGCAAAAAGTGCTATAAAGGGAATTAATTGACTCTTCATACTTAGCAAGCTTGAAAAATCACCTTTTGTGATGACTAAAAGCACACCAATAAAAGCAATACCTATACTTAGCATGTTGTAGCCTTTTGGTCGAATCCCGCTAATCACCCATAGAATAAGTACAGAAATCATTGGCATCAGCGATTCCATAATCGAAGCTAATAAAACTCCTGAATCTCCCATTTTATCCTGACCCCAGAATATAAATAAATTATATATAGTAAAGGCCATTGTTCCGAAGAACCATAGTGCGATTCCTTTTCCTTCTGTACGAAATGCTTTCTTACCTTCTTTGAACCACAACATAATGACAAGAATGATCGCTACAGGTATGTAACGGAAAATTGTGAAATAAAATGGTTCAATATATTGAAAGGAATGATTCGCTACAGGAAACATCGCTCCCCACGATATACTAGCGATTAAGCATAAAAATGCTCCATATAAAATACTGTTTTTCAAGATGCTTCCCTCCCCAGAACTTACCATGAATATATATATTTAACATCACATTTGATATCGTGTAAAATGATTATAAGAGATGGTATGCATCAGAAAAAATGATACCAAAGAAATCAGGAATGCTAGGGGTGAAACTGATGGAATTAAAAGATCTATATATCTTCATGAAGGTAGTAGAAACAGGGAATATAAGTAAGGCAGCGAAAGAGTTGAATTATGTACAATCGAATGTAACAGCAAGGATTCATAAACTAGAAGAAGAATTAACAACGCCGCTTTTTCACCGTCATAATCGTGGTATGACTCTTACTCCTGAAGGGAAAACACTCATTCAATACGCGGAAAAGATTTTATCGCAAGTGACAGATATGAAGAAAGCATTCCAAAATGCGGATAAACCAACAGGGAAATTAGAAATTGGGTCGGTGGAAACCGTTATAAAACTCCCATTCATTTTATCTACTTATAATAAAAAATATCAAAATGTGGATTTATCCTTAACAACAGGAGTTACAGAAGAGCTCATAGATGAAGTACTTAATTATCGCTTAGATGGTGCATTTATAACTGCAGGGAATCATAATGTCCACCCAGATTTAGTTCAATATGACGTGTTTGAAGAAGAGTTGGTGCTCGTTTCTGATATGAATCCTGTCTCATTAGAGGAAATAAAAGAAAAGCCATTCCTTGTATTTAGCTCTGGCTGTGGATATCGAGCGAAGTTACAAGAATGGTTACGGGATGAACAAGTAGTTCCATCGAAGTTAATGGAACTGGGTACACTTGAAACGATATTAGGAAGTGTATATTCAGGGTTAGGGGTATCGTATGTCCCTAAGTCAATTGTGGAACATCACCATGCACGGGGACTAATGCAATATCACCGCTTACCTGAGCAATATAGCAAAATAAAAACAGTATTTATTCGTAAAAAGGACGCATTCCTCACATCATCATTAGAAAAATTTATTGAGACAATAGGTGAAATAAGATCGGTGCAAGGGACAACATTTCCGTTTTTTTTGAGAGAGTAATTTGAAGGGAATTACGGATATGGTACGAAAATATATATGAGTAAGAACGTATAATGATGGTAGGATAACATAAAATCAATTATGAACGTGGGGCTGTTGCCTTAATTGGTTGCGTTGTGTTTGAGATTGTTTAGGAATATTTTTTGGAAAAGTAGCGGCAGGAACAATAATTGGAGTCGGTACTGGATTCGTTATAATGTCCTTTTTTAAACAATAAAAATATCCCTTGACAATCAGAAATCAAAAAGGTAAGATGATAAATAATTCAAACATATTCATAATTCAGGCGTTGATGAAGGGTAGTAGCTATTTTGTAGCACTGTAGAGAGTCAGTGGTTGGTGAGAACTGATGTGCAGAAATAGTGAATGGGCTTCTGAGCCTCCAAGCTGAACTTTGCTATATGCAAACAGTAGGATTTGGCGCATATGTCTTGGCGATACAAAAGACGGGCATTAAGCAAAAATGCTTGTTGCCGACTAAGTGAGCTTATTTTAGCTAATAAAGGTGGTACCACGGGTTCCTCGTCCTTTGGATGAGGGCCCTTTTTGTATTTTTTTAACTATTAATATAATGATTATATATGTAAATTGATGATTAAGAGTAGTACGCAAATTCACGACGTGACAGAGAGCTGGTGATGGTGGAAATCCAGTACGGCGACTTTGCGGAATGGACTTATGAGAGATTTCCTGAAACAAAAGTAGGGAAATCCGGCTTCCACCGTTAATAGGAGTGAATATCGGGCAGTTGGCCTGTTATTCATAGAGATGAGGATTCATTTCCTCAATTGAGGTGGCACCGCGGACTTTTCGCCCTCTGTAAATGTGAAGCATGCATTTACAGGGGGCTTTTTCTATTTTAAAAAATAAGGAGAGGAGAATATATGATGAAACAATACTTACAAAAATTAATGAACGGTGAAAATTTAACGATGGAGGAAATGACAGAGGCTTCACGCTTACTATTTGACGGAAAAGTGACGGAAAGTGAAGCAGGTGCTTTCTTAGGGTTATTGTCATTGAAAGGAGAAACAGCGGATGAAATTACTGGCTTAGTCCAGGCGATACGTGAAAAATCTCCTGCAATTTTTACAGTAGAAGGAAGTGTGATCGATAACTGTGGAACTGGTGGCGACCGTTCTGGAAGTTTCAATATTAGTACGACATCAGCGTTTGTAATTGCTGGTGCCGGAATTACAGTTGCAAAGCATGGAAATCGTAGTGTTTCCAGCAAAACGGGTAGTGCAGATGTTCTCGAACACCTTGGTGTTTCACTGGATAATAGCCCGGAAAGAACAGCTGAATTATTGCAAGAAAATGGCATTGCCTTCTTATTTGCACCGAATGTACATCCTGCAATGAAAGCAGTGATGAAGGTTAGAAAGGACTTAGGTGTACCGACAATTTTTAATTTAATTGGACCACTAACAAATCCTGTAAATCTGGATACACAGATGTTAGGAATTTACCGACGTGATAAAATACAATTAATGGGCGAAGTATTAAAGAAATTAGGTAGAAAGCGTGCAGTGATTATTAATGGATCTGGCTTCCTTGATGAAGGAACATTATCTGGGGATAACCACCTTGTCATCTTAGAAGACGGAAATTTAAAAACAATCACACTTCATCCATCAGAAGTTGGATTGCCGACTTATTCGAATGAAGAAATTCTTGGTGGCGATTCTGAACGAAATGCAAATATTATGATGAGTGTTTTAAGAGGCGATGAAGGCCCGTTCCGTGATACAGTCTTATTAAACGCAGGAATCGGAATTTATGCGAATGGAAAAGTATCTACGATTAAAGAAGGTATTGAATTGGCGAAAGAGAGTATTGATTCTGGTGCAGCTTTAGCGAAATTACAATTCTTAGTTGAACAAAGTAAGCAAGGAGTGGTATAAGTGGCAACAATATTAGATAAAATCATTGCTCAAAAAGAAATAGAGGTCCGTGAGCTGAAAGCAATTTACAGTTCACATCAAGCAACACCATTGAAAGAACGCCCATCATTATATGAAACATTTACGAGTGCGGACAAATTAAATATTATCGCTGAGGTAAAACGCGCTTCACCATCTAAAGGGATTATAAATGACGGGGTGGATCCTATTTTACAAGCGAAGAGCTACGAGGAAGCTGGAGCGGGAGCTATTTCTGTATTAACAGATCAAAAGTTTTTCAAAGGCTCTATGGCAGATCTTTCAGCGGTAGCGAACGCAGTGAATGTTCCTCTCCTCTGCAAGGACTTTATGATTGATGAGGTACAAATTGATGTAGCCAAAGATCATGGAGCTAGTGTCATTTTGCTAATTGCAGCGGCACTTCCAGAAGCGAGATTACGCGAGCTTTACCAATATGCAAGATCATTAAATTTAGATGTATTATTTGAAGTTCATAATGAAGAAGAGGCAGAAGTAGCACTTAGAATTGGTGCGCGAATTGTCGGCATTAATAATCGTGATTTGAAAACATTCCACGTAGATCTAGGTGTAACAGAACGGGTTGCTGAAATGCTAAAAGACGAAAATATCCTTTTAGTGAGTGAGAGTGGAATTAAGACGAAGCAAGATGTAGAGTTTGTTGAAGCTGCTGGAGCAAAAGCAATCCTTGTTGGTGAAACATTAATGCTTGCAGATGATATTGCAGCAACTATTCATGATTTCCGTGTTCCATTTCGAAAGGTGTTGAAATAGGTGCAAGTTAAAATATGCGGCATTATGTCGGAAGAAGCGGCACTAGCTGCATGTGAAGCAGGTGCCGATGTCATTGGATTTGTTTTTGCGGAAAGTAGACGAAAAATCTCACCCGAACGAGCAGCGGAATTAAGAAGGCTTTTTCCTAACAATGTGAAGGCTGCAGGAGTATTTGTAAATGAAACGTTAGAGAATATTAAGCACATTGCAGAAGTTGCAAATCTCGATTATATCCAATTACATGGGGATGAAACACCGGAATTTTGTGCAAGTGTTCCATACAAAGTGGTAAAAGCTTTCTCGATACGAACGAAAGCAGATTTAGATAGATTGTTAGATTATGATAATCATGTAGATTATTTCTTACTTGATAGTCCTGGTACTGATTTCCGAGGGGGCAGTGGTATTCCTTTTGATTGGGATTTATTACGAGACCTTCCAATTGAACGAAGTAAATTTATTCTTGCAGGTGGATTACATGCAGGAAATGTGCAAACGGCAATTAAACAGGTACAACCAATAATGGTAGATGTATCAAGTGGTGTCGAAACAAACGGAGTAAAGGACTTAGAGAAAATAAGAGCTTTTATAAAAAATGCAAAATTAGAGGAGAGTACAAAAAATGGCAACTTACACATCACCAGATCATAAAGGCCGTTACGGAAATTTCGGTGGCCGCTTTGTTCCAGAAACATTAATGACAGCCGTCTTGGAATTAGAACAAGAATATGAAAAAGCAATTGCAGACCCAGCATTTGCGCAAGAGATGGAAAAATATTTAAAACAATATATTGGTCGCGAAACACCTCTTTATTTTGCAGAAAACTTAACGAGAGTATTAGGTGGGCCAAAAGTATATTTGAAACGTGAAGACCTAAATCATACTGGTGCACACAAAATTAATAATACGATTGGGCAAGCGTTGTTAACGAAAAGAATGGGTAAAAACAAGGTTGTTGCGGAAACAGGTGCGGGTCAACATGGTGTTGCAACAGCGACTGTTTGTGCATTACTTGGCTTAGAATGTATTGTTTTTATGGGAGAAGAAGACATCCGACGTCAGCAACTAAATGTATTCCGTATGGAGTTGCTTGGTGCTGAAGTCCGTGGTGTTTCACAAGGGAGCGGTACATTAAAAGATGCGGTTAATGAGGCGCTTCGTTATTGGGTGGCAAATGTGGAAGACACTCATTATATTCTAGGCTCTGTTGTTGGTCCACATCCATTCCCAAGAATTGTTCGTGATTTCCAAAGTGTCATTGGGAATGAAACGAAACAACAAATGTTAGATCAAGAAGGGAAGCTTCCTGATGCGGTTGTTGCCTGTATTGGTGGCGGTAGTAACGCAGCAGGAATGTTCTATCCGTTTATTGAAGATGAAGATGTGAAGATTTATGGGGTAGAAGCTGCAGGATCTGGAATTGAGACAGGAAAACATGCAGCAGTATTGACGGATGGAAAAGCAGGAGTGCTACATGGTACATTAACGTACTTGCTACAAGATGAAGCAGGTCAAATCCAAAGTGCACATTCTATTTCCGCTGGACTGGATTATCCAGGAGTGGGACCAGAACATGCTCATTTAAAAGATATTGGTCGTGTAACGTATACGTCGGTTACAGATTCTGAAGCATTAGAGGCATTTCAATTCTTATCGAAAACAGAAGGAATTATTCCGGCACTAGAGAGTTCACATGCCGTTGCATATGCAATGAAGCTAGCAAAAGAAATGAAAGAAACAGAAACGCTCGTCATTTGTTTATCTGGTAGAGGCGATAAAGATGTAGATGCAGTGAGAGAAGCAATTGGAGGCGGGAAGTAATGGGGAAAGAACGTATAGATGCAGCTTTTGCAAAAGTGTTAGAAAAAGGGGATAAAGCATTTGTTCCATATATTATGGCTGGTGATGGTGGACTAGAAAACTTAAGGGAACAGGTACAGTTTCTAGAAGATAGTGGAGCCACTGTTGTTGAACTAGGTATTCCTTTCTCTGATCCCGTTGCAGATGGACCAGTGATACAAGAGGCTGGATTACGTGCACTGGCAAATGGTACGACATTAGATGGCGTATTGCAAAATTTGTCCGAGTGGAAAGAATCCCGTTCGATTCCAATTGTGCTCATGACATACTTCAATTTAATATTTTCATATGGAATTGAGCATTTTGCAGCTCGTTGTGTAGAAGTAGGTGTAGACGGACTTATCATCCCAGACATGCCTATGGAGGAAGAGGATATGGTCACTCCTACATTTAGTGAGCATGGACTCGCATTAATTCGTCTCGTCTCACCAACTAGTCCAAAAAGCCGAATTGAAAAAATTGCTGGCAGTACGGAAGGATTTCTTTACGCAGTAACGGTAAAAGGAACTACTGGAGCACGAAGCAAATATGAGGAAGGATTATCCGACTATTTGCAAGACCTAAAACAATTTTCAAGCGCCCCTGTGTTAGCAGGATTCGGAGTCTCCTCACCAGAACAGGTTCGTGAGTTAAGTAGCTATTGTGATGGCGTCATTGTTGGTAGTAAAATTGTTGAATTACTAGCTTCTGGAAAGAGACAAGAAATAAGCGAAATTATTCAAGCTGCAAAGGTTAGTGAAACAATTATTTAATCAATCTTCGTATTCTTAATGTTTTTGTCATGTTAGGAACTTCATAATTGGGGTAAATAATAGGCAAAGACTTAAGGAGGAAGATAGCATGAGTAAAGTTAAAAGCATTAGTCCTTATGTAGTAATAGGAATTGGTCTAGCAGGAGCTTCTTACTTATCTTCCAAGAATAATAGAGATCAATTAGTACAGGTTTCAAGGAAAGTAATGGAAAAAGTGAAAGTTATTTATACTGGGAGATCCTCTGGTGCGTGTGATGAGCTAATAGAAAAAGCCGGAAACCCTGACCCGCACGATATAGAGGATACGAAAATGGTAAGTGAAGGCGCCATGTATGCAGTAGAATATTATAATCAAGAAGAACAGCAATAAGCAGAGGCTGGGACATAACCATTTGACTTGAATGTAAATCCGAACAATGTAAGTGTAGCTATAACGCTTCGGAAATACACTTCGCTTTCCGCGGGCGGCTAATGAGCCTCCTCGGCGCTAAACGCCTGCGGGGTCTCATCGAGGCCTTTATTCCCGCAGGAGTCTTCGTGTATTTCCTCCGCTGGTAACTAGAAATTTTTTTATAATTGATAAAGTGACCGAACTATCTTGTTTTGAAACAAGTTATAGTTCGGTTTTTATTTGCATCCATATACCTCTTTCCCAGCTCCTATTTTTGTTAGTTAATAGTACTTGTGTCGTTACTCCGAAAGTCTCGAATTTGAGTATTGCGGTAATGAAAACGTTTTACTTGCATAATCATTTACTAAGTTTTAGTGGACAAGGAGGGTAGTATACATCTCTAGTTTCTCCTCATGAAATATTCGATAAAAATTAGGGTAGGGGTGCTGAACATGAAAAAGGCTGTCGCAATACTTGCGTTTTCATGCTTATTGTTTCTTGCTGGTTGTGGAAAAGATGACAGAACCGTAATCAGTATGTCCGTCTGGGGCATGCCTTGGGAAGATAAACTGTATACAGAAATCTACATTCCAGAATTTGAAAAACAAAATCCAGATATTAAGGTTAAATTCAATAACTATACGAATTATCGAGAAAAGATATTAACTCTAGCAGCGGGGAATAATGCACCAGATGTTATCAGACAAGGAGCTGCAGATGTTCCAAACTTTATTCAAAAGGGAATGAATCTTCCTTTAGATGATTACTTTGAAGAATCAGGAATTGATCGAAGTGATTTTGTTGATGCAGCTTGGCCAGTAGCAACAATGGATGGAAAAACATATGCGATTCCACAAGATGAGAATTTATTTGCTTTATATTACGATCCTCAAGCATTTAAAGAAGCAGGATTAAAAGAACCAGATCATGATTATACATTAGAGCAAATGTTGAAGGACGCGGAAGTTTTAACAAAGAAAAATGGGGATAATGTAGAACGTTATGGATTAGTTCAAGGTTGGAATGCTTGGAATTTCATGAATTATGTAATGGCCTTTAATGGTTCCATTTGGAGTGAAGACCTGCAAACATCCACGATTGGTTCAGAAGAGGCGATAAAAGCTCTAGAGTATTGGAAACAGCTAATGGTAGATTTCAATTTAACACCATATCAATCCGAAATGGGACAAATTGGTCCTGACGTATACTTCCAAACTGGAAAAGCTGCCATGTATTTAGATGGAACATGGATGGCCCCGTCAATTACAAAGGCAGCACCTGATTTCAAGTTTAAAGCTACTAGTTTTCCAAAAGGTGATAGAAAAGTAGTAAGAGCACAATCCGTTATGTGGGCAGTTAGTGCCGATAGTAAGCATCCGGATGAAGCGTGGAAACTAGCAGAATTCTTATCTACAAAAGAAGCATTAACTCAATATTGGCAAACACTTTGGGTTGCAGCGCCTGCAAGATATTCTGCCGTAAATAGTGAAGAATTTAAAAATGTGACAGGATTGGAAGATATTCCTGGAATAGACTCTGAGGAAGAATTTAAGGATAAGGCCGCATGGATTGTAGAAACATTTGATAATAAATGGGATACACAAGAGTGGGTAGGTCCTTACCACAGTATTTATGAACAGGAAGTAGATAATGCGATTCAGTCTGTTTTAGTCAAAGGATCAAAGGTAACACCGCGAGAAGCATTGAAAAAAGCAGAAGAAAATATTAATAAAACAATCCAGCAACAAAAAGATTAAACAGTAGTAGGCTGTCTAAGAGCATTATTTGATTTTTAGTTATGATAAAATTTTAATTCTTTAGCACAATGTTGATTGTAGAGGAAGGCACGAGACTCCTGCGGGATGAAGGGTCAGGGTAAGACCCCGCAGGAGCGTTTAGCGACGAGGAGGCTTACCGAACCGCACGCGGAAAGCGAGTGCCTGTAGCGGAAATCAACAGGTAGAGAAAGAGTTATATAGATTAACCTAATCATCACTTTTTCATTTTTAGGACATTTTGGACAGCCTTTCCATTAACAGTTGGACTATTACGACCTTGTAAGGAGGGAAAGTAATGGGAATACAGGCGAATGCAACTACCGATAATCAATTACCCAAAAAACGAAAAAAAATAACTGGAAAACAAATTGCTCCATGGTTGTTTCTTGCTCCGGCATTAACGATTGTCATCACTTTTGTCGCATTACCTGCATTAGGGGGATTAGGTTTAAGCTTTTTTAAATACGATGCAATTAACCCTCCTGAATTTATTGGGATGGAAAACTTCGCGTACTTAGTTGAGGATGAACTATTTAGGAAATCGATTTTTGTCACTATCTATTATGTATTTGGATCATTAATACCTGCAGTAGCAATATCTCTTGCAGTTGCTCTCATTTTAAATAAGAAATGGTTCCCACTTAGAAATGTTGTACGAGCTACGTATTTTCTACCAACGATAGTGTCAATGGTAGCAGTAGCTTTTGTATGGATGTGGTTATTTAACCCGCAGTTTGGACCAGTTAATGATTGGTTATCCAGTATCGGTATTGCTAAGCAACAATTTTTCGGAGATCCAAAGCTTGCAATGCCAATGTTGATTGTAATTGGAGTTTGGAAAGTAATTGGATTTAATATGGTCATTTATTTAGCTGGTTTACAAGGCATTGATAAAACATACTATGAGGCTGCAGAAATTGATGGTGCAAATTCTTTTCAACGTTTTCGCTATATTACATGGCCGTTATTAATTCCTACTACATTTTTTGTTTGTACGATGGGAGTCATTAGTGGATTCCAAATTTTTGACCAGATTTTTATTATTACTGGTGGAGGACCGGCTCAATCGACATATGCAATCGTATTTTATATTTACCAAAAGGCATTTAAAGAATGGGTGTTTGGATATGCTTCCTCTTTATCCATGATTTTGTTCTTTATCATCTTAGCTATTACTCTCGTACAATATCGATTTATGGGAAGAGTACATTACTAAAATGAGTAAGAATGGAGGGAAGCACATTGGTAGATGCTCAAAAAACTAGTAGTAAAAGATTTACGATTAGGTTGTTATTCCGCGTTGCCATTGTCATTGTTGTCCTGATTGGTGCTTTTACGATGCTCGTACCGTTCTTATGGATGATTTTGACGTCATTAAAGACAGATCAAAATGTGTTTACTATTCCAGTCACATGGTTGCCAGAAGAATTTCAATGGGGAAACTATTTAAAAGCATGGGAGATTGCTGATTTTAGTCGCTATATATTCAATAGCCTCTTTGTAACAACTATTATCATGATATTTAGCTTATTGTTTAATAGTATGGCGGGCTATGCTTTTGCAAAGTATCGCTTTAGAGCAAGGGAACCTCTCTTTCTATTATTGCTATCGACGATGATGATCCCAGGACAAGTAACGATGATTCCTGTGTATTTAATATTGGAACAGTTAGGTTTCTTAGATTCCTATTTTGGACTTATTGTACCAGGATTAGCTACTGCATTTGGAATTTTCATTATGCGTCAGTTTATGCTAAGTATTCCCGATGATTTTATTGATGCTGCAAGAATTGATGGAGCAAGTGAAGCACGGATATTCTTCCAAATTATTTTACCAATTAGTAAACCAGCAATATCAGCACTAGGGATATTTACATTTGTAGGTGCATGGAATGATTTTCTCTTCCCACTACTCGTAATAAGTAGTGACTCTATGAAAACATTGCCATTAGCAATAGCCTCGTTAGCAGCAGGACAATATGTACAAAGTTGGCCGTTATTAATGGCAGCAGCAACGTTTATCACATTACCGGTCATCATCGTTTTTTTCATCGGCCAACGTTATTTCATTGAAGGAATTGCGATGACAGGAATTAAAGGATAAGGTGTCGACAATATTCGGGCGGTCTTTGAACTGTCCGAATATATTTTCTATTTATCTATTGATTTATTGTCGAATATAGGATAGCATAAATGTAAACGATTACTTCGTAGAAGAGGTGGATGAGCATGGGACCATTAAGCAATATTTTTGAACTTAAAGACGGTATTAAAACGAAACGTATCTCTAGTTACGATCGCACTGGAGGAAATGATGACAAGATTGTTATAAAAGCAGGGGAAACTGCTGAGATTGCCAATATTAGTGGTGCAGGAATTATTAAGCATATTTGGATTACGATTTCGACACCGGATAACTTTATTCGCCGTAATGCAATCATTAGAATGTATTGGGATGGCGAGGAAAATCCAAGTGTTGAATCTCCACTTGGCGATTTCTTTGGACAAGGATGGGGAGAGGAATATAATTTTGCTTCACTTCCATTAGCAGCAGCTCCTGCAGCAGGGAAAGCATTAAACTCTTATTTCCCAATGCCATTCGGTGACGGTGCTAGAATTACAATAGAAAACCAATCAGAACATAATATTGATAGTTTCTATTATTATGTAGATTACGAGGAGCATCCATCAATTCCAGATACTGCTGGTCGTTTCCATGCTTGGTGGAATCGTGAGTTAACAGAGGTACATCCTGAAGATGGAGAAGCGGAATGGGGACTTGTTGGAGAAGTTGGCAAAAATAAATCTGACAAAGATAACTATTTATTTGCGGACATTGAAGGAAAAGGACACTTTGTCGGTGTAAACTATTATGTCGATAGCCCAGGACCAATGTGGTATGGAGAAGGCGATGACATGTTTTTAGTTGATGGCGAAGATTGGCCAGGATCGTTACATGGAACTGGTACAGAAGACTTCTTCAACAGTTCTTGGTGCCCAAATGAAGAGTATATTCACCCGTATTTCGGATATGCAAAGGTACCTGATAAATTAGGATGGATGGGCAGAACACACTGTTATAGATTCTTATTGGAAGACCCAATCTATTTTGATAAGTCATTACGTGCAAGTATCGAACATGGTCATAACAATAACTTAACACTTGATATTAGTACGGTTTCTTACTGGTATCAAACAGAACCACATAAGCCATTCCCAGAACTTCCAGGTAAAGACCAACGCCAAAACATGCCTGAAATCAACTTCATGGACGTGCACAGATGGCGTCACGAATGGAGAAAAGCCATGGGCAACGGCAAAAAACTATGGGGCAACGAAATAAAAGAAAAAAAAGATAAGTAATAATTTTTAAGGGCTATCGAAAAGTCATAATAGACTTATCGGTTGCCCTTTTTACTTTGACTTTTGATTTCCGCTTCAGGCGCTCGCTTTCCGCGGGCAAAGAAATGCGTGATGCGCCTGCCTATCGGCGACAAGCAAATGTTCTGAACAACTACTCTTAAAAAAGACGAATGTCCTACCAGTCGCTGTGATAAGATAATAGTAAACTAGATTGAAAGGTTACGTGTATGAAACGAAAAATTACTATTTTTATTGTTCTTGTCGGCCTTGTTTGGGCATTCCTTCATATAAATAATAACTGGTTACAAACAACTGAATATACAATCGAATCGGAGCGGATCCCATCGTCCTTTGATGGGATGAAAATCGTTCAATTATCAGATCTCCATGATGCTACATTCGGTGATAAACAAATAAAACTCGTAGATAAAGTAAAAAACTTAAATCCAGATTTTATATTTATTACTGGAGATTTAATAGATAGCAATCGGTACAAACTTCAGAACAGTCTTGATCTTGTAGAGCAATTAACTGACTTTGCAGAAGTATTTTATGTAACAGGGAATCATGAGGTTGCGGTTAATGAAGTGGATGAAATTACAGAGGCACTCGAATCTCTCGGAGTATTTGTATTGAAAAATGAAGCTGTTACAATTGAACAAAATGGGGAAATACTTTTAATAGCAGGAATAGAGGATCCGCTAATGAAGGTTACGGATGAAACAGAAGTTGCTGTAGCTAATTCCATTGATATCGCAATGGAAGGTATGCCAAAAAATGCATTCACACTTCTTTTGTCTCATCGACCGGAAGTATTTGATGTATATGTAGAAAAAGAAATGGATGTCACATTTTCGGGACATGCACATGGTGGACAAGTGCGAATCCCGGGATTGGGTGGTGTCATCGCTCCAGGTCAAGGATGGTTTCCAACTTATACATCAGGTAAGCATGAGCAAGGGAATACAACAATGTTTGTAAGTAGAGGACTCGGTAATAGTATTATTCCATTTAGAATTTTAAATCGACCAGAAATAATTGCTGTCACGTTAAAAAGTATGAAATAAGAAAAAGTATATAGGCGGTGAATGGTCCCAATGTGTGGAAGGTATAGTTTGTTTGCAAACAAAGAGGATATAGCAGAAAGATTTGGGTTTGATTTATTAGAAGATTTCGAGTGGGAAGAACGGTATAATGTCGCTCCTAGCCAAGAAGTTATGGCTATTGTAGGATCTGATAAGGGGAATCGAGTTGGTACATTAAGATGGGGACTTGTTCCATCTTGGGCAGCTGATCCGAAAATAGGGTATAAAATGATTAATGCAAGAATGGAAACGGTGGATCAAAAGCCGAGCTTTAAACGACTATTATCTAGGAGACGTTGTATTATACCGGCAGATGGATTTTATGAATGGAAACGAAATGGCAAAGAGAAGCAGCCTTATCGTTTTCAATTAAAATCAAAAGAGGTATTTGGCTTTGCTGGTCTGTGGGATCGTTGGCAGCAGGGTGACCAAACAATTCAATCATGCACCATTATCACTACGGAAGCGAACGATGTAGTAAAAGATATTCATGATCGAATGCCGGTAATTCTTACCCAAGAATCGGAACAAATATGGTTGGATCGCTCCATTGAAGACTCGGAGTTATTGAAAACTCAGCTCGTTTCTTATCCTGCAGATGAAATGGAGTTATATCCAATTTCATCGCTCGTAAATAGTCCTAAAAATGATAGAAGAGAAATAATCAATTCTATATAAACTCTAAATTTCGAGGGAATAATTGCTTGTCATACAATTATTTTTTAAATGGAATATTTACTCGAAATTTATGTGTGGATGCTGACAAAACCTCCTGTAAATCAACAGTATTAGAGCAAGGGAAAGTAGTTGTTCTTGTTGAATTGTATTAGTAATAAGCAAAGGGAGGGTTTCTGTTGAGTCAGCAAATTTATTCTTCCGAGGCGGCCAAGGAATTAGGATTAGGGACAAGCTCATTGAGAAAGTATGCAGTTGAACTAGAGGCAAAAGGGCATCATTTTGCAAGAGGAACGAACAATGGGCGTATTTTTGAGCAATCCGATTTAACGCTTATTTCGTTAATGATGGAAAAGATAACAACGATGGGCCTGACGATTGAACAGGCAGCGGAAAAAGTACTGTGGGAAAATGGTAATGCGGATGAGAAAATGACTCATCAAGATAATGATGAGAGTATTGACACGCCAGCAAACAATGAATTAACACAATTTATTGAGCAGATGAGAGAATTAGAGAAACAACAAGCTGCATTAACAGAAATGAATAAAGCGTTAGTAAGACAGGTCGAAAATTTAACGGAAAAGATTGAGGAACGTGAAAGAGATCAGCAGCTTTTTAATATGATTGAATCATCAAGGGAAAAAAAGAAAAAGCGAAAAGGCATTGCGTTGCTAGGTCTAATAGGCAGATAAATTTGGGACTAAATATATAAAGAATATTGCTACAGGCTTTCCAAAAATGGGTGGCCTTTTTTGTTGTATATACTTTCTATCTGTTATATAATTAGTATAACAGATAGAAAGTGATGGAGGTGGTGAAGAATATGCTTTTAAAACTTAATTTAGAATCGGAAACTCCTATATATTTACAGCTACGGAATTCCATCATTGAAGGGATTGCATCTGGGCAATTAAAGGAAGGGGAAGCTTTGCCTTCGGTACGAATGATGGCATCTGACCTAGGAGTCAATATGCACACGGTTAATAAAGCGTATCAATTGCTTAAACAAGCAGGTTTTATTCTAATTCACAGACAAAAAGGGGTAGTGGTTAATCCAGATGGGATGCCTGGATTAGATGATGAATATAAGGAATCTTTAAATTCAGGTCTTCGTCCATTTATTAGTGAAGCTATATGCCGTGGAATGGGAGAAAGTGAGTTCTTAAAGATGTGCCAAACAATATTTAAAGATATAAAACAATAATGGAGGGATACTATGACAGCTTTGGTGATATTAATTTTATATATTCCAATCATCGTTATTACCGCTATTACACCATATATCACTCGGAAAACAGAAAGCTTCGGAGTGACAATACCAGAAGCGGTTTATAATAATGAAGAAGTAAAACAGTTTCGTAAAAGCTATGTGAAAAAGACAGGGATTGTCGGCTTTACATTATTAAGTGTTAGTCTAATTGGTGGCATAATTAATGATGCAACTTCCGCTATGACTATCTTTCTACTAGCAATCATCTTATATTTGTTAACTTCTTTTCTTATTTATCTTGAATTTCATAAAAAAATGAAAAAGTTAAAAGAAAACAGTAGCTGGGGAAAAGGAAAAAATGACACTGTCATTATAGATACTAACTTCAGGAAAGAGAAATTAACCTTATCAAATGCATGGTTTATATTTGCTTTGTTAATTACAGTTGCAACATTTGCGATAACCGTAATATTTTATGACAAAATTCCAAACGAATTTCCAATGCAATATGATTTCGAAGGCAATGTAACGAATATCGTAGAAAAATCGTATGCTTCCGTATTTGGTTTACCTTTAACTCAATTATTTATGTTAGTCATGTTTATCTTTCTAAATTCGATGATTGGACGGAGCCGCCAACAGATCGATGCAGCTAATCCAGAAAAGTCCATTCAACAAAATATCATTTTTAGAAGAAGATGGTCTGCGTTCATGGTATTTTCAGGCACAGCTTTAGTCCTGTTGTTCGCACTAATTCAATTATCTCTTATTCTTTCTATGGACTATAAAATCATTGCTATTAGCTCACTTGTAGTTTCAGCCGTAATTGTCATCGCAGCTATTATCATATCGATTGTAACTGGTCAAGGCGGAAGCAGAGTGAAAACTGTCACAGGAAAAGACGGTGAAATCATTAATCGTGATGAGGATAAATATTGGAAGTTAGGTATCTTCTATATGAATGCTTCGGATCCCTCTGTTTGGGTAGAAAAACGATTTGGTAGTGGATGGACCATCAATTTTGCACGGCCCATAGCGTGGGTATTTATCGTTATTGTGATACTCATCCCTATTTTAATTAGTATTTTCACTACAATGGGTTCATAAATCAACCTAATTCTAGCAATTTTTTGCTAGAATTAGGTTATTCTTAAATTTTTTGGGTAAAGTAAAAACAAAATAGTTGACAAAAAGATTACGCTTTACAAAAAGGATATACATCAAGATTCTTTTCATGTAAAATATGATTAAGATGTCAAATCTTAAAGAGGTGGTCTTTCTTGCAAAGAGATCATGAACAGCTACAAAGAGTGATAAGTAGTCTTACAGAGATTGGTGTTAAGATTTCTAAAACGAAATCTCGACTTGAAATTAATAAATTACTTGAAGATGTCAAGTCTATCCAAAAATACTCTTAAAGGCGAACAAGCTAGGTATGTACAGGAATACATACCTAGCTTGTTTTTTTGTCTAACTAGGCTTTCGCTATTTCTCGGGAAATAGTGTGGAAAATTGCCTTTTTATTTCAGTTTTTACGAACTTCGACAACACTAATATGAGAACCTTCCATTGTGTGAACATGAAATATATAGGACTCTTCCTCTAGAATATCTCCTTCTTGCAAATCATATTTTTGAGTAAGCAGCCAGCCTCCAATTGTGTCTACATCCTCATCTGAAAGGTTTATATTAAGTAGTTGATTAACCTCGCTAATTAACATTTTTGCATCTAATAAGTAATGGTCATCTGCTAATTTTCTTACGACAGGTATCTCATCTGCATCAAATTCGTCGCGAATTTCTCCAACTATTTCTTCTAGTATATCCTCTACCGTAATAATCCCTGCTGTTCCACCATATTCGTCAAATAACACTGCCATATGAGTACGTTCCTTTTGCATCTGAACGAGTAAATCCTGAATTGGAATTGTTTCGATTACTTTTATGATCGGTTTTACATACGGCATAATACATTCTGTTTCAGCACAATTTCCATGAACACAATCAGTGAGGAATTCCTTTATATTTACGAGACCGATAATATTGTCTTTATCTCCATCTGTTACAGGATAACGGGTGAAGCGCTCTTCTTTAATCATCGCAATAATATCTTCTATAGAATCACTTTTATCAATATGATAAATTTCTGTCCGCGGCACCATAATTTCTTTGGCGATTCTATTGTCGAATTCGAATATATTATTCATATATCGAAATTCTGATTGATTAATCTCACCGCTTTTTAAACTCTCTGACAAAATAATTCTTAATTCTTCTTCAGAATGAGCAATTTCACTATCGGATGCAGCTTTTATGCCAAATACCCTTACAATTTGTCTAGCAGCTCCATTTAAGAGCCAAATAAATGGGTACATGATTTTGTAAAATAAAATTAAGGCTCCAGCGAATGCTAATGTAATTTCCTCTGCTTTATGAATAGCCATTGTTTTTGGGGCTAATTCTCCGACTACTACATGAAAAAAGGTAATAAGGACAAATGCAATTAGGAACGAAAGAAAATCAGTGATAGAGGAGGGGATATTTAGTTTTTGAAAAAGTGGATTTAGCATTACTTGTACTGTCGGTTCCCCCAGCCAGCCAAGTCCAAGGGCAGTTACAGTAATTCCAAGCTGTGTAGCTGATAAATATCCATCCAAGTTATTGATCAGTCTTTTTGCCTTGAGTGCTTTTGGATGGCCTTCTACAATTAGTTGATCAATTCTGGAGACTCTTACCTTTACGATTGCAAATTCGGATGCCACAAAAAACGCTGTCAAGGCAATGAGCAGTATCACAAGTAATATATTAATGATAAGCAATGGCTTAACCTCCTCCTGAAAAAAGTAAAGTTACACTTACTTTACCCTGAAAAGAGGTGAATTAATTATATTTATCTTAAGTTATAGGTAAAGGCTTTCATTAAAATTATTGCAAAATATTACATTATTGATACAAAAGCCCTTAACATATGAAATTTTGGTATGATAGTAATATAAATTTTGACAGGAGTGCTTTAAATGAAAAGGCAAGTTAGTGAACGGGAATATATTTATATTTACATGAATGATTCCGATCATTTTATTCTATCTTCTGGGATTGAGTTTCATGAATTCATGGCAGGCATTCCGATTCAAATACATAATATTTTATTATTAAAACATCGCTTTGAAGAAAGTCATTTCAATATGCACACATTTTTAGAATATGCGGACAAAGAACTAATCGATAAATTGTTAGCGGAAGATGTTTATGGGTATGGTGACTTTTGCTGGATCGATTTTACGAATGAAGAAAATGTGAATCTATTAAATGGCCAAGAAATTGCTGAGTTACTTTACTTAGGTCATATGAAAAGTCATCTACATATTCCGTTCTATGGCAAGTTGAATAATCAATTCGCTTATCTAGCTGGTGATGATGGACATTTTAATAAAGTATATTATCGCCATTGGGATCATTTCTTCTCTATGCTAGGGTCTACGATTGCTGGCAAAGTAAACAATCAGAAGGAAAAATCATTATTCCCAATTAGAAAGAAGAAGATGGTGCACCCAATCCCAAAAGAGATTCTTATGCCTTTCATCGATCATATGAAAGAAGGAATGGTTATTTCCATTGAAAACATGTTAAAGAATCGTTCCGTAATAGAAATACCGGTCTGGATTATTGGAGATTTAATCGATATGGATCAAATGTATGACGAGTATGAACAATTAAACGAATCAAGAAAACCAGACGGGAAGATTGTGTTTGACAGAAAAACAGAAAAATGGGAAGCGTATATCCCTTCCAAGATATAAGTAAGCACGGGAAATTCCGTGTTTTTTCTTTGAAGAAAATACTGAAAACCTATCATACGAGAGTAGTGTATTGGGAATCAGGTATGATAAAAGATAAGGAATTGACCGGAGTATAGAAGCATAAAGCATTGCGCTTTTCTTTGCACGTTCTAGTCATTCGCCCATACTATTAAGTAAGTGAAAGTAAGATAATAAAATTTTAGATTATTGTTTTCCCTTCGTGGTAAAATAAAAGACATCTGTATAGCCTGGAGGATAAAAATGAAGAAAAATATTTGTTTATTGTATGGTGGTAAATCAGCCGAACATGAAGTGTCATTGCAAACTGCTAAAGCTGTTATCCAAGCTTTGGATACGAGTAAATTTGCGATTCATCCTATTTTCATTACGAAAGAAGGAGCTTGGTTTAAAGGTCCAGAATTAACAGGACCTGTTGAAAGTGTAGAGGAATTACAATTTGTAGATAATGGTCAACAAATATATCCTAATGCATTAACCGAGAATTTTTCTTACGATGTAGTATTTCCATTATTGCATGGACCAAATGGTGAAGACGGTACAGTTCAAGGAATGCTAGAACTATTGAATATACCTTATGTTGGTAATGGTGTGCTTGCTTCATCTGCAGGTATGGATAAGGTGATCATGAAGAATTTGTTTGCTCAGGCAGGGTTGGAGCAAGTGAACTATGTATGGTTTATTCGTAGCACATGGGAAGCAGCACCTGAAAGAGCTTATGATCAAGTAGAAAAGGAACTCGGATACCCTTGTTTTGTAAAACCAGCGAATTTAGGTTCCAGTGTAGGAATATCTAAATGTGATAATCGAGAAGAACTCGATAAGGCATTTATCGAAGCATTTAAATACGACCGCAAAATTATTATAGAAGAAGGCGTAACAGCACGAGAAATTGAAATCGGTGTGTTAGGAAATGATTTTCCTGAATGTTCAGTAGCTGGTGAGATTGTACCGAAGAAAGAGTTTTATGATTACCAGTCAAAATACTTAGATGGGGAAACTGCTCTCGTTATTCCTGCAGAAGTAACTGCGGAACAATATACAGAACTACGAACGATGGCAACAAATGCCTTTAAGGTGTTGGATTGTTCAGGTCTTATACGAGCAGATTTCTTTGTAACGAATGATGGCAAAACATTTATTAATGAAGTGAACACAATGCCGGGATTCACACCGTTTAGTATGTTCCCGCTCCTATGGAAACATACAGGTGTAGATTATCCACAATTAATTGAGCGTTTAGTAGAACTAGCTCTTGAGCGTTATCAAGAAAAACAAAGCATCACACATATACATCAATCTTAAAAAATAAGGTGTCTCTGGAGCAAAACATATGCCCCTTGTGAGACACCTTTCTAATGCAAAGGAGGTTATATAATGATCAATAGGTCGATTGAACAGTTAACACAGATGATTCAACTGAAAAATGATGTTTCCGAGTATCATCACGTTCGTATTAACGGTGTAGCTTTTGATACAAGATTAATTAAGCCAGGAAATTTATTTGTTCCTCTGAAGGGGGAACAAGCAGATGGCCATGATTACGTAGATAAGGCGTTAGAACAAGGGGCATCTGCAGTACTATGGCAAAAAGATATGCCAAATCCACCGGAAAACACAGCCGTTTTAATGGTGGAGGATACATTGCTTGCATTACAACAATTAGCAAAATCCTATCTAGATCAATTGAATGTAAAAGTGATCGGGATTACCGGCAGTAATGGGAAAACAACAACAAAAGATATAGCAGCAGCAGTTTTTGCCCAAAAATATAAAGTTCATAAAACAGAAGGGAATTTTAATAACCATATTGGTCTCCCAATTACGGTCCTTTCCATGCCAGAAGAAACAGAAGTTGCGATTCTGGAAATGGGAATGAGTCAAAAAGGAGAGATTTCTGTATTAACGAAGATTGCTTGTCCAGATGTAGCAATCATTACCAATATTGGAGAAGCGCATTTACAAGATCTAGGATCAAGGCAAGGTATTGCCGAGGCTAAGTTAGAAATCTTAGAAGGACTAAAAGATAATGGCTTATTTATTTATCCAGGCGATGAACCACTTTTAGCGAATGTAGATGCACCACATTCGTTTACTTTTGGTGAAACAGCAAACAATGAATTCTATCCTGTTGATATCCAAATGGATGAGCAAGGAAGCTCTTTTAGTGTACCTGCTCTTTCAGAAAGTAGTTTTTATTTGCCAATTGCAGGGAAACACAACATTTTAAATTCACTAGCAGTCCTACTAGCTGCAAGAGAACTTTCCATCTCCATTGAATCGATGAAAGCCGGATTGAAATCTGTCGCATTATCCAGTATGCGAATGGAATGGCATGATGGTGTGAAGAACACGAAGATATTAAATGACGCCTATAATGCGAGTCCTACATCGATGAAGGCAGTTATTTCGATGCTGGAGAGTTTAAATGTGGAGCGGGATAAGGTCGTTGTGTTAGGAGATATGTTAGAACTTGGTGATCAAGAAATAAATTTTCATGTGCAAATGGGCGAACTAATTAATCCAGCGAACATAAAATATGTGTTCACTTTTGGACCATTGGCACAACATATAGCTGCAGGTGCTCGGAAGAATTTTCCTGAGAATCGCGTTTTTGCCTTTATAGATAAATCTGAACTAATTACCACACTTCACGATAAGATAAGTGGCAATGAGCTTATTTTAGTCAAAGCATCAAGAGGTATGAAGTTAGAAGAAGTTGTAAATTCCTTCGTTATGGAAAAATAATTTCCTATTCTTCTCAGCACAATCTCGGATAAATAAACTGAATGATGTAAAAAATATTAAATAATAATATCAATCCAAGTGCAATTGTATTCAAAAACAATTAGTGATAGAATAATCAACATCGTTTACGAATTTTCGCGACAGTTCTTACGTAAAAAAATGTCTAATGGACATTGATATAGGGTATAGACACTTGAGTGGTCTATCCCTCAATTTGAAGTACTCAAAGGAGATTGAGAAGATTGACGAAGTTTGCAGATTTAGACTTGAGTCCTGCTCTGTTAAAAGCAGTTAACAGAATGGGCTTTGAGGAAGCAACACCAATACAGGCAAAAACGATACCATTAAGTAAGCAAGGAAAAGATTTGATCGGGCAAGCACAAACAGGTACAGGTAAGACTGCTGCTTTCGGTATTCCATTAATAGAAAAAATTGATGTGAAATCACCACATGTTCAAGGGATTATTATTGCGCCAACAAGGGAATTAGCCATCCAAGTTTCAGAAGAATTATATAAAATTGGTATGGATGCTCGCGCGAAGGTACTTGCTGTTTATGGCGGGTCTGATATTCAACGACAAATTCGTTCATTGAAAAAAGGTCCACATATTATTGTTGGTACACCGGGTAGAATTTTGGACCATATTAAGAGAAGAACGTTAAAGTTAAATAATGTTCATACATTGATTTTGGATGAAGCAGATGAAATGCTCAACATGGGATTCATTGATGATATTGAAGCAATTCTTGAAACTGTTCCTGACGAAAGACAAACATTACTATTCTCGGCTACAATGCCAGCACCAATTAGAAGAATTGCTGAACGTTTCATGAAAAACCCTGAAACAGTTCGAATTGAAGCGAAAGAAATGACGGTTCCTTTAATTGAGCAATTTTTCATTAAAGTACCAGAGCGTGAGAAATTCGATGTTCTTTCTCGTTTAATTGATACACAGTCCCCTGAATTAGCAATCGTATTTGGTCGTACAAAGCGTCGTGTAGATGAGTTATCAAATGCATTGACACTTAGAGGCTATACAGCTGAAGGAATTCATGGTGATTTAAGCCAAGCGAAGCGCTTATCTGTTTTAAAGAAATTTAAATCAGGTAAAGTAGATGTACTAGTTGCAACAGACGTTGCTGCACGAGGATTAGATATTTCTGGTGTTACACATGTATACAACTATGATATTCCACAAGATCCTGAAAGCTATGTGCATAGAATCGGTAGAACTGGTCGTGCAGGTAAAGAAGGAATGGCAATTACGTTTGTAAGTCCACGTGAAATGGGATACCTACGTATCGTTGAACAAACAACGAAGAAACGTATGCAACCAATGCGACCACCTACATGGGATGAAGCGCTAGAAGGCCAACAAAGAATTACAATGGAAAAGTTGGATGAAGCAATTAAAGAAGGCAATTTAGATGAATATAAAACTGTTGCGAATGAGCTTTTGATGGAGCATGATGATGCAGTATCCATCATTGCTGCAGCACTTAAAGTGCTGACAAAAGAGCCAGATAAGACTCCAGTTCATATTACAGAAGAGCGCCCACTACCAGCTAAGAAAGACCAATATCACGGAGGCGGTAATAATCGCAATAGACGTGGGAAATCTGGTCAACAACCGTATAAGGGAAATCGAAATAAAAGTAAACCACAACGTCGCAGTGGAAGAAGACCGTAAAAGGAAACATCACATACGGTAAATGGGAAATTTGATTCCCCCTACAAGAGCTCGCCAAAAAGCGTAAGCGATCATAGAACGAGAAAAACTGTTCATCAAAGCAATCGGTCCATTTCCGGTTGCTTTTTTAATGGAATTATTTCATGAATCCTTTTAATTTCATTAACGTATATAATAGGTACATGAAGGGGGAGGCGCGTATGGAAATCGGACAGCCCAAACATCAAATATCTATTGATGGTTTAAAGGTATGGAGAATTACAGCAACGATAACTAGTGTAATTTTATGGCTAGTATTAATTGGAGTAGGGATAGCTACGTACATATTTGAATGGCCGATTGTATTGTATGTATGGTTAGCAGCAGGAATATTAGTGCTCTCAACCATATCAAGTATTTTTATAATACCTTCTATCCGTTGGCATCGTTTTCGATATGAAGTAAGGGAACAAGAGATTGAAATTCAGCATGGGGTATTTGTTATAACTCGGACGTTAGTGCCCATGATCAGGGTTCAACATGTAGATACTGTTCAAGGTCCTTTATTACGTAAATATAATTTGGCGACGATTGAAATTTCTACAGCTGCATCCAAACACGAGATTCCTGCTATTGATGTGGAAGAAGCGGAGCAATTACGTCATACTATTTCCAAGTTAGCAAGGGTGGCGGAAGATGATGTCTGAACCGAAGCGTCTGCATCCAATTACCATTATTTTTAATGCCGCAAAGAATGTGAAAGAAGTGATTATTCCGCTACTCCTTTATTTCGCAGTGTTTGCATTTAAAGATGGAATTAACACTAAATTGCTTATGTGGGCACCGGCAGTAATTGTGCTCGCCGGACTTGTATTGATGGGAGTACCCGCTTTTATTTCGTGGTTACGCTATACATATAGAGTCGAAGATATGGAACTTCGTATTGAATATGGATTGTTTGTGAAGAAAAAACGTTATATTCCGTTCGATCGCATTCAAAGTCTTGATTTTTCAGAGCATATACTCCATAGACCATTTGGACTTGTGAAAGTGAAAGTCGAGACAGCAGGTGGAAATGACGATAGTGCAGAGGCAGAAATGAGTGCTGTGAAGAAAGAAGAAGCAGAAGCACTAAAGCGGTTGATTGCTGAGGCGAAAAATAGCAAGAATCCAAATGTTATCTCAGAAGAAGAGGTAGAGGTTGAAAAGGAATCGATTTTATATAAAATTAGTCAGAAACAGCTTCTTTTTATTGCGTCTACGTCCGGTAGTGCCGGTGTTGTCCTCTCTGCTATTTTTGCATTTGCATCCCAATTTAATGATATTATCCCTTTTGAAAAGTTTTTTGATGAACTGCAGCACATTGTGAAAGCGGGATATGTATTATTAGGAATTTTGATTATCATTGGGCTTATTCTTGCATGGATCATATCTGTCGTGATGGCTTATTTAAAGTATAATGATTTTACTTTAAAAGTAGTGGAGAATGATTTAGTTATTACTCGTGGGTTATTGGAAAAAAGAACAACGACCATCCCAATTCGGCGTATTCAAGCTATCCGAATACAGGAAAGTCCATTTAGACAGCCGTTTGGTTATGCAAGTGTATCAGTTGAATATGCGGGATCTGCAATTGATGAAAAAGCAGAAGGTCTCATCATCCCAGTAGTAAAGAAAAACATCATAGGTACTATTCTTGGGGAGACATTAACTGATTACTCCTTCCATCCAGAAATTATCCCTGCGCCACGGTCAGCAAAGAGTAGATATCTCTTTATGAAGTTCTGTATTTTTGCGATTGTCACGTTGATATTATCGATTTGGTTGTGGCCATACGGTCTATTATCCGCTCTACTTATCATAGGTGCATCTGTATTAGGGTTATATCAGTTCAAGTCAGCTGGTTATAGCATTACAGGCAGCCAACTGACATTGCGTTACCGTGGAATTGATCAACAAACAGTATTAATGAAGAAAAATCGTATTCAATCTGTGGATATGTCCGTGAATTGGTTTCAAAAACGTGCAGGTTTAGCATCAGTTGAAACATCGGTCATGAGTGGTGGCAATTCAAGTGCGAAAGTAAAGCATATCCGATTGGAAGATGCGAAAGAAATTTATGAATGGTATCGACCAAACATAGTAAAAGCAGACCATGGAAATATTTAATTCCGCTGGTCTGCTTTTTTTAATGGAAATGAATGCTCTTAAATTGTAAAATGATCCTTCCGATAATAAATCCACTAGCAAGGCCGAAAAGGTGACCGATAATATTAACATTTGGACTGAAAAACGTCATAATGACACTAATAGCTACTATTGGTAAAATAACTTGTTTACCATAAAACGGCATTGCATGTTTATTAAATAGAAGCACTGCAAGGTAAATACCGAACAATCCGAAAATCGCTCCACTTGCACCGATATGAGTATAATATGGTGGTTTGATCATCAATGTTGCAATATTTGCTCCAATTCCGCTTCCGATATATGCGATAATGAATAGTCCTTTCCCTAGTGCCCGTTCTAATGCAGGCCCAAATAAGATGAGGGAAAAAGAGTTAAATAATACATGGGCAAATGCTACATGTATGAAAATGGGTGTTATTAGACGCCAATATTCTCCGTTTAAAATATAAATATTTGTACCTGCTAATGTGCTAAATAGCTCTTGGTTAGGAAACAAAGATGTGTTCATGATGATAAATATAACGATATGAATGGCGATAATGATTGATATGATAGGATAGTAATGGAGAAATTGACGAAAGCTTTCTGTTCTTAGAAACAGTACATATCGCTCCTTTCACATGTGATTATCATAAGCATAATTCATAGTAGTTGGATGGACAACTGTTTTATACGTATGTGTAGAAATAATATTTTAGAATACAGGTGATAGAATGATTATTGGCATAGGCTTAGATATAGTAGAAATCGAAAGAATTGATAAACTTCGTCTTGCTCAGAAACGCTTTCCAGCACGAATTTTAACGGATGCAGAACTGGACCATTATGAAAGTTTAAATGAGAAGCGGAAAGCAGAATTTCTAGCAGGACGTTTTGCAGCCAAAGAGGCATATTCAAAAGCAAGAGGTGTAGGGATCGGACGTGTCCTTTCCTTTCAGGATATAGAGGTTTCTGCCGATGCTAATGGAAAGCCATTGATTGTAAAACCTGACTTTCATCGTTCGCATTTAAGTATAACCCATTCCGATAAATATGCGGCTGCGCAAGTAATAATTGAATCGGAATAAAAAATACGAAATAACTTTTTTACTTGTCCTCATTTGTTAGACATATTGTCCACACTTGTCTCATATATTTTTAGTGCGTGGGAGAGAGAGGATTTGGCTCTGGGTATGATTGTCTCGTTGTGCGGAGCGGATCGCGAAAGAACAATGTTTCTAATTAATATCCCTGAAGTCTGCAATCTCTCTTCTTTTCATCGATCAAATGAGATAATAAAGGGGCTGAAGGAATGAGGAAGGAGTTATGGCTAGTTATAGCTTTAATTGCTGTAATTGCTATACTATCTGCATGCGGAACGAAGTCACAGGAAGATGTAACAAAGGACCTACAAGAAAAAGCAGAAGAATTAAAAGGGTACAAGGCTACAGCCAAAATGACACTGGCAGTTGGAAATGAACCACATTCATACGACATTGACATCTGGCATAACAAACCAGGAGATTATCGTGTACATTTGAAAAATGAAAAGAAGAACCAAAGTCAAATGATCTTACGCAATAAAACTGGTGTGTATGTGTTGACGCCTGCCCTGAATAAGAGTTACAAATTCCAAAGTGATTGGCCAAAAAATAGTAGTCAAGCCTATTTATATGAGTCGCTTGTTGCCGATATTTTAGCAGATAGTGAAGCGAAGTTTAAAGCTACGAAAGAACATTATGTGTTTGAAACAAAAACTCGCTACCAAAATAAAAATATGTTACCAAACCAAGAAATTACGTTTAAGAAAGGTACCTTGGAACCAGTTAGTGTAAAGGTAATGGATGCGAATCAAAACCCAGTTGTTACAGTAGAATTCTCTAAAATGGAATTCAATCCGAAATTCGATAAGAACTCTTTTGATACGAATAATAGTATGACTAGTGCACAGTTGGATGTAGAAGTTATTGGCGATAATGGGGATTCCGAATTCTCCGTTCAATATTCGATGGCTGACATTCCAGGAATTACACTAGTAGAAGAAAAAGTAGTGAACACTGAAAATGGTAAGCGTGCATTGCTTTCATATGCTGGTGAAGATAAATCATTTACAATCATTCAAGAGAAAGTCGATGTTATCCCTGCAACTTCCATGGAAACAGTAAATGTGAATGGGGAAATGGTAGACCTTGGATTTACGATTGGTGCCATGACAGATAAGACAATTTCTTGGAGTGACAATGGAGTAGAATTCCTACTAGTTTCGAATGATTTAACACCAGAAGAGATGATTATGGTTGCTAAATCCGTTCAGGGTGGAGTAGTAAAATAATTTATATAAAAGGGCTGTCCAATAACATTGGGCAGCTTATATTTTTGTCAGTTAACTTGTTTTACCAACTTTAATTTTATATCCTCTTTGAATGTTGAATGTTGATTTCCGCTCTAGGCGGACGCTTTCCGCGGGGCGAGCGGTGAGCCGCTTCAGTCGCTTACGCTCCTTGCAGGGTCTCACCTGCACGCTAACCCCGCAGGAGTCGCCGCCTGCCGCTTCAATCAACATTGTGCTCAAAATAAAGTTTTATTTACTAACAAAGTGATTATTCAACCCAAAAAATATAGATGGGGATAGAGTGTTTGTAAAAGTACACATAATAAACTCCTGTTATTAGAACAGTCAGTTTCAACGGGAAGTACAAGATCGTCAAGCTCCGTGAGGGAACCACTTTACGACGAGAATTATCAATCCAACGGAAAGCGAAGTCGCCTGGCAGGCTAATGACGCCACGTCCTGTGGCACCGCCTGCACTAGCACATCCTGTGCGTCGGAACGTAAATCAACAACTACGTATTATTGCTCACAAAATTTTAACTTAACTACAAATTCTTTATAACTTATATTCCTTTTGCTTACTTTTAGTTGACATCTTAATTTTGCAGTTCGATAATTACTAGTAGGAACTTAAGCAGAATATGGGAAGTGACACAGTTGAAGAGGCAACAGGAATTTTATCGAGATACATGGGCGGAGATTGATTTAGATGCCCTTTATTATAATATGAAAGAAATTCGAAACTTTCTTCCAAGTGAAACAAGGATTTTTGCTACTGTAAAAGCGAATGGATACGGGCATGGAGATATTCAAACAGCCAAAACCGTTCTTAAAGCTGGAGCACATGGATTAACTGTGGCATTTTTGGATGAAGCTCTCGCACTGAGAGAAGAAGGAGTTAATGCTCCAATTCTCATATTAGGTGCAACTCGTCCTCAAGATGTCCCTATTGCTGCGGATCATCAAATATCACTTACTGTGTATGACGGTGAATGGCTGAAGGAGGCAGAGAAACATCTTTCTCCAGGCAAAAAAGTGGCCCTTCATATAAAATGTGATACTGGTATGGGGAGAATTGGTGTTAGAGATGAGGAAGAACTAAAACAAATAGAGGATTATATTAACAACTCGAACTGTTTTAGTTTTGAAGGTATTTTCACTCATTTTGCAACAGCTGACGAACTTGATACGGAATATTATGAACGCCAACTTAGTCGCTTTAAAAAATTACTACAAGTGTTGAAAACAACACCAACATATGTGCATGCTGCCAATAGTGCTGCAGCTTTATATCATTCGGATGCTACTTTTAATGCAACTAGAATTGGAATTGCGATGTATGGATTAACGCCTTCTGCTGAAATAGAGCCTTATTTACCATTTAAAAGAAGAGAAGTTTTTTCATTACACTCGAAAATCATTCATGTAAAAAAAATGCATCCTGGAGAAAAAGTAGGGTATGGTGCGGATTATACTACCGAAAATGAAGAATGGATTGCAACAATCCCAATTGGATATGCGGATGGCTGGATACGTAAGTTAAGAGGTTTTCATGTGCTTGCGGGTGGTGAAAGAGTACCAATCGTCGGAAAAATCTGTATGGATCAGTCGATGATTAAACTACCATATTATATGCCTATAGGAACTCAAGTCACGTTAATTGGTGAACAAAATGGCCAATTTATTTCAGTAGATGAGGTTGCTAATAAATTAGATACCATAAACTATGAAGTGACATGTACGATAACAAACCGCGTGCCTCGTGTCTTTAAAAGTAAATCTATGAGGGATTTCTAGCGTAATTCGAAAAAATCACCTTTTTTTATAAAAAATCTGACATGATTAGCAGGAGAAATGCAGAAAAAGAAGAAATATATGTATTAGTAAGCAATGTATAGATGATAATAGATAAAGAATTTAAAAATTGACTTTGCAGTAGACGCAATTGATGTTATGATAAGATGAGATTTATATCGCATTGTTTTGCAGTGATTGTTGGAGGTGTAGGTCGGTGTCTGAATCCAGCGCAACAACAGAAATTAAAATACGCTTACCAGAGCAGCTAATCGCGGAACTGGATGGTTTTGCCGAAGAAGAAAATTTAAATCGCAATGAATTTATATTCCTTGCTACTAAAATGTATCTTCAAGAAAAAAAGAAGCGTCATATAATTGAATCGATGAGGCGCGGCTACATGGAAATGGCAAAAATTAATTTGGCGATTGCTTCAGAAGCGGTGCAGGCAGAATATGAGGCAGAGAATACAGTCGAACGGCTTGTAAGTGGGGGCTAAGCATTTTGGGCGTAAAGCGTGGTGACGTGTACTTCGCCGATTTATCCCCGGTGGTCGGTTCGGAACAAGGTGGAGTCCGACCTGTGTTAGTAATCCAAAACGATATTGGGAATCGATTCAGTCCCACTGTAATCGTTGCTGCCATAACAGCTCAGATCCAAAAAGCAAAATTGCCAACCCATGTGGAAATTGATGCTAAAAAGTACGGCTTTGAAAGAGACTCGGTTCTTTTACTCGAACAAATAAGAACAATCGATAAACAACGATTGACTGATAAGATTACCCACCTTGATGAGGAAATGATGGAAAAAGTCGATGAATCATTACAAATAAGTTTAGGATTAATTGATTTTTAATGAAAACGCTCTGCGATTGCAGGAGCGTTTTTTATTATAAGTAAAACTGCTAATCTCCATTTATAAATAGCAGTAAAAACAAAAACTTCCAACTTCCTCATTTTTCAAATTCATCGGCCTTTTGTCCTGATTTTTACAAAATATGAGTTAATATGACCCCTGTGATTGTAATTTAGCTCTGAATATTGCTAAAATTAATCTATCCAAATATTTGTTTAATTTCTTACATATTATAAAAGGTTAATTATTTGTTAGAAATGGAGATGGGCACGTGAATAAAGAGATCGTAAAATACATAAAAGCGCACGAAGATGAAATGTTATCTGTTTGGATGGAGGAAATGAAGAAAAATAGTGATGAACGTTCCATCAATATTCTCTCTAATCAAGTATTTTATAACACTAGTAAAGAATTTATAGATTTAGTCGTATCCAACATATTGGATACAGATGAAAAGTTTAATGAGAAGATAAACTCCTTTGCGGAAAACATTGTTGCTTTAGGATGGCCGCTAACGTTTATTACGATAGGTCTGCGTAAGTTGAAAGAAATTATTTATGGGAAGATGACTTCTGAAAGAGAGTACACAGTAGAACAAATAAATAAACTAATGGTGGACCTTGATTTATGGATGAACCCAATCAATGATCAAATGATAGAAACGTACTCTGCTACATGGGAAAGAACCGTATCTTTACAAAAGATCGCATTACAAGAATTATCTGCACCACTTATCCCAGTATTTGAAAAAATATCTATCATGCCACTAATTGGAACAATCGATACGGATAGAGCAAGACTCATTATGGAAAATCTCCTAAATGGTGTGGTAAAGCACCGTTCAGAAGTAGTTCTTATTGATATTACCGGTGTACCTGTTGTAGATACAATGGTAGCTCATCATATTATTCAAGCAGGAGAAGCCGTCAGACTTGTCGGTGCAAAATGCATGATTGTCGGTATTCGCCCTGAAATAGCACAAACAATCGTAAACTTAGGAATTGATTTAAATCAAATAACTACTACTAGTACATTGCGAAAAGGAATTGAACAGGCACTAGAAATTACGAATAGAAGAATTGTGAAGCTGGAGGGGTAACTTTGCGAATACCAATTTTGAAGTTGCGTGATAATCTACTGATTTCGATCCAATGGGAATTAGACGATCAAACAGCATTACAATTTCAAGAGGATTTGCTACAGAAAATCCATCAAACGAATGCAAGTGGTGTTGTGATAGATATTACATCTATTGATTTCATCGATTCCTTCATTGCAAAAGTTCTTGGAGATGTAATTGAAATGTCTAAACTGATGGGGGCAAAAGTTGTCATAACTGGCATCCAACCAGCTGTTGCCATTACGCTATTAGAATTAGGCATTCGCCTAGAAGATGTTATGACAGCACTTGATTTAGAAAATGGTCTAGACAAACTAGAACAGGAACTGGAGGATTAGCCTATGGAACTGCAGTCCTCGGTAAAAATAAAAAATGAATGGGACATTGTAGCAGTTCGCCAGTTAGGCAGAAATGTGGCTAAAGAGCTTGGATTTGGGACTGTTGACCAGGCTAGAATCACAACTGCAATCAGCGAATTGGCCCGGAATATATTTCTTTATGCTGGTCAAGGTGAGGTTAGTATTGAGAAAACCTTCCATAACGGACGAAGTGGGTTGAAAATAATTGCACAGGATAACGGTCCTGGCATCGCCGACATTCGTAGGGTAATGGAAGATGGCTATACGACATCTGGAGGATTGGGAGCAGGATTGCCAGGTGTAAAACGCCTCATGGATGAATTTGATATTCAATCCAAACTGGAGGAAGGTACCATCATAATGGCAATTAAGTGGCTCCGATAGGAGGATTTGAAAGTGGATTTTAGAGATTCGCTTGAGCTTAAATACAAGGATATGCTTACTCATTATTTGATGGATCCAAATGAGCGGATTTTATATCAGGGGCAAAAGTTAAGTCGAAAGTTAATTGAATTTAATATCGCACCTGAGGAAGTTGTTAGTCTTCATAAGTCCATCATATCTGATTCAGATTGGTCCAAAAAAGAGTTAATTGATTCATTTGATATTTTATTGGAAGTTATGATTGGATATGGATTTGCATATCGAGAACACCAAAGTCTCCGTGTACAACAATTAGCATTGAAAAATGAAATTGAAGTCGCGGCAAACATGCAACAAACACTATTAGGAACATCAATCCCACATATTGAAGGCTTGGATATTGGCGCAATTAGTATTCCAGCAAATCAGATGAATGGTGACTACCATCATTTTGTAAAGGATGAGAATGAGTGCTTAGGGGTAGCTATAGCCGATGTAATTGGTAAAGGCATTCCAGCAGCATTATCGATGTCGATGATCAAGTATGCATTGGATAGCTTCCCTGAAAATCGTAATAAACCTGGTGCAATACTACAAAACTTAAATAGAGTAGTAGAGCAAAATGTAGATACTAGTATGTTTATCACAATGTGTTATGGAATCTATAACCCAACTAATCACATATTTAGCTATGCTTCTGCTGGCCATGAGCCAGGTTTCTTATACTCTCACAAACATAATGCGTTTTCCGATTTAGATGGAAAAGGATTATTGCTAGGAATAGAAAAGAAGACGAAATACAAAGAATATGAAAAACGAATTTTTCCGGGAGATATGATTATCCTTCTCTCAGACGGTGTTACGGAGTGTAAGCAAGGCGATAGATTTATTGAACGGGAAGATTTAGTTCAGTTCATTGAAAAATATAAACACCTTCCTTCACAGGATATTGTTACGAATATCTATAAGGATCTTGAGAGATTGCAAGGTTTCAAGCTGCGTGATGATTTTACCTTAATTATTTTAAAAAGAATTAGCTGAAAATGTTTAGTTTTTAGAATAATGGGGTAAATATTAACGCAGATGAAATGAGTTAAGGGGTTGAATTTCTTGAATATAACAATAAACATTACGGAAAAAAATAACGGGTTGCATGTTGATTTACACGGTGAGATTGATGCATATACGGCTCCAGAGTTACGTGACAAGCTTTTTCAATACACGAACTCACCAGGGCTACAGATGGTTGTTGATTTAACTGGAATTACTTATATGGACAGTACGGGATTAGGTGTATTTGTTGGTTTATTTAAGGCTCTAAAGGCTAATGAAGGTAAATTAAATATTATAGGCTTGTCAGAAAGGTTAAAAAGACTATTTGATATTACTGGATTAGCGGATGTAATGGACATCAATACCGAGGTAGAGGGTGGAGTATAAATGAAAAAAGCATGTGACTACATCGAAATGAAGATTCCCGCGATGCCGGAGTATATTGGTGTTATTCGCTTAACACTATCAGGAATCGCAAGCAGGATGGGGTTTACATACGATTTAATAGATGATTTGAAGATTGCTGTTAGTGAAGCAATTACGAACGCAGTTCAACATGCATACGATGAAGAGGAAGATGGACAAATCTTAATTGGATTTAGTTTATATGAAGATAGATTAGAAGTAATGGTTGCTGATTCGGGTGCAAGCTTCAATTTGGAGGAGACGCTAAAGGAAGTTGGGCCATATCAAGATAAGTCCGATATAGAACTGATGCGAGAAGGGGGCTTAGGTCTCTACTTGATTGAAAGTTTAATGGATGAAGTGAAAATTCATCAAAGTAAAGGAGTAACGGTATTTATGACCAAATTCCTTGAAGGAGAGCAGGTGGAGAGGGATGCAGAAAAAATCTCAACCTGATAGTTCGCAATCCAAAGTCAATGATTGGATAAAAGCTTATCAACTTCATGAGGATGCGGAAGCCCAAGAAAATTTAGTATTACATTACAAAAATTTAGTAGAGTCTATTGCTAGGAAGTATTCAAAAGGTAGATCCTATCATGATGATATTTTTCAAGTAGGAATTATCGGATTGTTAGGTGCAATTCGCCGCTATGACGAATCCTACGGTAAGAAATTTGAAGCTTTTGCAATCCCTACAATTATTGGGGAGATTAAGAGATTTCTAAGGGACAAGACTTGGAGTGTACATGTTCCTCGTAGGATTAAAGAGTTAGGACCAAAAATTAAAACAACGGTAGAGGAATTAACAACAGAATTACAGCGCTCTCCTAAGATTGAGGAAATTGCGAACAGACTTGATCTTACAGAAGAGGTTATTTTAGAAGCGATGGAAATGGGGAAAAGCTACCAAGCGTTATCAGTCGATCATTCCATTGAAGCAGACCCTGATGGAAGTTCTGTTACATTGCTTGATATTGTTGGGAATATTGATGATGGATATGAGAAAGTAAATCAGCGGATCTCACTTCAGAAGGTTCTCCATGTCTTATCAGAAAAGGAGAAATTGATTATCCAATATACGTATTTGGAAAACAAGAGTCAGAAAGAAGTTGGAGATATGTTAGGGATTTCTCAAATGCATGTTTCGCGTTTGCAAAGAAAAGCAATCAAGAAACTACGTGATGCAATTCATGACGAATCGGTTAATACGGAGCGTTCTATTTTATGATTTATTTACAAAATGATAGTATTCAAGCGCATGCTTTTCAAACCGCAAAGAATGATAATATTTTTTGCGGTGATAGTTTTTATGTGTCGGTGGAAGAGGATTATTTTATCGGTGTACTTGCGGACGGTCTTGGTAGTGGAGAACTAGCATATGAATCGTCTCAAGCAGTAGTTTCTATCGTGAAGTCAAACCCAGAAGCAGATGTAGATACATTAATGCATTATGCGAACGAGGTGCTTATACGGAAACGTGGAGCGGCAGTAGCGATATTAAAGGTCGATTTTAAAAAAAGACGTATGAATATAGTTGTGTTGGAAATATACGCTTCTATGTGTATACTCCATCTGGGAAGTTAATTTATCCGATGCCTGTTACAGGTTATCTCTCGGGTAGACCAATGCAATTCCGAACACATAAGTATAAATACGAATCAAATTCGAAATTCCTAATCCATACAGATGGATTTAAAAATATAAATACGAAGGCATTTTTGACAAGTAATCAGTCCATACCTGCACTTGTTGCTCGCTTAAAAGTATTACAGCAAAATAGTAAAAAGGATGATATGTCCTTTATTGTCGGAACCTTCCTTTAACTGGGAGGGTTTTTTTATTAAAGCGCATATATGATAAAATGGAGAAAATTGAAAGTGAAATGGGGTTTGTACGTGATTGAAGTGGAAGATAAACAAGAATTGCTTATCCAAAAGATTTCTAAAGAACTGACATTATCAAAAAAACAAATTCAAAGTGTTATTCAATTATATGAAGAAGGAAATACCGTTCCATTTATAGCTCGCTATCGGAAAGAAATGACAGGTGCTTTGGATGAGGTTCAAATTAAAGGGATTTTAGATAACTGGACATATTTGCAAAATCTAGAGCAGCGTAAAGAGGATGTTGTCCGCCTAATAGCAGAGCAAGGAAAGCTAACGGATGAATTAGAGAAAGCGATTATGAAGGCGGATAAGCTGCAAACCGTCGAAGATTTATACCGACCTTATAAGCAAAAGCGTCGTACTCGTGCAACGATGGCGAAAGAAAAGGGCCTCGAGCCGTTGGCGAATTGGATTCTTCAATTTCCTGTACATGGTACCGTGGAAGAAGAAGCTGCTAAGTACGTAAATGAGGAAAAAGGTGTAAATACAGTTGAAGAAGCGATAAAAGGTGCACAGGATATTATTGCAGAACACGTTTCGGATGATGCATCTATTCGGGAATGGATTCGTAATGAAACTTTCCAATTCGGAAAAATCATTTCAGAAGTGAAAAACGAAGAGAAAGATGAAAAACGTGTCTTTGAAAATTACTATGAATATGAGGAACCTGTGAAAAAAATCGTTCCACATCGTATCCTTGCACTCAACCGTGGTGAAAAAGAAGATATCCTTCGCGTTTCTATTAGTGCGAATACCGATAAAATCCTCACACACTTACATAAAAAGTTTGTGAAAAATACAAATTCTATCGTAACTCAAGTAGTGACGGAGGCGATGGAGGATGGATATAAGCGGTTAATAGAACCTGCGATTGAACGTGAAATCCGCAATGAATTGACGGAAAAAGCAGAGGATCAATCTATCCATATTTTTTCGGAGAATTTAAGAAACCTATTATTACAGCCACCGTTAAAAGGGAAAATAGTATTGGGAGTGGACCCGGCATATCGTACAGGTTGTAAATTAGCTGTTGTGGACGAAACAGGGAAATTACATCAAATCGATGTGATTTATCCACATCCCCCAAAAGCAAAACCAGCAGAAGCGAAAGAAAAGGTTATTTCAATTATTGAAAAATATGGTGTTGAACTCATAGCAATTGGAAATGGGACAGCCTCTCAAGAGACAGAACAATTTATTGTAGATATTTTGAAGCAACTTTCATCTGAGATAGCTTATTTAATTGTGAATGAAGCAGGAGCGAGTGTATATTCAGCATCCGAGTTGGCAAGAGAGGAGTTTCCTGACCTCCAAGTAGAAGAAAGAAGTGCAGTTTCCATCGCAAGAAGATTACAGGATCCACTAGCAGAATTAGTAAAAATTGATCCGAAATCTGTTGGTGTAGGGCAATATCAACATGATGTTTCTCAAAAGAAGTTACATGAATCGTTAACATTTGTTGTAGAAACTGCTGTAAACCAAGTTGGTGTCAATGTAAATACTGCTTCACCATCACTTTTACAATATGTTTCTGGTCTAAGTAAAACAGTTGCTAATAACATCGTTAAATATCGTGAAGAACACGGAAGATTTGAGAATCGCAAACAATTAAAAGGGATTCCGCGACTTGGCGCCAAAACATATGAACAAGCAATCGGGTTCATGAGAATTTTAGATGGGGAAGAACCATTAGACTTAACACCGATACATCCAGAAAGCTACGGAGAAGTAAAGAAGCTATTGAAGAAACTCGGTTTTTCCACTACCGATATTGGATCTGAAGAGTTAGTTGACCGCTTAAAATCGGTAGATGTGAATGTTATGGCAGATGAATTAGGAATCGGTATCTTAACATTACAGGATATTATCGATGCTTTAATGAAACCAGGACGCGATTTACGAGATGAGCTACCAAAACCATTGTTGAAAAAAGACCTATTGAAGTTAGAGGATCTACAACCTGGAATGGAAATGCAGGGTACAGTTCGGAATGTTGTTGATTTTGGAGCCTTTGTGGATGTTGGAGTAAAAGAAGATGGGCTCGTCCATATTTCAAAATTAAGTAACCGTTTCGTCAAACATCCACTTGATGTAGTATCACTTGGAGATATTGTAACGGTATGGGTAGAAAGTGTAGATGTCCAAAAAGGAAGGTTAGCACTTACAATGGTAAAAACATCTAAGTAACGGTACGACTGGCAAAAAACTTGCCAGTCGTTCTAATCAAAATTAGTTAAGAGTCCTTCTATAAAAATACCAGCATTGATTTAATAATTTTATTTGGTATCTATTTTTCTCTAAGAACGCCTTCTTCATTTGTTTTTGGAACCAAACGGGCATCGGAAATACCTCCCAATAAGTATCCGTTATGATGATTTTAGAAATGAAATGGATAATTTTGCTTATTATTATGTTATGGATGAATAGGTTGTCACGTTCGTGTATTTCTTTAGGGGGAAATAAAATGACAAATGAGGAGTTACAGCTATTAACAGAAAGAATCTCACTTGAGTTTTTTCATAAGCCGTTTTTGCATAAAGCAACATTTAATCAGAGATTAAGAACAACTGGTGGGCGATATTTGCTTGCTTCACATAATATCGAGATAAACCGAAAGTATTACGATGAACATGGGTTAAATGAGATAGAAGGAATTATTAAACATGAACTCTGCCATTATCACCTCCATTTGGAAGGTAAAGGCTATCAACATCGTGATGCCGATTTTCGTGCATTGATGAAAAAAGTTGGTGCTCCTAGACACTGTACCCCGTTAATATCTAAAGCAAACCAGCGTAAGAGCGGTAAAATATATATTTATCAATGTACAAGTTGCTATCATGAGTACATGCGTAAAAGAAAAGTAGATACAAAACGCTTTGTTTGCGGGAAATGCAGTGGGAATTTGAAGCCTGTATCTATTACAACCATTACTAAAAAGAAATAGAATTCTAATGTATTAAGGTGAAAATAAGGTATTCATAAATTTTTTTGAAAAAAGTTTTTGTCGACTATTGACAGTTAGTGCATACGTCTATATAATCGTAAGAGTCATTAATCCGCAGTAGCTCAGTGGTAGAGCTATCGGCTGTTAACCGATCGGTCGTAGGTTCGAATCCTACCTGCGGAGTTTTAGAAAAATGGAAAAGCCTATAAAACTCTGACAGTCCGAAGTTAATCGAAAGGAATAACTTGATTTGTTACATCGTTGAGATTAACTTAAAGGAAGTTAGACATTTTTCTGAATGGGGAAGTACTCAAGAGGCTGAAGAGGCGCCCCTGCTAAGGGTGTAGGTCGCGTAAGCGGCGCGAGGGTTCAAATCCCTCCTTCTCCGCCATATATATATATTTTTTAAAAAGGCCCCTTGGTCAAGCGGTTAAGACACCGCCCTTTCACGGCGGTAACACGGGTTCGAATCCCGTAGGGGTCATCATAGAAAGTTCGTGCACAATATAAGCAGCGATGTGATTATTCACAAAGCTGCTTATATTATCGGCTTTCGTATTACATCATTTCAGGTCCCGTGGTGTAGCGGTTAACATGCCTGCCTGTCACGCAGGAGATCGCGGGTTCGATTCCCGTCGGGACCGTCATGTTATTGGGCTATAGCCAAGTGGTAAGGCAACGGACTTTGACTCCGTCATTCGTTGGTTCGAATCCAGCTAGCCCAGTCATGAGCCATTAGCTCAGTCGGTAGAGCATCTGACTTTTAATCAGAGGGTCGAAGGTTCGAATCCTTCATGGCTCACCATTAAAAATAACTAATAAAAAAAGTGTTGACATTGTCTTCCGAAACTGATAATATATATCTTGTTCTTCAAAAGAGAAATTAAAGATAAGCGGTCGTGGCGGAATGGCAGACGCGCTAGGTTGAGGGCCTAGTCGGGGTTTCCCGGTGGAGGTTCAAGTCCTCTCGACCGCACCAAAAAAGAGCGCCCGTAGCTCAATTGGATAGAGCGTTTGACTACGGATCAAAAGGTTAGGGGTTCGACTCCTCTCGGGCGCGCCATTTTAAATTTCATAATTATAATGCGGGTGTAGTTTAGTGGTAAAACCTCAGCCTTCCAAGCTGATGATGAGGGTTCGATTCCCTTCACCCGCTCCAAAAAACCTAAAGTTTGATCTTTGAAAACTGAACGAAACGAAGCGTTAAACAATAATTAAGCAAGACCAGCAATTTTGAGCTACAAACTACTTTTAATGAGAGTTTGATCCTGGCTCAGGACGAACGCTGGCGGCGTGCCTAATACATGCAAGTCGAGCGGACTTTT